>JAMLGJ010000030.1 GCA_023958095.1 Microthrixaceae bacterium
ACTACTGGCCTTACGGCCCGTCGGGCTGGGGAGATTCGAACTCCCGACCTCTTGACCCCCAGTCAAGCGCGCTAACCAAGCTGCGCCACAGCCCGGGGAGGACCCAGCGTAGTCCGTCGGGACCACCGCGCCGAAGCCCGCCACGCACCGCGTGGAGCGGCGCCAGAACCCACCTTGGCCACGCCGGCCCGCCGTCGGCGTCGCGGCCGGTGCCCGCTCAGGACAGGAGCCAGGCGATTCCCTGGACCAGGCGCCAGCCCAGGTAGATCACCACCGCCGCAACCAGCACCCAGAAGTGCCACGGCGCCTTCACCTTGCGCTTCTCGCGCCCCGCGGAGTCGTTGCGGCCGGGTGCGGTCGACTGCACGAGGACCGCCGAATCCGGATCCGCAACATGGTGCCCCGAGGGGCAGTCCCCCTGCGGGGTCAACGTCGAAGGGGTGTAGAAGCGCTCGCAGTCCTCACACCAGGGCACGACGCACCCTCCTCGATGTGGCGGTGGGCGGACTCGGGCATCTCACGTACCGATTCTTCCACCAGCGCCCGATGGAGTCACACCGGCGGGACTCCGTGGCGGCGGTGCGAGAAGGTGCGGTCCTTGCCCTCGGCCCGCACCAGTCGACGGTGCAACTCGGGGCGCAGCTCGTCCCACTCGAGCACCGCGTCGACCACCAGCTCCGAGGCGAGACGCAACATGTCCACGTCCTCCTCGTATATCCGCCGCTGCTCGGCCACGAACGCCTCGCGCTCCTCGGGATCCTCGATTGCGGCGATCTTGTTCGCGAACACCGCGTTCACCGCCGCTTCGGGACCCATGACCGCGATCTTCGCCGGCGGCATGGCGATCGTCGCCAGGGGATCGAACGCCGGCCCGCACATCGCGTACAGCCCCGCTCCGTAGGCCTTGCGGACCACCACCGACACCTTTGGCACCGTCGCCTCGGAGACCGCGGTGATCATCTTCGCCCCGTGACGGATGATCCCCTCGCGCTCCACGTGGGTGCCGATCATGAACCCCGGGACGTCAGCGAGGAACACCAGTGGGATGCCGAACGCGTCGCACAGCCATATGAAGCGGGCGGCCTTGTCCGCCGAATCGGTGAACAGCACCCCGCCCTTGTGCATCGGGTTGTTCGCGACCACCCCGATTGGGCGGCCCTCCAGCAACCCGAAGGCACAGATCAGCTCCGGGGCGAACAGCGGCTTGACCTCGAACAGCGAGTCCTCGTCGATCAGCCCGTCGATCACGTCGTGCATGTCGTAGCCGGCGGTCTCCTCCTCGGGGACGATCGAAGCGTCGAGCGCCCGCGCCGGTGCCCTCGGGGCGTAGCGGGGAGGGTCCTCGGTCCAACGCTGGGGCACGAAGGACAGGTACTCACGGGCCTGTTCGATGGCGTCAGCGTCGTCCACGGCCAGGTTGTCCCCACATCCCGACACCGTGGCGTGCATCCGGGCGCCGCCGGTCTCCTCCAGGCTCGCCAACTCACCGATGACCATCTCGGCCATCCGCGGCGAACCCAGGTACATCGAGGCGTTCCCCTCGACCATGATCACGATGTCACAGAAGCTCGGGATGTAGGCACCCCCGGCCGCGGAGGGGCCGAAGAGGCAGCAGACCTGGGGCACCATGCCGGACAGCTCCACCTGGTTGCGGAAGATCCGCCCCGCTCCCCTGCGTCCGGGGAACAGCTCCACCTGGTCGGTGATCCGCGCCCCGGCGGAGTCCACGAGCCACACCACCGGCAACTCGTCGCGCAATGCTGTCTCGGTCAGCCGCACGATCTTCTCGACCGTGCGGGCGCCCCACGACCCCGCCTTCACCGTCGGGTCGTTGGCCATGACGCACACCGGACGTCCGTGCACCTCCCCCACGCCGGTGACGACACCGTCGGCGGGCAGGTCGCTCGCCATCGACTCCGTGTAGGGGGCGTTGGCCAGCAGCTGGTCCTCCACGAAGGTCCCCGGGTCGCACAACAGGTCGATCCGGTCGCGTACCCAGAGCTTGTTCTGGGACTCGAGCTTCTCGCGGCCGCGCTCGAGGTTCCCTTCCCGGGCGCGGCGCACCGCCTCCCTGAGCATCTCGGCGTGCGACCCTCGCGGCGAACCGTGGTCCATCAGCAAAGCCCCTTCCCGGCCGGTCGTGTCAGCTGACACCCACGAGGTCGATCGTGAACACGAGTACCCCACTCGGGCTGCTGCCGGAGTCGTCCTCGCCATAGGCCTGGTCCGGGGGGATCACCAGGGTGCGGCGTCCCCCGACCTTCATCCCCACGAGGCCATCGGTCCAGCCCTGGATCACACCGTCGAGGGAGAACTCGCTTGGCTCACCGCGGTCCCAGGAGCTGTCGAACTGCTCGCCGTCGCTGGCCTGGATCCCTGTGTAGTGCGCCACCACGGTGTCACCCGGGCACACGACCGCACCTTCACCGACCACGTCATCGATCCAGATGAGCTCCTCGGTCTCCGCCTTGCCCTCGGGCACCTCCACCTCGGGTGCGCCGCGTTCCTCGGCTGCTGCAAGGGCTTCCTCGTCGGTCTCCGCCACGGCGGGCGCACCGGGGAGGCTGTCGGCCACCGCGATGAGGTCGACGACGAACACGACCTCGTCGTCCGCGGTGAGTCCCGACTCCGGGGGTGGCGGGTCACCCACGATGTCGACCGCGGGCACCCGGAAGGCCCTGCGACCGCCGACCAGCATTCCCTCCAGGTTCTCCGCGAACGCCGGGAACACCTGTGCCACCGGGATCGGTACCGGGCCACCCACCGCCCAGGAGCTCTCGAGCTCGCTGTTGTCGGCGGGGTTGATCACGCTGTAGTGGATCGTCACCGCCCCGTCGGCGAGCACCTCGTCACCGGTTCCCACGACCAGGTCGAGAGGCCCCGCCTCGTCACCGATCTCGGCCAACAGCTCGGCCGGGTCGGGCTGACCCCGCTGTTCCACCTCGGCCTCCACCTCGGGGTCGGTCGTGTCCTCCGCCGGGTCGCCCTCCGCTGCCGAATCCGAGTCGGAGCCACCGGAATCCTCGCTGCTGCACTCCTCGGGCACCTCGGGGGCCCCTTCGTGCAGCTCGCCGGCCACGGCGGCATCGCCCCCACCGTCGGCGTCGCCCCCACCGTCATCGGTGCAGGCCGCGGCGAGGAGGAGGACCGCTGCGAGGGACGCTGCCAGGGCGCGGGAGGTTCGGTGTGTCTTGGGATTCACTCCACAAGTGTGGCCCAAGATCAGCTCCGCCTCCGCACGCGCAGCTTCACCGGTGTGGCCCCCAGGCCGAATCCCTCCCTGATCGAGCGTTCCAGGTAGCGCAGGTAGCTGGCCGGAAGCTCCCGGTTGGTGAACAACGTGAAGGTGGGCGGATCGGTGGCCCCCTGGGTCGCGTACATGACCCGGGCACCGTGGGGGGCGGGCTGTGCCTGCTGGGCCCGGCGGAGCACCTCGTTGACCTCCCGGGTCGGTATGCGGGTGCGGTATGCGTCGATCGAACCGGCGAGAGCCGGGTACAGCTTGTGGACTCCCTTGCCGGTCAGTGCCGAGAGCTTGAGCACCGCCGGCCCACCCAGGAAGTGCAGCCTGCGCTGCACCTGGGCCTCCACCTCGGCCCTCGCCTCGGCATCGAGGAGTTCCCACTTGTTGAGCAGCACGACCACCGGGCACCCCGCGCCGTCCACGCGTTCGGCCAGGCGTTGGTCCTGGTGGGTGACTCCCTCGGTTGCGTCTATGACCAGCAGGGCCACGTCGGCTGAATCCACCGAGCGCAGCGCCCGCAGCATCGAGAAGTACTCGGTGTCCTCGTCGATGCGTGACTTGCGCCGCATGCCGGCGGTGTCCACGAAGCGGATCCGGCCGGCTTCGGTCTCGACCTCGGTGTCGATCGAGTCGCGCGTCGTGCCCGGCATGTCGTGGACCACTGCGCGCTCCGAACCGGTCAGGCGGTTGAACAGCGTCGACTTGCCGACGTTCGGCCTGCCGACCAGGGCGACCGACATCACCCTGTCGGTGCCATGGTCGGCCCCCAACCCGGGTGCGTCGCTGCGGTCGGACGGCTCGGCTTGTCCCGGGGGGTGCTCCGGCGGCTCCGGGAGCGCCTCGATCAGGTCGTCCAGCAGGTCCCCGGTACCCCGGCCGTGGAGTGCCGAGACCGCTCGGGGTTCGCCCAGACCGAGGGAGAGGAACTCCCAGATGCCCGCCTCGTGGGCCGGGTCGTCGACCTTGTTGGCAACCACGAACACAGGGGCCCCGCGGCTGCGGAGCAGCTCAGCGACCCGGGAATCCTCCTCGGTGATCCCGACGGTCGAGTCGACGACCAACAGCACCGCGTCGGCCTCCTCGAGAGCGGCCTCCGACTGGGCGGAGACCTTCCGGTCGAGTGCGGAGCCACCTGCCAGCCAGCCACCGGTGTCGATCAGGGCGAAGTCGCGCCCCCGCCAGTTGGTCTCGACCTCCAGCCGGTCCCTGGTGACCCCGGGGCGCTCCTGGACGATCGCCTGACGACGACCCAGGATCCGGTTCACCAGCGTCGACTTGCCCACGTTCGGCCGTCCCACGATCGCGACGGTCGGAAGCTCCCCCGTTCGCTCAGCCATGCTGCACCCCTTCGGCCCGTCGGTTGCCGGCCCGTCGGGTGGCATGGGTGCGCGCCTCGAGTGCCCGGCGCAGCGACACCCCGTCGCTGCGCACGACCTCCACCGGACGTGGCAGCTCCGCGGGTGCCATGCCATCCAGGAACACACCCTTCGAGAGACAGACGTCGGGCAACAGGTACCGGTGCCCCTCCGGTTGGTTCCGCAGGACGCGTGCCACGTCCTCACCCACGATCAGCCCGGTCACTGCGGTGTTGCCCCCGAAGAAGGTGTTCTCCACCGGGATGACCCTGATCCCGGGGTCACCCAGCGATGCCACCAACGGTTCGAGGACCATGGCGCCCAGCTCCCCGGAGAGGATCCCCGTCGGCGCACCCCGCCGAGGCGCGATCCTCAGACCGGATTCCGAGCCATTCGTTCGCGGCGCCCGGTAGCCATGGGCCGGGGCGGCATCCACCCAGTCGAAGAACCCGGGTTGCACACCGATGCCCTCGGAGACCTCACCGGAGAACTCGATCTCGAAAGCCCGGGCCATGCCGATGCCGTCCTCGTGCATCCCGAAACCGCGGTAGCCCTCGGCATCGGGGAACGCACGGCCCGCCAGCAGGTAGTACTCGTCCGCGGCGTGGACCATCGGGTGGCCGAGCACCTCGGTGAACATCACCCGTGCCTCCTCGACGGCGTCGAGCACCGCGGCGGCCTCATCGCGGGTGTGGGGGCGCATCGCCGGTTCGGGGTTGAAACGGCTGACCCCGAGGGGCACGACCGCTACGTCGGCGAGTTCCGGGTACTCCTCGAGTATCCCGGTGAAGGTCTCCTCGAGGGCCACGCCGTCGTTGCGCCCCGGACACACCACGACCTGGCCGTGCACCTCCACACCGTGGTCCAGCAGGGCCCGCAACCAGCGCAGGCTCATCGCTCCCCGACGGTTGCGCAGCATCTCTGCTCGCAGGTCCGGGTCGGTGGCGTGGATCGACACGAACAGCGGGGAGAGCCCCTCGGTCACGACCCGTTCCAGGTCCGCCTCGGTGAAGCGGGTGAGGGTGGTGAAGTTCCCGTACAGGAACGAGAGCCGGTAGTCGTCGTCCTTCAGGTAGAGGCTCCGGCGCATCCCCGGGGGCAGCTGGTAGATGAAGCAGAACTCGCAGTGGTTGTCACAGGTGCGCACCTCGTCGAACACCGGCGAGTCGACCTCGATCCCGAGCGGGGTGCCGGCGGGCTTGCACACCTCCAGGACCACTTCGAGACCACCCCGGCGCACCTCGAGCTCGACCTCGTCGTCATCGGTCAGCCAGCGGTACTCGATGACGTCGCGCACGGGACGGCCCGACACCGAGAGGAGTTCGTCACCCGCTGCCACTCCGGCTTGCTCGGCCGGCGACCCGGGCGCGACCGAGGAGACAACCGCTGCGCGCAAGGCTCCCAAGGCTACCGCCCCGACGGCCACGGTCCCGTTCGTGGAAGAATCCGCCCCATGGCCTCCGACGGGACAGCAACGAGACGCGCAACACGACTGCACCCGGGGTTCGCCGCGCTGGTGGTCGCCGCCGCGGCGGTGCTCGCAGCCTGTGCACCACCTCCGCCGGAGCCCGCCACCGGGCCGTCTCCCGACGATGCTCCCCGGGCAGGCGAAGCCGCCTACGTCGGGCCCGGACCCCACGGTGTCGGGGTCACGACCATCTCGCTGGGCGATCGTGACATGGAGCTCTGGTACCCCGCATCCCCAGAAGCGGTTGCAGGACAGCCCCGCGACACCTACTACGTGCGTGACTTCGTCGCCGGATGGCTGGAGGAACTGCTCGACCCGGAGGTCGACCCTCCCTATGAGACCGCGGCGGTGCGCGACGTCGCTCCATCCCCGGAGGGGCCGTTCCCGCTCGTGTTGTTCTCGCACGGCTTCGCCGGGTTCCGTCTCACCAGCACCGAGTTGACCACGCACCTCGCGTCCTGGGGGTTCGTGGTGATCGCCCCGGACTACCTCGAGCGCGGTCTGGCCTCGGTCCTCGGCGATGCGGTCGCCCAGCCCCGCTCCGACACCGACGTCGCCGACGAAGCCATCGAGGCCGCCCGGAGTGCCAACGCGGAGCCCGGCGGTCCGCTCGAGGGTGTGATCGACGGTTCGGACGTGCTGGCCTTCGGGCACTCCGCCGGTGGAGGGACCTCGATCCGCCTCCTGGAGCGTGACGACGTGGCCGCCGCGGTGCCGATGGCCTCGGGCATCTCGGAACTGAGCCTCATCGCTGGGGACGCCCCGGTGCTTCCGCCCGGCAAGTCCGTGACCTGGATCGCCGCACGCGGCGACAACATCGCCGCGGTGGCGAACGCCCGCACCGGCTTCACCTACACCGCGGGACCCAGGCGCCTGATCGAACTCGACCGCTCGGGCCACAACAACGCCTTCACGGAGCTCTGCGAGATCGGAGACGGCGGAATAGCCGCCATCGCCCGGACGACCGGCCTGCCGATCCCCGACTCGCTGCTCGCACTGGGCGACGACGGATGCCGCCGGCCACCCAACGCCGCGGGCCCCGAGGTGTGGGACGAGGTGCGGCACTTCCTCACCGCGGAGATGCGCCTGCGGGCAGGGCTCGACTCCGAACCGGTCGGACTGGGTGATGCGGTGCTCGCGAACTTCGACGACGTGCTCGTGTACCGCCACGACCCCTGAGGGCGGCCCGGCAGCGAAGCGGGCACCCTGTAGCCTCGGTCTCGTGGGCAGCGCCGCGGACCGGACCGAGAACGCACCCGGCGAACCGGTGGACACGGCCCCACAGGGTGGCCCCGGTGTCGCCAAGGTGCTGCTTGCTGCACCCCGGGGGTTCTGTGCAGGCGTCGAGATGGCGATCAAGGCCCTTGCCTGGATGGTTCGCGCCTTCGAGGCCCCGGTGTACTGCTACCACGAGATCGTCCACAACCAGATCGTGGTGCGGCGCTTCGAGGACCTGGGCGTGGTCTTCGTGGACGACATCGCCGACGTCCCACCCGGGCGCCCGATCATGCTGTCGGCCCACGGCTCCGCACCGGAGGTAGTGCAGGCCGCACGCGACACCGGTGGCTTCGTGGTCGACGCGGTGTGCCCGCTCGTCACCAAGGTCCACCACGAGGTCAAGACCCGTGCGGCCAAGGGCTACGACATCGTCTACGTGGGCCACGAGGGCCACGAGGAAGCCGTGGGGACGATGGCGGTGGCTCCCCGGGCCATCCACCGCGTGGAGAGCATCGAGGAGGTCGAGGCCCTTCCGGCACTGGAAACCCCGGTTGCACTGCTCGCCCAGACAACGCTGTCGCACCGCGACTGGGCCGACGTGGCCGAGGCCACCCGCGAGCGGTTTCCCGAGACCTGGATGCCCGGCCGCAGCGACCTGTGCTTCGCGACCACCAACAGACAGACCGCCCTGCTCGAGATCGCCTCGCGCTGTGACGCCGTGGTGGTCATCGGTTCGGCGAACTCCTCGAACACCCGTGCGCTGGAGAAGCTGGCACTCGAGGCCGGCTCTCCCCGGGTGCTGCGCATCAACTCCGCCGGGGAACTGCCCCGGGACCTCCGTGGCACCGTCGGGGTGACCGCGGGTGCTTCAGCGCCCGAGGAACTGGTGCTCTCGGTCATCGAGGCCCTCTCCCCCACCGAAGGGGTCGAGGAGGTCCGCGTCACCGACGAGGAGGAGTACTTCCCGCCGCCGCGCTCACTGCGGGAGCTGCTGGGTGCGATCGACGTCGTCGGGAGCGTCGGGCTCGGAGCCGATCCCACGGCCATCCCCCCGGTGAACGACCGCAAGCGGGGCGCATCCCAGGTGCTCGCCGAACTGGCCTGAACTGGGACCCACCGGCTCCCGGAAGCCATCATCGGCGGTGTGCTGAGCATCGACACACTCCGTTTGTTCCTCCACGTCAGTGCTGCGGCCATCTGGGTCGGTGGGCAGTTCACCATCGCCGGCATCCTCCCGACGGTGCGTGGCATGGGGGACGACGCCCCGCGACAGGTGGCCAGGGCGTTCAACCGCATGGCCTGGCCCGCCTACGGCGTGGCGGTCGTGACCGGCCTCTGGGGGGTGCTCGAAGTGCCCCTCGACGCCATCCCGCACCCCGAGATCGAGATCAAGCTCCTGGTCGTGGTCCTGTCGGGACTCGGGGCACTCATCCACCAGTTCGCCAATGGCAACAAGGCGATGCTGGCGATCGGCGGGGCGATGAGCTCGTTGTTCGGTGCGGCCGCGATCTGGGTCGGGGTGGCGCTCGCCGTGTAGCCGGCGCCCGGTTGCCCACCAGCAGCGTCGGCGCCGCCGGGCCTCGAGTTGTCAGTCGCGCACCTCGTCGTAGAGACCCTGCAGTTCGGCGCGGAGCCTCTCGGTCGTCTCGGCCACGATCCGGCGGGGCACCCTGCCCTCGACCGGAACGTCCGGGTATATCGGTTCGCCGATCACGACCCGCACCTTCGCGGGCCTCACCATCTTGGATCCGATCGGCATCGCCCTGTCGGACCCACCGATGCCGACCGGCACGATCGGCACCCGGTTGCGGCACGCCACGAACGCGGGCCCCTGTTGCATCTCGGCGATCTCGGAGCCCTCCTGGCGTCGGCCCTCGGGGAACATGACCAGTGGCTCTCCCCCGGCCACGGCCTCCTCGGCCCTGCGCAGCGCCGTGCGGTCGGCGCCGGTCCGGTCCACCGGGAATGCGCCCACCGACTCGAGGAAACGCCCGAACCGTGGTGCCCGCCACAGCGAGTCCTTGGCCATGAAGCGCATCCGCCTCGGCACGCTCATGGCTGCCACGAGGAAGTCGACATACGATCGGTGCACCGGTGCCAGGATGAACGGCCCCACCGTTGGAAGGCGGTCGCGGCCGGTCACCTCGAAGCGCCAGAGCACCTTGGCCAGCACGACACCCAGGCCACGCAGGAACCGGTAGAGG
Organism: Microthrixaceae bacterium; assembly: GCA_023958095.1. Classification (GTDB taxonomy): domain Bacteria; phylum Actinomycetota; class Acidimicrobiia; order Acidimicrobiales; family Microtrichaceae; genus JAMLGJ01. Next base: position 9,490 of record JAMLGJ010000030.1, read on the forward strand.
AAGTTGCCCAGGGGTGTCACCTGGCGCAGGTGTGCAGCCTCCGCGCCGCCGCGGTCACCGTTGGTGGACATCAGCCGGCCCCGCCCGGGGTACCTCCGGGCCCTGCGAGTTCGGTCCGGCGCCGCTCCACGAGCCCCACGAGTTCGTCCACCGCGGCCTCGATGCCGATGTCGGAGGTGTCCAGGGTCACCGCGTCACCCGCGGTGGCCAACGGGCTGTCGGCACGCCCCGAGTCCGCGGCGTCCCGGCGGGCGATGTCGGCCGCCACCTCGTCGTAGTCGAGGTCGGTCATCTCCTTGGCCCGCCGCGACGCACGCACCTCGGGCGAAGCGGTCAGGTAGACCTTCAACAACGCGTCCGGGAAGACCACCGTGCCTATGTCACGCCCCTCGATCACACCACCGCCGCGCTCGATCGCCCACGCACGCTGCCTGGCGCGCAGCTCCGTGCGGACCTCGGGGTTGGCCGCCACGACCGAGACCGCACGGGTCACCTCCGGACCGCGGATCTCCACCGTCGCGTCGATGTCGTCCACGCGCACACCGGAGTCGTCGACCACGATGTCCACCGCGCGGGCCAGCGCTGCCACCCGGTCGCGATCCTCGGGGTCGAGCCCCTGGCGGATGGCGGCGAAGGCGACCGCCCGGTACATGGCGCCCGTGTCGAGGTAGGTGAGCCCCAGCCGCTCGGCGAGGCGCCGTCCCACCGTTGACTTCCCGGACCCCGCCGGGCCATCTATCGCGATCACGATCATGGGCCAATCCTATGGAGCCGGGTCGTGTGACACCTCGCCCCGGAGCGACTCGATCGCGTCCCAGAAACCCGGGAACGTCTTGTCGACACAGTGGGGATCAGCGATCGACACCCCCCCGGTGAGAAGGCCGAGCACCGCGAAGCTCATCGCCATGCGGTGGTCGTGGTAGGTGGAGACCACCGCTGGCGAGGGTCGTCCCGGCCGCACCGTGAAGCCGTCAGCGGACTCCGAAGCATCGATTCCCAGGCGCTCCAACTCGGTGACGACCGAGGCGATCCGATCGGTCTCCTTGCCCCGCACGAAGCCGATGCCGCGCACCGTGACGGGGCCGGTGGCCAGGGGGGCGATGGCGCCAAGGGTGGGAGCGGTGTCGGAGATGTCGACCATGTCGACCTCCACTCCGTGCAGCTGGCCGGTGCCGCGCACCTCGGTGTGGCCCGTGGCCCGCTCCACCGAGGCCCCCATCGAGGCGAGCACGTCGACGAACGCGAGGTCCCCCTGCAACGAGGAGGTGCCGAGGCCCTCGACGCGTGCCCGACCGGCTCCCGCAGCTGCCAGCGCGAAGAAGTACGACGCGGCCGACGCATCCGGTTCGATCGCGAACTCCCGTGCCCGGTAGCCACCGGGAGCGACCTCGATGACCAGCGGGCCTCCCGCAGGATCGTCGAGGGACACGTCCGCCCCGAAGGAACGCATGACAGCAACGGTCATGTCGACGTAGGGGCGCGAGACCAGTTCGGACACGACCCGCACCCGCAGGCCGTCGCGCATCGCGGGGGCTGCGAGCAACAGCCCGCTCAGGAACTGGCTCGACACGTCGCCGCGCACGGAAACCTCCCCTCCCTGCACTCCCGTGGTCCCACCGTGCAGCTCCACCGGAAGGCAACCGGGGTCGCCGAGTGGGACGACCTCCGCTCCGAGCTCGCCGAGTGCGACGAGCAGGTCGGCCATCGGACGGCGCCGCAACGGTTCGGCCCCGTCCAGCACCCGGGTACCCCCGGCGAGCACCGCCACGGGAGCGATGAAGCGGCTGGTGGTCCCCGACAGTCGGGCATCCAGCACGGCACCCCCGGACCGCAGGGACCCTCCTGTGCCCTCCACGACGATCTGCACCGTCCCGGAGCCGTCGCGCTCCCCGACACGGCACGCCACACCCAGCTGGCCCAGGCACTCCGACATCGCCTCGGTGTCATCGGAGACCAACGCGCCACTCAACACCGAGGTGCCCTCGGCCAGGGCTGCACACACGAGCGCACGATTGGTGATGGACTTCGAACCGGGCAGCCGGGGTTCCGCGTCGGGAGGCGCCGCCAGGGGCTCCACCTCGAAGGGGTCGGGCAGCCTGCCCGAACCCGCGGCACCCCGCGTCGCCGGCCCCTCGTCGCGCGCCGGTGGCATCAGGCCTCCCCGAGGGGCTGCACTCCGGGCCTTCGGCCGCTGAGCTCGAGGGCCGAGCTGAGCGCTCCGGCATCCCGTTCGGCCACCACGAGGATCAACGTGGCCGCCGCAGCGCCGGCGGCGTGGACCACCTCGATGTCATAGACGTTGATGTCCGCCTCGGTGGCCAGGGTGGTGATGGAGGCGAGCTCACCGGGCCGGTCGGTGACCTCGACCCTGACCTCCACGAGGTGTTCGGGATCGGGAGCTCCCGCCGGAAGGTTGCGCCGGGCGACCTGGGCCACCTCTAGACGTTCGAGCAGTTCCCCGGAGTCGCCCTGTTCGACGATCGAACGCAACTCCGACAACGACTCGACGAGGCCGTCGAGCACCTCGCAGATGGCCTCGGAGTTGTCGTTGCAGATGTCGATCCAGATCCGGGGATCCCCGGCTGCGATCCGCGTCATGTCACGGAACCCGCCCGCTGCGAGGCGCTTGAGCGCGGGGTGCTCCGCCGAGCGGCGCTCGGCGACTCCCATGAGCGCTGCCGCTGTCAGGTGTGGCACGTGTGACACGGTGGCCACGAGCCGGTCGTGCTGGAGGGGATCCAGGGTCACCACCTCGGCTCCCATCGAGCGAACAGCCCCGTGCACCAGGCTCAGCGCGGCCGGGTCGGTGTGGTCATCGGGGGTGATCGCCCAGGTGGCCCCGCTGAACAGGTCGGCTCTCGCCCCGTCGATGCCCAGTGCCTCGGACCCGGCCATCGGATGCCCGCCGACGAAGCGCGGGTGGGCCACATCGGCCACCACCGGCGCCTTCACGCTGCCCACGTCGGTGACCACTCCCCCGCGCTCGAGCGCCTGTCGGGCGAGTTGCGCCACGGTCGAGACCGGGGTGGCCACCACCGTGAGTTCCGCATCCGGGTCGACGCCGGTGGCGTCCACCGCGCCCACCTCCACCGCCCGGGCCAGGACCGTGGCGTCCTCGTCGGTCCCGGTCACGTGCCAGCCCAGCGACCGCAACGCCAGTCCGACCGAGCCGCCGATGAGGCCCGTACCCACCAACGCGGCGCGCCGCTGTGTGGTCCCGCCGGCATGGGTCTGCGTTGTCACTGCATCACTCCGGGAGGTCGTCGCGCAGGCCGCGGGCACCCTCCAGGTACACGTGGCGCATCTCCTCGCGTGCCCGCTGGGAGTACAGGTGCATCATCACCCTGATGCAGCGTGGGGTCGCGCCGTCGATGTCTAGTTCCTGGCTGCACATGAGGGGGACGTCACCGAGGCCCATCCGCCGTGCTGCAAGCGCCGGAAAGGCTGCGTGGATGTCGTTGGTGGCACTGAAGAGGATCGACACGAGGTCGTCGTGGTCGACCTCGTTGCGCTCCATCATCTCCGAGAGCAGGGTCCTCACCCGCTCGACCATGTGGTTCTCGTCGTCGACCTCGAGGGTCGTGGCACCGCGCAGCGCCCGGATCTTCTGGGACATCGACCGAAGGCTACCCGCGGCGTCCCGGAGCGCCATCTCCCCGGCGGCCACCGGACGCGGCGATCTCCAGGGCTGCCAACTCCTCCGGCGTGAGGTGCCGCCAGCCCCCCGGGGGCAGCTTCGGGTCGCGCAACGGCCCGATGCGCGTGCGCACCAGGCGTCGCACCGGGAACCCGACCGCGTCGCACATCCTCCGGACCTGGCGGTTGCGGCCCTCGTGGATCACGATCCGCAGCCCGTGGTCACCGACCTTGGTGACCTTCGCGGGATGGGTCGGCCCGTCATCGAGTTCCACGCCCTCGCGAAGCGCCCTCACCGCTCCCGGGGTCGGCACTCCCCGAACCTCTGCGAGGTACTCCTTCTCCACACCGTGACTCGGATGGGTCAGGTGCTGGGTGAGGGTTCCGTCGTTGGTCAGGAGCAGCAGCCCCTCGGTGTCCTTGTCGAGACGGCCCACCGGGTGGACGCGCGGTTCGCCGGGAACCAGGTCGAGCACCGTGGAACGGCCATGTGTGTCAGAAGCCGTGGTGACGACCCCGGCGGGCTTGTTGAGCAGCCAGTGCACCAGTGACGGGTCGATGGCCACGACCGTCCCATCCACCGCGACCACGTCGGTGTCGGGCTCCACCCTCCGGCCCAGCGACGCGACTGCGCCGTTCACGGTGACCCTGCCCTGGGCGATCAGTTCCTCACAGGTGCGCCTGCTTCCGAGGCCACGCCTGGCCAGGACCTTCTGGAGCCGTTCGCCCTCCGGGTTCGCGGAGGTGTCCCGGCTCACGCCCTGGTGTCTCCGCCCGCCGTCGAACCCGCCTCGGCAGGGGCAGTGGGCTCACCCGGGTCGTCCTCGATGCGCAGACCGGCTTCGAGCATCTCCACCACCTCGGCCTCGGGGATGAAGTCGCCGAGCGACGGGAGCTCCTCGAGAGACCTGAGACCCAGTCGTTCGAGGAACTCACGGGTGGTCCCGAACAGGGTCGCCTGGCCGGGGCCGGGGTCCTGACCCACTTCGACGATGTAGCCGCGCTGTGAGAGCGTGCGCATGACGCCGTCCACGTTGACCCCGCGTATCGCCGCCACCTGGGCCCGGCTGATGGGCTGCTTGTAGGCCACGATCGCGAGCGTCTCGAGTGCAGCCGCCGACAGCCTCGCCGACTGGCCCGTGAGCACGAAACGCTCCACGTAGGGCGCCGCCCACTCGTCGCTCTGGAACCTCCAGCCTCCGGCGACCTCCACCAGCACGAAGCCCCGACCCTCGTCGCGGTAGGCCTGCGACATCTCCTCGAGGGTCGTCGTGACGATCGCCGGCGACACCTCGGTCAGTTCCCCGAGCAGCCGGGCCTGCACCGGCTCCTCGGCAACCATGATGATCGCCTCGAGGATCCTCCGGAGGTCACGGCCCGGCCCTGAGGTGTCGGCGTTCCCCGGCTCGGTCGCCTCCTCGGCCCGATCATCCATCGTAGGCATCCACCAACTCCAGGGCACCGCTCGCAACCTCGTCGCCACCCTGCCACAGCACCTCTATGTCACCGAAGTTCCCCGCCTGTTGGAGGTCGACCAGACCCTGTTTGAACAACTCGAGCACGGCCAGGAAGTGCACGATCACCTCCATGCGCTCCACCAGCTGGGATGTCAGTTCGCGGAACGACACCCGGGGTGAGCCGGGAAGTTCCCTGAGGAGCTGCCCCACCGTGTCCATGACCGACACCTTGATCGGTGCCACGTGGAACAGGTCGATGCGCGGTTCGGGCCGTGGGGTGCACGCACGCACGAACGCGTCGCGCAGGTCCTCGGCGCCGATCCCCTCGAGCAGGTCGGGGGTCAACTCGACGTAGCGCTCGTCGGGGCCGCAGCGCCGCGGAACCGACCGGGCGGCCGTGTTGTGCAGAGAGGCGAGCATCCGCGCCGCGTCCTTGAAGGTCTTGCACTCGAGCAACCTGGCCAGGAGCAGGTCCCGCTCCTCCCAGAGCGCGAGCTCGTCATCGAGGTCCACGTCCGGGTCGTCGGGCAGGAGCCGCTTGGTCTTCAGCTCCACCAGGGTCGCTGCTATGAGGAGGAACTCCGTGGCCACCTCGAGATCGAGGGCCTCCATCTGCTGCAGGTGCTCCAGGTAGGCATCCACGATCGGGGCCAGGTCGACCTCGTAGAGGTCCACCTGTTCCCGCAGTATCAGGTGCAACAGCAGGTCGAAGGGCCCCTCGAACACCGGGGTCTGGACGTCATAGGCCACGTGCCCATCCTAGCGCGCACCGGGTGCGGGATTACACGCTTGTGATTTCGCCGCCGGGCCGGGACGGGCACCGGGAATCGCGCTGGCGGGAGGCGCCGCACGGGCCGAAACCGGTTCGCCCTGACCCCTCGTGCCATCGGTAGCATGCCGGGCCGTGACACGCGTCTTCTCGGGAATCCAGCCAACCGGCGACCTGCACCTCGGCAACCTGCTGGGGGCCGTTCGCAACTGGGTGGAGATGCAGCACCGCAGCGAGGGCGTGTTCTGCATAGTCGACCTGCACGCGCTCACGGTGGCCACCGCCCCCGGCGAAGTTGGTTCCCGGACCCTCGAGCTCGCCCAGGTGCTGATGGCCTGTGGGCTCGACCCCGAGGCAACGACGCTCTTCGTGCAGTCCCATGTGCACGAACACGCCGAGCTGGCCTGGATCCTGCAGTGCAACACGAGCTTCGGCGAGCTGAACCGAATGACGCAGTTCAAGGACAAGTCCGCCCGCCAGCGGGACTTCATATCGGCGGGCCTGTTCACCTACCCCGCGCTGCAGGCGGCTGACATCCTCCTCTACGACACCGAGGAGGTGCCGGTGGGAGAGGACCAGCGCCAGCACATCGAGTTGACCCGCGACGTTGCAGAGCGCTTCAACGCCCGATTCGGTGAGACCTTCATACTGCCCGAGGCGGTGATCCCCCCGACCGCGGCTCGCGTGATGGACCTGCAGAACCCCACCGACAAGATGTCGAAGTCCGCCGAGTCCGACGCCGGCACCATCCTGTTGGGTGACGACCTTGCGGTCACGGCGAAGAAGCTGCGCCGGGCGGTCACCGACTCCGACAACGAGGTGCGCTGGGACCCGGCGGCCAAGCCAGGGGTCTCAAACCTGCTCGGCATCCTCGGCGCCTGCACCGGGGACGACCCCGAGGCGCTGGCCGAGCGCTACGACCAGTACGGCCCGCTCAAGAACGACACCGCCGAGGCGGTGGTGTCACTTCTCGAACCGATCCAGCAGCGCCTCGCCGAGTTGCGTGCCGACCCCGGTGAGACCTCCAGGGCACTGGCAGCGGGCGCCGACAAGGCCCGGACGGTGGCGGTGCCGGTGCTGCGGCGGGCAACCGAGCACATAGGTCTGCTCAGCGGAGGCTGAACCCCGCCCCGGTCGCGCTGCGGGGGCTCAGAGGCGGCCGTCGTCGGCCGCGGCCAGCAGCTCGCCCTCTGCCGCGGGGACCGACCAGTCCTGCGCCGGCAGGTGGTGCTCACGGGCCCATGCCACGACCCGCTCGTCACTCCCGGCTACGGCCAACAGATCGGCCCCCAGCTCCGGGTACTTGAGGTAGAGACCGACCTTGCGGGTGAAACCGGTGGTGTCCGCCCACTGCTCGGCCATGTCGGCCCCACCCACCCAGCCCGACAGTGTCGCCACCACCCTGCCGTAGGTGCCCAGGTCGGGCACGGTCTTGCCCACGTCGTGGAGCAGGGCCGCTGCCATGACCCATCCCGGCGGTTCCTCACCGAGACCCAGGTAGTGCGCCTCCAGCGAACGCGCAACCGCCATCGAGTGCGCCCTGTCGGCCCCGCGCATGCGACCGAACAGCACCCGTTCGCGTTCGGTCAACCAGTTCGCGGACCACTCGAGGTCCCGGGGATCCACCGCGGCGGGCCAGAGGGAGGCAAGGAATCGTCTGGCACGGTGTGCCGGCTGGAGCTTCACCGGACCCCGGTGGGCCACGGTTCGGCACCCGTCCCGGAGCGCTCCGGGCCTGTGAGCGAACGCCCGGCGCGCGGATGGGCACTGGCGTAGGCCTCGAACAGCAGGTCGTTGGCCACCCGGGTGTAGATCTGCGTCGTGCTCACCGATGCGTGCCCGAGCATCTCGGCCACGATTCTTATGTCCGCTCCACCCTCGAGCATGTGGGTGGCACAGGAATGGCGCAGCACGTGCGGCGAGACCTCCGAGCTGATGCCTGCCCGGAGGCTGTGACGTCGCAGCACCTCCCAGACCGCCTGGCGGGACATCCGGTTTCCCCGAACCCCGAGGAAGATCGCATCGGCGCGGTCACGCCCACCCCGGGCCCGGGGCGTCGCTGCCAGGATCGCCGGGCGCCCGCGGTCGAGGTACTCCGCGACCGCCCGGCGAGCGGGTCGGCCGACCGGCACCATCCGTTCCTTGTCGCGTTTGCCGAGAAGGCGGACCAGCGACGCCTCCATGTCGATGTCGCCGAAACCCAGCCCGCAGGCCTCCGAGACCCGTGCACCCGTTCCGTAGAGGAACTCGAGCAGGGCCCGGTCGCGCAGGGCCACTGGGTCGCCACCCTCCGCCGCCGTGGCCGCGAGCTCGAGGATCGCCTCGACCTCCGTGCGGTCGAGCGCCTTGGGAAGCGCATCGGGTCGGCGCGGTGTCTCGAGGTCGGATCCCGGGTCGTCCGGGATGAATCCCTCGGTGTGGCAGAAGCGGTAGACCCCCCGTACCGTGACGAGCATCCGGGTGCGGGAACTCGGGGCCAGGCCGGAGAAGCCCAGCCACGAGCTGTATGCCCGGAGGTCCGATGCAGTGGCTCCGAGCGGATCGATGCCGTTGCGGCTGCAGAAGGCGACCAGGCGGGCGAGGTCCCTTCGGTACGCGGACAGCGTGCGTGCGGACCGCCCGCGTTCGACCGCGAGGTGCGTGAGGAAGGCCTCGAACTCGATCGGAAGTGCTGCGCCCGGCTCCGGTGCTGCCGTCATCGCGCCCGTGCGGGGAGCCGTGTCCGCAGGGCGCGCGGTGCTCACGCCTCGACCCGCTCGATGGCGAACATGATCCCGAGCACCGTCTTGGCGTCGGTGATCCTTCCCTCGGCGATCGCCCGGCGCGCCTCGGGCAGCGTCATGCGGATCTCGGACATCGCCAGCTCCTCGGGACCCTGGCGGTGCCGGGGAACCTCGGTCAACTCGGTGGCGAGGAACACGTGGGACTCCTCGTCGCAGAATCCGATCGAGTTGTGGAAGCGCACCAGCAGCTCCAGGGAACCTGCACGGAGGCCGACCTCCTCGGCGAGTTCGCGCTGGGCGGCGACCTCCAGGGACTCCCCGGCCACGTCCAGCTTGCCGGCGGGGATCTCCAGCATCTCGGCGGCGAAGGGGGCACGGAACTGCTCGACCAGGACAACTTCTCCGTTGTCGAGCAGCGGCACTACCGACACCGCCCCGGGGTGCCTCACCACGTCCCGTGTGATCTCGGTGCCGTCCGGCGCGCTGAAGCGCACCTCCTGCAACTCGATCACATGCCCGGTGTGCAGCGTCCGGCTGTCCAGGCGCCGGAAACCGCCCCGGGCGTCAGCCCCTGGCATCCGCTGCCAGTCCCCCACCGTCGTGGGCGGCGCCGCCCACCTCACCCTGGTCGGCCTCGCCGGTGGGCAACAGGTGGGGGTTGCGACCCTCGGAACGAGCCTTGGCGGCGACCATGAAGGCATCGAACAGCGGCGCGGGCCGGGTGGGCCGGCTCTTGAACTCCGGGTGGGCCTGGGTTGCCACGTAGAAGGGGTGCCCCTCGAGCTCGATGAACTCGACGAGCCTGCCATCGGGCGAGGTGCCCGAGCAGCGCAGACCGGAGCCCTCGAAGCGCCTGCGGTAGATGGGGTTGAACTCGTAGCGGTGCCGGTGACGCTCGGAGACCACGGTTGTCCCGTATGCCCGTGCGACCAACGAGTCCTCCTCGAGCTGGGCGATCTGCGCCCCCAGGCGCATCGTGCCGCCCTTGTCGGTGACGTCCTGTTGGGAGTCCATCAGGTCGATCACCGGGTGCGGGGTGGATGGATCGAACTCCGTGGAGTTCGCCTGGGCCAGTCCGAGACGGTTGCGAGCCCATTCGATGGTCATCACCTGCATCCCCAGGCACAGGCCCAGACACGGCACGTCGTTCTCCCGGGCGTACGCGGCCGCAGCCACCTTGCCCTCCACTCCTCGCTCGCCGAAACCTCCGGGGATCACGATCCCGTCCAGCTCGCCCAGGCGGCCGCGGGCCAGCAGGCCCTCCACGTCCTCGGCCTGCACCCATTCGAGCTGCACGTCGCAGCCGTGGGCGAACCCGGCGTGATTGAGCGCCTCGACGACGGACAGGTATGCATCCGGAAGGCTCACGTACTTGCCCACGATCCCGATGCGGGTCGGGAAATCCGCCGAGTTCACCTTCTCGACCAGGGCGCGCCACTCCGCCAGGTCGGGTTCACCCGCGTCAAGGCCGAGGATCCTGCAGACCACCGCGTCGAGCCCCTCGTCGTGCATCACCAGCGGGATGTCATAGAGGCTGTCGGCATCGGCGGCGTTGACCACCGCCTCGGGTTCCACGTCGCACAACGAGGAGATCTTCCGCTTGAGGTCGCCGGATATGGCGGCCTCCGAACGGCACACTATGGCGTCCGGTTGGATGCCCCGACTGCGCAACTCGGTCACCGAATGCTGCGTCGGCTTGGTCTTCTGCTCTCCCGAGGGAGCGATGAAGGGCACCAGGGTCACGTGCACGTAGCAGACGTTGGACCGCCCGATGTCGAGGCGGAACTGCCGGATCGCCTCCAGGAACGGAAGGATCTCGATGTCTCCCACCGTGCCACCGATCTCGGTGATCACGACGTCGGTCCCGTCGACGGCCAGGCGGGATATCCGCCGCTTGATCTCGTCGGTGATGTGGGGGATCACCTGGACCGTGCGGCCGAGGTACTCCCCTCGACGTTCCGCCGCGAGCACCGCCGAGTAGATCGACCCGGTGGTGGCGTTCGAGTCACGGGTCAGGTTCTCGTCGATGAAACGCTCGTAGTGGCCGAGGTCGAGATCGGTCTCGCCACCGTCCTCGGTGACGAACACCTCGCCGTGCTCGAAGGGGTTCATCGTCCCCGGATCCACGTTGATGTAGGGGTCGAGCTTCTGCATCGTCACCCGTAGGCCACGGGCCTTGAGGAGCCTGCCCAACGAAGATGCGGTGAGGCCCTTGCCGAGGCTGGACGCGACCCCTCCGGTGACGAAGATGTGCTTGGCCACTGCGCCTCCTGACGACGGTTTCCGCGAGGCTAGCGCGGTGCCGTGACGTGTCCGCGCACTGCCGGGAGCGGCGACGGAGCCTCGGCCCCTCACCGGGGATAACCTCTGCGGTCCCGCACCGGCCGGCGCCGCGACGCCCCACTGGATCACCGCATGAAGGACTCCCCGAGCATCCCCGGAACCCAACAGGACCGCTCCGGAGAGTCGAGGGGCAGGTTGCTCGACGCGTTCCTGCTGGGGCTGGCCGCGCTCGTGCTGCGCCTCCCGGCCTACTTCGCCGAACGCGGGCTCACCTTCGACGACGGGGTGTTCTCACTGTCGGCGATCGCGATGCGCAACGGCGGCGTGCCCTTCCGGGACGTGTTCTCGAGCCAGGGTCCGCTGTTCCTGCCACTGGTGTGGCTCGGTGACCTGCTCGGTGGCCGCAACCTCGACTCGACCCGTGTCCTCGCGGTTGCATCGGGGGTGACCGCTGTCGTGGTGACATACGTCGTGGCACGCCGCTGCAGTGACCGCCTGGGTGGGATCCTCGCCGGAGCGCTCGTGGCCACCTCAGGGGCCTTCATGTGGGTGACGGGACCGCTGGCAGCGGACGGGCCGGCCCTGGCGTTCGCCATCACCACGGTGTGGCTCTCGCTGCGCATGCGCGACCGACCGGGAACCCTGCGGGCGGTCCTGCTCGGGCTCGCCACCGGCGCGGTGCTCTGCACGAAGTCGCTGGAGGCCCCGGTGCTCGTGGTGGTCGGACTGGTCCTGGCCGCCCCGGTCGCCTCGGCAGCGAGGCGTGGTCGTGTCGCATGGAGCGCCCTGGGTCGGGGTGCGCTGGCCGTGGTCTGTGCCGTTGCGGTCTTCGCCGCGGTGAGCGTGCCCTTCGGCCTGTCGGAGGTGTGGGACCAGTCGGTGCGCTACCGGACGGACGCTGCCGCCGACAGGGACGTACCGGCTGCGGCGGGAAAGCTCCTCAGCACCATGTGGGACCGCGACCTCGCACTGTTGTTCTTCGCCGCGGTCGTGCTGGTCTGCGCGGTGCTGTCCCGTGCGGGCAGCGACTCGCTGCGGCGCCTGACCAGCACCGGCCCCTCCCGCAATGACGAGTCGTGGTGGTCCGCGCAGCGCTGGAGCGGCTCCGGAGCCGACTGGATTCCCTCCGACCGCCTCCTGGTCACGGCCTGGCTGGCCACCACCGCGGTGTGGTTGGTCGTGGTGGTGAGCCCCCTGTGGCGCCCACACGTCGCGGCCATGAGCATTCCGCTGGCTCTGCTGATCGGCCTCTACCGGCCGCCGGCGAGGACCACCGCCGCAGCAGCCGTGCTCGCCCTGCCGCTCGTGTTCGTCCAACTCGACGGCCTTCTCGACCCGGGCGAGTACACCGGCACCAGGGAACAGCTCCTCGTGGCCCTGTCGGAGCTGCCGGATGGCTCGCTCGTGCTCAGCGACGAGCCAGGGGTCGTCTGGCGATCCTCGAACCGCACCACCGATGACCTGGTGGACCCGTCGATGCTGCGCCGTGAACAGGGACGCTACGACGCCGCGACCCTCCTCGAAGCAGCCGGTGAGCCCGGGGTCTGTGCATTCATACGCATATCCGAGCAGCGCTTCGCCCACTTCGCGGAGCTGCCGGGGCAACTCGAGAAGATCGGCTACGAGGCGGTCCCGGAGGTCGGCGACGGTTCGGTGCTGCTGGTCCGGCCCGGATGCGGGGCGCCCGGCTGAGCCGGCCCCCTGCTGGGATGGTCACCGTCGACCCTCAACAGCAGGTTCACCAACGAGGCGTTCGCCACCCCGAGCATCATCCCGGGCACCGAGATCCCCGAGTCGTTGAGTGCGAACCCCAGGACCATCGCCACCACCAGGCCCGCCAGCGCTGCCCGTTCCTCGGGTATCCGCTCCGAGATGGTGCGGATCCGCCAGGGCGCCCAGTACATCACGAACGCCACGGCCGCGAACACCACCGGGAGCATCAGGGTCCACACCGACGAGGTCAGCACCGACAGGTTGGCGTCCAGCTTGCGCAGCACGACCGTCTCGAAGGCACCGGCACCGTTGGTTCCGATGTCGGCCAGCAACCTGCCGAGGTGGGTCTGTTCAGCCGCGGGGCGGGTCAGGTCGAGTAGTCCGAAGCCGACGACCACCGCGATCGTCACCAGTGCACCCACCACGACCGTTCGCAATCGGATGCGCCAACCCAGCAGCATCCAGGCGGTCACACCGGCGGCGGGCACGAGGCTGAGTGCCCCACCGACGTCGGCACCGAGCATCGGGGCACCGTCGAGCACCACGCACCAGCCGAGCAGCGCCACCGCCGCATACCGGCCGGCGCGCCCGGGCACGCGGTGCGCCACCAGCGCGGACAGGATGATCCCCGCCGCGCTCAGCATCGAGAACGCCGGGTTGCCCAGTCCGTTGAATCGACCCGCAACCGTGGGGGTGTAGCCGAACACCGTGTTGAACTGCAGCGGCCCGCCGGCGAGCACGTCCACGCTCAGGAACGCCACGAGGAACCCGAGGGTGACCAGCAGCGGGTCCACCAGGTACCGGCGTGTCGATGCCTGGATCACCACTGCGAGCACCGCGGAGGAGCCCAGCACGAACACCCACCAGGACGCGGTGCCCGAACGATGGAACGGGAATGCGCCGGCCATGAACGTCATCGGCAGGAACAACAACACACCGAGGCTCGCCACCTCCACGAACGTGCGGAGTCGAGCGCCGGGCTTCATGAGGGTCCACACAGCCAGCACCCACAGCGCGACCTGTGCCACCACGAAGACCACCGAGGCTCCACCCAGGGTGCGGTCCCGGAACACCGCCGCACGGGCGGCCTCGATGAGGTCCCCGCTGCGCTGGTCCAGCGAGGCGGCGCCACCGACGCGCTGCATCACGGTTCCCTCCATCGAGGAGGGGACCCCGAGGTCGAACAACGACAGGATGCTGGGAGCGATGTCAACGGTCTGCACGAACCCGTCCCGTCGCGTGGTACCCGACGACAGCAGCCCGCCGCTCACCGTCGGCGAACGGACGGCCACCACCGTCAGGTCGGTCGTCTCACCGCTTGCATAGGGAGCCACCAGGACCACGGCATCGCGCTCGAGGTCCACGTCCTCGAGCAGCAGGCCGAGCAGTTGGTCGCTGCGCTCCACCGCCTGGCGCCGGAAGTCCAGCCGCTGCCGTTCCAGCACCAGCGGGGCCACGTCCTCGTAGCGGACCATGTCCGATGCCTCGACGAGCACCGCGGAACGGCCCTGCCAGAGGCTTGCGAACGCCTGCGCCACCTCCTCGTTGTCGTAGCGGGTACCGAACGGGGCCAGCGGGTCCTCCACGAGCAGGGTGCGGCTCACCCGACCCCGTTCGACGATTCCCGAGGAGTCCATCAGGCCGATGCTGGCCTCGCGCCTGTAGTCCACGTCCAGGTCGCCCGCCCCGTGGTCACCATTGGCGATGACCGCTCGTCGCACGCCTGCCCCACCGAGCGCGTCGCCGAGTGCGCCGACCTCGGAGTCGAAGCGCAGCCCGGAGTTCAGCTGGCGCATGGAGACGATCCCGAAGTTGAACACCGATCCCACCGGCGGGAGCAGACCCGTGCGCCGGGCGAACTCCTCCGCGGCGGGGGACCCGCGGTAGTCCTCCCCGGGTTCCGTGGCCACGGGTGCCTCGACAGCGTCGCCCGAGTCGTCGGTCACCTCGGGTGAGGGCACCTCCGGTTCGGGAAGGTCCTCATCGGGGGGAACGGTCTCGTAGGCGCCGGCCGGTACCTCGGTGGGGTCACCGCCCGGCTGGCCCTCACCGGCCTCGAGCCCGGCCACGAACGCTAGCGAACCCTGGGGGGTCCCCTCGGTCCGGGTCCCCGCGTTCAGGGTTGCGTAGCCGTCGGTCGCTCCCGTGCGGCGGGTCACCGAACGCACCGACAGGTCACCCACGACCGCGTCGTCGAGCAACCGGTCCATGTTCGGCGTGTCGTGGTCGCGTACGTCGGCCCAGGTGAGCGTGGGCACCGAGAACACCAGCACGCGCCGGGCGGTGCCCAACGGTGTGTCCGGGGTCGGTCCCCCCGGGGCGTCCACACCCTCGGGTTCGCCGCCGGGGGACGCCGCCGAACCCGCCGGGGGCAGCAGCGAGAGCACCAACGCGGCGCACACCGCGATGACTGCGACCAGGGACCGTGGCACCCGGGGCCACCGGGTCACCCCGGATCGACCGGATCCCGTGCCCGGAACCGGCTTCATCGGGTCTCCCCCTCGGGGGTGCCGGGCGCCAGGCGGTCCGCCACCGAGACTCCGAGCAGCCGGATCGCACCCAGGTACAGGGCGCCGAGGAGTGCGACCAGCAGCACGAGGGCCACCGCGGTGGCGACACGGCCGCTGGGGAACCACAGCTGGTGGATCCCCCACCCGAGCAGGCCGACCAGGGTCGACACCGCGACGGTGCGACCCAGGACGCCTGGCAGGACCCAGATACCGGTACGCCTACGCATCGCCACGATCAGCACCACCGTACCGAACAGGAATGCCGCGCTGTGCCCCGCTCCCAGCACGACCACCGTGGCCGCTCCGGAGGTGTTGGCACCGATGAGGAACATGATCGCGACACCGACGAGTGCTCCGCCTGTGCCTGCCATCGCGGGCATCCTCGATTCACCCATCACGTACCAACCCCTGGCCAGGAGGAAGAACGCGCCGTAGGGCAACAGGCCCACACCGAGTGCAGCCAGCGCGGCTGCCAACAGGTCGACGCTCTGGGTGCCGCTGGCCTGGCCGAACGCGAGCACCTCCATGGCGGGCACCGCCAGCGCCACGCACAGGGCGCCGAGGGGCACCAGGAGCACCGCCATCGAGTCCAGACCCCAGCGCAACGACCTCGCGAAGGCGTCGACGCGCCCGCTGCGGTACTCATTGGTCATCTCCGGAAGGATCGTGGTGTGGATGGGTTGGGCGATGATCCCGTAGGGGGCGAGGAAGAAGAACCAGCCCACCTGGTACGCGACCACGCCGCCTTCCACCGACGACCCGGCGATGATGGCCGCACCCAACAGCACCGCGGCCGACGCGTGCTGGACCGTGGCCCAACCCGAGAGGCGCAGCACGCCACCGAGTTCCTCGTGGTTCCTGGTGAAACGGGGCCGCAGCCGGAATCCCCCCGCGAGCACCCCGATGGTGGGCACCGCCACGAACGCGAGGACGCCGAGGGTGCCGCCGAGGCCGAGCAGGACCTTCTCGGAGGTGTCCAGGGCGAGTCCCGGGTCCGGGCCGGCGACCACCCGGAAGGCGACCAGGAAACCCACCAGCACCACCGTGTTGCCGATCGGTGCCACCGCCGGCAGCACGAAGCTGCGCCGTGCGTGCAGAACCGCGGTGGCGATCGCCCCGACGCCGTAGAGGACCACCTGGGGAATGAAGAACACCAGCAGGAACGCGGTCAGGTCCTCCTGGGCGGCGGCTGTGGCCGGATCCTCCACCGCGGTGGTCAACAGGTCCGCTATCCACGGCGCGGCCGCGACCCCCAGTACCGACACCGCCCCGAGCACCACCAGGGTCACCCCGAGGAGTTCGCCGGCCAGGTGTTCGGCACCCGAGCGGTCCCCGGCATCCAGGTGCCCCACGAAGCTGGGCACGAGCACCGCAGAGAGCGCACCTGCTGCAAGGAGCTCGAAGAGGAGGTTGGAAACCGTGTTCGAGCTCTGGAAGGCATTGCCGAGGTAGGTGGTGCCGAGCACCGCGGCGATGACGAGCACCCGTACCCCACCGACGACCCGCGAGACCGCAGCCGCCGCCCCCATCCCGGTCGCCGAGCGGACCACGGTCCGCTGGGCGCTCACGGACCTTGCCAGGGTGGCAGCAGACCGTCGACGTCCGGGCCGAGGCCGTAGCTGCCGCTGCGCCCCTCCCGCAGCTCCGAGAGCGCGAGCACCGTGGCCACGCGACCGGGGAGCCACTCCAGGTCATCGACGGTGGAGATCAGGGCTGCGTCGACCCCCTCGGGGGGTGAGAGCAATCCTCCCCGGTCCTCACTCGGCGCGCCTTCCTCGCCGCTCGGGTGCAGCTCACCCAGCACCACGGGCACCTGGAGCGCTGCGGCTGATCCGGCGACCTCGCCGACCATCAGTCCCGGGTCGTCGGTGGTGGCGGTGGGCCCGGTCACCGCTGCAACGAGGAGTTCGGCCGCCGTGTTCTCGGGGGCACCCTCCACCCGCTGGAGCCTCACCAGTCCGGCATCCGCCAGCTCGGCGAGGGGCGATTGCTCGAACAGCAACGGAACCACCCCGGCTTCGGCGGGCGCATCCCCGGCCTCGGTGGTGGTGCTGGTGGACTCCTGTGCGGCGGTTCCCGCTCCGGGGGCGGTCGTGTCCGGCGCCGATTCCTCCGGAACCGTGGTCGTCGCTCCCCCCTCACCCGCGCCGTCCGCACCGGGTGCCAGCACCGCTTCCCAAAGGGCCGTCCTCAGCTCGGTCGGAGCGGTCGACGTGGGGGCACCGATCAGCCCTGCGACGAGCTCGCGGTCGGCGATCTCCGCCAGGTCCATCCTCCGATCGAGCCACACCACGCCCTCCACGGTGGATCCGGCCTGGCGCAGGCGCCGCACCAGGTCCTCCAGGGATGCAGCATCCAGTCCGGTCTCCGCCACGACGAGCGTGGTGGTCGCCGTCATCGTGTCCTGGACCGAGAACGGGGCCGAATCGGCCATGTAGCGCTCCTGGAGCTCCAGTTCCGCGTTCTTCGCGTCGATCGAGTCGACCGTGTCGTCGAGGGACTGTTCGACCCCGTCCAGACGGTCCCTCAAGGAGTCGGCGATCTGCCCGTCCAGCACCGAACCCACCACCACCCCGACTGCCAGGGCGAGGAAGAAGGCAACCGTCGACACGACGTAGAAACGGAAAGTGACCATCTATGAGAACCGACCGGTGAGTGAGTACCAGAAGTCCCGCACGTCGACCCAGAGGGCACGCAGGAACAGCTGCAGGGAGTCCGACACGAGGGCGACCGCGGCGATGACCACGAGCGCGGCGATGACGAGCAACGCAATGTCCCGCCGTCGCACGCGGCCCTTGTAGAGCTGACTGACGCCCTTGGCGTCTATGAGCATCGGGCCGATCCTCAGGCGCGTGAGGAACGTCGAGGACATGCCTGCACGCCCCTTGTCGAGGAACTCGACCATCGTGGCGTGCGTGCCGACCGCCACGATCAGCTCGGCACGGCACTCGTACGCGAGGAGCATGGCGGCGTCCTCACTCGTGCCCTCGACCACGAACTCCACGTAGGGCTTGCCGGCCTCGGCCAGCTCCTCCCTGCCCGGAGCGCGTCC
This sequence comes from Microthrixaceae bacterium, assembly GCA_023958095.1. Taxonomy (GTDB): domain Bacteria; phylum Actinomycetota; class Acidimicrobiia; order Acidimicrobiales; family Microtrichaceae; genus JAMLGJ01. Next base: position 27,633 of record JAMLGJ010000030.1, read on the forward strand.
GTCGGGATGGACGTGGTGGACCAACTCGGCACCGCACTCCCACGCGTCCGCGGACAGCGAGTCGAAGTCACCGATGATCATGTCGGGGGTGTAGTTGACCTCCAACAGGGCGTCCGCCCCACCGTCCACCGCCACCAGCAGGGGGTGGTGCTCGTCGATGTACGGACGCAGTGCCCGCAGGTCCTCCTTGTAGTCGTGCCCGCGCACGACCACCAGCACGTGGCGGCCCCGGAAGTCGGTGCTCAACTCGGGCACCACGAGCGGCTCGAAGGCCAGGTCGGCTTCCTTGTCGATGTACTCGAGGGTGTTGACCGCGAAGCTGCGCAGCTCCGCCCCGATGGAGTCACGGGCCCGTTCCATGCGCTCGGAGATCAGTTCCGGACCGAGGGGCTCACCCTCGGCCACCTGTTCTCCGGCACAGAGGATGCGACCACCGATGATGGTGACCTCACTGCCGTCGGTCACCCGCTCCATCACCTCGGGACCGGCCGCGTCCACCAGGGTGATGCCCGCCTCCTGCAGGCGCGCCGGGCCGCTGTTGGGATAACGACCCGAGATGAACTCCGATGCGTTGACCACGGCCGCCACGCCGGTCGCGACGAGAGACTCCCCCGCGACCCGGTCCAGGTCCCGGTGGTCGATGAAGGCCACCTCTCCGCTGCGCAACCGTTTGGCCAGGTCCTTGGTCCTGCGGCCCACCCGTGCGGTGCCGGTGAGGGTCACCTCGCGGGGTGCCGAGGCGACGTCCCCCGATGCCGCGTCGGTGTGCACGTCGCTCACCGGAGCTCCATGACGGCCCGCGGCCCGAGGGACCGGAGCAGCGCTCCGAACGCGCTGGATGCGGGGCAGGGGTGTCGGTGGTCCATGGAGACGAGGGCGGCACCAGCTGGACGGTCGTCCGTGGTCGCCGGGCGACCGTCGATCGTAGTTCAAAGACCCCCGCGCGACAGGTTGCACCGGCCGCGACGGCCCTATCCGCGCCTCCCGGCCGTGTCGAGGGCCCGCAACAACCCGACCCGTTCTATGACCGACGAGAACGACACCCACTCGCTCAGCAGGTTCATGGCGAAAAGGGCGATGAGCACGACGTCGCGGATCCCCGGCGAGAAGGCCAGCACCACTGCCAGTCCCGCAGCTGCTCCGAGCGGGTTGGCCCCGGCATCACCCAGCATGAAGCGCTCCGAGAGGTCGCCGCGGAGCAGCACCAGGGCCGCACCGCCGACCGCGGCCAGGCCGGCGAGGGCCGCCGAGGCACCGGAGGCCACCACCAGCACCACCGCCACGGCGAAGAAGACCTTCGACACCCGCCCCGGAGCGCGGTCGAACAGGTTCGCGAGGTTCGCGGCGAGCGCCACGACCGCACCGTCGGCCACCAACCGCCAGAAGGAACCCCCGGAGAGCGGATTGACCACGACCAGGGCCACAACCGGTCCCGCGAGCATCTTCAGTGCACCGGCGCTCAGGTTTCCCCCGCTCAGCGCACGGAGGTGGCCTCGGTATCCCGACGCACCACGGTCCACCGCCAGGTCGTCCAGCAGGCCGAGGAACCCGAAGCCGAACGCAGCCGTCACGGTCAGGTTCAGCGACAGCAGCGAGTCGCGGTGGGCGTCCCAGCCGAGTGTGGACAGCACTGCGGCGGCGGCCAGCACCGTCGACGCGGCGATCGGCACCAACAAACCGACCGCGGTCGGTAGCCGCTCCCCCCGGTAGTTCGCACGCATGAACAGGTCACGGGCGAAGAACCCGCGCGTGCCTCCCAGCAGGGCGGCCGTGGTGACAGCGGCGGTTGCCGCCGCGGCGAGGAGGATCACGTCGCTCCCCGCAACTGCTGTCCTGCCGAGGACCGGGCGCTGCGCAACAACTCCTCCGCGTGGGTCCTCGCGACGGAGCTGTCGGGGCTGCCCGATAGCATTCGCGACAGTTCCACCACCCGCTCGTCGTCCCCGAGGGTGCGCGCCGTGGTCGTGGTGGTGCCGGGACCCTCGGAGGAATCACTCACGTGCTTCTCGACCAGCACGTGCGCGTCGGCCACGGCTGCCACCTGGGGCAGGTGGGTCACGACCAGCACCTGGGGTCCTCGTGCCAACCGCGCCAGCGCCGAGGCCACCGACACCGCGGCTGCCCCGCCGATCCCGGCGTCCACCTCGTCGAAGACCATCGTCGGAGGGCCGCCGCTGAGGACCAGGCGCAGGGCGAGCATCACCCTCGACAGCTCACCTCCGGACGCGACCTTCGCCAACGGCGCCGGGGACATGCCCGGGTTGGTGGACAGCCGGATGTCCACCGCCTCGCCGGCACCCGGGAGTTCCGTGGTGTCCGAGACGTCCACCTCGATCGTGACCGAGCCCAGCGCGAGGTCGGCCAGCAGGTCCTCGAGCGCGCGGGCCAGGCCCGGCGCTTCGCCCCGGCGTGCCGCACCCACCCTGGCCGACTCGGCGGCCAGCAGGTCGCCCGCCTCCTCGAGCGCTGCGCGGGTCCGGTTCCGTTGCTCGTCCAGACCCTCCAGTTCGGCGAGCTGAGACCGGGCCCGGTCGCAGAACCCGAGAACCTCCTCGATCGTCTCGCCGTACTTGCGCCGCAGTTCGACGAGCTGCTGGCGGCGTGCGCGCACCTCGGCCAGGTGCTGCTCGTCGGGCTCGATGGACTCCGCGACACCGCGCAGGTCCGCCAGCGAATCGATGAGGTCCTCGCGCAGCGCTACGAGGCGTTCCGAGATGGATGCGAAGGGACCGTCGGAGCCGAGCACGGCAGCACCCCTGGCGAGGAGGTCGACCGCCCCCGACTCGGCCCCCAGCAGCTGCGCCCCCTCTGCTGCGGCCTCGCGGTGGTCCAGGGCGCCGGCCAGCAACTCCTCTTCCTCGGCGAGTGCATCGTCCTCGCCGGGAACGGGGCCCACGCCGGTGATCTCGGCCACCTGGTGGCGCAGGAGGTCGAGCTCCCGCTGCCTGGCTCGTTCATCGCCCCCAAGGGCCGCGAGCTGTTCCTGCAGCTCGGCGAGCGACCGACGGGCCGCGTCGAGGGGCCCGGTGTCGATCCCCGCGTACTGGTCGAGTGCGGAACGCTGGCTGCCACGATCGAGCAGTGCCTGCTGTGAATGCTGGCCGTGTATCTCTATGAGCCCCCCGGTCACCGAGCACAGTTCTCCCGCGGTGACCAGCTCGCCGTTCAGGTAGCTGCGGGAACGACCCGAGGCCGGTACGACACGACGCGCCACCCATTCGGTGTCACCGAGCGCGAACAGGGCCTCCACGACTGCTTCTCCGGCCCCCTCGCGCACGCGCGACGGATCGGCCTTCCCCCCGGACAGGAGCCTCAGGGCCTCCACGAGCATCGTCTTGCCGGCCCCCGTCTCGCCGGTGAGTGCGGTCATGCCCGCGCCCAGGGCGATGCGCGACTCCGCGATCACCCCCAGGTTGCGGACCGCCAGTTCGACCAGCATCGCTGCGAGGCTAGACCCCGGCCTACCTGGACCAGAGGCCCAGCTTGTCCCTGAGCACGTCGTGGAAGCGGCGACCGCCGAATTCCACGAACAACGACGAGCGGTCTGCCGCGGTGACGGTCACCGATTCCCCGGGGGCGAGGTTCGGGTGGGGGTGACCGTCCACCGAGAGGCCGCCCGGCCGCTGCGGTGCGACGGTCACCTTCACGCGGCAGTCCGGACGCAGCACCATCGTGCGGTCGAACAGCATGTGGGGCGCCACGGGGGCCATGATCACCGCCCGGTGAACCGGATCGATGATCGGTCCGCCCACCGAGAACGAATAGGCGGTCGATCCGGTCGGGGTGCCGAGGATGAGGCCGTCCGCGACCCAGGAGGTGAAGAAGCTGTCGTCGATCTCCACCTCCACCCGCACGGTGTGGCCGGGTGAGGACTTCTCCACCACCACGTCGTTCAGAGCGCTCGTGTGCTCGGTGGAACCGTCCGCCCGCCGGATCTCCACCGCCAGGCGCATGCGCTCCTCGATCCGGTAGGCGCCGGACAGGAAGCGCTTGAGCGCCATCGTGAGTCCCTCCCGATCCACCACCGTGAGGTAGCCGAGGGTCCCGAGGTTCGCCCCGAGCACCGGAACCTGCTCGGTCACCGCGTAGTCCGCGGCGCGCAGCATCGTCCCGTCCCCACCCATGCTCACGACCAGGTCCAGGCCCACCGCGAAGTCCTCCTCCGGCGCCGCCAGCTCCGGGCGGCCCAGACGCCCGGCGTCCGCTTCGGGGAGGCTGACCTGGTGGCCGCGGTCGACCAGCCACGCGAACGTCCCCTCGAGGTCGGGTTCGGTCAGGCCCTCGTGGAGCACGAAGCCGAATGCACTCATCCGCCCGACCCGCCCGCTGGAACGGACTCGACCACCGTGCGCGCCAGTGAACCCAGCGACCCCTCGTGCCCCGTCGCACGGGGTCCGTGTTCAACGGGTGCACGCACGTGCACCAGGAACTCGACGTTGCCGTCACCGCCCCGTAGAGGAGAGACCATGGCCCCCATGATGACGCCTCGGTGTTCCGCTGCGGAGTTCATGACGGTCTCGAGCGTGCGTACCCAGACCTCGGGGTCGCGGACCACCCCCCTGCCCCGCGATGCCTCGGCCCTGCCGCACTCGAACTGGGGCTTCACGAGAAGCACCAGCCAGGCCCCGGGGCGGGCCACCGACAGGAGTACCTCCATTACCGCCGTCAGTGAGATGAAGGACAGGTCCGCCACCACCGCGTCGAAGTGGCCCAGCTCCTCGGGTCCGCAGTGACGCAGGTTGGTCCGCTCCAGCACCGTCACCCTGTCGTGCCCGCGCAGCGACTCGTGCAGCTGCCCGTGCCCGACGTCCAGGGCCACCACGTGTTCGGCCCCGTGTTGCAGGAGGCAGTCGGTGAATCCACCCGTGGAGGCACCCGCATCGAGGGCCTCGAGTCCCTCGGGGTCCAGCCCGAACTCCTCGAGTGCCGCATGGAGCTTCTCGCCCGCCCGTCCCACGAAGCGCGGGCCCTCCCCCACCACCACGAGGGCGTCTCCGGGCAGCACCATCCGGTCCGCCTTGGTGGCGACGCTTCCTCCGACCAGCACCGATCCGGACTCCACGAGCCTCCGGGCGGCCGAACGGGACGGGGCGAGGTCGCGCCTCACCAGTTCCGCGTCCAGGCGCCTGCGCCTGGCCGACACCTCAGACCGCCCCCGGAGCCCCGGGCGTGCCCGGGCCCAGGGCCCGCAGCGATCCACCCAGCAGGTCTCCCGCCACGAGTGAGGCGAGGTCCGTGGCCACGGCGTGCACCGGCACGTCGGCAGCGGAAGGGACCTCCCCGGTGACGCCCGAGAGCACCAGCGCGAACTCGAATCCGAGTTCGTGGGCGAGCCGGCCGTCGGTGTCGACCCGGTCGCCCACCACGACCCCGCAGAGCCCGCCTCCGGCGCTCGCGCCAGCCGTTCCGTGCTCCGGGGTGAACCCCGGTGCCCCGACCCCGGCCGAGGCACGAGCGTCGCCCACCATGGCTCTGCGGATGGCCTCGGCCATGGGAGCGTTGGGCTTGCCCGCCACCGTCGGCGGGGTCGAGGTCGCCGCCTCGACCGCAGCCACGATCGCTCCGGTTCCCGGTTGCAGTCGTCCGCTGGCGGGGAAGGTCGCGTCAGTGTTCGTGGCCAGGAACCGCGCACCCTGGTGGATCGCGGAACAAACCAGGTCCAGGTGTTCGTACCGCACCCCGCGGGCCAGGCCCAACACGACGGCCGCGAAGCCCGAGGTGGCCCCGAGCACCTCGGTCGGGTCGTCCCAACCCCCGCTCGCCCCGAGTTGGTCCGCCAGTTCGGTGACCGGTGTCACGACCGCGCCGGCGGCACGGAGCTGGTCGCCGAGCTGTGCCGAACCGAGCAGGAGCACCCGCTGGTCGCGCTCCACCAACGTCGCTGCCGCATCGGCCGAGGTGATCACGCCGAACCCCGGAGTCACGCCGGCTGACCGGAGTTCGGCCTCTCGCCGGTGGCCGGGCACCGTCGAGTTGTTGGTGCAGAACACCACGTGTTCACCTCGGTCCAGGAGCTCCGACACCGCCGATGGGGAACCGGGTATGTCCTGACCGCCGCGCCACATCACACCGTCGAGGTCCACAACCCAGTCGCTCACGCCCCAAGACTCCCACAGCAACCACCCACGACCCGACCCCACGGCGCCCGGGTCCCGGGTGGGGCGCAGCGGTGCGGCCAACTGGGAGCCACCCGTGGGCCTGTGCGAACATGACCGGGATTCGCCAGGGGCGGAGGCACACCCGACGTCCCAGAAAACCCGGGAGGGCTCATCAGATGAACGCACAGCAGCTCGACAAGGTCCGCAACGGCGCCGGTTTCGTTGCAGCACTCGACCAGAGCGGGGGCTCCACCCCCAAGGCGCTGCGGCTCTACGGCATCGAGGAGTCCGAGTACTCCGGTGACGAGGAGATGTTCGACCTGATCCACCAGATGCGCACCCGCATCATGACCAGCCCTGCCTTCGGGGGCGACAGGGTCATCGCCGCGATCCTCTTCGAGATGACCATGGACCGCGAGGTCGAGGGCATCCCGACTGCGGACTACCTGTGGAACAAGAAGCAGGTCGTGCCCTTCCTCAAGGTGGACAAGGGCCTCGCGGAGGAGGAGAACGGCGCACAGGTGATGAAGCCCATGCCGGGCCTCGACTCCCTGCTGGCGCGGGCCAGGGACAAGGGGATCTTCGGGACGAAGATGCGTTCGGTCATCAAGGTGGCCGACCCCAAGGGTGTCGACGCGGTCGTGGATCAGCAGTTCGAGGTCGGGCGCCAGATCCTCGACGCGGGCCTGATCCCCATCATCGAGCCCGAGGTCGACATCAACAGCCCTTCGAAGGCCGAGGCCGAGGACCTGCTGCGCAGTGCCATATCGGCCCAGCTGGACTCCCTCGGAGACGGCCAGGACGTGATGCTGAAGCTCACCCTGCCCGAGACCGACGGCTTCTACGCCTCACTCGTGGCACACCCGCGCATCGCACGCGTCGTGGCCCTCTCGGGTGGCTACACCCGCGAGGAGGCCAACGCTCGCCTCAGCCGCAACGAGGGTGTCATCGCCAGCTTCTCCAGGGCGCTGACCGAGGGGCTGTCGGCCCAGCAGAGCGACGAGGAGTTCAACGAGACCCTCGACGAGTCGATCGGGAGCATCGCGGCCGCATCCGCCAGCTGAGTCCCTCCCCGGTCGGTCCGTGCGTGCGGACCGACCGGTCGGACATGCCTATCCGAGTGCTGCGCTGCGCTGCGCCGCGTCCAGGTAGCCCGGCGACAGCTCCTCGATCCGATCGAAGATCTGGCGGGCCTGGGGGATGTCCCCCGCACGCTCGTAGAGGTCGGCCAGCGCGTAGCCACGGCGCAGGTGGTGCTCGGCGTGGCGCTTCGGCAACTTGAACCCCTTGGAGAGCAGCGCGACTGCCGCGTGCAGTTCTCCGCGGTCCGCGAGTGAGCCTGCCATCACGATGCGGCCCTCCGACATCAACTCCGCTGAGGGCGACACCGCCTTGAGCTCGTCCCAGAGCTCCTCGACCTTCCCGTGGCGGCCGAGCGCCCGGTAGCAGTCCTCGAGCACCGGATGCTGTTCGACCGACCCTCCGGTCAGATCAGCGAACGCGGTGAGCTCCTTGGCCGCCTGTCGCCACTTCCCCAGGCGGTAGAGGGTGAGCCCGTACAGCTCGCGCACCTCCGGCGAGTCCGGTACCTCGTCCGCAATGGGCTTGAGGATGCGTCTCGCATCCACGTAGCGCTCCGCCGCGTAGGCCCGCACTGCATCCGCGACCCGGCCCTCGAGGCGCTTCGCGCGTTGGGAGGTCACGAAGCGTGAGAGGTCGGGCGCCACGACCTCGGGACGGGGCGCCCTGCTGCGCCGCTTGCGAGCCGGCGCTCCACCCGCTCCCCCGCGCCGCGGCTCCTGCACGCTCCCCTCGTCTATCCACTCGTCCTGGGGTGTCGGGGGCTGTGGCACCCGCTCGGCGGGCTGCGAACGCGGCTCCGGGGGCACCCTCGGCCCCTGTTCCCGAGGGCCGTTGCCGGGCTTGCCGGCACCCGTCCGGGGCTTCCCGGAACCCGTGCGCGGCTTGCCGGAACCCGTCCGGGGCTTCCCGGAACCCGTGCGCGGCTTGCCGGAACCCGTCCGGGGCTTGCCGGATCCCGTCCCGGGCTTCCCGGAGCCCGTGCGGGGTCCACCGGACCGGGGACTCGAGCTCCGTGAGGGCCGACTGCCGGGACGCTGGGTTGACCGGCCCTTGCCCCGGGCGCTGTCGCCGACACGAGCGTTGCCACCGGGTCGTCTCGAGGAGCCGCGCGCCGGTGAGGACCGGTCCTTGCCTCCTCCTGGTGAAGATGGACTCCTGGACATGCTCCGCCTCGGGGGGTCTGACGTCGATCACGGCGACCGGGGGCGCCTGGGCAGGTTGCGACCAGCCGACGAGCCAACCTACTCGACCCGTCCGGTTCTTCCTCCGTCGCCCTGCACACGCCCGCTCACGGCTCCGGGTGCCGAAAACGCCTCGAGGGAAGCCATCTCTGGCTTCCCTCGAGTTTCGGAATCCGGCGGCGTCCTACTCTCCCGGGGACACTCGTCCCAAGTACCATCGGCGCTGGAGGGCTTAACTTCCGTGTTCGGAATGGGAACGGGTGTGACCCCTCCGCTATGGCCACCGAAAGATCAATTGTCACGACGCAACAGCCTCGCCGACGAGCGGCGGCGGCGCACACGGTGCGGTTGCTCGAGCACTTCATAGCGAGCACGAACGTCTCTGAAAGACGAAACCCAAGCCCTCGGCCGATTAGTACCGGTCAGCTCAACACATTGCTGTGCTTACACATCCGGCCTATCAACGTGGTCGTCTACCACGGGCCTTACCAGGTTAACCCTGTGGGTGGACTCATCTTGAAAAAGGCTTCCCGCTTAGATGCTTTCAGCGGTTATCCCTTCCGTAGGTCGCCAACCAGCCATGCCCTTGGCAGGACAACTGGCACACGAGAGCTACGTCCATCCCGGTCCTCTCGTACTAGGGACAGCTTTTCTCAATCCACCTTCGGCTGT
>JAMLGJ010000031.1 GCA_023958095.1 Microthrixaceae bacterium
CCCCCCCCCCCCCCCCCCCCTTCTTTCCCCCGGAGGGTGGTGCGAACTAGTCCCCAACCGACCAACAAAGGCAGACTCAAGACATGGCAAACGTGTACTACGAGAACGACGCGGACGCGTCCATCATCGCCGGGCGCAAGGTTGCGATCCTCGGCTACGGCTCACAGGGCCACGCCCATGCGTTGAACCTGAAGGAATCCGGCGTCGACGTGCGCGTCGGGCTCCGGGAGGGCTCCTCCTCGGCGGCGAAGGCTTCCGAGGCCGGGTTGCGGGTCACCGACGTGGCGACCGCCGCACGCGAGGCCGACCTCATCATGATGCTGTTGCCCGACACCGAGATCGGGCCGGTCTACGACCGCGACGTGGCTCCCAACCTCGAGGACGGCGACGCGCTGTTCTTCGCCCACGGCTTCAACGTGCGCTTCGGCTACGTGAAGGCGCCCGAAGGCGTTGACGTTGCGATGGTCGCCCCGAAGGGCCCGGGTCACCTGGTGCGGCGGACCTACACCGAGGGTGGGGGAGTGCCCTGCCTCATTGCGGTGGCACAGGACGCCTCGGGCAACGCCAAGGCGCTGGCGCTGAGCTACGCCGACGCGATCGGTGGAACCAGGGCCGGTGTGCTCGAGACGACCTTCGAGGAGGAGACCGAGACGGACCTCTTCGGAGAGCAGGTCGTGCTCTGTGGTGGGCTCTCCGCGCTGGTGCAGGCCGGGTTCGAGACCCTCGTGGAGGCCGGCTACCAGCCCGAGTCGGCCTACTTCGAGTGCCTCCACGAGCTGAAGCTGATCGTGGACCTGATGTACGAGCAGGGCATATCGGGCATGCGCTACTCGATCTCCACCACCGCCGAGTACGGCGACCTGACCCGTGGTCCGAGGATCATCACCGACGAGACCAAGGCCGAGATGCGCAGGATCCTCGACGAGATCCGCTCGGGGGCCTTCGCCGAGGAGTTCATCGGTGAGGTCCGCTCGGGTGGCGAGCACTTCGAGGAGCTGCGTGCCGCTGGCCGCGAGCACCAGGTCGAACAGGTCGGTGCGGGCCTGCGCGAGATGATGCCCTGGATCTCTGCCGGCAAGACCAAGGTCGAGGACGCCTCCGGGGGCGACTGAACCCATACCGGGCCACTGCCCGAACCCACGAACTGATCGTCGTGGTGCCCGACAGGTCGGCACCACGACGATCAGTTCGCCGGGTTGTACGGTGCTGCCGTGCTCGTCAGCGCTCCCGCCTCCTCGGCGAACCTCGGGCCGGGCTTCGACTGCCTGGCGCTCGCGGTGGACCTGCCCTTCGTGCTGGCGGTGTCGGCGACCGGGAGTGGAGACCCGCCGCTGCTGGACGGAGCGGCGATGCTCGGGGCGGAGACATCCCACCCCGCCACCGTCGCGTACCTCGAAGCAGGCGGTGACCCCCGGGCACAGCTGTGGTGGCGCAGTCCGATCCCGCCGGGCCGGGGACTCGGTTTCTCCGGTGCCGCCCGCGTCGCGGGCGCGTTCGCTGCCCGGGTCGCCGCGGGAGAGCCCGAGTCGGTGGCCCGACGGGAGGCCTTCGCGGTCGCTGCGGACCTGGAGGGCCACGGCGACAACGCAGCCGCATCCGCACACGGCAACCTCGCGGTGGTGGCCGGCCGCGAGGTGGCATCCCTGGAACTCCCGGAAGGCGCCGCCGTGCTGGCGTGGTCGCCGGAGGGATCCACGTCCACGAACGCATCGCGCTCCCGGCTTCCACAGGAGGTTCCGCTGCGGACCGCCACGGGTAGCGTCGCTCGCGCTGCGCTGTGGGTGGCGGCCGTGGCGTCGGGGCGCCCGGAGCTGCTCATGGAGGCCTCCCGTGACGAGCTGCACCAGCCGGGTCGGCTCGCCTCGCGGCCCGACTCCGCTGCCGTGCTCGAGGCCCTCCGAGGTGCCCCGGGTGTGTTCGCCGCCTGGCTGTCGGGTTCGGGGCCCTCGGTCGCAGCACTGGTGGATCCGTCGGTGGTCACCGCCCCCGACGCGGTCGCCCTCCCCCGGGAGCATCCCGGTCACGTGAGGCTGCTGGCCGTCGACCGCGCAGGCGTGCACGTGGAGAATCCCGACCGCCGACTCCAAATCTGACCAAGTCGGTCGGGTATGGTGGCGGACGCCGAATGTGCCGGCGAGACGCGCCGGAACCGACACGACAAGAGGGGAACACCTCCCATGAGCGAAAACTGGGGTTTCGAGACCCGTCAGATCCATGCCGGCCAGGAGCCCGACCCGACCACCGGTTCCTGCGCGGTTCCGATCTACCAGACCACCGCGTATGAGTTCCGCGACACCGAGCACGCGGCGAACCTGTTCGCCCTGTCGGAGATGGGCAACATCTACACGCGCATCATGAACCCCACCCAGGGTGTGGTGGAAGCCCGGATAGCGGCACTGGAGGGTGCCACCGAGACGGCGGTGGGCATCCCCGGTGCGCTCCTGGTCGCCTCCGGGCAGGCAGCGGAGACGCTGGCGATCCTCAACCTCGCCGAGGCGGGCAGCCACATCGTGAGCTCGGCGGCCCTCTACGGGGGAACCTACAACCTGTTCCACCACACGCTGCCCAAGTTCGGAATCGAGGTGTCCTTCGTCGAGGACGCCGATGACATGGACGCCTGGGCGGCAGCGGTCAGGCCGAACACCAAGGCCTTCTACGGCGAGTCGATCGGCAACCCCAAGAACGACATCCTCGACATCGCGGCCGTCGCCGAGGTCGCCCACGCGAACGGCGTGCCCCTGATCGTCGACAACACCGTTGCCACGCCGTACCTGTGCAACCCCCTGCGCCACGGAGCCGACATCGTGGTGCACTCGGCTACCAAGTTCATGGGTGGCCACGGCACCTCCATCGCGGGTGCGATCGTGGATGGTGGGAGCTTCGACTTCTCCGCGAACGACAAGTTCCCGATGTTCACCGAGCCCGACGAGAGCTACCACGGGCTCACCTACTGGCCCGCCCTGGGCCCCGGCAGCTACATCATCAAGGCCCGCGTCCAGCTGCTGCGGGACATGGGACCGGCGATCAGCCCGTTCAACGCCTTCCTGCTCACCCAGGGCCTCGAGACCCTCTCGCTGCGCATGGAGCGCCACGTGGCCAACGCAACCGCGGTGGCGCGCTTCCTCGAGGACCACGACCAGGTGGAGCGGGTCCAGTACGCGGGTCTCGAGTCGAGCCCCTGGAACGCCCGGGTGGCGACCTACTGCCCCCGTGGAACGAGCTCGGTGCCGGCATTCGTGATCAAGGGAGGACTCGAGGCGGGCAAGCGCTTCGTGGAGGCACTGGAACTGCACACCCATGTGGCCAACCTCGGGGACGCGAGGAGCCTCGTGGTGCATCCCGCATCGACGACCCACAGCCAGCTGACCGAGAGCGAGCAGCTCTCCACCGGTGTGGATCCCGGCCTGGTGCGCCTCTCGGTGGGCCTCGAGAGCGTCGAGGACATCATCGGCGACCTGGAGAGGGGATTCGCCGCGGCGAAGTGACCGGCGGGCGACCGTCGCTGCTCCGGGCCGCGCAACGCGGTCCGGGGCAGCAGGTCACCCGGGCGACGGGTGCGGGGCCGCTCCACCCCCGCTGACCACGAACAGCGCGTTCAGGTGTCGATCCGGACCGAGGGCACCCGGTGAGCGACGGTCAGCGTCGCGGGCATGCCGATCAGGTCCACCGGTTCGCCCAGCCAGTGCGGCGCCGTGAGGGCGAGGGTGCCGCCGCGTTGGGCACCGCTCACGATCGTCAGCTCCAGGGCGGTCGTGCGGTCCGCTCCCGAGGGCAGGTCGGTGGCGTTGATCACGAACGCGTCGTAGGTGCCGTCGGGCAACGGCGGTGCGGCATCCAGTTCCTCGGGGTCGGATTCGCTCGGCAGGACGGCTCCCAGGACTACATGGTCTCGGCAAAGCTGACGTGGCCCTCGCCACGCAGCACGTTCTTGAGCAGTTTGCCCGATGCGTTGCGGGGCAGCTTTCCCTCGTGGCGTTCGACGTAGGTCGGAACCTTGAACGCCGCGAGCGCCTCACCCACCCACCGGCGCACCTCGTCGTCGTCCAGGGCCGCTCCGGGTGCGAGCTCGATGACCGCCTTGACCTCCTCGCCGAGCTCCGGGTGGGGGACCCCGACCACTGCTGCGTCCGCGATGCCGGGGTGTTCCACGAGCCGGTTCTCGATCTCCACGCAGTACACGTTCTCCCCGCCGCGGATCAGCATGTCCTTGGCCCGGTCGGTGATGTAGAGGAACCCGTCGTCGTCCAGGTGGCCGACGTCGCCGGTGTGGAGCCAACCGTCGCGGATCGTCTCCGCGGTGGCTTCCGGGTTGTCCCAGTAACCCGCCATCACTATCGGACCACGGATGAGGACCTCACCGGTCTCGCCCGGCGCCAGGTGCCGGCCGACGGGATCGGCCACGGCGATGTCGACCACGGGCATCGGGGTGCCCACGGAGTCCGCCTTCTCGGGTGAGGACCCGGATGCGAGGATCGTCGCGACCGAGGACGATTCGGTGAGCCCATAGGCGTTGGTGGTGGCCTTGACGTTCGGGAAGGTCTCGCGGATGCGCCGCTGCAGCTCGTCGGCCGAGGGCGAGCCGCCGAACGCGACCGACACGATGCTCGACAGGTCGTGGTCGTGTCGTGCGGGGTGTTCGGTCGCCCGCCAGATCATCGTCGGTACCGTCGCCCAGATCTTCACGCCTTCGCGTTCGATGAGGCCGAAGACCTTCTCGGGGTCGAAACGGCCCTCGGGGATGACGAGCTTCATCCCGCCCATGAAGCCGACCACCAGCGTGGAGTGGCATCCCGACACGTGGAACAGCGGTGAGGTCAGCAGCGACACCGGTTGGGAACCGTCACCGGCGCGGCTGGCCTCGGGATTGGTCAGCGCCGACAGCGAGAGGCTGAAGATCGTGTTCTGCAGGTTGGCGACCATGTTGCCATGGGTGCTCACCGCGCCCTTGGGCCGTCCGGTCGTACCGGAGGTGTAGAAGATGACCGCGGGGTCGCTCTCGGAGATCTCGGTGTCCGGGAAGCCGGGGTTGCCGGCGGAGCCCTCGCGCACGGCCTGCTCGTAGCCTGCGACGGTGACACCGGGGGCCTCACCGTCGGCAGCGCCCTGCAGGTCCGTCGGGTCGATCAACAGCACGTGCTCGAGCAGGGGCACCTCGTGGAGGTGCCCCTCGAGGCGTGCATAGCGGGCCCGGTCCGCCACCAGTACGCGGGAACCCGAGTGGTTGAGCCCGTAGGTGATCTCGTCGGTGTTCCACCACCCGTTCAACCCGACGAGGATGGCCCCCATGTTCACCGCCGCCCAGAAGGTCGCGCACCACTGGGGGTTGTTGGCACTCAGCACCGCCACCCGGTCGCCCTTGGCGATGCCGTGGGCGGCCAGCCACGCCGTGACGGCGTTGACCTCCGCGAGGAAGTCGCCGTAGGTGATCCGCCGGTCACCGTGCACCACGAACTCCTTGTCGCCGTGGGCGCTTCCGAACACCTCGCTCACGAAGCGCAGGTTCGGCAGGCGCTCCTTGTAGACCTTCATCGGCATACCGTCCACCTCGTCGGTGGTGGTGACCTCGAACTGCCCTCCCGGGCCGGTCAGTGAAGCGGTCGCCTCGGCAATGGTCATCATCTCTGTTCCCCCGGTCGGCCATGTGGTTCGCGCCGGCAGTCCCCCTGCAGCGACATGGCACAGTCTGTGTGTGACAGAGAAGGTACCGAGAGCCACGGGTCCGTGCTGCGCACCCGCATCCGGTGGCCGGATGGGCGTCGTGGCCGTGGCAGCTGTCCTGCTCGCTCTGTTCGCCCCGGCCTGCGGGCAGGGCGACAAGGAGACCGGTTCCCGGTTGCCCCCGAGCGCGACGGTGGAGGAGGACGTGGAGGGCGCCGGTGAGGGCGGCGGGACCCGCGGGGACGACCCGGACGTGCTGGGCGACGGCACCCACGAGGTGCAGGTGGTCTCGGTCGATCCCCGATCGGACACGGTCACCCTCGACGGGGTGCAGGTGCTCGAGGGCACCGAGGCGGTGCTGGCCTACCTGGCCGACACCGATGGCCAGCAGCTGGAGGGCGCCCAGGTGTACCTGCGCAACCGGGTGGAGGCCCCCCGTGAGCTGCCCGTCGACCCCGGGGGTGAGTTCGCGGTCGTGTTCGGCGCGTCCTGCTGCGATCCCGAGGACCTCGGCTGGCACGGCTTCTCGGAGCTGGCGGGCGACGGCTTCCCGGGGCTGCGGAGCGCGAATCCACCCTTCGAGGCGACCATCGACGGTGGGGTGGTCACGTCGCTCGTGCAGCTGCACCTGCCCCAGGGCGGCTAGCGCCACCCGATCGGGATGGGAACCGGGCTGTCGCATGGGCCCGCTCAGAGGCGGGCTGTCGCATGGGCCCGCTCAGAGGCGGGCTGTCGCATGGGCCCGCTCAGAGGCGGGCGATGATGTGGTCCACGCAGCGGGTGAGCGCCTCGACGTCCTCCGGGTCGATCGCCGGGAACATCGCGACCCGCAGCTGGTTGCGCCCGAGCTTGCGGTACGGCTCGGTGTCGACCACACCGTTGCTGCGCAGCACAGCGGCAACCGTCGCTGCGTCCACGGACTCGTCGAAGTCGATGGTGGCCACGACATGGGAGCGCTTCGCCGGATCGGACACGAACGGGGTGGCCACCTCATGCGAGTCAGCCCAGCCGTAGATCGTCGAGGCCGAGGCGTCGCAGCGGCCGGCGGCGAACTCGAGGCCGCCGTTCTCGAGCACCCAGCGGATCTGTTCAGCCGCGAGGAACAGCGTCGCGAGCGCAGGGGTGTTGTAGGTCTGGTCCTTGCGGGAGTTCTCCAGGGCGATCGCGAGGTCGAGCGAGGCGGGCACCCACCGGCCACTGCTGTTGATCCGTTCGATCCGTTCGATGGCACGCGGGGAACATGCCGCGATCCACAACCCGCCGTCGGCCGCGAGTGCCTTCTGCGGGGCCAGGTAGTAGACGTCCACCTCGGCGGGGTCGAAGCGCAGGCCGCCGGCCGCGGAGGTGGCGTCCACCAGCACCAGGGCGTCCTCGTCGACACCGGCGGGACGGCCAGGTGTCATCGCCACACCGGTGGAGGTCTCGTTGTGGGTGAGGCAGTAGGAGTCCACTCCGGGGGTGGCGTGCGGTTCGGGGTGGTCGCCGGGTTCGGCCTCCACGACCTCGGGCTGCTCCAGGTGGGGTGCCGCCGCGGTGGCCTTGGCGAACTTCGAGGAGAACTCACCGAAGCTCAGGTGCTGGCTTCGGGATTCGATGAGGCCGAACCCAGCGGCGTCCCAGAAGGCGGTGGTGCCCCCGTTGCCGAGCAGCACCTCGTAGCCGTCCGGCAACGAGAACAACTCCGAAAGGCCGTTGCGCACCTCGGAGACCTTGAAGCGGACCGGTGCCTGTCGGTGGCTGGTGCCCATGTAGTGCGATGCCGAACCGGACAGCATCTCGATCGCGTCGGCGCGGACCTTTGACGGTCCGCTCCCGAAACGCCCGTCACTGGGCAGCAGGTCGTCGGGAAGGATGATGTCGGGGGTTTCCACTGCTTCAGTCTCGCGGCTGCGGACCGCTCGCTGCGAGCCGGAAGTCCGTGGTGGAGGACCAGCGGCCCGCGGTAGCTTCGGGCCCATGACGACACCCCCCAGCGGTCGCATCTCGCGTCGCATCGCCTCGATCACCCCGTCGGCAACACTCGCGGTGGACGCGAAGGCCAAGGCACTCAGGGCATCGGGTGCCCCGGTGATCGGTTTCGGGGCCGGGGAGCCGGACTTCGCAACTCCCGACTACATCGTCGCGGCGGCCGAGGAGGCGTGTCGCGATCCGCGCAACCACAAGTACTCCCCGGCGGCAGGCCTGCCGGAGCTGCGTGAGGCGATCGCACGGAAGACCCTGAGGGACTCCGGGGTACGGGTCGAGCCGACCCAGGTGGTCGTGACCAACGGTGGCAAGCACGCGGTCTACTCGTCGGTGCTGACGGTGATCGACGAGGGCGACGAGCTCCTCCTTCCCGCGCCCTACTGGACGACCTACCCGGAACCGGTCGCACTGGCGGGTGGCACGACGGTTCCGGTGGTGGCGGGGGCGGACCAGGGATTCCGGGTGACCGTCGAGCAGCTCGAGGCGGCGCGGACCGATCGCACCAAGGCACTCATGTTCGTCTCCCCGTCGAACCCCACCGGGGCGGTGTACCCACGTGCGGAGATCGAGGCGATCGGCAGGTGGGCACTGGAACACGGGATAATCGTGATCACCGACGAGATCTACGAGCACCTCACCTACGGCGACGTCGAGCACCACTCGATCCTCGAGGTGGTCCCCGGCCTGGCCGACCAGTGCATCATCCTCAACGGTGTGGCCAAGACCTATGCCATGACCGGGTGGCGGGTCGGCTGGATGATCGCACCGGCGGACATCGCCAAGGCGGCGACGAGCCTCCAGTCGCACATGACCTCGAACGTGAACAACGTGGCCCAGATGGCGGCACTGGCAGCGGTCTCCGGGGACCTCTCGGCGGTCGAGGCCATGCGAGCCACCTTCGACCAGCGGCGTCGGATCATCCACGAGGCCCTCAACGGCATCGACGGAGTGGTGTGCCTGGAGCCCGAGGGGGCGTTCTACGCCTACCCCGACCTCACCGGGCTGCTCGGCCGCCCGCTCGCGGGACGGACGGCCTCCGACACGATCGAGCTGGCCGACATCGTGCTCGAGGAGGCCAACGTGGCGTTCGTGCCCGGTGAGGCCTTCGGCACCCCCGGCTACGGACGGTTCTCGTTCGCGATGGACACCGACGACATGGCCGAGGGGATCGGGCGCATCGCCGATCTGGTGGACGCCGGATGAGCTCCGGGCCCACCGGCTCCGGGGGGTCGTCCGCCGGCCCCACGGAGGGGCCACCCAGTCGTGTGCCCTTCGGGGCATGGCCCTCACCCCTGAGCGCCGAACTCGCCGCGCAAGGCGGTGTGCGCCTCGGCGGGCTGGCGATGAGCCGGGACGCCGACGGGCTGCCCCTCGTGTGGTGGTCGGCGCTGTCGGGGGGAGCCAACCAGGTCTTCGTGGCTCGCGGCGACGGTGAACCCGTTCGGGTGGAGGCCGTCACCTCCGCACGCAGCAGGCTCAACGAGTACGGCGGCGGAGCCTTCTGGGTGAGCGGCGAAAGGCTCTTCTGGGTCGACGACGACGACCAACGCATCCGGGTGCTCGACGGCGCGGCCCGTGCCGGCGGTGCGGGCGAGGTCGTGGTGCTGACCCCCGAGGCACCCGTGCGGCGTGGGTTTCGCTACGCCGCGGGAGCCGTGGCACCCGCTGGCGACTGGATGGTCGTCGAGCGGGAGGTGCACTGCGCCGAGGACGGAACCCCTCTGGCCGAGCCGGCTCACGACCTGGCTGTCGTGGCGACCGACGGGTCGATGTGGGTGCGGTCGGTCGTGTCGGGTGCGGATTTCGTGGCCTCCCCGGTGCTCTCGCCCGGGGGGACCGAGCTCGCCTGGTTGCAGTGGGACCACCCGTCGATGCCCTGGGACTCGGCATCGTTGTGGGCGGCGGGAATCTCGGTCGACACCCACGGTGAGGTGGAGCTGTCCACGCCGCGAAGGGTGGCGGGTGGGGCCACGGGTGGGGCCGAGGTGTCCGCCTGCCTGCCCTCCTGGGACGAAGCGGGCCGGCTCTGGTGGTGCGACGACCGCGACGGGCGCTGGGTGCTGCGCCGCTTCGAGGAGGCAGGCCTGCCCGCAGAAGGTGCGGGTGACAGGGTGCCCGCCTTCTGGGACGGCGGGGGAGAGGTGGGCACACCGAGGTGGGTCTCCGGGCAGAGCCGCTACGGCTCGTCCACGGGGCCGCAAGCGGCTCCGGGGGACGACCCGACCGTGGAGCGGGTGGTGCTCGTGGAGTCTCGCGAGGGCTTCGACCACCTGGTGGTCCTGGCCGTCGGGCCCGACGGCCCCACCGTGGCGGACAGCGGTTCGCTGGCCCTCGAGCCCGGTTGGATCGATGCCGTGGTGGTGGGCCGCGAGGATGTCGCGGGGATCGCCGGCGCACCGGACACCCCGACCTCGGTGGTCATCGCGAGCCTCTCGGAGCACCCCGATGCCAGCGGGCTGCGCCGTCCCGCCGTGGACCCGTGGCCATTGGGCAGGGAGTCGATCTCGATGCCCGAACCGGTGACGTTCCCGACCGGCCCGCCCGGGGAGCCGCGGACGCATGCCGATGATGGACAGAGTGTTGCCCACGGTCTGTTCTACCCGCCCCGGTTGGACGGCTGCGCCGGATCCGAGGGCGAACTCCCGCCGCTGGTGGTGCGCATCCACGGTGGACCGACCGCCGCGGCGCGTGCCGAGCTGTCGTCCTCGGTGCAGTACTGGACGACACGGGGCTTCGCCGTGGTGGAGGTGAACTACCGGGGTTCCACCGGGTATGGCCGCGACTACAGGAACCAGCTGCGCGGGGGTTGGGGCGAGGTCGAGGTCGAGGACTGCATTGCGGCGGCCGAACACCTCGCTGCCGCCGGGCGCGTGGACCCGCGCAGGTGTGTCATCAGGGGTGGATCCGCCGGAGGCTTCACCGCGCTCGAGGCACTGTGCGCCCCCGTTACCCCCAGCGGATTCCGCTTCGCCGCCGCGACCACCCTGTACGGGGTGACCGACCTGATGGCCCTCGCCGCGGACACCCACAAGTTCGAGTCCCGGTACCTCGACGGCCTCGTCGGGCCGCTGCCGGAGGCCGAGGCGACCTACCGGGAGCGTTCACCGCGCTGGCACCCGGAACGCATCGCCGCACCGGTGCTGATCCTGCAGGGGCTCGACGACCCGATCGTGCCTCCAGCACAGGCCGAGGAGCTCGTGGCGGCCCTGGCGAGCGCCGGCGTCGATCACGAGTACCGCACCTACGCGGGGGAGGGGCACGGCTTCCGGAACCCCGCCACCATCGTGGACGCCCTCGGGGCCGAGCTGGCCTTCTACCGCCGCGTGCTGGGCATCTGAGCCCTCCGGGGCCCTTCCGTGTCCGAACCCCCTCCGAACTGATCGTCGTGGTGCCGATCTGTCTGGCACCACGACGATCAGTTCGCTGTGGGGTTGTGCGGTGCGGGCCGTCGCGGGGCACGATGGGGACATGCGAGTTCTCGTCACCGAAGTGATCGCCGAGGGTGGACTGCAGCGTTTGCGCGATGCGGGCCACGAGGTCGACATCCGCACCGGGCTCTCGCCCGAGGAGTTGCTCGAGGCGGTCCCCGGCGCCCATGCGCTGATCATCCGCTCCGCCACGAAGGTCACCCGCGAGGTGCTCGAGGCGGCCACCGACCTGGTCGTGGTGGGGCGTGCCGGGATCGGCCTGGACAACGTCGACACCGAGGTGGCGACCGAACGTGGCGTGATGGTCGTCAACGCACCGCAGTCCAACACCCTCTCGGCGGCCGAACACACCATGGCGCTGCTGCTCTCCCAGGCCCGCAACGTGCCCCAGGCCCACGAGGCGCTCAAGGCGGGCCGCTGGGAACGCAGCAAGTGGACCGGCGTCGAGCTGTCCGACAAGACCCTCGGCATCATCGGCCTGGGTCGCATCGGCAAGCTCGTTGCACAACGAGCGATGGCCTTCGGGATGAACCTGGTGGCGTACGACCCGTTCGTGGGACACGACCGGGCACGACAGCTCAACGTCGAGCTGCTGGGTCTCGAGGAGCTCATGGCCCGCAGCGACTTCGTGACCCTGCACCTCGCGAAGACCCCCGAGACCATCGGGTTGATCGACGCCGAGATGCTCGCCAGGGCCAAGCCCACCATGCGGATCGTCAACGTCGCGCGCGGTGGCATCGTGAACGAGGCGGACCTCGCGGCCGCGGTTGCCAACGGGACGATCGCGGGCGCGGCCATCGACGTGTTCGAGAACGAGCCGACCACCGAGTCCCCGCTGTTCGAACAGGACAGCATCGTCGTGACCCCACACCTCGGTGCGTCCACCGAGGAGGCCCAGGACAAGGCGGGCGACACGATCGCCGACATGGTGCAGCTGGCGCTCGCAGGTGACTTCGTGCCCTTCGCGGTGAACGTCTCGGCCGGTGAGGCATCCGAGACCGTGCGCCCGTACCTCGGGCTGGCCGAGCAGATGGGTCGGATCTTCGCGGGGCTCTGCGACGAGTGCTCCGACGCGATCGACATCGAATACCAGGGCCAGATCGCCGAGTACGACACGAGGATCCTCACCTTGTCGGTGCTGAAGGGTTTCTTCACCGCCACCTCCGGCGAGCCCGTCAGCTACGTGAACGCACCGCAGGTGGCAGAGGAACAGGGCATCGAGGTGCGACCCACCTCGACCACGACCGCACGCGACTACGTCAACCTGGTCACGATCAGGGGTGGCTCGCACGCCATCGCCGGAACGCTGGTCGGGCTCGGGGCGAAGCCGACGATCGTGATGATCGACGACCACGACATCGACGTCCCGCCATCGGAGCACCTGTTGGTGGTCCGCAACGACGACCAGCCCGGCATGATCGGCACGGTCGGCGCCGTGGTGGGAGCGGCCGGGGTGAACATCGACGACATGGCCGTGGGCGCCGGCCCCGACGGGGAACGAGCCCTCATGGTCATGGCCACCGACCGGGCCGTGCCCGAGACGGTGGCCGAGGAGCTCCGCTGCACCGACGGGGTCCGGTCGGTCTCGGTGGTCGCCTGAGCCTCCTCGGGGTACTCAGAACTCGATCAGTTCCACGCCGGTCGGATCGTCCGCGTCGCTGACACCGAGCCCCGATGGGCTGAGGGTCCACAGGTCACGGTCGACCACCACGGAGCGCAGGATCCGGACCATCCACGGATCCGTGGCTTCGCCGGTGTGGCTGAGTTCGGCGACCTCTGTGAGGTCGTGCCCGTCGACCGCCAGCACGAGGGCCACCTGGCTGGGCGCAACGGGCACGTACTCCTCCAGCGGAGCGGCGCAGACGGCCCCCGGAGGGCAATCGGGCATCGGCAGTGGTGACACCGTCGGGAGGTCCGAGGGGTACTTCTCGAGCGGAACGATCGCGTGCCCTGCGATGGGGTCCCACGTGAAGGCGAGCGGGTCGGCAGCGACCGAAGAGTTGGCCTCGGGTATGACGACCCGCGAGACCTCCTCGGGTGCGGTCGGATCGGACACGTCGAACAGCGAGGCCTTGAACCCGGTCTCGATGCCCTCCTCGGTCGCCTCCCGGCCGATTCCGAGCAGCAGGTCATCGCCGACGGGGTGCATGTACTGCGAGAAGCCGCTGATCTTGAGCTCACCCAGGGCGACCGGGTCGGTGGGATCGGAGAGGTCGATCGCATACAGCGGATCGGTCTGGCGGAACGTCACCACGTAGGCCATGTCGTCGACGAAGCGCACGGAGCGCACGGTCTCGCCCTCGCCCAGGTCCTCCACGGAACCGACCTCCTCGAGGCCCCCGTCCGATGCGGGTCGCAGGACGGACAGGCGGCCCTCGGTGGCCGGTGCGATGAACTCGTCGGTCGGTTCCGGTTCGGGCAGCACTGGTTCGATCGCGGGCTCCCCGCCGGGCTCGACGGGTTGCGTGGGGCCGTTCGCGGTCCCCGCCGTCTCGGTGGTGGTGACGATCCGCAGGTCGCCGCCGCGTTCGGACAGCGAGTACTGGTTGAGCGGTGTGCCCGGGACGGAACCGGATCCGCTGTACACGGCCGCTGCGTCGCCGGGGAGTTCGAAGCGGTGCACGAGCGTGCCGGGGCCCTCCCGGGACCACGAGGTGGAGGTCACGAACAGGGCATCGGTGGAGGCGTAGACGATCTCGGCGGAGCCGGCGACGCTGGTCGGGGCGAGGTCGCCCAGGTCGTCGCCGACGGACAGCACGGTCACCGTCGCGGGTGGAGCGGTGGTACCGGTTGTGGCCACGGTGGAGACCGGTGGCAGGACACCTACGTCGCCGCACTCACCGAGTGGTTCCACCGTGCCGGTCGCATCGGTCCTGCGTGGCATGACCTGCTCCACGGCCAGGTCCGCGACGATCGCGCGGGCCCGTTCGAGTGACTCTTCTCCGGAGGAGACCGCTGCCTCCTCGAACTCCCGCAGGACCGGCATCGGCGACCGCAGCACGACCCGTGCCGTTCCGTCGGTCATGCGGGCCGAGACGAGCTCGCCCTCCACGACGGTCTGCTCCACGACCTCGGGGGAGCCGGGACCGTCCCCACCGGAGCCTTCCAGGGAGACACGCAGGATCCTCACCGCCTGGTCGAAGGGCACCGGAGCGGGCTCGGTCGGTTCCACCAGGGTCGTGGTCGTGGTCGTGCTGGTGGTCGTGGTCGTGCTGGCGGTGGTGCTGGTCGAGCTGCTCGTGGTGGAGCCCTGCTGGTCCGGCTGTGTGGTGGTCGTGGTGGGAGCGGTCGTGGTGGTCTGCGACGGTTCCGGTTCCGAGGTGCTCACCGGCGCGTCCTGCGCCTCGGGTTCGACGAACTGCGGCTCGATCGCCCCGGGCACCTCGCGGTTCAGAGCCGGCTCCTCGAGCCAGGGTTCGTCGGCTCCCCAGGTGGGCACCAGCACGAGGGCCTCGTCACCCCGCAGGAACAGCTCTGGCTCTGCCGGGCCGAACGGCCTCAGGTCGATCTCCGCGTCGACTCCGGGGGTTCCGTCGAGCCGGACCACCCTCATGACGCCGTCGGTGAGGGTGACGATCCTGGATCCGTCGGTCTTGATGATGTCCGCCTCGTCGACCGCGGTCTCCTGGTTGTTGGTTCCAGCGACGACCTGGCCGGCTTGTGCACCGGCTGGGTCGCCCGCTGCGGTTGAGGTCGGTACGTCCTCGGCCACGCCCACCTCTGGAAGCGCCGGCGACGCCGCTCGAGTCGTGGTGTCGTCCTGGGAGAACTCCTGGGAGGCGATGCCTTCGTTCGCCGTTTCGGGTGGAGCCCCCTCGGCGACAGCGGACCCGTCGAGTCCGGCCTCCATGGCAGCCATCTCCGCCTCGAGCTGTTCGCGGGTGGCCGCCACGAGCTGGTCGCAGCTCATGTCGGTGCGGACCCCGATGGCCTGTTCCCCCATGCCCGACAGCAGTGGGGGGTCGCCCCCGTCGGTGCAGGCGGCAGCGAGCAGCGCGAGCGGGAGGAGCAGCGACGCGACGGCCATGCGCGCGCGTGCTCCGCGCCCACACCGGGTGTGGCGAGTGCCCGCATCCCGTGGGGCCCGATCGACGGCGTTTGTGCATGGCTGCGGGAACTGGGTCATGGCTCTCCTCGAGACGTCGTGCTCCCGGGGCGGTTGCATCCATCCCACTCGGGGTGGATGCAACCGTGCCCGGTCGGGGCGCTTCCAACCACTCAGACGTGAGTCGCCGGAATTCGGTTCCCGAAGGCGAGAGATTTCATCAGCCGGCTCGGTGCCACCCCGTTTCGTGTCCGACACGAGTGCCGCCGGGAGTCGAGAGGTGCCGCGGTGGCGCTGCGCGGGTTGAGTCCGGGTCGGGTCAGCCCGCGTTGCGGCGGATCTCCAGTTCCTTGACCCATTCCGGTCGCCTCGCCTCGTAGTCCCCGATCTCGTCCTCGAACTGCAGCGTCAGGGCGATGTCGTCGAGACCGTTGAGGAACCTGTGCTGGATGGCGTCCTCCAGGGGGAACGATTCCAGGAAGTCGATTCCCTGGGCCTCCACCGTGCGCAGCTCCACGTCGATGACTATCTCGAGGGCCGGATCGGCCAGGACGGCGTCCATGAGCGTGCGGCCGCCCTCCGGGCTCAGCTGTACCGGCACGAGCCCGTTCTTGGTCGCGTTGTTGCGGAAGATGTCGCCGAAGCGTGGCGAGATCACCGCCCGGAATCCGTACTGCTGCAGTGCCCACACGGCGTGCTCGCGGCTGGACCCGGTGCCGAACTGGGGGCCGGCGATGAGGATCTCCGCACCCGAGTGCTCCTCGCGGTTGAGCACGAAGTCGCGGTCGTCGCGCCATTCCGAGAACAGTCCCCGGTCGAAACCGGTTCGTTCCACACGCTTGAGCCAGTCCGACGGGATGATCTGGTCGGTGTCCACGTCGGAGCGGTCCAGTGGCACCGCTGTGCCGGTGATCACCTGTACGGCTTCCATCAGAGGTCCTCCGGGGTTGCGAAGTGTCCCGCCATCGCGGTCGCCGCGGCGACGGCTGGTGATACGAGGTGGGTGCGCCCGCCGCGCCCCTGGCGCCCCTCGAAGTTCCGGTTCGAGGTGCTGGCGGAGCGTTCGCCGGGTGAGAGCCGGTCGGGGTTCATCGCGAGGCACATGGAGCAGCCCGGTTCGCGCCAGTCGAACCCGGCCGAGGTGAACACCTCGTGCAGGCCCTCGGACTCCGCCTGGGACTTGACCGCGAAGCTCCCGGGCACCACGAAGGTGCGCACGCCCTCGGCGACATGGCCGCCGGAGTCGGAGATGACCGCTGCCGCGGAGCGGAGGTCCTCGATGCGCGAGTTCGTGCAGGATCCGATGAACACCGTGTCGACGGCGACATCGCGCATCGACTGGCCCGCGCTCAGGTCCATGTACTCGAGGGCCCGTTGCGCAGCAGTGCGTTCCGCCTCGCTGTCGAAGTCCTCCGGTGAGGGGATCGTCGCGGAGAACGGGATCACCTGGCCCGGGTTGGTGCCCCAGGACACATGTGGCTCGATCGCGGACGCGTCGAGGGTGACCTCGTGGTCGAAGTGGGCGCCCTCGTCGGTGTAGAGGGTGCGCCAGTCCTCGACAGCTGCATCCCAGAGATCTCCCTGCGGGGCCTCGGGACGACCAGCGAGGTAGTCGAAGGTGGTCTCGTCAGGTGCGATCAGACCCGCCTTGGCGCCGAACTCGATCGACATGTTGCACACGGTCATGCGCCCTTCCATCGACAGCGCACGTATGGCCGGACCGCGGTACTCCGCGATGTAGCCCATCCCGCCCGAGGTGCCGAGCTCGCCCAGGATCGCGAGGATCAGGTCCTTGGCGGTGACCCCCGGTCGCAGCTCACCCTCGACGTTGATCGCGAGGGTCCTGGGCCTCGACTGGTGCAGCGTCTGGGTGGCGAGGACATGCTCGACCTCCGAGGTGCCGATGCCGAAGGCGAGTGCACCGAACGCCCCATGGGTGGCCGTGTGGGAGTCGCCGCACACCACCGTCATGCCGGGGAGGGTCCGCCCCTGCTCGGGGGCCATGACGTGCACGATCCCCTGGCCGGGGTCACCCATCGGGAAGTTCACGATGCCGTACTCACCGGTGTTGGCCCGCAGTGTGTCGACCTGCTTCGCGCTCACCGGGTCCTCGATCGGCTTGTCGATGTTCGCGGTGGGCACGTTGTGGTCCTCGGTGGCGACGGTCAGGTCGGGCCGGCGCACGGTGCGGCCAGACATGCGCAGGCCGTCGAAGGCCTGGGGAGAGGTGACCTCGTGGACCAGGTGCAGGTCGATGTAGAGCAGGTCCGGTTCGCCCTCGGTGGAGCGGACCACGTGGCGGTCCCAGACCTTCTCCACGAGGGTGCGTGGTTCGTCTGTCACGGGTTCTCCTTCACAACGGTGCACACAACTCCACAACGGTGGTGCGACAGCTCGGTACGTGGCGTTCGGGCTGCACCGGCAGGGCGTGGCGCAGGTCGCTTGCTTCAGTTGCTTGTCTCAGTTGCTTGTCTCAAATAATGGGATACACTTCCCACTGAATGGAACCAACAGTACGCCCTGTCGGGGTGCTCCACAAGTCGATCACGGTGCTCGATGCCGTGGCCGAGCAGAAGCGCTCGCTCAACGAGCTGGTCGAGTCGACGGGGCTCAGCCGCGCGACGGCACACCGGATCGCCCAGGGGCTGGAGGAGCACGGCCTCCTGCGACGAACGGACGACGGGCGCTTCGCCCTGGGGCTGCACCTGCTGGCGCTCGGTCGCCAGGCGGCCGAGCAGTACCCGTTGGCGGAGCGGGCGAGGCCTGCAATGGAACAGCTGCGCGACTCCACCGGCGAGTCCGTGCAGCTCTACGTCACCGACGGAACCGAGCGGGTCTGCGTGGCTGCGTTGGAGTCGCCCCACGGCCTGCGCACGATCGTGCCGGTGGGAGCGGCGTTGCCCATGGACCGCGGATCAGCGGGGCACGTCCTGTCGGCTCCGCAGCCAGAGGTCGTCGGTGACTGGGTCGAATCGGTGGAGGAGCGCGAGGCGGGGGTCGCCAGCGTGTCCGCGCCCGTGTTCGGCCCCGCGGGTGAAGTGGTCGCCGCGCTGTCGGTCTCGGGGCCGCTGGACAGGATGGGCCCCAGCCCCGGTGGACGCCACGGCGCCGCCGTGGCGTCTGCCGCCGTGTCCATATCGGACTCATGAGCCAGTGGTGTTGGCCCTGGTCTTGGGCAATGGTCTTGGGCAATGGTGTTAGGCATGCCGAAAACGCCGGGGTAGGGTGATGTACCATCTTGGGCAGGCGCGTTCCGCGGTGGCGGGACCGGAGTTGTTCCCACGGAGGACCCATGCGCAACAGAACCCTCGCCGTGCTGGCCCTGCTCCTGCTGGCCGCCTCGGTGTCCTGCAGCAGCAGTGACGAACCCGGCGACGGGGAGGAGGAGGGCAGCTCCGCCGACGCTCTGCTGCTCTACACGGGAAGGAACATGAACCTGGTCGGTGGACTGCTCGAGCAGTTCACCGCCGACACCGGGATCCCGGTCGACACCCGTGAGGGGGGCAGCGCGGAACTGGCCGCGCAGATCCTCACCGAGGGTGACGCGACCCCGGCCGACCTCTTCCTCGCCCAGGATGCCGGTGCCCTCGGCGCGGTCAGCAAGGCCGGTCTGTTCGAGGTGCTCCCCGAGGACATCCTCGAGATGGTCCCCGAGGCCTACCGTGCAGCGGACGGCACATGGGTGGGTACCAGCGGCCGGGCGCGGGTGTTCGTGGTCAACCCGCAGCTGGTGGAGGATCCACCCGAATCGATCGACGACCTCCTGGAGCCAGAGTGGGAGGGCAGGATCGGCTTCGCCCCGGCCAATGCGTCCTTCCAGGCGTTCGTGACCGGTCTGCGGGTGCTGCGCGGCGACGACGCGGCACGCGAGTGGCTCGAGGGATTCGCGGCACAGGACCCCGTCGCCTACGAGAACAACACTGCTGTGCGCGACGCCGTGGAGGCGGGTGAGGTGGAGGTCGGACTGGTCAACCACTACTACCTCTACGAGCTGATCGCCGAGGAGGGCGCCGACGAAGTGGTCGCCGAGAACGTCTACGTGGGTGGGGGGGACCCCGGTGGCCTGCTCAACGTGGCGGGCATCGGTGTGCTCGCAGCGACCGACCACGAGGACGAGGCGCTCGAGTTCGTCCGGTACCTCCTCGGACCCGAGGGTCAGGAGTACTTCGCGGGGGAGACCTTCGAGTATCCCCTGGTGGAGGGGTTCGATGCCGCCGAGGGAATCCCGGCACTGGAGAGCCTCGACCCGCCCGAGCTCGACCTCTCTGACCTGGACTCCCTCGCCGAGACCCAGGAGATGCTCTCCGACACCGGCTTGTTGACCCAGTAGCCGGCGCCGGTCCGGTCCCGGACGGGATCAGCGCCGCCTCCGCGCGGCCGCCTTGCGGCGCGCCCGTTGGTTGGCCTCGCGCCTGTCGAGGCGCTGCTGCAGCTCGGCGGAGTCCTCCAGTGCCTCCACCTCGGCCACGAGGGTGTGCCAGGTGTCGAGGCGGTCCCGTTCGAGCTCACCGCGCTCGATCGCTTCGAGGATCCCGCATCCAGGTTCGCTCGAGTGCGAACAGTCCACGAACCTGCACGCCTCCGCCCAGGGAGCCAGGTCGGCGAACGCCAGCTCCAGGCCGTGGTCGCAGTGCCACAGGCCCACACCACGGATGCCCGGGGTGTCGATCAGCCAACGGCCCCCCTCCAGGGGCAGCATCTGGCCCGCAGTGGTGGTGTGTCGTCCCCGCTGGTCCCCACCCCGGACCTCGGCGGTCAGCTGGACCCGGTGGCCCGCGAGCGTGTTCGCCAGGGTCGACTTTCCTGCACCCGAGGCGCCCATCAGCACGGCGACCGTGCCCGGTGGCAGGTGCGGTTCCAGCTCCCGGGTTCCTCCCGATGCATCGGCGGAGACACACACCACCGGCACTCCCGGGGCGAAGCGTTCCGCCAGACGCCGCTGCACACCGAGGTGACCGGGACCCACCAGGTCGGCCTTGGTGAGCACGACCACCGGTCGAGCGCCGCTCTCCCAGGCGAGCACCATCTCGCGGGCGAGTCGTGCGCTGTTCACCCCGGCGTCGAGCGCCTGCAGGACCAGTACGACGTCCATGTTCGCCGCGAGCGCCTTCGAGCCGACGGCGAGGTCGTCACGTTCGGCCCCGGGTGCCCGGCGCTCGAAGACCGTGCGCCGCGGAAGGATCACCTCGATGCGTCCCGCTTCGGGGTCGAGCCCGCAGACATCGCCGACGACGACCCGTCTCACCGCCTTGGCGGCCACCACCAGCCTCTTGTCGGCCGGCGTGGCTGCCACCGTGATCCCGCCCTTGTCGATGCGCACCACCCGCACCGGCACCAGGCCGGGTGCGGTGCCCGCAGCGCGCCGGGCATCCCAGGCGCGCTCCCACCCCTCGTCCCAGCCTGGTGGAGTTGCGTCCTGGTCGGGCACGGGCATCGCCCCAGATGCTGCCACGTCGCTCGTTGCGAGGCTTCGGTGGGTGCGCTCCTAGGGTGGGGCAGTGCACCCAAGTGGCGGTCCAGCTGATCACGTCGGCGGAGGGGCCGACATGCCCGAGGTGGTCGCAGCCATCGACGTCGGCACCAACTCGGTGCACATGGTGGTGGCCCGTTCGGTGCCCTCGGGCCGTTTCGAGACGCTGACCAAGCACAAGGAACCGGTGCGCCTCGGCTCCGGGCTGGGTGACCGGACCGAGTTGAGCGCCGATGCCATGGACCGCGGTGTAGCTGCGATCAGGCGGTGTGCCGAGATGGCCAGGGGGTTCGACGCGCAGGTGCGTGCGGTGGCCACCTCGGCGGTGCGCGAGGCCTCCAACTCCTCCGAGTTCGTGGCCCGGGTGCTGGCCGAGGCGGGCGTGGCGGTGGAGGTCATCTCCGGTGTCGAGGAGGCGCGGCTCATCCAGCTGGGGGTGTTGCAGGCGCTGCCGGTGTTCGACAAGAGGTTCCTCCTGGTGGACGTGGGAGGGGGCAGCACCGAGGTGCTGGTGGGCGAGGGGACCGAGGTGCTCTTCGCCCGCTCGCACAAGCTGGGTGCGATCCGCATGACCCGCGACTTCTTCACCGGCGATCAGGTGCGCCAGACGCAGGTGGACGCATGCCGCAAGCTGATCTCGGCGCGCCTCGCGGCCGCGGCACACGAGGCGGCGCCGTTGCTCGATGGTGTGCAGGTGGCCGTTGCCTGTTCGGGCACGGCGGAGACACTGGTGGCCATGGGCATCGCGCGCTCGGGCAGGGAACTGCCGGGTGAGATGAACGGCCAGCAGGTGTCGCGCAAGGCCGTGTCGAGGATCATCGGTGACCTGGCCGCCGCCCCCACCACGGAGGCACGTTCGCGCATCCCCGGCATCGACAGCTCACGTGCCGACATCCTCCTGGGCGGCGCGCTTGTGCTGGAGGGGGTCTGCCGTGCCTTCGGGGTCAAGCACCTGACCTTCTCGGACTACGCGTTGCGCGAGGGTGTGCTGCTCGACGCGTTCGCGCGCCGTCGGTCCGCCGCGATGCACCACCTTTCGGACCTGAGGCGTGCATCGGTGATGCACCTGCTCGAGACCTGCGACGACGACCCGGCACACGCGGTGCGCGTTGCACGTCACGCCCTGGCACTGTTCGACCTCCTCGCCCCGCGACTGGGGCTCGAGGAGGCAGACCTGGAGTTGCTCGAAGCGGCCGCCCTGCTCGCCAACGTGGGTCTGTCCATCTCCCACAGCGCCCACCACAAGCACAGCTACTACGTGATCCGGAACTCCGAGCGCCTCACCGGCTTCACGGACCACGAAAAGGAGCTGATCGCTCTGGTCGCCCGCTACCACCGCAAGAGCGCGCCCTCGGAGGCCAAGCATCCCGAGTTCGCTGCCCTGGAAGCCGGGGAGCGCGCCCGTGTGCGGGCCATGGCGGCGATCCTGCGTGTGGCCATCGCCCTGGACCGCAACCACGACGGCGGTGTGGCCGGTGTGGAACTGGTCGCGGGCACGGGTCCGGCAGGCGGCGACGGTGGCCCCGCCGGCCCGGTCCTGGTGCTGCATCCCGCCGAACCCGGACGAGAACTCGAACTGGAGCTGTTCAGCGCCGCGGACCGTGTGCGGATGCTCGAGGAGTGCCTCGGGGAACGAATCCGTTTCGCGTTGGGCTGAGCAGGCACCGCCCACCTGGCCTACTTGTCGGCGATCCTCTCGAGGAGGGCGAGCATCTTCTCCTCGTTGGTGGGTTCCTCCTCGGCGTCGTCCTTGCGGCGTTCGGCCCAGGCGTTCATCGGCACCACCACGAAGAAGTAGATCGCGAACGCCGTGGCGAGGAACGTGATCAGCGCCGAGGCGATCGAGCCCCACAGGATCTCCGCCCCTCCGACCTCGAAGCTCTTGGCAGCCAGGTCGTTGACGTCGCCCGGGAGGATCGCGCCGACGATCGGATCGATGAGCCCTGCCACGATCGAGTCGATCACGACACCGAACGCGGCACCGATGACCACGCCGACGGCGAGGTCAACTGCGTTGCCCCGGGCGATGAAGTCCTTGAAACCCTTCAGCATGGTGATGCTCCTGGTGGTCGGGCCCCAGCGCCGATGTCCCGACGCTATGCGATGGGCCCGGCCCGTGCGTCGGATACCGCGATGGGCCCGGCCCGTGCGTCGGATACCGCGATGGGCCCGGCCCGTGCGTCGGATACCGCCCGGCCACCCCGTGGCCGAGCCGATGGGCTCACTCGACCGCCACGACCTCCACCGTGAGCATCGCCCCGGTGGGGGCCTCGTAGTCGACCGATGCGCCGGGTTCCGCGCCCATCAGCGCCTCACCCATCGGTGATGTGGGGGACACGACGTGGAGGTCGTCGTGGCGTTCCTCGATGGAGCCGACCAGGTACTTCTCGGTCTCCTCGGGCGGATCACCCTCGAAGCGGATCGTCACGACACTGCCGACCATCACGTGCGGTGATCCCTCGGAGTCGACGATCACCGCCTTGTCGATCTTGTCGGCGATCACCGCGATGCGGGTCTCCATCTTCGCCTTGTCGTCCTTGGCGGCGTGGTACTCGGCGTTCTCCTTGAGGTCGCCGTGTTCGCGGGCGGCCTCGATCCGGTCCGCGAGCTCGATGCGACCGCGGGTCCGCAGGTCCTCGAGCTCCGCGACGAGGCGGTCATATGCAGCCTGTGACAGGACGTGTTCATCAGCCATGGAAGCTCACGATACCGAGCGGGGAACGACCCGTTCGCGGCGCGGCGCGTTTGCGGCGCGGCGAACCCGGTGGTGAGATGTGCCGGACAACTTGCATCTCCCACGTCGGGGAAGCCGGTCGAAGTCCGGCGCTGTCCCGCAACCGTAGGCATGACACAACGACGCCGAACCCGGCGTCGTCATGCGAGCCGGAACACCGCCGTGGGCGAGAGATGCTTCGAGACCGCCCGTCGCGGAAAGCGGGCGCCGGAGCCCGTCGGAGCCGACTGCTGTTCCCCGGGGTCCAGAACCACGGGAGGAAACATGTCAGAGCGTTCCATCGAGGACCGTCGGCCCATCAGACATCGAATGTGGGCGGCCGCGCTGTTGGTGGCCACGCTGCTCGCAGCCATGTGGCCGGGTGCGCACGCCGCGGCGCAGGAGGGCGCCGCAGCGGATGCCGAGTCGGCCGCGATCGTATGGTTGGACGGGGAGCTCGCCGACAACGGCGGGACCCTGCCCGGCTGGGTCGAGGGCACCGTCGACTGGGGGCTGATGGGGGACTTCGCCCTCGCCCGTGTCGCCACCGGACGAGCCTCCGAGCCCGCCACCGGGGAACTCGCCCAACGTCTCGTGGACAACCTGGCGGCCTATTCGACATGGGACGACCAGGAGGACACCCCGGGCGTGCGCATCGCAGGTGCGGTGGCGAAGGTCTTCCTCGTGGCCATCGGATCCGGTCTCGACACCACCGACGTCGACGGGGTCGACCTGGAGGCCGAGTTGAGGTCGCTCATGGTCACCAGCGGGGACCAGGCCGGACGCTTCTCGGACCGCAACCCCTACGGCCCCGACTACAGCCTCGCCATCGGTCAGGTCTGGGCCATGGCCGCGTTGGCCACCACCGACGGGGGCGTGCCGGCCGAGGCCGTTGGTTTCCTGCTCGACCAGCAGTGCCCGGCGGGAGGCTTCCGCCTCGTCTACGACGGAACTCCGGGGTGCGAGGACGACACCGAGGCCGATCCGGACGCGACCGCGCTGTCGGTCCAGGCGCTGCTCGCGGTGGAACGCGACGACACCCTCCAGGAGGCCCTCACCGCCGCACTCGACTGGCTGCAGGGGCGACAGGAACCCGATGGGTCCTTCGGCGGTGGGGCCTTCACCGAGGCGCCCAACGCCAACAGCACCGGACTGATCGCGCAGACCATGCGGGCCGCCGGCCGCACGGCGGTGGCCGACGCGGCCGCGACGTGGGTGCTGGGCGAGCTCTTCCTCGGAGAGGGTGCCGAGGGCACCCCGGCATCGGCCGAGGTCGGGGCCATCGCCTACGACCCGGGCGCAGTTGACCAGGTGCTGGCCTCGGGAATCGCCGAGGGCGGCCGCGACCAGTGGCGGCGCAGCACCGCGCAGGGCGTGCTGGCCCTCGGGGCGGCGCCCCTGGCCCCGGTCGTGGGTGAGCTGCCGGACGAGGGGGGTCCCGTATCGACCACGTCGTCCACAACCACCTCGACCAGCACCACGACCTCGACAACGGTGCCCACCGAGGCGCCCACCACGACCATCGACACGGCCGCCGACGCTTCGGCCACGACCAGCACCGTGCCCGCGGACCCCGGTGCCGTGGTCGGCGGCACGAGTGCTTCCTCCCCGACGGTGCTCGCCGCCTCGAGTGGCGCCGGCAGCTACACCAGCTCCGGTGGGGCGTCGCTCGCCCACACCGGCACCGAGGGTGCTCCCCTGGTGACTGTGGCGGTCGCGATGCTCGTGGTCGGGGGCTTGCTGCTGGGGGCGTCCGCGTCGCGGAGGCGGACGGTCCGGTCGTCGGGGAGTGCCTGAGGTGCCCGCCACCCGCCCGGGCCCCGGAGCGCGCGGCCGCCGGGGCGCCCGGGCACTGGCGACGGTGGCGGTGATGGGGTTCGTCGCAGGTGTCGTGTTGGCCACCGCCCAACCCGAGCAGGCTGCCGCCGCGTCGGGAGCGTGCACCGGAGCCGACGGTGTGACCGTCGTGGTGGACTACGGCCCGCTGGGCGGTGGGGTCGCGGTGGGCTGTGCTCCCGGTGACCCGGCCACCGGCGAGGCCGCCCTGTGGGGAGCGGGCTTCGAGGTGGAGGGAACCCGGCGCATGCCCTCGTTCCTGTGCCGCATCAACGGACAGCCGGGACCCGGGGCCGACCTCTGCGTTGTGCCGCCACCGCCGACCGCCTACTGGTCCTACTGGGTCGCGGACCGGGGCGGGGCGTGGTGCTACGCGGATGTTGGAATGCACGGCCGTGACCCGGTTCCCGGCACCGTGGAGGGTTGGGTGTTCACCGGGACCAACGGTGGGTCCGCGCCCCGCAGCAGCACCTTCACCCCGGTTGCGGGTGCCGGTTCGAGTGGGGCCGACTGCGACCCGGTCGCCACCGCCACGACCACACCGCCCACGACCGCTGCTCCCGGCGGTGGGGCCACCTCGTCGGGCCGGCAACCGGCCCCGGCACCCGCCGGCGCGACTCCGGCAGCCCCTGCCGCCCCCGGCACCGTGGCCCCGGAGGTGCCCGGCCAGCCAGGCGTGCAGGAGGAGCCCGGAACGGGGGCGGGACGACCCGGGGACGCCACGGCCACCACGGCCACCACCTCGCCGGCCACGACCACGACTGCACCCGGCCGCCCCGATGAAGAGGCGGTCGAGGGCGATCCGGACGCCGGCGAGGCAGCCGGGGAGGGCACCGACGGGACCGCGCAGGAAGAACGCGACGAACGCGCCGAGTCCACCGTGGCGCTCTCACGGAGCGGACGCAGCGGACCGGGCTCGCCGGTCGGCACTGCCGTTGCTGTCGGGGCGATGGTCGCCCTCGGGGCAGGGGCGTTCGTGTTGAACCGGCGCCGTGCAGCATCGTCGGAGCAGTCCGAGCTGCCCTCCACGCAGTGAAGGGCAGCCCAGCACCGCTCGAAACCGGCGGTGCGGCCGGGCTGCCCGATCGGAGCCGGGTCCGCAGCCGGTTGCCACGCGACCTGCATCCTGGAGCCTGGTGGCTCTGGGCGCTGGGCATGGCCGCCGCTGCGAGCCGCACGACCAATCTGTTGTTGCTGGGCCTCATACTCGCGGTGGTGTCCCTCGTGGTCGCTGCACGGCGCGGTGCAGCGCCCTGGGCCCGCGGCTTCAAGTACTACCTGTGGATGGCGCTGTTCGTGGTCGGGCTGCGGGTGGTGTTCCGGGTGCTGCTCGACGCAGGTGTGGGCACCACGGTGCTGTTCACCCTTCCGGAGGTTCCCCTGCCCGAGGTGGCCGCGGGCATCCGCCTCGGCGGGGTGGTGACCGCCGAGGCGGTACTGTCCGCGGTTCGCGAGGGGATGCGCCTGGCAACCCTGATCATCTGTGTCGGAGCGGCGAACGCGCTGGCCAACCCGAAGCGTCTCCTGGCCGCGGTTCCACCGGCGCTCCACGAGGTGGCGGTGGCCGTCACGGTCGGACTGTCGGTTGCGCCGCAGCTCGTGGAGAGCGCCCAGAGGGTGCACCGCGCCCGTCGCCTGCGCGGCGAGTCGGGTCGGCGCCGGCACGTTCTGCGTGACGTCCTGGTGCCGGTGGCCTCCGATGCGCTCGACCGTTCGCTGATGCTCGCCGCCTCCATGAGCAGTCGCGGCCACGGCCGGCTGGCCGGCCAGGGCCGGGCGGCCCGCCGGGGCGCGGTGGCCCTCGTGCTGGGCGGGATGCTGGCCCTGTGTGCCGGTGCCTACGCATGGCTCGACGCCACCGTGTCGCGGCCGGTGGCCATGGCGGCCCTCGTTGCGGGCACGGCGGCCGGGGTGGCGGGGATGGTGCTCTCGGGTCGGCGGGTGGTCAGGACCCGCTACCGGCCGGATCCGTGGGCGGCGGAGGAATGGGCGGTGGCTGCATGCGGGGTGCTCGCCGCGACCGGGATGTTCCTCGCGTCGTCCCGGGACCCACTGGCGCTCGACCCGTCGCCGAACGTGCTCGCATGGCCACAACTCCCACTGGTCGCGCTCGTGTCGGTGCTGCTCGGTGCGCTCCCGGCGGTCCTCGCTCCTCCCGTGCAACCACGGGACGCCCATCGGTCCGTCCGAGCGGCCGCCGGGTCGACCGCACCCGAGGTGGGTGTGTCATGAGCATCGGGATGCCCGACGACGGCCCGGGTGCGGCGATCCGTTTCGAACGGGTTGGACACACCTACCCCGGGGCGCACGCCCCGACGCTCGCCGGGGTGGACCTGGCCATACCCGAGGGCGAGCTGTGTGTCGTGGTCGGCCCCACCGGGTCGGGCAAGTCCACACTGCTCGGTGCGATCAACGGGCTCGTGCCCCACTTCACGGGTGGCACCCTGAGGGGCCGGGTCACCGTCGAGGGCCGCGACACGGCGGTGCACCGTCCCCACGACCTGGCCGAAGTGGTGGGGGTGGTCGGCCAGGACCCACTCGCCGGATTCGTCACCGACGTGGTGGAGGACGAGCTCGCGTACGCCATGGAGCAGCTGGCGGTGCCACCCGCGGCCATGCGCAAGCGGGTCGAGGAGACCCTCGACCTGCTGGGCATCGCCGAGTTGCGCAGGCGCGCCCTGGTGGACCTCTCCGGAGGCCAGCAACAGCGGGTCGCGATAGGCGCCGCACTCACCCCCCAGCCGAGGGTGCTGGTGCTCGACGAGCCCACATCTGCACTCGACCCGAACGCGGCGGAGGAGGTGCTCGCGGCCATCACGCGGCTGGTGCACGACCTCGGGGTCACCGTCGTGGTGGCCGAGCACCGCCTCGAGCGTGTCGTGCAGTACGCGGACCGCGTCGTCGCACTGGATGGCCGTGGTTCGGTGCTCAGCGGTCCCCCGGGGGAGGTCCTCGCCGGGAGCCCGCTCGCTCCACCGGTCATGGCGCTGGCCGAGGTGGCGGGTTGGTCCCCTCCACCGCTGTCGGTGCGCGACGCACGCAGGTTGGCCGCCCCATTGCGGAACCGGTTGACCCCTCCAGCGGTCCACGCCCACGGCGAGAGCGGGTCGGGCGGACCGGTGCTGTTGTCGGCACGGGGGATCACGGTGCGCCACGGCCACGCCGGTGAGGTGCTCGCGGTTCGTGACGTCGACATGGATCTCCTCGCCGGCCGTGTGGTTGCGCTCATGGGTCGAAACGGTTCGGGCAAGTCCTCGTTGCTGTGGGCGCTGCAGGGCAGCGGCACCCGCCACTCCGGAACGGTGCAGCTGCAGGGCGCGGACCCCGCGTCGATGCCGCGTTCGAAGGCGCGGCACGCGGTCGCGCTTGTCCCCCAGAGCCCGACCGACCTGCTCTACCTCACCACCGTGGACGGCGAGTGCGAGCGTGCGGACCTGGAGTGCGGCGCCCGGCCCGGGACCACACGGGCCTGGCTGGACCGCCTGGTGGACGGCATCGATGGCACCTCCAATCCGCGCGACCTGTCCGAGGGGCAGCGCCTCGCGCTGGCGCTCTCGGTCCAACTGGTCGGGAGGGCACCGGTGGTGCTGCTGGACGAACCCACCCGTGGGCTAGACCACTCCGCCAAGGAACGCCTCGGAGGCGAGTTGCGGACACTCGCCGCGCAGGGACGGTCGGTCGTGGTCGCCACCCACGACGTCGAGTTCGTGGCGTGCTGGGCGGACGAGGTCACCGTGATGGCCGAGGGCGAGGTCGTCGCACACGGCCCGACCGCGGAGGTCATCACGGCCTCGGCCGCGTTCGCCCCGCAGGTGGCCAGGATCATGCACCCGGAGCCATGGCTCACCGTGCAGCAGGTCACCGACGCACTCGCCATGTCGCAACCGAAGTCTCTGCGGGATCCCGAGCCGTGACCGCCCCACAGGCCGGAACGCCGCTTGAGGGAGCCGAGGCCCGATCCCAGCGCTCCGCGCAGCCGGCGCTGCGTGTCCGGGCCGCGACCGCGATCGCGCTGGGACTCGCGGGGGTGCTGGGGCTGATCATGTTCACCTGGCCGTTGCTGGTCAGCCCGGACAGCCAGGCCGTGCAGCGCGGAGACGGCCCATGGCTGTTCGTGCTGGTCCTGCCGGTCGCGATGGCGGTCGTGCTGGCCGAGGTGAGCAGCGGCGGCATCGACACCAAGGCGGTGGCCATGCTCGGGGTGCTCACCGCCATCGGCGCGGCCCTGAGACCGGTCGGCGCAGGAGTCGCGGGCATCGAGACGATGTTCTTCGTGCTCGTACTGGCGGGACGGGTCTACGGAGCCGGGTTCGGCTTCGTTCTGGGGGCCACCACGATGTTCGCCTCGGCCCTGCTCACAGGGGGTGTGGGCCCGTGGCTGCCCTTCCAGATGGTCGCGGCGAGCTGGGCGGGCCTGGGCGCAGGGCTGCTCCCCGAGCGCCCACGGGGTCGTGCGGAGATCGCCATGCTGGCGGCCTACGGGGCGTTCTGGGCGTACGCCTACGGATTCCTGTTGAACCTGTGGTTCTGGCCCTGGGCCATCGGAGCGGACACCGAGTTGAGCTTCGTCGCCGGTGCCCCGGTGCTCGAGAACCTCCACCGCTTCGTGCTGTTCACCGTGGGCACCTCGACACTCGGCTGGGACACCGGCCGGGCCGTGACCAACGTGGTGGCGATCGTGGTGCTCGGCCCCGCGATCCTCTCGGTGCTGCGCAGGGCGAACCGTCGTGCGGCCTTCGGGGCACCCGTGGAGCTGGTCCGCTGACCGCCCCCCGGGTGCCCCGGGTCGCTGCTAGCCGGCCGGGAGCGGATCACCACCGGGGGTGACCCGGGGGCCGTCGGAGACGAAGTCCTGGGCCCAGGTGAACCCGATCACGCCACCTTCGGTGAGTGGGCCCTGGCCCGCTCCGATCGGGGAGAAGCCCCATTCGGAGCCCTGGTCGTCCGCGGCCCAGTAGCCCCAGAAGCCGCCCTCGCTCCAGCAGTAGGGGTAGCCCTGGGTGGGCAGTCCGTCGAGGGTGCACACCGAGCCGGGGAACGCATTGGGCTCGTTCTCGTTGACCGAGAGCCCGATCGCCTCGAGGGCGTCGATCCCGCTCTGCTGGGCCCCGAGGGCGCAGCGCACGACGATCTCGTCACTCAGGTCCTCGGAGAAGTCGACCACGACGGTGACGCCGGAGCCGTCGGGGCACGTACCCTCGGAGTAGGTGGGTGCGGGGGTGGGGGTCGGCGTGCAGGCCCCGAGGGCGATCGCAGCGCACGACACGATGGCCGCGGCGACGAGGTTCCGCGCCCTCGAGCCGCCGGCACCAGAGGTTCTCTCCATTGACTTGCCTTTCGTTCGGCGCGGGCACGGTGGTCCCGCACCTCCGAAGGCAGGTCTGCGGGCATCGCCCGCCGGCCGGCACCAGGTGGTCCGAGCTCACGATCCGCAACCCACGACGGATGGTTGATGAGCATTCACCCCTCCCGGGTACTCCGGCTCGTGGTGCGGACGGTGCCGCACCACCCACGGTTGCGGGACAGCGCCGGATTCGGACCGGCTTCCCCCGACGAGGTGCGTCGAGCAACCTAGGTGCTGGGTCGCGCCCCTGCAACCACATGCGCGGCGTCCCAATCCGGTTCCCCTCGTGGCCGGCCGGGGCGTACACTGCGGTCATGCGTTCGTTCGCGCTCGCAGCGGTAGTACAGATCCCCTAGCGCACACCGGCTCCCGGTGTGCGCTTCGAGCCGTCCCTCCGGGGCGGCTTTCTTTTTGGCCAGTCCCACATCCCCCAGAGTCAGGAACACAGCAGCATGACCCATCGCATCGGTGTGATCGGCGGAGACGGAATCGGTCCCGAGGTGACCGGCGCAGCTCTGCGCGTGCTCGAGGCGACGGGGGTCGACCACGAGCTCACCCACTACGACCTGGGTGCCCACCGCTACCTCGAGGACGGCACGGTGCTGCCCGACGAGGTGATGGAGCAGTGGCGTGGCCTGGACGCACTCCTTCTCGGAGCGGTCGGCGACCCCGCCCCCGGTGTTGCGGCCCCGGCAGGCCTGGTCGAGCGGGGGATCCTGCTGCGGATGCGCTTCGAGCTCGACCAGTACATCAACCTGCGTCCGTTCCGCCTCACCGACCGCGTGGACTTCGAGGTGGTCCGGGAGAACACCGAGGGCACCTATGCCGGTGAGGGGGGCTTCCTGCGGAAGGGCACCCCACACGAGGTGGCCACACAGGGTTCGGTGAACACGCGCATGGGCGTGGAGCGCTGCGTCCGGTTCGCATTCGAGCGGGCGTCGCGCACCGAGCGGAAGCAGCTGCACCTGATCCACAAGAAGAACGTGCTCACCTTCGCCGGTGACCTCTGGCAGCGCGTCTTCGACGAGGTCGCCGGGGAGTACCCCGCGGTGTCCACGGGCTACGACCACATCGACGCCGCGTGCATCCACTTCGTGGAACGCCCGGAGCGCTACGACGTCATCGTGACCGACAACCTCTTCGGTGACATCCTCACCGACCTGGGAGGGGCTGTCGCCGGAGGGGTCGGGTTCGCCGCTTCTGCGAACCTCAACCCGGACCGCACCGGACCGTCGATGTTCGAACCGGTGCACGGATCGGCACCCGACATCGCAGGGCAGGGCAGGGCGAACCCCGTGGCGGCGATCGTCTCGGTGGCTCTGATGCTCGAACACCTGGGTGAAGCGGAGGCCGCCGCCGCGGTGGCGGAGGCCTGTGACAAGCCGGAGCGCTACGAGGGTTCCACCGACGAGATAGCGGATCGGGTAGCCGATGCGGTGAGGACCTCACTGGCCGGCTGACGCCGGCAGGACGTACCAGCACACGACGACGCGAACAGGGGAAGAAATGCCGATCACACCAACTGCGAACATCTGGATGAACGGGGAGCT
Source organism: Microthrixaceae bacterium (assembly GCA_023958095.1). GTDB lineage: Bacteria > Actinomycetota > Acidimicrobiia > Acidimicrobiales > Microtrichaceae > JAMLGJ01. The sequence continues at coordinate 32,010 of JAMLGJ010000031.1, forward strand.
GGTTCCCTGGGAGCAGGCCACCACCCACGTGCTCACACACACCCTGCACTACGGCACGGGGGTCTTCGAGGGGATCCGCGCCTACGAGACCCCACAGGGCCCGGGCGTGTTCCGGCTCACCGAGCACATCGAGCGCCTCCACAACTCGGCGAAGATCATGATGATGGACCTTCCCTACTCGGTCGAGGAGCTGGTGGAGGCCACCAAGGACGTCGTGCGCGACTCTGGGCTGCCGAGCTGCTACATCCGGCCCATCGCATACTTCGGCTACGGCGAGATGGGTCTCAACACGCTGCCCTGCAGCGTGGACGTCGCCATCGCCTGCTGGCCATGGGGCGCCTACCTGGGTGACGAGGCGGTCACCAAGGGCGTGCGCATGAAGACCAGTTCGTGGCAGCGCCACGAGCACAACACGATGCCGCCCGCTTCCAAGACCACCGGCAACTACGTCAACTCGTCCCTCGCGAAGGTCGAGGCGCTCAAGGCGGGCTACGACGAAGCGGTGATGCTGAACCCGCAGGGCCTCGTCTCGGAGTGCACCGGCGAGAACATCTTCGTGGCCCGCAACGGACGGCTGGTCACCCCACCGGTCTCCGCAGGTGCGCTCGAGGGAATCACCCAGTCGACCGTGGTGGCGATCGCGGCTGACCACGGCTACGAGGTCATCGTGGACGACCTGGCACGCTCCGACCTGTACATCGCGGAGGAGATGTTCGTCTGTGGCACCGCGGCGGAGGTCTCGGCGGTGAACTCCGTGGACGACCGGACTATCCCTTGTCCCGGCGTGATGACCTCGGCGATCGCCGCCGACTACGCACGTTGTGTGCGCGGGGAGCTCGACAAGTACTCCCACTGGGTGGAGCTCGTGAAATGAGCAGCCGGCCACGCCCCTTCACGGTGGTGTGCAGGTGAACACCGACGGTGCAGGTGAGCCCTCCGCAGTGGGCTCATTGCCCGATGTGGGCTCCGTTCCCGGGGCACCCGACTCGGTGGAGGTGTTCGACACCACCCTGCGCGACGGATCCCAGTTCGAGGGGATATCCCTGACCGTCGAGGACAAGCTGGGGGTTGCCGAACAGCTGGACTGGCTCGGCGTGGACTGGATCGAGGGTGGCTACCCGCAGGCCAACCCGAAGGACGCCGAGTTCTTCCGCCGCGCGGCGGCGGGGGAGCTCGAGTTGTCGAACTCCACCCTCGTGGCGTTCGGCTCCACACGGCGCACCAGGGGGCGTGTGGACGAGGACCCGACCCTCGCAGCGCTGGTCGCGGCGGGCACCTCCACGGTGTGCATCGTGGGCAAGAGCTCGGAGTTCCACGTGACCGAGGCTCTTCGCACCACCACCGAGGAAGGTGTCGCCATGGTGCGCGAGTCGGTGGAGTTCCTCAGGGCCGCAGGCCTTCGGGTCCTCTTCGACGCGGAGCACTTCTTCGACGGCTACAAGGCGAATCCTGCCTTCACGCTGTCGGTGCTCGAAGCAGCGGCCATGGCAGGTGCGGAGACTCTCGTGCTGTGCGACACCAACGGGGGCAGCCTTCCCCACGAGGTGCAGCGCATCACCTCCGAGGTGGTGTCGTACTTCGACGGTGTGCGCATCGGGATCCACACCCAGAACGACACCGGCTGTGCAGTGGCCAACACCATCTCTGCCGTGGTCGGCGGTGCCGAACACGTGCAGGGCACGGTGAACGGCTACGGGGAGCGCACGGGCAACGCCAACCTCATGACTGTGATCCCCGACCTCACGCTCAAGATGGGAATCGAGACCCTTCCCGAGGGGCACATGGAGCACCTCACCGCGGTGAGCCGCCACGTGGCGGAGCTCGTGAACCTGCCGCCGAGCCCGGCCGATCCCTACGTGGGCATGTCGGCCTTCGCCCACAAGGGTGGGCTGCACACCTCGGCGCTGGCCCGTTCGGGTGGTGCCACCTACGAACACGTCGACCCGGCGGTCGTGGGCAACCACACCCGGGTGCTCGTGTCGGATCTGGGTGGGCGTGCGGGCATGGGCATGAAGGCCCAGGAGTTCGGCATCGACCTGGACGACCGGTCCGCGGCACAGCTCTCCGAGCGCGTGGCGGAACTCGAGGCCCAGGGGTACGTCTTCGAGGCCGCGGATGCATCGCTCGAGCTGTTGATGCGCAAGGCCACCGGATGGACCCAGGACTTCTTCGACGTGGAGGCCTACAGGGTCTCGAGCTACCACCGCGAGGGTGATGCCTCGCCGACGGCCGGGGTCGACCTGGCGACCGAGGCCACGATCAAGGTCTGGGTCGACGGCAAGCGGATCGCTGCGGTGGGGGAGGGCAACGGTCCCGTGAACGCCCTCGACGAGGCGCTGCGCAACGCACTCAACGGCCGCTGGGACGCCCTGGGCCACATCCACCTCACCGACTTCCGGGTGCGGGTGCTGGAGGGCTCCAAGGGTCCGGGAGCGGCCGACACCGCCGCCGTCGTGCGGGTGCTCGCTGAGCACACCAACGGCTCGCACACCTGGACCACCATCGGGGTGTCGCCCAACGTGATCGAGGCCTCCTGGGAAGCGCTCGTGGACGGGATCACCTACGGACTGCTGCACGACCGGCTGTCCCGGGTAGGTTGAGCCCCGATGAGCGCACCGCACTACGTACCCGCGGATCCGGTTGCCAAGGTCCGCTCCTACTCGTCGCCGCCCAGGCGGCCCGGCTCGTGGCTGGCCGACCGCCCCGGTGAGATCCGGGGTCTCCAGCCAGAGGGCGAGCGCCTCGGAGCGCATGGCCCCGACGGCGGCTACGCCCTGAAGCTGGCCCGGCGCTTCGAGGACTCACTGCAGCTGCACGACCGGGAGGACCCGGCCGACGTGCTGGCCGGTGGCGCGGCCGTCGCCATGAAGCGGGCGGCCTCCTTTGGCCGGGCACCGATCAGCGAGGACCTGGAGGTCGGCCTGGTCGTGTGGGGGTTCCTCGACGCGAACGTCGACCCCGAGCTGGTGGAGCTGCGTCGGGAGTGGTTCGAAGAGGTGAGCGGCCACCACCACTACATGGAACTGCGCAGGGTCGCCGACGCGGTGCCCGAGGAGCTCCTGCGAGGCACAGCGGCCTCTATCAAGGCGACCTACGAGGAGAACTGGCGCGACTGCCTCGACCTCACCGTGTAGGTCCCCCGGCGAGCTGCTTCCGCTCTCTCCCGTTCTCTCCCGTTCTCTCCCGTTCTCTCCCGTTCTGTGTTGTGGCAGTAGGGGCCCGCCCTG
>JAMLGJ010000032.1 GCA_023958095.1 Microthrixaceae bacterium
CGATCAGTTCGCAGGGGTGGGTGCAGGGGCGGGTGCAGGGGCGGGTGCAGGGGCGGGTGCAGGGGCGGGTGCAGGGGTGGGTGCAGGGGCGGTTCTCCGTGGTGGGGGGTCGCGGGTACGGTGGGGCCACGTGATCACGGTCTCGGGGCTCGCCAAGTCGCACGGCGGGCGCACCCTCTTCAGCGACGTCACGTTCCGTCTCGTACCCGGTCGACGCGTCGCGCTCGTCGGTGGCAACGGCGTGGGCAAGACCACGATCCTCGAGATCATCGTGGGGGAGCAGGAGCCCGACAGCGGTGAGGTGCACTCGGCGCGGGGTACCAGGATCGGCTACCTGCCCCAGGAGTTGACCGAACAGGTCGAGGGCTCCGTCATCGAGGAGGTCATGCGTGCGGTTGCCCACGTGACCGAACTCGAGCAGCAGCTGGAGCGTCTGCTCCAGGACATCGCCGACACCGCCGCCGACGGAGCTGCACCCGATGCGGATGCCCATGAGCACGCTCTGGTCGCCTACGGAGAAGCCCAGGACCGTTTCGAGCAGCTCGGCGGGTACGGCATCGAGGCCGAGGCCCGCCGGGTGCTCGCCGGACTCGGCTTCTCCACGGTGGACATGGACCGGCCCGTGAGGGAGCTCTCGGGTGGGTGGCGCATGCGGGTCGCGCTGGCCCGCCTCATGCTCTCGGCACCCGACCTGCTGGTGCTCGACGAGCCCACCAACCACCTGGATGTGGAATCCGTGGCATGGCTGGAGCGGTACCTCGCCGACTGGCCCGGTGCGATCCTGTTCGTGAGCCACGATCGGGACTTCATCGACGCGGTGGCCGAACGGGTGATCGAGGTCTCCGGCGGGCGTGCCCTCGAGTACGTGGGCGGGTTCGCGGAGTTCGTGGTGCAGCGCGAGGAACGACTGGCCGGCCTGCGTGCCGCGCAGGCACAGCAGCAACGCCAGGTTGAGCACCTGGAGCAGTTCATCGAGCGGTTCCGCTACAAGGCGACCAAGGCCCGCCAGGTGCAGAGCCGCATCAAGATGCTCGAGCGCCTCGACCGCATCGAGGTGCCCGACCGCACCGAACAGGCCGCACGCTTCGCGTTCCCTGCCCCCCAGCGGAGCTCGCGGGTGGTGATCGAGGTGGAGGACGCAACCGTCGGCTTCGACGGAAGGCCCGTGCTGAGCGATGTCGACCTGCTGGTGGAGCGCGGCCGCAAGCTGGCCCTGATCGGCCCCAACGGTGCCGGCAAGACGACCCTGTTGCGCATGATCCTGGGTGAACTCGAGCCAGACTCGGGTTCGGCGCGGCTCGGGGCCAACGTGGACGTGGCCCACTTCACCCAGCACCAGGTGGACACACTGCGCTTCGACCGAACGGTGCTCGAGGAGCTCCGCGCATCGGTGGGGGAGCAGAAGGGCCGCAACCTGCGCACGGTCCTGGCCGGTTTCGGGTTCCGGGGCGACGCCGTGGACCGCAAGGTGGCCGACCTCTCCGGCGGTGAGCGGACCCGCCTGGCCCTTGCGCGGATCATGGTCGACCCGGTCAACCTCCTCGTGCTCGACGAGCCGACGAACCACCTCGACCTGCCCAGCTGCGACGTGCTCGAGGATGCGCTGGTTGCGTATCCCGGTACCGTGCTGCTCGTCACCCACGACCGCTACCTCATCAGGGAGGTTGCCGACGGACTGGTGGTGGTCAAGGACGGTGCCGCAGTGCTGCACGACGGCGTGGACGAGGGACTGCTCGCCCCGGGCGGCGCAACCACCACCGCAGGTTCGGCCAGCCCGGCATCGAACGGCCGGGGCACCCCGGTCTCGGGGCAGGACCGGGCCGGCGATGCCTCATCCCGCCGGGAGAACCGCGCCGAGGTGCGCAGGCGTGAGGCGGCCGAGCGCGAGCGCAGCGCCACCGGTACCCGCGAGGCGCGCAAGCGGGCCCAGCGTCTCGAACGCCAGGTGGCGAAGGCCGAGGCCGAGGTGGAGCGTCTCGGGGCGGAGCTGGCCGATCCGGGCATCTACGACGACCACCAGCGGGTGCGCGCACTCGCCGACGACCATGACGCCGCCAAGGAGCGTGCCGAGCAGCTGATGACGCAGTGGCTGCAGGCCCAGGAGGAACTCGAAGCCGCAGTGGCGGAGTCCTGAGCTGCGATTCGGCTGCGTCAGACCTCGGCTGTGAGGTCGAGCTGGTTGAGCACGATCCGCGTGGAGGACTCCTCCACGCCACCCTCGGCCCGCCAGGTGGTGAGCAGTTCGTCGAGTCGCGGCACGTCCGCACAGGCGAGCATGACCACGTAGTCGTGTGCCCCGGTCACGTGCATGGCGGCCCGGACCTCGGGGGTTCGCGACAGGATCCGTTCGAACTCGCCGTGGTCGGTGCCACGGACCATCCGGATCTCGGTGATGGCCTGGAGCCCGACTCCCAGTCTCGCCAGGTCCACCTCGGCCCCGTAGCCGGTGATGATGCCATTGGACTCCAGACGCCGCACACGCTCGGCGGTGGCCGATGCCCCGAGCCCCACGCGCTCACCCAGGTCCCGCCACGTGATGCGGCCATGGGTTCGCAGGATGCCGATGATCTTGTGGTCGATGTCGTCGATGACCGTGGTATCCTCGGTATGAGAGTCCATGCGGGACACAATACCGGCTGAAAGACGGCTCCAGCCATGAGATAGTCGGTGACATGAATGCCTCGAACGTATTCATCGGCCTGGCCACCGGCATTCCGGTGATGATCGTCGTGGGGCCTGTGGCGTTGCTCCTGGTCGAACAGGGGATGCGGCACGGGTTCGTGGGTGGCATCCCCGCAGCGGCCGGTGTGGCCACCACCGACTTCAGCTTCTCGGCGGTGGCGGCGGCGGTGGGTGCCGGTGCGGCCCGGGTACTCGAACCGGCCCAGGGTGCCCTGCACCTGTTCGCATTCGCGGTGCTGGCACTCCTGGCGGTCAGCACGTTCAGTTCCGCCCGCCGTGACCTGGTCACCGCGGGAGCCGGTGGCGCTGCATCCGCCAGCACCCCCCGGAGTGGGCTGGCCAGGGCCGCGACGTTCGTCGCCGTGACGGCGAGCAACCCGATCACGATCGTGGTCTTCGCATCGTTCGTGCTCAGCGGTCGGGAGGGAATCGGCTCAGCCGGGTGGGTTCTCGGCATGACGCTCGCGTCGATGCTCGTGAGCTCGCTCTACCTCGGGGTCGGCCACGGTCTGGGACGGGTGCTGACCGATCGCGCCGCTGCACGAATGCGCATGGCCGGGGCGGTCGGAATCGCACTCCTGGGACTGTGGTTCGCGTTCGCCTGACAACTCCCGCCCAGCCGAAGCCGGCCACTCAGCTGACCAGGTGCCGTCCGGATTCGGCGGTGGACTTCGCCCACGGATAGTCGGGCTTTCCCGACGGTGCCCGCTGCACCGACTCCACGATGTGGAGCTCGCGGGGCACCTTGTAGCCCGCGACGAGTTTGCGGCAGGCCTCGTCCAACTCCTCCAGCGTTGCCGACTGGCCGTCGCGGAACTGCACCACCGCGGCGACCCGCTGTCCGAAGCGTTCGTCGGGGACGCCCACGACGAGGCAGTCGAACACAGCGGGATGGGACTTGATCGCCGCCTCGACCTCCTCCGGGAAGATCTTCTCACCACCGGAGTTGATCGAAACGGTGCCACGGCCCAGCATCACGAGGCCGCCGTCGTCGCTCCAACGTGCGTTGTCCCCCGACACCGCGTATCGCTGTCCGTTGGCCGCGGTCACGAAGTTCGCGGCGGTCTTCTCGGGGTCCTTGTAGTAGCCGAGGGGAATGTTGCCACCGCGGCCCAGCATCCCGATGCGGTCGTCGCCGGGCTCGATGATCTGCAGGTCCTCGTCGAGCACGACCACGTCGCGTCCGGCGTTCACCTTGGGGCCGCCCCCTTCGGCACGCTCCCCCTTGGCGGCGACCCGGATCCCGTTGAAGCCGCCCTCGGTGGACCCGATCGAGTCGGTGATGACCAGGTCGGGGAAGTAGTCGAGGAACCGGTCCTTGAGAGACTGGGAGAACAGCGCCGCCGAGGACGACAGGCTGAGCAGGCTGGAGGTGTCCCAGCGGCCCGGGTTGGCGTCCAGCGCATCGATCATCGGGCGCGCGATCGCATCGCCGGTGATGATCATCGAGTTGATCCCGTGGCGGTCCACTGCGTCCCACACCGCCTCGGCATCGAAGCGCCTCAGCATCACGATCGTGGATCCGATGAACCACTGGCTCAGCGTCGCGATCTGCGCGGCGCCGTGCATGAGCGGCGGGATGATGCAGAACACGAGTCCCGACGGTGACGCCGCGGCCTGCTCGGCCTTGGTGTACTCGCTCTCGACGCGCTCGTTGGTCATGGCGTTGATGCCCTGTCCGAGCGCGAAGTAGATGTCCTCGCTGCGCCAGAGCACGCCCTTGGGCATGCCCGTGGTGCCACCGGTGTAGATGATGTAGGTGTCGTCTCCCGAGCGCTCGGGGAACGACCGTCCCGGGGCACCTTGGGCCACGACCGTCTCGAAGGGAATCGAGCCGAGCGTCGCGAGCGCCCCCGCGGTTCCCTCCGGGAGCTCGCTCGGGTCGTCCTCGTGTTCCAGGTGCACGAAGGTGTCGAGCCGCTCCGAGGCCTCGGCGACCGCTTCGAGGCGTGTGGCGTACTCCTCGTCGAACACGCAGGCCACGATGTCGGAGTTGTCGATCAGGTACTCGAGCTCCGCCTCCACGTAGCGGTAGTTGATGTTGATCGGCACCGCCCGGACCTTGAGGCATCCGAGCATCGCGGAGACCCAGCCCTCTGAGTTCATCGCGTAGATGCCCACGTGGTCCCCGGGGGACACACCGTTGTCGGCCAGCCAGTGACCGACGCGGTTGGCGCGCTCGTCCACTTCCGCGAAGGTCCAGGACCGGTCCCGGTAGATGAGCGCCGTGCGCTCGGGAACCGCGTCGACGGTGTGTTCGAACAGGTCTGCGATGTTGTAGGCCACGACTGGAATCTAGAACACGTTGCAGCCCGTTGCCGGTGCCGGGAGTGGGGTTCAGTCCGAGGTGCGCTCGCGCTTGGCCACTCGCTTCGCGGGCGCCCGCTTTCCGGACGGAGCCTTCCTGGTGGAGCCGTTCGAGGAAGAACCCTTCGCAGGTGACTTCTTCGACTTGCCCGAGGTGCCGGAGCGCTTCCGGGCCGCCTTGGACGTGGCGGTGACCGGAGCTGCGGACTTGGTGACCGTCGGGTCGCGTTCCTCGGCAAGGGCCAGCAACTCCTCGAAGGCCGGGCGCACCGCCTCGGCCAGTTCCCATACGTCGGGAACCAGCTCCCGGTCGGCCATGAAACCGATGTCGATGTGTTCCCGGTACGACAACACGGTGATGTTGAGCCCCGCCCCGTCCATGATCGGACCCATCGGGTAGGCCGCCACCAGCTCCGCACCGCCGAGGTAGAGGGGGAACGGCGGCCCGGGCACGTTGGAGATCACCAGGTTGTGCACCGGCCGCAGGGACTCGTTCATCGAGCCGTACAGCCGGGAGGCGAGTCCGAAGGTGCGCGGAGCGGCCCACTCGGCCCAGTCGGTGAGCGTGCGCGCCCCGACCAGCTCGTGGTCCGACTTCGCCCCTCCGGTGGACTCGCAGATCGCCGCGAGCCGGTCGCCGGGGTCCTCCAGGTCCGTGGCCAGGGAGGTGAACATCGCGGACACCTTGTTGCCGAGGCTGCCCTTTTCGTCGTCCACCCGCACCGACACCGGACACGTGGCCACGAGGGGCTCCTCGGGTACCCCGCCGTGGTCCGCCAGGTAGCGGCGGAGCGTGCCGGAACACAGCGCGAGGATCACGTCGTTCAGCTTCACCCCCAGAGCGTCCTTCACCGCCTTGGTCTGCTCGAGTGGCACCCTGGCGAACGAAACGGCGCGGTGCGGGCCGATGGCCCTGTTCCACGGGGTGCGCGGAGCGGTGAGGGGCACCGCCCCGTGGATGACATCGGGGTCACGCGCAGCGCGCACGAGACTCGACACGCTGTCGACCGTGCGTTTCAGCAGGCCGAAGGAATCGCGGGCGAGTCGCAGCTTCGACAGGGCGGCGTAGGTGAGCAGCTCCTGGTCGGTGGGAATGCGTTCCGGTTCGACGGGTTGTGGTTCGAGCCCCCGACCCTCGGGTGTGAGGTCGTACATCTCGGTCATGATCTCGGCGCCCGAGGCTCCGTCGATGGCGGAGTGGTGGACCTTGACCACGAAACCGATCCGGTCGTGCTTGAGCCCCTCGATGACCCACGCCTCCCACAACGGACGGGTCCGGTCCAACGGGATCGAGGCGATCTGCGCGGCCACCTCGGCGAGCTCCCGGCGCCCACCCGGGGCGGGACACCCGATCCGCCTCACGTGGTAGTCCAGGTTGAAGTTGGGGTCCTCCACCCACACCGGATGGTGGAACTGGAAGGGCACCTGCACGAGGCGCCGCCGGAAGGGCGGGACGAGGTGCAGTCGCGACCGGATGTGCTCCTTGAGCGCCTCGAAGCTGTAGCCCCCCTCCATGGTGGTGACGTCGTAGATCCCCGTCATCGCCACGTGCATGTGGGCCGAGGGTGTCTCGATGTACAGGAAGGCGGCGTCCATGCCGGTGAGGCGTTCCATCGGGCCATTCTTCCCCAAGTGCTCGGGTGCGTGCTGAACGGCGATCAGGGCGCGCCCTGGTGGCAGACTCCGGAGATGGGCAATGCAGCACCAGCACCGTTGTGGGTCCCCTCAAGCGAGCGGATCGGGACCAGCGCCATGGAGGGATTCAGGCGCACCGCCGAGAGATGCACCGGGGGTGCGATGGCCGACTCGGTGGCCCTGCACCGGTGGTCCGTGGAGGAACCCGAGGAGTTCTGGGGGGTGCTCTTCGACGAGATGCTCCCCGGCGTGCAGCGTCCCGGGCCGGCACTGCGGCCCGACCCGTCGGGTCACCCCGCTCGTGCGAAGTGGTTCCCGGGAGTCGAGCTGAACGTCGCCGAGGTGATCCTCACGGGCCGCGGCGCGGACGTGGACGAGCCGATGTTCGTCTCGGTGGACGAGACGGGTCGCCGCAGGGTGACCACGCGGGGCGAGGCCCGCCGGCAGGTGGGAGCGATCGCGGCTGCCCTGCGGGCCGAGGGTGTCGGGGCCGGGGATCGCGTGGCGGTGTGGATGCCCAACGTCGACACGACGATGCTGGTGATGCTCGCGGCGGCGTCCATCGGCGCGGTCTTCGCCTCGACCTCGCCCGACTTCGGAGCGGCCGGTGTGATCGACCGGTTCGGCCAGATCGAACCCGTCGTGCTGGTCGCCGCCGATGGCTACACCTATGGCGGCAGGCGCTTCGACCGTCGCGAAGAGCTGGCTTCGATCATGGCCGGCCTCCCGTCGTTGCGGCGCGCCGTGGTGCTGGGTTTCCTCGAAGAGGCCCCGGACCTCTCACGACTGGCCGGGTCCGGTCCCGTCGTGGACTTCGCGGCATGGACCGCCCCGCACGAGGGAACCGAGCCGTCGTTCACGCGGTTGCCGTTCGACCATCCGTGGTACGTGTTGTTCTCCTCGGGCACCACCGGCGTCCCGAAGTGCATCGTGCACCGCAGCGGTGGAGTGCTGTTGCAGCACCTCAAGGAACACCAGCTGCACTGCGGGATCGGCCCCGGCGACCGGGTGTGCTACTTCACCACGGCCGGCTGGATGATGTGGAACTGGCTCGCATCGGTACCCGCATCGGGTGCCACGGCGGTGCTGTACGAGGGCAACCCCTTCGAGCCGGGTCCCGGCAGGCTGTGGGAGCTGGCCGAGAGCGAGCGGCTCACGTTCCTCGGTGTCTCGGCCAAGTACGTGGACTCCGTGGCCAGGGCCGGCTACCGCCCCGAGTCGGAGGTCACGCTGCCGACCCTTCGCACGGTCGCCTCCACCGGCTCGCCGCTGTCACCGGAGTCCTTCGAATGGCTCCACGAAGCGGTCGGCCCGGCGTGTGCCCCCGATGGCCTGCACGTCGCGTCGATCTCCGGTGGCACCGACCTGTGCGGCTGCTTCGTGTGCGGTGACCCGACCCGGGCCGTGCACAGCGGTGAGATCCAGGGTCCGGCGCTGGGGATGGCCGTCGACGTCTGGGATGACGCGGGCCGTCGCTGCGCACCGGGGGAGCGCGGCGAGCTGGTGTGCACCGAGGCCTTTCCGTCCACACCGCTCGGATTCTGGGGGGACGGCCCCCTCGGAGAGGTGGGTCCGCGCTTCTCGGCTGCGTACTTCGAGCGTTTCGAGGGCGTGTGGGCACACGGGGACTTCGCCAGCTGGACCGACCACGGCGGGATCGTGATCCACGGACGTTCCGACACGACGCTGAACCCCGGTGGGGTGCGCATCGGCACAGCGGAGATCTACCGGCAGACCGAAGGCGTGCCCGGGGTCGTGGAGTCACTCGTGTTCGGTCTCGAAGCCGGCGGTGACGTGCAGGTCGTGTTGCTGGTCCGTCTCGCCGATGGTGTCGCCCTCGACGAGGATCTCGCCGCGCGGATCCGTGGGCGCATCCGCACCGGCTGCTCGCCACGGCACGTGCCGGCAGCCATCCACGCGGTGGACGACCTGCCGCGCACCCGCTCGGGCAAGCTCGCAGAACTGGCGGTGGCCGACCGGGTGAACGGCCGGGAGGTTCGCAACACCACCGCACTGGCCAACCCCGAATCGCTGGATTCGATCGCAGCGATCTTCTCCTGAGCCTCACAACGGCCGTGTCGGGGCCGATTGGACCCCGATGGACGAACCGGGACCCACTACCGGGGTCGACGACACCCCGCTGGCCTGCCTCGCGGGCGAGCAGTGCCCGGACGTGCTCGCGGTGCTCGACGACGACTTCACCGCCCGCTGGGTCTCCCCGAGTGCCCAACAGGTCTTCGGCCACGACCCCCGGCGGCTCGTGGGCACGGGCATGGCCGACTTCGTCCACCTCGAGGATCTCGGCCCGGTCGTCAACGGGGTGGCCGAGGCGGCCCGCATCGAGGGGCGCCACGCCTCGGTGGAGTGCCGCCTGCGTTCCGCCGACGGCAGGTGGATCCCCTCCCGGGTCGCTTCGCGCACATTCCTGCACGAGGGTGGTACCTGGTGGGTCCTGAGCATCCGTCCCGTTGCCGACGACGACGCACTCCTGGGCAGGCGTGCGCGCTTGCAGACCCTCGCCCAGGAGACCGCCCTGAGCTGCTCGGAGATGCGTTCCGACGAGCGGTCGGCACTCGTGACGATCCTCGAGAACCTCGCCGCGGTGATCGGTGCGGTGGGCGTGGCCGTGTGGACCTGCCACTCGGAGGAGGTCCAGCTCTCCACGAGCTGGTCCCGAGACCGGCACCGCTCGGTGCCACGTCCGGTGGCACCGCCGGAGACCCTGCAGGCCCATGGCTACGTGGTGCACCACATCGAGGATCCCACGACCGGCCGGCAGCTGGTGGAGGCGGTGGAGGTGGCCCTGCCCGGGAGCCGCAACGAACCGGGAGCCCTGGTCGCGGAACTCAACCAGCAGGTGGCCCAGGGGGTGTGGGACGACTTCAACGCGGATGTGGTGGGCGTCATCGGTGGTCTGGTGCACGCCGCGGCCCTGCGTGCCGAGTCCGAACAGGAACTGCTGGAACGTGCCGAGACCGACCAGCTCACCGGACTGTTCAACAGCGCCGCGGTCAAGGAGCGCATGGAGCAGATGATCGAGGAGTCGCCCTGGGACTCGGTGGCCGTGGTGTTCGGGGACCTGGACGGGTTCAAGGCCCTCAACGACCGTCTCGGGCACCGGACCGGCGACGCGGTCCTCGTGGCGGTCGCCGACGGCCTGCGAACCGCTGCGGGCGAGGACGCGGTGGTCGGACGGATCGGGGGAGACGAGTTCGTTGCGGTGAGGTCGATGCGCGGATCCTCCGCGGCGATGAACTTCATGACCCGCTGCCGCCGGGAGGTCCGCGAGGCCCTCGCGCCCTTCCCGGGAGTTGACATCTCCCTGGGTGTGGCCATGTCGGAGCCGGGTGACACGCCGGTGGACGTCCTGCACCGCGCGGACGTCGACATGTACACCGAGAAGCGCCGCCGCTACCAGATCGTCGCCGACGACGGAGTCCCCGGCTGGGATCTACCAGTGCGGACCGACTTCGCAAAACCGCCGGAAAGCGGGCCGGGGACGATAGAAAGTATCCAGTAGGACCGAATCCGCCATTCCGAACCACCACCCACCCAGCACCGCTACCGCCGACAGCGAGGTACCAACGATGAAGCGCCTGACCCGCCTGCCACTTGCACTCCTGGCAGCAACCGCCCTCTTCGCAGGCGCATGCTCGAGTGGCGGCGACTCAACCGAGTCCAACGACAAGGACACCTCCGAGGGAGCGGTGAGTTCCGTGGACGACGCCAAGGGAGCGGTCGTGCAGATCGTTGCCGAGGGAGAGTTCCGCGACCCCGAGGTGGGCACCGTGTCCGGCGGCGGTTCCGGTTCCGGATTCATCGTGGACCCTTCCGGGATCATCGTCACCAACAACCACGTGGTGACGGGTGCCGGTTCGATCAAGGTCTACGTGGGTGGTGACGACGAGGACATCCCCGCCCAGGTGCTGGGTGTGTCTGAGTGCAATGACCTGGCTGTGATCCGCCTCGACGACGAGGGCCCCTGGCCCTACCTGGAGTTCGCCTCCGAGGTGCCGTCACCGCCGACTGACGTGTACGCACTCGGGTTCCCCCTCGGTGACCCCGAGTACACCGCGACCAAGGGCGTGATCTCCAAGGCGGAGGCCGACGGCGAATCGAGTTGGGCCTCTGTGGCGAGCGTGATCGAGCACGACGCCAACATCCAGCCGGGCAACTCGGGTGGCCCCCTGGTCAACGAGGACGGCCAGGCGGTCGGCGTCAACTACGCCACCTATTCCAACGAGGCGACCTCCACCGAGCAGTTCTACGCGATCAACAGCGACCTGGCCCAGGAGGTCGCGAAGTCGCTGCGCGACGGCGACGAGCTCTCCATCGGTGTCAACGGCACCGCCATCGCGGATGAGGACAGCGGAATCGCCGGGGTGTGGGTCAATGCCGTCGATGCCGGTGGGCCGGCCAGCAAGGCGGGCGTCAAGCCCGGCGACATCATCACCAACCTGAACGGCGTCCAGCTCGACAGCGGGACGATGGAGGAGTACTGCGACGTGCTCCGTTCGGCCTCCGATGACGACGCGATCTCGATTCGAGTTCTGCGGTTCGACACCGAGGAGGAACTCGAGGGAGAGCTGTTCAGCGACAAGACCCTCGAGGCGACCTACTCCTTCGCCACCGAGCTGGCTGACGACGTCACCCAGAGCGGAGGCGAGGACGTGCCGGTGAGCGACTACGTCGTGATCGCGGACGACACCGACCGGATCGCCACCGCGGTGCCCGGACAGTGGGGCGACGTGGACGGTTCCTCCCAGGACCTGCTGGGCCTGGGCTCACCCCAGCCCACCCTGATCGCCGCACCGTCGATCGCGGCGTTCAACAGCGACTCGGGACCCGGGATCGTCACCGTGATCGCCGACGGGGTCGATCCGAGTCCCCAGAACCTCTCCGAGGTCGTTGACTCGTTCATCCAGGGCGCGGGCTGCGCCGAGGACAGCCGTGACACCTTCGACAACGGAAGCCTGGCCGGACCGCTGGCCCTGCTCGACTGCTCGCCGAACGTGGGCGCGGTGTTCGCCGCCCAGAGCGTCGACCTGCCCGGATCGATCATCCTGTGGGCGGGCCTGGCCCAGACCGAGTCCGACCTGGCGGTGCTCGACGAGGCGGTCAGCGCCCTGCGGGTCGCCTAGCCCCGTACAACTCCACCCAGCACCGAGTCGAGCGCAGCCGGGATCGAACTGGGTCCCGCAACCGGGGCCCAGCGCGCTCCGAGTGCCATGGCGAATGCCTCGGCATCCGCTGTGTCCTCCGCGGGGGCCAGCACGACCAGCTCGTCCATCCCCGCGGCGTGGGGCAACGGGTCGCCGCCGGCCGTGGCGCGGCAGTCCGACAGGAGAACCGCCACACGACGACCAGCCGTGGAGCGCGCCAGCTGCGAGGCCCCGGCGCGCAGCGCGAGGCCGAGGTCGGTGATGCCGAAACCGCGGAGTGTGAACACGTCTCCGAGCACTGCTTCCACGTCCCGATCCGAGTCCTGGGACTTGACGACCACCGCCCGGTCGCTGAAGCAGACGACCGAGGAGTCCCTGGGTACACGGTGAAGCACGGCGGCAGCACCGATCGCCGCGGTCGCGAGGCGGTCCCCGGCCATCGAACCGGACCTGTCGACGAGCAGGCACAGCGCGGTGTCGTGACGGGTCCAGGCCGACACGCGCAGCGCGGAGGGGTCGGTGACACGTGGCCCCGAGCCACGAGCCGGGTTCGCTGCGAAGGCCTCCATGGACGCGTCGATGTCGATGTCCCCGGGTGTGCTGGAGAGGGGCCGGGTGCGCATCCGGGCGGCTCCCGCCCGCGGTGCACCGGACCGTGCGAAGTGGATCATGATCCGCGCCGCCAGGCGCCTGGCCCTGGCAGCAAGCTCCCTGTCGGTGGCACCTGCCAGGTCGGCAAGGAGCGACAGCCCCGCGTCGGGGTCCTCGTCCAACAACTCCTGCAGGGCGTCCTCGTCGAGCACACCGACCTCCGAGCTCACCTGTTCGAAGTGCTCGTTGCGCGAGAGGTCGCGTCGCGAGGTGGTGCGCCTGCCGGCCTCGGCAACGGCCTCGGCCGCGTCGGCGTGTTCGAGGATGTCGTCGTCGGTTCCCGGCGGCGGCCCACCGGGTGGCGGGCTCAGACTTTTCCCGGGTCCGACCCCTCGGCCGGGCCGTGCGCGTCGTCCTCGGGCGGCCCGAAGTGGGTCCGCCAGAGCTCCTCGACGACGTCCTCGGGGTCGCGGGTGATGCCCTCGCGCAGGCGGAGCCGACCCGACAGGGCGAGTTTCGCCGCATCGAGGGTGACGCCCGGATCCATGGGGTCCAGGCCCCGCAGCGAGCCGAGCTCCATGCACAGCATGGTGTGGTCGATCGCACCGCGCACCGATGAGCCCGAACGCAGGTCGGGGTGGTCACGGCTGGCGCGGACCATCGCCACCGAGGAGGCCACGAGCTCGTTCGGAGCGGCCGCTGCAGCCTGCTCGGGTGTTGTGGCCCCACTGCCGCCCTCCACGATCCGGCGCTCCTCGGCCTCGGACTGGTAGCCCATCGACAGGCGGCAGCAGCGGTCGTACACGGCGGACGCGATGCGAGCGGTTCCCACCGCGTCGAATGGGTTCATGGCGGCGACCAGTCGGAACTCCGGGTCCGCGACGATCCGACCCAGTCGGGGCACGTGGATCTCTCCCTCGCTCATCACGGTGATGAGCACGTTGAGGGTCTCCTCGGGCACCCGGTTGAGCTCCTCGAGGTACAGGATCGCCCCTTCCCTGAGGGCGGCCACGAGCGGACCGTCGACGAACACCTCTGGCACGTAGCCCTCGGAGAGCACCGCGGCGGGATCGAAGCTCCCGACCAGTCGGGCCGGGGTCAGTTCGGCGTTTCCCTCGACGAACTCGAAGCCCCTTCCGGCCTCCCGGGCAACCGCACGCAGCACCGTCGACTTGCCGGTGCCGGGTGGACCCTCGAGGAGCAGGTGGCGGCGCGCCGCCAGGGCCGCCACGACCGACTCGAGCTCGCGGCGTCGTCCGACGACCGACGCGTCCAGCCGTTCGAGGAGAGAGGTGTCGAAGCCGGTGGGACGACCGCCGCCCGCCGGTGGCGTGGCGTCGGTGTCAGAACTCGATGACACCGCGGATGTTCTTGCCGTCACGCATGTCCTGGTAGCCCTGGTTCACGTCGTCGAGGCTGTAGCGGTTGGTGATCAACTGGTCGAGCTTCAGCACGCCCTCGCGGTACATGGAGAGCAGCTCGGGGATGTCCGCCCGGGGATTGCCCGAACCGAACACGGTTCCCTTCACCGCCTTGTTCATCATCGCCAGCATGAACAGGTTGAGCTGCACGTCGCTCTCGAGCATGCCCGCCAGAGCGGTGATGACCAGGGTGCCGCCCTTGCTCACGAGGTTGAGCGACGGTTCGACCATGTCGCCGGTGACCACGCCGGGGCTCAGGATCACCGAGTCGCACATCTCGCCCCAGGTGAGCTCGGGCACTGCGAGCAGGGCTTCCTCGACCGAGGAGTAGGTGTGGGTCGCTCCCATCTCCATGGCCTTCTCGCGCTTGAACTCCACCGGGTCGATTGCGATCACACGACGTGCCCCGGCGACCGACGCACCCTGCACGGCGTTGATGCCGACGCCTCCCACGCCGATCACCGCGACGTTCTGACCCGGGCGCACCTCGGCCCGGTGCACCGCGGAGCCCACGCCGGTGGCCACCCCGCAGCTCACGAGGGCGACGATGTCGAGGGGCAGGTCCGGCTCGACGCGCACCAGTGACGACTGCGAGACGAGGATCTTCTCCGAGAAGGTGCCCAGCTGCGCGAAGCGGGCCGCCTCGGTGTCACCGATGCGGTGGGACACCTCGCCCGCGGCGCGGGTCATCATCTGGTTGTCGAAGAGCTTGGCGCCCTCGTCGCAGAGGTTCTGGTGCCCGGTCGAACACGACCTGCAGTGCCCGCATGCAGGGATGAACGACATCGACACGTGGTCACCCTCGGACACCAGGTTCACCCCGGGGCCCACCGCCGTGACCACGCCGGACCCCTCGTGGCCCCCCACGAAGGGGAAGTGGGGTACGGGCAGATCGCCGGTCACGACGTGCTCGTCCGAATGGCACATGCCTGCGTAGGCCATCTCGACGAGCACCTCGCCCGGACCCGGATCGTCGAGGGTCATCTCCTCGACCTTCCAGTCCTGTTGAGGACCCCAGAGCACGGCGGTGCGGGTGGTGGTCGGCATGTGGTTCCCCTTCTCGGTGTGGTTCGGTGCGGAGTCACGTCCCCGGGCGTGGCTCCGGGGCATGGCTGTGCGGACCCGGTCCCGGTCGGCCCCTGTGTTCGTTGTTCCTTGTTCTAGTCCATCAGGCCGCGGCACGGCGCAGGGCATCGTTGGCGTCCTCGGGGAGATCCCCGAGGGGCTCGGCGATCTCCGCCACGGTCGGTCCGATGCGCTCGGCCAGCGGCGCCAGCGCATCCAGGTCGAAGCCGTAGAGCTCGGCGGTGTTCGCGGCCACGAAGCGGTGCACCTCCGCTGGGTCCATCCCACTGAACAGGGCCCGGAGGCTCTCGTGGGTGAACGGGTGGGTGCCCTCGTCGTGGGGGTAGTCCGATCCCCACATCCAACGGTCCTCGCCCAGGACCGACGCCGCCTCGAGGTCGGCCGGGCCGGGCATCGAAACGCCCAGCCAGAGGTTCTGTTGCACGTACTCGGTGGCCGAGCGGGGCAGCACGGCCTCGGGTGGGAAGCGCAGCTCGCCGGTGGCCCCGGTGGCACGGATCGTCTCGAGGGTGGCATCCAGGCGTTCCAGCAGGGGAGGCAGCCATGCCGCGCCCGACTCGGTCATCACGAACTTGAGGCGGGGATGCCGTTCGAAGACCCCGGAGAGCAACAGGTGCACGAAGGGCCTCTGGGCGTAGAAGGGCACCTCGGTCAGGTACAGCAGCATCGAGTGGGCGTGGCGGCCGTAGTTCGGCAGCCCGGTGCCTCCGTGGACGTTCACGGGCAGCCCGAGCTCCTCGAGCTCGCTCCAGAGGGGTTCGTAGACCGGGTCGTGAAGGGGCTTCACCCAGGTTGCATCCGGTGGCACGTTGGGCAGCAGCACCCCGCCGCGCAGGCCGGCCTCGGCGATCCAGCGGGCGTCCTCGATGGCATCGTCGATGTCGTTGACGAATATCTGTCCGATGCCGGCGCGCTGGTCGGGGTAGCGGCCACACCAGTCCACCAGCCAGCGGTTGTGGGCATGGATGCCCGCACGGCGCAGCTCGTAGTCCTCGGGCCTGGGGGGTCCGGCGAAGAGCACGAAGTTGGGGAAGAAGGGCGGAACCGTGTTGGGGAACACCACCTCGCCGACCACGCCCTCGGTCTCCTGTTGGCGGTTGCGCAGCTCGTCGTCCCAGTTGCGCAGCTTGCGTTCGTCGCCGAGGTCGGAGAACGGGTTGCGGTAGCCGCCGCGCCATTCGTCGAAGGCGTCGCGGTAGCGGGGATCGAGGTACTCCCGGTACTGCTCGTGGCTGCCGCCGGCATGGCAGTCCGACGAGATGATCGTGTAGTGGTCACCGGGCCCACCGGGCACGTGTTCGCTCATGGCTTCCCCCTGGATGCGTGCTGAGTGTTCTGTTCTGACCAGTCTCGCACCGGTGGGCTCGCACAGTCCCACCGGAGAGCTCGTGCAGGCTCGCACCAGGGCTCCTGCGGGGAGCGTGATGTGGTCCTAGCCGCGGGTGAGGCGTCCCGCGAGGTGGTGGGTCATCCCGACACCCACCGCCGCCATCCAGAAGTCGTACTCCAGCACGTCACCGGAGACCCGCAGGACACGCCTGGTGGCGGTGACCTCCTTCGCCGTCGGCGCGAGGCCGATCGAGCGCGAACGGAACTCGAACAAACCGTCCCCAACGGCCGTGGTGGCGGCGACCTCGGTGATCCCGAAGGCGTGCGCGAGCACCAGTTCACACCCTTCGGCCGTGGAGCGCAGGTACCCGGAGTCGCCGTGTCGGACCGCGCCGCTCGTGGCATCGCGGCTGGTGGAACTCCAACGAGCGAGCGGCTTGTCCGCCACTGGGAGAATCTCGATGGTCTCCTCGTAGGCGAATGCCTCGACGGTGGGGTAGTCGCCGCTGCCCGCGCCCTCCCAACGTCCGAGAAGGGGTTCGTGCAAGGGGTTCATCGCGGCGTCGACTCAGCTCTGCGCGCCAGCGGCGCGGTCGATTGCCCAGGTACGCACGAGGAACTCCGCGATGCAGTCGGTGAGCCTGTCTGGGCGGAGCCGGAGCTCGAGCGGCGAGCGTGCCCTGACGAGCTCGGCGTTGGGCATCTGTTCGGCCAGGTGGGCCGCATCGTCGAAGGGGTGTATCAGGTCGCGGGAGTGTGCGAGCACGAGGGTCGGAGCCGTGATCGAGCGGCGCTGTTCGGCGGTGGGGGCAACCGGGCCCACGAGCACACCGTGGAGCACGGCGGCCAGCGTCTCCGGTGGGGCCGCTCCGGCGTGCAGCATGCTGTTGAGCGGATCGAAGGGGGTGTCGGGCACACGCCGCACGAGGTCCCCCACGAAGCGAACCACCGGCTGCGCGTAGTGGGCTGCCAGCAGCATCGGCACGAACGTCAGCGCTGCAGAGGGCACCGCCCGTTCCATCACCGGCATCTCGAGCACCAGGCCCCGGACCCGTTCGGGTTGCTGCGTCGCAGCGAAGAGGCTGGAGTTGGCTCCCAGGGACAGCCCACCCAGCACGGCGCCGTCCGCTCCCAGGTGGTCCATGAGGGCGAAGACCTGGGATGCGTAGGTGTCGATGCGGTACGCCGAGGCGTGCGTCGGCTTGTCGCTGCGTCCGTGGCCGAGCAGGTCCAACAACACCACGCGGTTGCCACGCTCGGCCAGTGCCGCAGCGATTCCCCGGTTCAGGTCCGAGTCGAGCAACAGCCCGTGTGTGTAGATGAGAAGGCGTTCACCCTCACCGTAGGTGTCGTAGGCGAGTTCGTTGCCCTGGTGTCTGAACGTCGAGGTCTCGTACAAGGTGGATCCTTCCTGTGCCTCGACCACGGCCGCCGTGGACCGTTGCCGACACAAGGAGCCTAGGCGGTGCCGGGCAACCGGACCCCTGCGAACCGGCCTAGGATCAGGGCCATGGACACCCAGAACACCCACAGCCCCGAGCGCACCGAGGCCGAGTCGGCCCCGACCGCCTCCGTGACCGAGGTGGGCGAGGCATCGCTGGTGGAGGAGGAGCTCCTCGTGGAGGAGGTCTCCATCGACGGCATGTGCGGGGTCTACTGAGCGACCCCGCCCGCCCGCACCACTGCATGGCCGACCCGCGCCACTCCATCGCCTCCGGGCTCCGGAGCTGACCATGGACCTCGCCTCCGCCTATGGCCTCGACCCGCAGGTGAGCCTCCGGCCCGAGTCCTTCGGTGCGCTCGTGTACCACTTCGGAAACCGGAAGCTGTCGTTCCTGAAGCACCCCGACCTGCTCCGGGTGCTCGAACAACTCGACACCGAACCGTCGCTGCAGGCTGCACTCGAGTCGGCCGGGATCGAACAGCGGCGTTGGGGTTCGTTCGTGAAGGCCCTCGAGACCCTCGAATCCTCGGAGATGATCCGTGCCCGCACCTGAGTCCCTTCTCGCAGCACAGCCGCCGGCGGCCACGCGTCCGCTGGTGGAGCACTTCAAGGAGGGGCTGGCCGCCCCGATCTGCCTCACCTGGGAACTCACCTGGGCGTGCAACCTGGCCTGTGTGCACTGCCTGAGTTCCTCGGGCAGGCGTGATCCCCGCGAGCTGAGCACCGAGGAGTGCTTCGGCGTCATCGACGAGCTCCAGAAGCTGAAGGTCTTCTACGTGAACATCGGCGGGGGCGAGCCGATGCTCCGCGGCGACT
Organism: Microthrixaceae bacterium; assembly: GCA_023958095.1. Lineage (GTDB taxonomy): Bacteria > Actinomycetota > Acidimicrobiia > Acidimicrobiales > Microtrichaceae > JAMLGJ01. Next base: position 18,474 of record JAMLGJ010000032.1, read on the forward strand.
TCTTCGACATCCTCTCCTACGCCGAGGCACACGACGTGGGGGTGAAGTTCTCCACCAACGGCACCTACATCGACGGGCCGGCAGCACGGCGCCTGGCCGCGATGGACTACCTCGACATCCAGGTGTCGATCGACGGGGCCACCGCCGATGTGAACGACGTGGTGCGCGGGGAGGGTTCCCACGCCGCCGCGCTGTCCGCGATGGGTCACCTGACCGATGCGGGCTTCGGTCCGTTCAAGGTGAGCATCGTGGCCACCCGCCACAACATCGACCAGCTGGACGACTTCAAGGCCCTGGCGGACGACTTCGGTGCCCAGCTGCGGATCACGCGCCTGAGGCCATCGGGTCGGGGTGTGGACAGCTGGGACGAGCTGCACCCGAGCCAGGACCAGCAGCGCCAGTTGTACCGCTGGCTGCTGGATCGTCCCGACGTGCTCACCGGGGACTCGTTCTTCCACCTGTCGGCACTTGGGGAGTCACTGCCGGGGTTGAACCTGTGTGGCGCGGGCCGGGTGGTGTGCCTGATCGATCCGGTGGGCGACGTCTATGCGTGTCCGTTCGTGATCCACGACGAGTTCCTCGCCGGGAACGTCCGCGACGAAGGGGGGTTCACCGAGGTGTGGACCCGCAGCGAGCTCTTCACCGAGTTGCGCGAACCCGACAACCCCGGGGCGTGCGCGAGCTGTGGCAGCTACGACGCGTGCCAGGGGGGCTGCATGGCCTCGAAGTTCTTCGTCGGTCTGGATCTCACCGACCCCGACCCCGAGTGCGTGCACGGTGCGGCCGACGAGAAGCTGGCGGCTCTCGAGTCCGGCGCCGGCGCCGGTCCTGCTGCACGGTCGACACCGCGCTCGTCGGTGGACCACTCCCGCCCCGGAGTGACGGTGCCACTGGCGGTGCCTCGCCGCCGCAAGAGCTGAGGGCCCGACCTTCGATGCAGGATGCCGAAGCCTCCCCCGGGCCGGGTACGCCGGCCGACGCGTCGGCCATGGCCGCGCTGGAACTGCCCGAGGGCCTGGAGCTGGTGCGGGTCACCGACCGCTTCGACGCGCGCACCGTCCCTGCGGGCCTGCTGCGGGCACACCGGGTGGCTGCGGGGGTGTGGGGAGAGCTGTGCGTGCTCGAGGGTGAGGTCGGGTTCGTCTTCGAGGCCTCCGGGGCCCGGCGCGTGGTGCGCGCGGGTGGGAACCAGGTGATCCCACCGGCTGAGGCCCACCACGTGGAACCATCCGATGGGGCCAGCTTCGAGGTGCGTTTCCACCGCTGAGCAAGGGTGCGCCCGGGGCTCCCAGCGGCGTTGGGATTCGGCCATTGCGCCGCCAGAATGCGGCCATGGATCTCGAAACCGTCGACGTCGGGTCGGTGCCGCAGCTGCAGGGGATCTTCGCGCCCGTCACCCGGGAGCTGGATCGCGTGGCCCTCGAGGTCACCCAGGGTTCCCTGCCCGAGGACATCAACGGCTCCTACCTGCGCAACGGCCCCAACCCGCGGTTCACCCCGCTCGGCAGCTACACCTATCCCCTCGATGGTGACGGGATGGTTCACGGTGTCAGCTTCGGTGCCGGCGAGGCCCACTACACGAACCGCTTCGTCCGCACCCCGGCGCTGGACGTGGAGGAGGCAGCCGGTCGCGCCCTGTGGCCCGGGATCATGACGGGGTCGTTCCCCTCCGCCGAGGACGTGGGCGAGGAGCTCGCCGGCAGCTTCCGGGACATGGTGGACATCAACGTGATCCGCCACGCCGGACGCATACTCGCCCTTGCGGAGGGCGACCGCGCCTTCGAACTCGACGAGTCGCTCGCGACGGTGGGCCCCTGGAACGCCGACGGAGCACTGCCGAATGGTCTGTGTGCGCACCCCAAGATCGACCCGGTGAGCGGTGAACTGGTCGTGTTCCGCTACGGGATCACCGAGGAGCCCTGGCTCACCTGGGCCGCACTGGCCGCGGATGGGTCGGTGTCGCGACCCGAGACCCCCATCGCGATCGACGCCCCGTACATGATCCACGACTGCGCGATCACCGAGGCGCACCTGGTGCTCTACGTGTGCCCCCTGCGCTTCGACATCGAATCGATGCTCACCGGTGGGTCGATGCTGGCATGGGAGCCCGAGCGGGGCACGCGCATCGCGGTCATCGACCGGGCCTCCGGCGAGGTGAGCTGGTTCGGCACCGACACCTTCTGGGTGTGGCACATCGCCAACGCCTTCTGCACCGACACTGCATCCGGCCACCGGCAGGTGGTGGTGGACCTGCCCGTGTGGAACCACTGCGGCATGGGCATCGTGGAGGAACCCTCCACCGGGCGCGTGCTGCGCCAGAGGTTCGTACCCGACACCGGGGAGATGTCCACAGAGGTGCTCTCGGAGGAGATGACGGAGTTCCCCCGGGTCGATGACCGCCTCGTCGGCGCCGAGCACCGATGGTTCCATGTTGCCTCCAAGGACCCCGACCACCCCACCAGTGCGGCGGGGGAGTGGAACCGCCTGTTGCGGTTCGACACCGCAACCGGCGCGGTGCAGGACCGTCGTGGAGGAAAACGGTGCTTCGGTGAGGCGGTGTTCGTGCCTCGCGCCGGTGCCGATGCAGCCAGTGGCGAGGGCTACCTGTTGACCTACACCTACGACACCGAGACGCTCCGCACCGAGTTGGTGCTGCTGGACGCCACCGACATCGCCGCGGAGCCGGTGGCGACTCTCGCCATGCCCCAACGGGTGCCGTTCGGCCTGCACGGGAACTGGCTGCCGGCCTGAGCCAGGGCTCGGGCGCCCATCCGGCGGGACCCCTAACGCGGCTCGTGGAGGTGGGCGTGCTGGCCCTCCCGGTCGAACACGCTGAGCAGCTCGGCCGGGCCGTCGACGGCCTCGAAGCAGTGGGGCACCATGGTGGAGAAGTCCGCCGCCTCCCCCGCGCCGACGATGACCTCGCGCTCTCCGAGTGTGAGGCGCACCCGGCCCTCGAGCACGTAGAACCAGTCGTGGCCCGGGTGGACCTTGGGTTCGGGAGGCGCACCGCCCGGTTCGAGGCGCACCTTGAACGCGGACGTGGGACTCGAGGGCCGGCTCAATGGCCAGGTGGTCGTGTTGTGGGTCCTCGACGCGACAGGCCTGATCACCACGTCGTCGTCCTCGGACTCCACCGATAGCAGTGAGTCGAGGTCGACCTGCAGCGCACGCGCGAGTGGCACGAGCACGTCCAGGCTGATGCTGCGCGCCCCGGTCTCCACACGACTGATCGTGGATGCTCCGAGGTGGGAGCGCTCAGCGAGGGTGTCGAGCGACCATCCCCGGGCCCTGCGCAGGCTCCGCAACCGCGCCCGCACCAGCGACTCGATGTCCTCGGGATCTGTCGATCGGGCCATTGGGGCACGGTGGCACGTCCTTGCGAATAGTGCAAGTGCTATTGCGGAACCCGCTGGAGGGTCGTACGTTGTCGGGACCGGCACCCGACCAGGAGGAACCATGGCCGACAACGCAACAGTGCAGGACGCCGCTCACCAGGAACACGCACGGATGTGGGACGAGCGCTACGCCGAGCGGGACCAGCACTGGAGTGGCCAGCCCAACCACTCACTGGTGGTGGAGGCGGGCGACCTGACGCCGGGCACCGCGCTGGATGTGGGCTGCGGTGAGGGAGCCGACGCGATCTGGTTGGCCCGACAGGGCTGGACGGTGACCGGACTCGACATCTCCAAGGTGGCTGTCGGGCGAGCCGAGCAGGCCGCGAACGAGGCGGGTGCGGACATCGAGTGGATCGCGGGTGATCTCACCGAGGGAGTGGTCGGCGACCGTGAATTCGACCTGGTGGCGCTGCACTACCCGGCGATACCCAAGGAGGATGCCGACGCGACCGTGAAGGCCCTCATGGACGCCACCGCGCCGGGGGGCACGCTGTTGGTGGTCGGCCATGACTTCGAGGGTTCCGAGCACGGCAGGCAGCATGCCGAGGAACGCGGTTTCGATCCGAACGACTACGTGCAGCCCCCCGACGTAGCGGCCGCACTCGGCGAAGGGTGGGTCATCGCGAAGCACGAGAGTCGCCCACGGGAGATGCCCGAGGACTTCCAGGGCCCAGCCGTGCCCGATGTGGTCCTTCGCGCCCGCAGGGCAGCGGAGCCGGGCTGAGTGCCGGAGCGCCCGCTCAACGCGTCGAGTCGAGTATTCCGCGCAGGTAGGCGGCCTGGCCCATGTGCTGCAGGCAGTCGTCGGCGACCGACACCAGTCGCACCCCGAGGGTGACGTGTGGATCCCAGCGCCGGTCCACGATCCGGTCGAGGGAGTCCGCAGTGACCCCGCGCACGAGCCCCTCGGTGCGCTTGTGCGCAGTGGCGAGGTAGTCGAGCAGCAGGTCCGGATCATCGGGGTGGATCGCCGCGGCCTGCTGCGGAGTGTGGCCGTAGCCCATGTCGTCGGGATCGGGCGGCATCGCGAAGCGCTGCGCCCAACCGTCGGCCACCCACAGCTGTTCGGTGGCGAGCAGCTCGGAGATGTGGTGGTCCTGCAGGCGAGCGCAGTGCCACACCAGCCAGGCGATGCTGTTGGAACCGTGCGTGGGCACCCACGCCAGGCCGTCGGCGTCGAGTCCGTCGACCGCGGACCGGGCCAGTGGGGGTATCCGCCCGTAGAGCTCTCCGTAGATCGCTGCTGGGTCCATCGCATGTCTCCTGGTCGACCTCCGGCTCACCGTACCCCGGGGTGTGTCGCGCCGCCCGAGGGTCCACGCAGCGTCGTGGCAGGCCATCGAATGCCTGCCCGGGTGTGACCTGCGCCACGTTCGGTCCTGCCGCAGCCTCGGGGGCTGCAGCCCTTGGTACCGTGTCGAACGCGCCGCCGCAGGGGGCGGGGCGCGGGTTCGATTCGCAGGGGGAACCATGACCGACGTCGCAGGGACCGATGTGCCCACCGCCGGGGCCGACAGCCTCGAGGCTCTCATGGGCCGGACCAACTCCGATGCCGACGCGGTCATCCACACCGTGCGCGACAACGCGGACGTGATCTTCACCTGGTCCTACGACAAGGGGGAACGTGCGTCGCTGTCCAAGCTCTACGAGAAGGCCAAGGGCTCCCAGTGGAACGGCACCACCGACCTGCCGTGGGAGACCGAGGTGGACCAGGAGAGCTTCGCCCGCTCACTCGCGCAGATGGACGCACAGACCCGCGAGGCGCGCGGCACCGACCTGTCCGGAACCGTGTTCGCCAAGTGGGGAACCAGGGAGTGGGAGGCTCAGGCGTTCGAACTGCAGAACTGGACACTCAGTCAGTTCCTCCACGGCGAACAGGGGGCGCTCGCCTGTTCGGCGAAGATCGTCGAGACCGTTCCGTGGATCGACGCCAAGTACTACGCCTCCACCCAGGTGATGGACGAGGCACGCCACGTGGAGGTCTTCGCCCGCTACCTCGACGAGAAGATGTCGGGGCACTACCCGGTGAACGTCCACCTGCGCGAGCTGCTCGACGACATCCTGTCGGACTCGCGCTGGGACATGACCTACCTCGGCATGCAGATCATGGTCGAGGGTCTGGCCCTCGCCTCCTTCGGCATGGCGCACGCGGTGACCCCGTGCCCGTTGCTGCGCCAGCTGCTGCGCTACGTCATGAGCGACGAGGCGCGCCACGTGGCGTTCGGAGTGCTGTCGCTCGCGGAGTACTACCAGCAGCTCACCGAGGCGGAACTGCTCGAACGCCAGGAGTTCGCGTTCGAGGCGGCGGTGCGGATGCGCGACCGCTTCATGGCTCAGGAGATGTGGGAACGCCTCGGAGTGCCACCGGGTGATGCAGCACGGATCTTCGCCGCAACGCCCGAACAGAAGAACAAGGACCCGTTCCAACAGCTCCTGTTCTCCAAGATCGTGCCCAACTGCAAGAAGCTCGGGCTCCTGGACGCGAACGACGGCTGGTTGCGGAAGCGCTTCGACACCCTCGGAGTGAGCCAGTTCGAGGACTGGGCGGACACCTCAACCGACTACGAGGTGCTCGACGAGGTCTCGAAGGACCGTTCGGCGGCGAGCGCCGACTGACCGGAGCGGAGGACCAGCTCACGCGGTGGGCAGGTTCCAGCCGTAGCGGTGTGCCAGCACGCGCAGCGCGAAGCAGGCCATGCCACCCAGGACCGCCACCCGGGTGCGGTCCAGCCCCCGTGCCAGGCCGGCGGCCACGATGCCCGCTCCCAGGAGCGCGGCTGTCGCGTAGACGTCCTCGCGCAGCACCAGGGGCACCCTGCCCACCAGCAGGTCGCGCATCACGCCGCCGCCAACCGCGGTGACCGTGCCGATGAGCGCCGCCGAGAACGCAGGAAGCGAGAAGTCGTGGGCCTTGGTGGCGCCCACCACCGCGAACAGCGAGAGACCTGCGGCATCCAGGAGCACCACCGGCTCCGAGGAGGTGTCGAAGGCCAGCCTGTAGGTGGCGAACGCGGTGAGGCCACCCAGCAGCGACACGGTCACGTAGCGCACGTCGTCGACCGAGGCCGTCGGGACCGCACCGATCAACAGGTCACGCAGGGTGCCGCCACCCAGGGCGCTCACACACGCGACCACGAGCACCCCGAACACATCGAGTCCCGATGCCGCTCCCACTACGGCACCCTCGAGCGCGAACAGGGCGGTCGCCGCCAAGTCCGCCGTGGTCAACCCCGGGAGCACCCTTGGATTGACGGGGCGCGTTCTGTCAGCAGTGCTCACCCCGTCACGATCGGCCCGACGCCCGCCAAGCTGAGAGGCCGGCTGGCGCCTCCGGTGCGTGAGCGCCTCAGATGGCGTCGAGGGGAATCACCGGTAGGTCGAACACGACCTGTTCGTTCTCGGGTCCCTCGATGGCGGTGCGTGAGTACGACGCGTAGTGCCTGCGCAGGAACCGCCAGGTTCCGTCCTCGCACGACATGGCGTCGTGGTACACGCCGAAGGCGTTGGTGCGGCGCCCATCGGAGACGTTCTGTCGCAGCTCCGCCATGTAGAGCCGCGAGGTGGCCGAGCGGTCGGGCACGTTCACATCCACCACTGAGTTGAGGACCACGAACTCGAAGAACGAGAACCTCTCGAGGGCCCCCGATATGAACTCTGCGATCTCGCCCGGTCCCCGCAATTCCCTCGTACGGTCACCCAGGTCCAGTGAGAGCGTGCAGCCGGGGTCCATTATCGACGGGAGCTCTGCCCACGCCCTCCGGGTGACGATGTCCGCGTAGGTGTTCTGCAGCCGCCGGACCGCGATGTAGTAGACGGTCTCGGCCACTAGGTCGGCTTCGGTGTTCGACATGCTCTCCTGCTGGTGCCGTTGCGGGTTGGAGCTGCGCGGGGTGCACCGGGTGCGAGTGTATGGTCCGGTCGCCGCCAACGTCCCGAATCGAACCGGCCGGGTCGAGGAACCACCCAGGTGAGGTACACATGCCGAGAGTCGTCATGGTGCACGGAGCCTTCAACGAGCTCTGGGGCCCCAACGAGTTGACCGCCCGCTGGCTGCCCGCACTGCGCGACGGGCTCTGGCACCACGGAGCCGACCTCGCCCACACCGAGGTGGAGGTGTGCTTCTACGGCGACCTGTTCCGCCTCGACCCCGAGACGATCGACACGGCGGCGTGGGAGCGCTCACGGGCCGGTGCAGCGGAGCTGCTCGAGTCCTTCGCCGGTGCCGGAACCTCCGAGGACCTCGCGGGCACGCTCGGCCAGGTCGCCAGCCAGGCGGCGTGGGACCGCACCGTGGACATGGTGACCCTCATGACCACAGATCCGGGCATCACACGCACCGCCAGAAACCGGCTCAAGGAGTTGCTCGACCCGGGCGCGGACGTGGTGGTGGCGCACTCGCTCGGCAGCGTCCTGGCATACGGTGTGTTGCAGTCACACCCCGAGTACGAGGTGGGCACACTGGTCACCCTCGGCTCTCCGTTGGGCACGGAGATGGGTGAGAGCATCCTGCCAGGCCGCGGCGACGACGGGCTGTACCCGTGGCCGGGCTCTGTGCGCCGCTGGGTGAACATCGCAGCAGTGGGAGACCGTGCCACCGGTCAGGGCCAGCTGCGGCCCCATTTCGGCGACGCGGTCGAGGACCGGCGTGTGGACAACGGCCACCGGGCGCATGACCCCGAGCCCTACCTGAACTCGTCGGTGACCGGTGAGGCCGTGGCATCCGCACTCGGACGGCCCGTGGATCGCGCCTCGGAGAGCCACGGCACCACCGGCGTGCCACACCGGGGCTGATGTCGGTCGAGGTCCCCGGGACCGGGGGAACGACCCCGCCGGTCCGTTGGGGAGTGATCGGGCCGGGGCGGATAGCGGACCGCTTCGCGAACGCAATGGCGATGGTGCCCGGCGGGGCCATCGATGCAGTCGCGTCGCGCTCGATCGAGCGTGCCCATGCCTACGGCGACCGTCACGGGGTGCCACGCCGGTACGGCAGCTACGAGGACCTCCTCGCGGACCCGGAGGTGGACGTCGTGTACGTGGCGACACCGCACAGCCGCCACGAGGGGGACACCCTGATGTGTCTGGAGGCGGACAAGCACGTGCTGTGCGAGAAGCCGTTCGCACTGAACGCCGATCAGGCCCGGCGGATGCAGGCTGCTGCGGCCGAACGGGGGTTGTTCCTGATGGATGGCCTCTGGAGCCGCTTCCTGCCCGCCTACCGCATGCTCGACGACCTGATCGCCGCGGGTCGGATCGGAGAACCGTTGCTGGTCGAGGCCGACTTCGGCTTCCGCAGGGAGGTGGACCCGCAGCACCGCATGTTCGCCCCGGAGCTCGGCGGGGGAGCCCTGCTCGAGTTGGGCATCTACCCACTTCACCTGGCCCACTCGGTGCTCGGCGTTCCCGGGGAGGTGACAGCCAGGGGCATCCTCGGCAGCACCGGTGTCGACGAGACCACCGTCGCCGTGCTCGGCTACGGCGATGACCGCCTCGCCGTGCTCAAGGCGTCGTTGCGAACGACCATGGCCTGCACCGCCCGGATCTCCGGAACCGGGGGATCGGTGGAGCTGCCCGCGTTCATGCACTACCCGGACTCGCTGACGGTGACCGACGACCACGGGGTAGAGCGCCTGGATGCCTCCTTCGATGGCGACGGGCTGCGTTTCGAGATCGAGGAGGTGCACCGTTGCATCGCCTCCGGGAGGATCGAGAGCCCGCTGCTGCCACTCTCGGAGACGGTCGAGATGATGTCGGTGCTCGACACGATCCGTGCCCGGATCGGCCTGGTCTACCCGGGGGAGTGAGCGACCCGCCGCTGCGGTGAGGGCGGTGGCCCGGCAACCGGTGACCCGCGGGATCCACGGCCTGGCGACGGCTGCCCCGGGTAGGGTCCGCAGCCTATGAACCTCACCGAACAACTGGCGGGAGTTGACCTCCTGGCCGGGACCTGGGCCCGGGGTGTCCCCCACGACCAGTTCGACCTCCTGCGCGAGCACGAGCCGGTGCACTGGCACCCCGAGCCCGGCGACACGGGGTTCTGGGCGCTCACCCGCCACGAGGACGTCCGGCGGGTGAGCCACGACTGGGAGACCTTCTCGAGCGAACTCGGGGCCACGTTCATTCCCACCCAGGACGAGGAGTCACTGGCTCAGTTGAACCTGTCGATCCTCAACATGGACCCGCCGCGCCACAACCGGATGCGCCGGCTGGTCTCGAGGGCCTTCACCCCGAGGGTCATAGCCCGACTGGTCGAGGAGATCGAGCGCCGCGCCGAGGCTGTCGTCGATTCCGTAATCGACCGGGGTGGTTGCGAGTTCGTCGAGGACATCGCGGCGCAGGTTCCGGTGCAGATGATCTGCGAGATGATCGGCCTCGAAGGCGAACTGTGGCCTCGAATGTTCGAGATCTCCAACGACCTGATCGGGTCACGGGACGACCCGGCCTATTCGGACGTGGATCCCAAGGCGTCCTCCGCGGAGATCTATGCGCTCTGTGACGCAGTGGCCGAGAACCGCCGACGTGTTCCTCGGGACGACCTGATGACCGCACTCGTCGAGGCCGAGGTGGACGGGGAGCGCCTCGACAACCTCGAGCTCAACCTCTTCTTCCTGACCCTCGTCGTGGCCGGCAACGAGACGACCCGCAACCTGATCAACCACTCGTTGGTGGTCCTGCTCGAGCACCCGGAGCAGGCACAGCGCCTCCGGGAGGACCCGTCCCTGTGGGACACCGCCGTGGAGGAGATGCTGCGCTGGGGGTCCTCGATCCACAACTTCCGCCGGACCGCCACCCGCGACACCGAGATCCGCGGCGTTCCAATAGCAGCGGGGGACAAGGTCGTGCTCTACTACGCGGCGGCCAACCGTGACCCCGAGGTGTTCGAGGCCCCACACACCTTCGACGTGGGCCGCACGCCCAACGACCACGTCGCCTTCGGAGGCGGCGGCGTTCACTACTGCCTGGGTGCGAACCTGGCGCGTGCGGAGATCCGTGCCACCATGCGCCAGGTCGTCGAGAGGCTCCCCGGCATGCAGCTGGCCGGCGAGCCCGAACGCCTGCGCAGCGACTTCGTCAACGGGATCAAGACCATGCCGGTCACCTGGTGAGCTGGTGAGCTCACCTACCCGACCCGGCCACGGCCTGCGGGTTGCACCGCGCCGCGGTGAGCCAGGCCCGCGCGTCGAAACCCACTCCCCGGTGACCCGCACGTTCGGCGAGCAGTCCGCGAGCGCGGTCGAGGAGCCCGTGGAGTTCCTCCGCACCGAGCTCGCGTCGTGCCCGCTCGAGCGCGACTCGTCCCACACTGCCCGAGAGTGCCACGGCCATGCGCTCGTCGACCCCGTCGGTGGAGCGGGTGCGGTAGTCGCAACGTGCAGTCAGTGCCACCAGGTGCACCTCGTCCCAGCCGGCCTCGAGAAGCACCGCACGCAGGTGCTCCTCGGTGGCCAACCCCATCGGTCCCGGACGGTCTTCCGGAGGCGGTCCGGGCGGGTCGTCCAACCGGGCGAGGAGCGGCTCGAGTCCACAGGTGAAGAGGTCCTGCTCCCCGCTTCTCCAGGTGACCATCGCGAGACGTGCTCCGGGGGCGCACGCGACCCTGATGTTGGTGAACGCGGCGACCGGGTCCTCGAAGAACATCGTGCCGAACCGTGACACCACCGCGTCGAAGGGCCTCCCCGGAGCGGCGTCGAGCAGGTCGGTCACCTGTGCGTCACCCTCGATGACCTCCGCGTCGGGCACGCGACTGCGTGCCGCGGCGACCATCTCCGCTGAGATGTCGACGCCCACGGCTCGGGCGCCGAGCCTGGACGCGGTCTCCAGCAGCGTGCCGGGGCCACAACCCACATCCAGCACTCGTTCTTCGCGGGCCACGCCGACGGCCTCCATGACAGCAGAGGTGAACGGAGCGAACGCGCGGTCGAGCACATCCTGGTTCTGCACCCACCCGCCGGACCTCTCGGCCCAGTCGGCTCGGGCGCCGTGGTTGTGGATCGTCACCCCGACATCCTGTCCCACCGCCACACCGGGCGGGCGGGCATTCCACCGGGTGCGCCGACAACGGTGAGCGGTTCAGTGCGATATCGCGGTCATCAGGGGGTCCAGGTCCCCCAGCGCCGCGCCCAGGATCGCGTGGTAGTGACACTCCTCGGCGGACCGGCAGGGCCCAGGGTGCTCCCGGGTGGTGTCGCCGATGACGGATGCGACCTGTTCCCACAGCGAGTCCCAGGGGCCCGGGTCCCCGCCGGCCCCGGCTTCGTCGCGCCAGGTGACATCGTGGGGCAGCAGGTCGGCCACCGCACTGCGGAGCACCGCCTTGTCCCCCGAGCAGAACCCGGGCCGGCGAAGTTCGATCGGCACCGACAAGGCCGCAGCGACGACGTCGAGGTCGAGCAGCGGGACACGGGCCTCGACCCCTCGGGCCATGGTCAGGTGGTCCAGACGCCTGAGCTCGACGTCGTGGAGCGAGCGGAGCGACTCGACAACGGCGTTGTCGAGGACCTCGGGGTCGTCGATTCCCCGGTGTCGTTCCTGGCCGGCGAAGAGAGCGTCCGCTCCCACACCGGTGAGGACCACCTTCACATGGCGCGATGCCAGACGCGCCGCGAAGTGCATCGGCACCGCGGCCCGCACCAGGTCGCGCCCGAAGGCCTCCAGGGACTCCACGACCGTGGGGAGTTCCTCGAGAACCTCGGCCGGTTCGAGCACGTGCTCGTGGTGAATCGTGCCCAGGTGTGCCGACACCCGCCGGGCTGCCCACAGCTCCCGGGAGCCGGCGAGGCCCACCGAGAACGTGTGCAGCTCCCCGGTGTAGCGGCTCATGAGGGCGGCCACAGCACTGTCGCCGAGGCTTCCCGACAGGAAGGCTCCCACCGGCACGTCGCTCGCCAGGCGGAGTCGGACCGCCCGTTCGAGTGCGCGGCGCACCCGGGCGGCATGGGTCTCGAAGGATCCGTTCAACGGACGTTGCCGGTGCAGCGTGAAGTACCTGTGGAGCCCCGATGCGGCCGAGAACACGGTGCCGGGTTCGAGCTCCCTCACCTCCGTGACCCCATCTGGCAGCGCCTTCAGTTCGCTCGCGAACACGAGCGCGCCCTCGTGGTCGGCCAGGTACAGGGGCTTGATCCCGAACGGATCCCGTCCGAGCACCAGGTCTCCCTCCAGCAGCATCGCGAACGCGAAGAAGCCGCGCAGTCTTGAGGTGGCACCGCAGCCCTCGTCGCCGAGGAGGTGCAGTATCGCCTCGCTGTCACTGCGTGAAGCGAAGCGGTGAGGGCCGAGGAGTCCCCGGAGCATCCCTGCGTTGCATATCTCACTGTTGGCCACGAGCACGTTGCCCGACGGGGAGTACATGGGCTGGTCGCCACCACCGATGTCGGTGACCGCCAGGCGGGTGTACCCGAGGTCAACCGGTGGGTCCACTCCATGGTGGGTTCCCAGGGAATCGGGACCACGGTGTGTGAGCCGTCCGCTCATCCACCGCACGAGTTCGGGGTCGTTGCGGCCCCAGATCCCGGCGATCCCTCCCATCAGATGGCTTCCCTGCGCTCCTGGAAGAAGGTCATCTCACCGAGCATGGAGCCATCATCGCCCCACAGTGTTTCGCCGCACGCACACGAATGTGAACGCTGCGTGGCGAAGCCCCGCCGGGTCAGCTCCTGGTCAACAGGAGCTGCATCTCCACGGTGCCATGGTCCTGCACCGAGAGCACCAACGGTGAGGATGGGACCTCGACGCCGAAGTCGGAGAAGGTGACCTCGGTGCTTCCCACCACGACGATCGTGTCGTCCACCAGCTGGGCCTCGAGCGCGACCGTGACGGGCCGGGTCTCGCCGTGGATGGTCATCTCGCCCTGTGCGGCCACCTCGACGGGCTCGCCCAGGAGTGCCTCCTCAGGAAGCTCGATGGGTTCGACCAGCGAGAACGCGGCATCCGGGAACTCGGAGGTCTCGAGCGCGTCCTGCACGTTGTCGTCGCGACGGGACTCGTTGGTCGTGATGGTGGTCATGTCGATCCGGAAGTCGGCTCCGGTCACCGTGGTGCCCTCCACCGTGAGCTCCCCGGACACGTCACCGGTACGACCCACCGCGGTCGTCGAGCCAATCTGCGCGAGTTCCTCCTCGATCCTGAAGCCCGCGAATGTTCCCGTGGCCGTCTCGTAGTCGAAGTCGCCGCTGCTCGTGTCCACGCTCCAGGTCCCGTCGATGTCAGCGGGTTCCGTCGAGGATGACGCGTCGGAGGTGCCCTCCGTGGCGGAGGTGGCCGGGTCGGTCAGCTGTTCGGTGGCGGCCTCCAGGCCCACCTCGTCGGGTTCGTCCCCGGAGAAGAACCAGAGGATGCCGGCGCCTGCCAGCACCACGAGCGCAGCGGCAACGACGAGGATGATCCTGGTGGTCCTGTTCATGGGTGGCAACCTAGGGAGCGAAACGGAGAGGCAGCTGTCGGTGTGCTGGGAGTTTCCTGGGAACTCTCGGCAAGCTCACGGCTGGCTCACAGCCTCATGGTCCATAGTTGCACCATGTCTTCAGAGACCCTGCTCCTCGTGGACGACGAGGAGAACCTCCGCACGATGCTCGAAGCGGCGCTGCGCCACCACGGGTTCCAGGTGGAGACCGCAGCGAACGGTCGCGACGCCCTCGAGCGCGTTCCGCAGGTGCGTCCCGACCTGATCGTGCTCGACGTCATGTTGCCGGACCTCGACGGCTTCGAGGTCTGCCGTCGCCTGCGTACCGACGGGAACCACACCCCTGTGCTGTTCCTGACCGCGAAGGACGCCACCGAGGACAAGGTCCGGGGCCTCACACTCGGCGGTGACGACTACCTCGTGAAGCCGTTCAGCCTCGACGAGTTGGTTGCGCGCACCCAGGCGCTGCTTCGCAGGTCCGGGCTGGTTCGCCGCGACGACACGGTGCTGCGCTGTGGTGACCTGGAACTGGATGACGACGCCCACCGGGTGCAGCGCGGCGACCGGGAGATGTCGCTGTCACCCACCGAGTACAACCTGTTGCGCTACCTGTTGGTCAACAAGGACCGGGTGCTGTCCAAAGCGCAGATCCTCGACCATGTGTGGCAGTACGACTTCGGCGGCGACGGCGGTGTCGTGGAGACCTACATCGGCTACCTGCGCCGCAAGCTGGACGACGGCGAACCGAAGCTGATCCACACCGTGCGAGGGGTGGGCTACTCGATCAGGGAGCCCTGAGCGGATGTCGCTGCGCACGAGGGTCATCGCCGCTGTGCTGCTGATCGCGGCGCTGCTGGTGACGGTTCTGGTGTTCATGACGCGCACGGTGGAGAACAACCTGATCGCACAGATCGACGACGAGCTGCTGAAGGCCACCGGGCCGGTGCGGCTCTACGGGGAGGAGAGGAGTCCCGGGCAGGACCCCGTGCCACCCGACGGCGAAGGCGGGTTTCCGCAACCACCGGTGGATGCCGAGGAGGATCCGCGCAGGCCCCTATCCACGCTGTGGATCGGGGTCGTGGCCGGAGGTGAGCTCCAGACGGTGATCGAGCCGGGCGAGGCCCAGGACATCGACGGCCGACCGGACCTCTCGGTCGCGGATGCCGAGGCGAACGCCGGCGAGGGACCCCTGACGGTGCAGAGCACCACGTCGGACAGTCGTTGGCGTGCGGTCGTGGGCACCACCGGCGGCGACACGGTCACGGTCATCGCCCTGCCACTCGACTCCGTGGACGACAGCATCTCGCAGCTCGTGCGGATGGAAGTGGTCGCAGCATTCGGCATCTTCGCGTTCCTGGCGCTGGTTGCGTTCTGGGTCATCCGCCTCGGTGTGCGCCCGCTCAACCGGATGACCCACGTGGCAACGGCGATCGCCGCCGGGGACTTGAGCCAGCGCGTGCCCGAGGCCACACCGGGAACCGAGGCGGCCGAACTGGGCGAGGCACTCAACTCGATGCTCGGCAGCATCGAGGAGACCTTCGAGGAGCGCCGCGAGGTGGAGCAGCGCCTGAGGCGGTTCGTCGGGGATGCCTCCCATGAGCTCCGGACACCGATCGCCACGATCCGCGGCTATGCGGAGCTCTACCGCAGCGGAGCACTCGAGGACGACGGCAGCCTCGATGACGCGATGGAGCGCACCGAGGCCGAGGCGGTGCGGATGGGAGGCCTCGTGGACGACCTGTTGGCGTTGGCCCGCATGGACCAGCGCCAACCGCTGGACCTCGGGGAGGTGGACCTGGCGGAGCTCGCCGCCGATGCGGTGGAGGACTGCCGGGCCATGGACCCGGAACGCTCCGTGACCCTGGAGGCCGAGGTGCCGGTGCCCGTACGGGTCGAGGAAGCCCGGATCAGACAGGTCCTCGCGAACCTGGTCGCCAACGCGGTCGTGCACACGCCGAGCAGCGCGGCGATCGTCATCCGGGTTCGCCCCGGCGACGACGGCGGGGGTCACCTGGAGGTCTGCGACGATGGCCCAGGAATGGACTCCGAGGTGGCTTCGCGGGCCTTCGAACGCTTCTTCCGCGCGGAGAAGTCCAGGTCGCGGGAGCATGGCGGGAGTGGGCTCGGACTGTCGATCGTGGACTCGATCGTGCGCGCCCATGGAGGAACGGCAACCCTTCGCTCTGCCCCGGGTCGGGGAACCTGTGTGATGGTCGATCTGCCCCGCACGGCTGATCCAGCCTCTCCTGCGAACTGATCGTGGGGGGGGGGGGGGGGGGGGCCCCCCCCCCCGCCCCGGGGGGGGGGGGGGGGGGGGGGGGGGGGGCCGCGGGGGGGGGGGGGGGGCCCCCCCCGC
>JAMLGJ010000033.1 GCA_023958095.1 Microthrixaceae bacterium
CTGGGGGGGGGGGGGGCCCCCCCCCCCCCCCCCCACGACGATCAGTTCGCAGGCGAGGCGGGGCGAGCGGGGGGACTCACTCGTGCTGCGACGCCACCGCCGGGTCCCAACCGCTGAGCCCGTAGCGCGAGAAGCTGTCCACGAAGAAGAACTCGTGCAGCCCGTGGCCGACCGATCCGTCCGCCGGACCACCACGTTGGGTGAAGCGCCCGACCTGGTCCACCAGGCCGAACAGGCGCTCCGCGTCCTGTTCGTAGTCGATCTCCACGACCTGGGAGACGTCCTCCCCCTGGTACATGCCGAAGCGCCAGTCCTCCTCCAGGCCGTAGCCGGTGCCCAACAGGAGCCAGGCATCCGCCAGCGGTTCCATCTCCACCTCGAACGCTCCACCGGGTGCATCCGGGAACGACAACCGGGACGACTCGATCCGCCGAGTTCCCGGTGTCAGCACCGCGTGGTGCTCGGGTCGGCCCAGCGGTTCGGGCGCGAGCGCGGGATCCGCGTGGATCCGCACCGCCTCCTCGAGCACCCGCTCACCATCATCGTGCTCGTTGACCATGTAGAGGATCGAGTGGTCCTCGAACTGCATCGGCGCGTAGTTCCAGAACCCCTGCATCTGGCCCTCCGTGCGGATTCCCGGAGGCTCGGGTTCCCCCACCGGCCGCACACCCCAGCTCCGGTCGCGGGTCCCCCACCAACGATCCGGGGTCACCTCGAAGCGCCTCCCGTCCAACTCGATCCAGCCCTGCCACCGACCGGTCTGGGCGAGGCGCATCGTGTCGAACACCGGGCGCCCGTGCATCCTCTGGAACTGCCTCGGTTCCTCGTAGGCGGGAACCGAGCCCGTCCAGTGCAGGTCCAGGGCAAGGCCGAAGCCGGACTCGGCATCGTCGCGTGGCTCGCACCGGATCCGCAGTTCGCGCAACGGCGAGATGACCTCGACCGACAGGGGCCCCACGGAGGTGTCCATCCGGTCTCCGAGCCGCCGGGACGACCGCACGACGCGGTGGGTGGTACCGGTGACCAGCAGGGCGAAGGCGTCTGCCACCTCGAGGTTCGGGTACTGGCCCAGTCCGAACACGAGGAACGCCTCGCCGTCGTTGGAGTGGCAGTTGAAGTAGTACCGGTCGTAGAAGTTCCGGTCGCTGCTGACCACGTGCCGGATCGTCTCGGCGGCCTGGTGGACGGGGTAGTCGTCGAAGGCCGAGAGCGAACCATGGGCGGCGGGTGCGTTGAATCCAACCATGGCCCGACGCTACTCGTGGGGCCGGCGACAGGTCGGCGCTACGCGCCGGACCGATCCGCGAAGAACACCTCTCCGTTGCCCGCCTCGATGGAACCCATCACGACCGCGCGGTGACCCTCGGCGCCGAGGACCTCCACCGTGCGCCCGGCCTCGTGGTCGGGCACGACCACGACCATGCCCACCCCCATGTTGAAGACCTTGCGCATCTCGGCGTCGGACACCGAACCGATGCGCTGCAGCTCATCGAAGACGCGCGGGGGCTCCCAGCTGCCGGGATCGACCACCGCGTCGAGGTCGTCGGGCAGTATCCGGTTGAGGTTGCCCGGCAGGCCACCCCCGGTCACGTGCGCGACCCCGTGGAGCTCGACCTCGGCACCCAGCGAGGCGATGGCGGGTGCGTAGATGACCGAGGGACGCAGCAGTTCCTCCGCGACGGTCGGCGAATCGGGGCCGTCGTGGAGCGGGTCGGTGAGGGAACGGCCGGCGACGTCGAACAGCAGACGGCGGGCGAGCGAGTAGCCGTTGGAACGCAACCCGGGGGAGGGCAGCCCGATCACGACGTCACCCTCCGACACACCACGCGGGAGCATCGCGTCGCGTTCCACAACTCCGACCGCGAAGCCGACCAGGTCGAACTCACCGTCCTCCATCGCTCCGGGATGCTCGGCCATCTCCCCGCCCACGAGCGCGCAGCCCGCCCGGCGGCAGCCCTCGGCGATGCCCGAGACGAGCTGTTCGACCTGTGCCGGGTCGAGCCGGCCGACCGACACGTAGTCCAGGAAGAACAACGGTTCGGCTCCCTGGCAGACCAGGTCGTCGACGCACATCGCAACCAGGTCGAGCCCGATCGTGTCGAAGCGTCCGGCGGCGGTCGCGACCATCGCCTTGGTGCCGACCCCGTCGGTCGTCGAGACCAGGACCGGATCCGCGTAGCGGCTCGGGTCGAGGCGGAACAGCCCACCGAAGCCGCCTATGTCACCGATGACCTCGGGACGCATCGTCGAACGGACCGCCGACTTGATGCGTTCGACTGCTTCCTCACCGGCGTCGATCGAGACACCGGCCGCGGCGTAGGTCTCACCGGCTGTCACGTGCGGCCTCCTCGGAGGGCATGACCCCTGCGGTCGAGTCGAACATGGCGCCCTGGAACAACGACTGGGGTTCCGGCGCCGATGTGCGCCCGCCCTCGAGCACCCCCTTGCCCGCCTCCGGTGGGATCGGGACCGGGTACTCGCCGGTCAGGCACGCGGTGCAGAACCCCGCCCCGGGGGCGCCGACCGCCTCCACGAGCGCGTCCAGCGGAAGGTAGGACAGGGTGTCGACACCCAGGTAGTCGCGGATCTCCGATATCTCCATGTCGGCCGCCAACAGCTCCGACCGGCTACCGGTGTCCATCCCGTAGAAGCACGGCCAGCGGTACGGGGGCGATGAGATCCGCATGTGTATCTCCGCCGCGCCGCTCTCGCGGAGCATCTCGACCATCTTGCGGGTCGTGGTACCCCGGACGATCGAGTCGTCCACCACCACGAGTCGCCTGCCCGCGATGTTCTCCTTGAGCGGGTTGAGCTTCATGCGCACCCCGAGCGACCTCATCTCCTGGCTGGGGGCGATGAAGGTGCGGCCGATGTAGCGGTTCTTGACCAGACCGTGCCCGAACGGGGTGCCGCTGGTACGTGCATACCCCTCGGCAGCGGGGATCCCCGACTCGGGTACGCCCATGACGAGGTCCGCCTCCACCGGCGCCTGGTGGGCCAGGTGCTCACCCATGCGCACCCTCGCCTGGTGCACGTTGCGTCCGTAGAGCTCGGAGTCGGGCCGGGCGAAGTAGACGAACTCGAACAGGCAGAGGCGTGGGTCGACCCGGTCGTCGGCGAAGGGACGTGAGCTGCGCACCCCGGCGCCGTCGATCACCACCATCTCACCGGGTTCGATCTCGCGCACGAAGTGGGCACCGACGGTGTCCAGCGCCGGGGTCTCCGATGCGAGCACCCAACCCCCATCGAGGCGCCCCAGGCACAGTGGACGGAAGCCGTGCGGGTCGCGCACCCCGATGATCCTGCTGCGATCCATCACCACCAACGAGAACGCTCCGTCGAAGCGCGGGAGCACCTCGCTGAGCGCCGCGGGCAGGGCGCCCTCGGGGTCACTGCCGTGCTCGCCGATGGCCCGGCTGATCCACTCGGCCATGGCGTCGGTGTCGCTCGACATCGCCCCGGGCAGCACTCCCGCGTCTCGGGCCAGCTCGGCGGTGTTGACCAGGTTGCCGTTGTGGGCGAGTGCGAACTGGGTGTGGCCCACGTCGCGGAACACGGGCTGGGAGTTCTTCCACATGCTCGAACCGGTGGTCGAGTAGCGCGTGTGGCCGATCGCCAGGTCACCGTCGAGTGCGACCAGCGTGCGGTCGTCGAAGACGTTGGACACGAGGCCCATGTCCTTGACAACCGTGAGGTGCTCACCGTCGGATGCCGCGATGCCGGCGGATTCCTGGCCACGGTGCTGCAGTGCGTAGATACCGAGGTAGGTCAGGTGCGCAACGGGCTTGTCCGGGGCGAAGACCGCGAACACTCCGCAGGCCTCGCGGGGCTTGCCGCCGTTGTCCGCGTGCGTCACGTGACCATCGTGTCACACCACCGTGGTGTCCAACGAGGTGGGGTCGAACTCCCACGCAGCACCCAGGTTCTCCGGGTCGATGGCACCACGGATGTCCTCGAGGGTCGCCCCGCCGTTGGCGCACGGCACGCCGAGCGACTCGGCGAGCATGCCCAGCAGGCGGCCCTCGTCGACGCCGCGGGCCCGCAGCTGCGCGAGCGTCACCGCTCCGTGGCGTTTCGCGAGCCGTTCACCGTCGGGACCGACCACGAGCGGGACGTGCAGGTAGCTCGGCTCGCGCAGTCCCAGCAGCCTCGTGAGCAACACCTGACGGGGTGTGGTCGCGAGCAGGTCGTCGCCCCGCACCACCTGGTCGACGCCCTGGTCCGCGTCGTCCACCACGACCGCCAGGTTGTACGCGGGCATGCCATCGCCGCGTTGCAGCACGAAGTCGTCCACCTCGGCACGCACGGTCCGACCCGTGCCGTCATGCACCTCGACCGACTCGCCGCCCGCCCGCAGCCTGATCGCCGCGGGTCGACCCGACGCCGCCCGCCGTGCCCGCTCCGCGCTGCCGAGCCGTGCACAGGTGCCCGGATAGGCGGTGGTGGTGTTCGCCCCGTGGGGCGCCCGCACCGCCTCGCGGATCTCACGGCGGGTGCACCAGCACTCGTAGGTCAACCCCGCCCCGGAGAGCGCCGAGATCGCATCGCGGTACAGCTCGAGGCGTTCGGACTGGAACACCACGGGCACGTCGCTGCGGATCCCGAGTGCGGCCAGGTCATCGATCTGGGACCGGGCGTGGTCGCCGGGCGCCTCGGTGGTGAGGTCCTCCATCCTCACGATGAAGCTGCGCCCGGACCGCCTGGCGAAGCACCAGGCCAGCACGGCGGTGCGCAGGTTGCCGACGTGGAGCTCCCCACTGGGGCTCGGGGCGAAACGGCCGGCGTTCAAGGCGCCCCTGTGAGGACCACCGAGAAGGGCACCGTGACGGTCATGTACTGGCCGCGCAGGGGGCTCGTCGTCACCAGCTGGTCGTAGTATCCGATGCCCAGGAGGCCCGATTCGCTCAGGGCCGGCTGGGCGGTGCCGGCGTAGCACAGGTACGTGACCCCACCGGTGGTCTCCTCGCAACCGGGCAGGACCACGGTCACGGGGTCGGTGAAGGGGCCGACCGGCGTCGTGGCCACCCGCACCTCCACCCGGTCGGTGAACCCGGGCCAGGGGCTGTACACCATCACGTAGGCGCCGTGGGAGGCGTCCGCCTTGATGTTGAACGCCGCCACCGGTGCGGTCACCTCCGAACCGGTCGGGGACTCGATCGGAGCCGCGGAGTCGGCATCGGCCACCCACGAGGAGTCCGCTTCGGGATCTCCTCCGGCGTAGAAGCGCCAGGCGGACGGGTCGGCGCGCTGGGCGAACGCGACCCGACCGACGGTGCAGGAATCCCACGCGGCCTGGTCATCCGGGTCGAAGCGACCGCACTCGTAGGTGTGGATCGTGGATCCGTCCCCACCCAGCACCGCTGCACGGCCGTAGGGGTGCTCGGCCCCGAACAGCTCCAGCTCGGTCACGGTGCCGACGATGCGCTCCTCGTCGGGAGGGTCGCCGGGGTCGTAGGTGAGCTCCACCAGGGCCATGCCGAGGCCCTCGATCTCGAGGAACTCGTCGCCCAGGCACACCTTGGACATGAACACGAGGATCCGGTCGGTGCCGTCGGCCTGCGGCACCGCGACCGCCGACTCGGGCCACAGTGCCGGGTTGGGATACTCGCCACCGCTGCAGAAGTCGGGGGCGTCCACGAACTGGTACGGCGCGGGTGCGGCCCCACTGGGGTCCACCGCGTCCAGGGTCACCGTGGGTGCACCGGCCGATGCCCACGCGGCGGAGTTGTTCACGAAGTACTCGAGGTCGCCCGCGGTGTCCTTCTGGAGGGTGTCACCGAAGAACCACATGGTGGACCCGTCGCGCAGCGCCACCGACACTCCCGCGTCCCTGCTCGTGGTGCGCAGCTCGTGCCCGGGTGGCGGAGCCACCCACGAGGCGTCGCCCGCAGCGCCTCCCGTGCCCACGGCCACCTCGCCCAGCACCACCGAACCGCACACGAAGTCGCGTTCGCCGCGCACCCCGACACCGCCGTCGATGTCGAGCCCGGTCGGGCACAACGAGTGCAGGCCCTCGGAGAGCCCTGACAACTCGGTGGCGAAGGTTCCGCCGGCGACGTCCAGCAGCACCGACGTCTCGCCCGCCGACCCCGGATCGACGGTGAGCCGGACCTGCAGTCCGGCCACCCCGTCGGGATCGCTCGCCACACCCTCCACGCGCACCGAATCGGCGCCGGTCGGGGTGACCTCCACCAGGTGGCCGGTGGGCCGGTGGTCGGACTCGGTGTCGGCCACCACCACGTCGCGGCACCCCAACAGGCGCGGAGCGCCGAATCCCACGTTGAACGCCGCCACGCACACCTGGTGGCTTCCGGGCAGGGTGGTCACCTCGGTGTGGAAGCCCGAGTTGGGTCGGCCGTGGGACGCCCCCACATCGGGGCGGCGGCCGTCTGCAGTCGTGCGCGCGGCCAGCTCGCCGTCGATCGTGACCACGACGTCAACCGGGTCGGGCGTGTTCGGGTCGTACACCCAACCCGAAGCGGTGACAGTGAGCGGTGCCGCGGCCGTGGCCGTCTCGAGGTTGCCCCGCGGACTCCCGTCGCTGACCACGATGTTGTCGCATCCGAGGAGCCGGTCCTCGCCCCCGCCGACGGTGTTCTCCACCCACACGCAGATGCCGTGCAGACCTGTGGACAGCGGGCCGAAGGTGTGGTCGAAACCATGCCGGGAGCCCTTGCCGGGGTATGCCCTGGCCACGTCGGCGCGTTCCAGGTCGGCAGTGGTGGTGTGCACCACACCCCCGACGCCGACCTTGACCGGGATCGAGGCGGAGCTCTCGGGGTCGAGCGCCCAGCCGCGCACGCGGATGCCGCCGGCGGCATCGGTGACGATCTCGAGGTTTCCGATCGGGGCCCGCCCGGTCGGGTCCCACTCGTTGGGCGCCAGGCATGCCGTCGACACGACTGCCAGCACACCCAGGACCGCCAGCACCCGCCGCGCGCGGTCCCCGACCGCGCACCGGTTCCTCACGGTGCGCGCGACACCTCTCACGTGCTCGTCCATCTACTGCTCCCCTCCCGGTGTGGGTACCCAATGCCAAAGGACGCCGCAGCGACGGCTGACCCACACATCACGTAATGCTATCGCAACATGTCCGGCATGGAGTGGCGGGCATGGGACGGCGATCGACCGCCCCCTGGGTCATCCCTGGGTGGTACCGCCCGCGAGCGCATCGGGAAGTGCCCCTCGGTGGCTCTCGACCACGGCCTGCAGCGACAGGTCGACGAGGTCACCCAGGACCAACCGGTCACCACCTGCCCGGCCGATGCGGCGCACCGGCACGTCCGCAGCCGCGAAGTGGGCCTCGAGCGCACCCACGTGCTCGGACCCGACGCAGAGCACCGCTCGGCCCGGTGTCTCGGAGAACAGCTCATGGTGCCCCCCGACCTCCCCGACCCGAACGCCGATCCCGCTGGTCACCGCCATCTCGGCCAGTGCCACGGCGAGACCACCCGATGCCACGTCGTGGGCACCCACCACCGAGCCCTGCGGGGCGACCTCCCCGAGCACCGCGGAGCGCACCGCCTCG
Source organism: Microthrixaceae bacterium (assembly GCA_023958095.1). Classification (GTDB taxonomy): domain Bacteria; phylum Actinomycetota; class Acidimicrobiia; order Acidimicrobiales; family Microtrichaceae; genus JAMLGJ01. The sequence continues at coordinate 7,529 of JAMLGJ010000033.1, forward strand.
GCACAGCGGCGGGCCGCCGGCAGGTCGACCACCGGGAACTGCCCGAGACCGCGGCCGCCGTGGGTGGCCGCCCAGGTCGAACCCGAGAGCGCATCACCCCCGGTTGCGGGCGAACCGACCAGGAGCAGCTCCGCATCCGTTTCCAGCTGCGGGCCCGGCGCCGGTCGTTCCAGCCGGTCCACCACCCCGAGAACCCCTGCCACGGGCGTGGGGTCGATGTCGGTGCCCAGCGACTCGTTGTAGAGGCTCACGTTGCCGCCGACACATGGCACCTCGAAGGCCTCCAGGGCCTCACCGAAGCCGTCGACCGACTCCGACAGCTGCCACATGACCTCCGGGTGCTCGGGATTGCCGAAGTTGAGGCAGTTCACCATCGCGATCGGACGTGCCCCCAGCACCGCCAGGTTCATGAACGACTCCACCAGCGTTGCTGCTGCACCTGCACGTGGATCGACCGCGCACCACAGGTGGTTGCCATCGGTGGTCAGCGCGAGCCCCCGGCCGGTGTCGACACCGGTGTCGGGGTGCTTGAGGCGCAGTACCGATGCATCCGCGCCGGGAGGCGTGACGGTGTTGAGGAACAACATGTGGTCGTACTGCGACCACACCCAGGACGTGTCCGCGAGCATCGAGAGCAGGTCGGCAGCGGGATCCGCGCACTCGATGTCGTCGGGGGACTGTGCGCGTCGGTGCTCCAGGTCCTCGGGCTCTCGTCGCTCCCGGTCGTACAGCGGCGCCTCGTTCTCGAGCGACACCGCCGGCACGTCGGCCAGCACCGTTGCGTTCCCGGTGGCCCCGCCGGCCGCGCCGGAGTCGGTGTCGCCCAGCTGTGGGCCCGGTCCGTCGAGCACACGCAACTGGCCGGTGTCGGTCACCACCCCCACGACGCTGGCGTTCACCTCCCAGCGCCGCGCGATGGCGAGCACGGCGTCGAGGTTGGAGGGTTCCACGATCGCCAGCATCCGTTCCTGTGACTCCGAGGTCATGACCTCGAAGGGCTCCATCGCTGGTTCGCGGGTGGGTATCGCATCCACGTAGACGTCCATGCCGGCGCCACCCTTGGCAGCGGTCTCCGAGGTGGCGCACGTGATCCCGGCACCACCCAGGTCCTGGACACCCACCGCCAACTCCTCGGAGAGGAGTTCCAGGCATGCCTCGATGAGTCGCTTCTCCTCGAAGGGGTCACCGACCTGCACACTCGGGCGCTTCTCGGCATCGGCCTCGGAGTCGGAGAACCCTGCCGAGGCCAGCACCGACACACCGCCGATGCCGTCCCGCCCCGTCGAGGAGCCGAGCAGCACGGCCAGGTTGCCCACCCCTTCGGCACGCCCCAGCACCAGGCGCTCGGTCGGCATCACCCCGAGGCAGAGGACGTTCACCAGCGGGTTGCCCGAGTAGGTGGGATCGAACACGGTCTCACCGCCGACCGTGGGCACACCGACGGAGTTCCCGTAGCCGGATATGCCCGAGACCACACCCTCAGCGATCCAACGAGACCTGGGATCCTCGAGCGGACCGAAACGCAGCGGATCCATGACTGCAATGGGCCGTGCACCCATCGAGAAGATGTCGCGCAGGATCCCGCCGACACCCGTCGCGGCCCCCTGGTAGGGCTCGATCGCGGAGGGGTGGTTGTGGCTCTCGATGCGGATCGCGACCGCGATGCCGTCGCCGACGTCGAGCACGCCCGCCCCTTCCCCGGGTCCGACGAGCACCTGGGGAGCAGTGCTAGGGAAGCGCTTGAGGTGGATGCGCGAGCTCTTGTACGAGCAGTGCTCGGACCACATGACCGAGTACATGGCGAGCTCCAGGTGGTTCGGATCCCGGCCGAGGCGCTCGCGGATCTCCTCGTACTCGTCATCGGTGAGTCCCAGCGCCCGGTGGGTCGGTTCTACCGAGGTGTTCGCCATCGTCCCGACGCTAGTGCCACCGCTGCACGATCACCGCCGCCCGCGCCCTGAACGGCGGCTCGGTCTCCACGACCTCCCTCATGTGGTTCCCCAAAGCAGCCGAACCGACTTCATCCCCATGCAACTGAACAGAGTTCATGCCGATGGAACTGAACAGAGTTCATCTTTGATGCCGACAGAGACCCACAATGCCTCGACGAATTGCCGCTCAATGGTTGCGCATGGTTTGCACAATCGTGTAGCAAGTGTTCATGGCAAAGCGACAGGTCACCGAAGCCCAGAAAAAGGCAATGGCGCGCGGCCGTGCCAACAGCCGCGTCGTGAGGGAGTACCTGGAGGTCCTCGACCGCAACAAGCCCAAGAGGGGCAGGCGTCGTACACCTGCATCCATCCGCAAGCGGCTGGCGGTAATCGATTCGGAGTTCGATGGAGCCAGCCAGTTGGCGAAGCTGGAGATGACCCAGGAACGAATGGACCTGAATGCCGAGTTGGAGGCAATGGAGACCTCCGACGACCTGGATGCGGTGCAGAAGTCATTTGTTGGGATCGCAGCCGAGTACAGCGAATCGAAGGGCATCTCGTGGGCTGCGTGGCGGGAAATGGGCGTGCCCGCCGCCGTGCTGAGGGAAGCCGGCGTCCCCCGGAGCTGACCCGGGGGTGACTCCGATGCCCCTGCGGTGTCCGGCAGCGGCGTCCCGACCGGTCAGCTGCTGGCGGCCGCCGCAGTGCGCGATCGCGCCGCGGTTCCGATGAGTGACTCGAGCATGACCCGCCCGTCGGTCGAGCCGAGCAGGGCGTGTGCCGCGCGTTCCGGGTGGGGCATGAGGCCGACGACGTTGCGTGACTCGTTGCAGATACCGGCGATGTCGTCGACCGAACCGTTGGGATTGTCGACGTAGCGCAACACGATCCGGTCCTGCTCGCGCAGCTCGGCGAGCACCTCCTCGGAGCAGGTGTAGTTGCCCTCGAAGTGGTTGATCGGGATCCGCAACACATCACCCGGGGCGCAGCCGGAGGTCAACGGGGAGTCGGTCGACTCGACCCGGAGTTGGGTGAAGCCGCACCGGAACTTGAGACCCGCGTTCTTCTGCAGGGCCCCCGGCAGGAGGTGCGACTCGGTGAGCACCTGGAAACCGTTGCAGATCCCGACCACGGGACCGCCCCGACGTGCATGGTCCTCCACGGCGGACATCACGGGTGAGAACCTCGCGATGGCACCCGGGCGCAGGTAGTCACCATGGGCGAAACCCCCGGCGATCACAACTGCATCAGCACCCCCGAGGGTGGTCGAATCATGGAACACGACGTGAGCGGACGCACCGAGCGACTCCACCGCCTCGACCACGTCCATTTCGCAGTTCGTTCCCGGGAACTGGACCACTGCCACGCTGGTCGCCATCAGGAGACGACCCCCGAGATGGTGATCGTGGAGTCCTCGATCACGGGATTGGTGAGGAAGCGCTTGCAGAGGTCCTCCACCTCGGAACGGGCCGCTTCCTCGTCCGCGGCCTCGAGCGAGAAACGGATCGACTTGCCCACCGAGACATCACGCACACCGTCGAATCCGAGCGCCGGAAGCGTCCTCTCGATCGTGGATCCCTCGGGGTCCGCCACTCCCTCGCGGAGCCGCACCTCAACAACGACGTCAAAGGTCATGACCCAACTCTCCCACACCCGCCGGACCCCGCCGGACCCCAGGACACCGGACGACACCCGGGCCGGCCCGGCCTCAAGGCTGCCGGGCACGTGGTGGCTCAACCCCGGTCCGCATCCGGCCAGTCGTCGAGTGACACGCCACAGACCCGCTCGTAGGCATCGCGGTAGCGCCGGGCGGTGCGGTCGACCACTTCGTCGGGAAGCGCCGGCGGGGGCGGGGTCTTGTCCCATGCAAGGCCGTCCAGGTGGTCCCTGACCGGCTGCTTGTCGAACCCGTGCGGGGTGGCACCGGGGGTCCAGTCCCGGGCCGCCCACAGCCGCGAGGAGTCGGGGGTCAACACCTCGTCGCAGAGCACCAGCTGCCGTGATCCGCCGTCGCCCGGATCGAGCAGACCGAACTCGAACTTGGTGTCGGCGAGGATGAAGCCCGCCTCGGCCACCACGTCACTGGCCCTGGCGAACAGCTCGAGGCTCACCGCCCTGAGCTGCTCCGCGATTTCTCCCCCCACGATCCCCACTGCGCGGTCGAAGGAGATGTTCTCGTCGTGATCACCCACCTCGGCCTTGGTGGAGGGGGTGAACATCGGCTCGGGCAGCCGGTCCGCCTCGCGCAGCCCCGCTGGGGCCCGCATCGAGTGGATGGTGCCCCGCTGGGAGTACTCGCGCCACGCAGAGCCGGTGACGTGCCCCCTCACGATGCACTCGACCGGGAGCATCGAGGCACGCCTGCAGACCATGATCCGTCCCGCCAGGCGCGGGTCCCTCGCCCCGTCCGGAAGGTCGGCCAGGGAGGTCGACAGCAGGTGGTTTGGCACCACGTCGGACAGGTTGTCGAACCACCAGGCTGACATCGCGGTGAGCACACGGCCCTTGTCGGGCACCGGCTCGTCCATCACCACATCGAATGCGCTCAGCCGGTCGGTCGCCACCATGAGGAGTCGGTCCCCCGGCAGGGCGAAGAGCTCACGCACCTTGCCGCGGTGCAAGTGCTCGAGCGGAAGCTCCGGAACGTCGCAGAGCGTGCTCACAGGACCTCCCCGGGCGTGTAGGTGCGTGCCTCCGGACAGCGTTGGAGGATCCCCTCCACGCGCTCCACGAACGCAGCGACCTGCGACCCCGCTGTGCCGGTGAACCCGAGGGGGTCACCGAGGGCGGCATCCAGCGCCGCCCGGTCCAGACCGAGCCTGTCGTCCGCGGCCAGCCGATCGAGCAGGTCGTTGCGCTCGAGTCCCTCACCACGCATCGCCAGTGCCACGTCCACTGCGTGCGACTTGATCACCTCGTGTGCGACCTCGCGCCCCACCCCGCTGCGAACGGCAGCCGTGAGCACCTTCGTGGTGGCGAGGAACGGAAGGTAGCGGTCGAGCTCCCGCTGGATCACCGCCGGGAACGCCCCGAATCCCTCCAGCACGTCCAACAGCGTCTGGAAGGCCCCGTCGGCGGCGAAGAACGCATCCGGGATGACGACACGACGCACCACCGAGCACGCCACGTCGCCCTCGTTCCACTGCCCACCCGCGAGGCCCGAGGCCATGGTCAGGTGGCCGTCGAGGATCACCTTGAACCCACAGATCCGCTCGCAGCTCCGCGCATTCATCTTGTGCGGCATGGCAGATGAACCCACCTGGCCCTCGCGGAAGCCCTCGGTGACCAGCTCGTTGCCCGCCATCAGCCGGATCGTCGTGGCCAACGAGGAAGGTCCCGAGACCAGGGCGACGAGCTGTGCCACCACCTCGAGGTCGAGTGAGCGCGGGTAGACCTGCCCGACACTGCCGAGCACTCGGGAGAAACCGAGCGTGGCGGCCACCTCCGACTCGAGCCGGGCCACCTTGGCCTCGTCGCCCTCGAAGAGGTCGAGCTGGTCGGCCTGTGTGCCCACCGGCCCCTTGATCCCCCGCAACGGATAGCGCTCGATCAGCGCCTCCAGGGAATCGAAGGCCACGAGCAGCTCCTCGCCGGCACTGGCGAAACGCTTGCCGAGCGTCGTCGCCTGTGCCGCGACGTTGTGGCTGCGCCCCACCATCACGGTGTCGGTGTGCTCCGCCGCGAGCGCAGCCAGGCGGGCGAGCACGGCCGCCGCCCGGGTGCGCATCATCACCATCGCATCGCGCACCTGCATCTGCTCCACGTTCTCGGTCAGGTCGCGGGAGGTCATCGCCATGTGGGCGTACTCGTGGCCCGCCAGCTCGGAGAACTCCTCGAGCCGCGCCTTGACGTCGTGGCGCGTGATGCGCTCCCGGCGTGCGATCGACTCCAGGTCCACGTGGTCCAGCACCGCTTCGTAGTCATCGATCGCGTCCTGGTCGATCGCCACCCCGAGGGCAGCCTGCGAACGCATCACGGCGACCCAGAGCCGGCGTTCGAGGATCGCCTTGTGCTGCGGAGCGAACAGCTCCGCCATCTCGGTGCTCGCGTAGCGTTCGGCCAGCACGTTCGGCACCCGGAGAGGCTCGTCCACGGCACTGCGTTCATCCACACCGCCATTCTGGCCGGTGGTGGCCCCCGCCACTCAAGGCCGCGGCCGGACATGCCGAACCACGGGGTGTGACGAGTTGTGTGCGCCACCCGATGTCGATCGCCGAGCAGGTCTGCCGACGCTGTGGTCACGACTTCTGCACCGACTGCGTCGTGTACCCCTTCGGTGTGGCCAAGGGCGCGATGTGCATCGCCTGTGCCCTCGAAGCCGGCGGGGTGAGCCGTCAGAACACCGGCCGTCCACGCCTCTCGCGCAGGCAGGTGCGCGAACGCCTGGCACACGAGCAACCGGCCGCACCGCCCCCTGAGGCTCCCGAACCCACCACTCCGGAGCCGGCGATCGACGAACTCGACGAGGCCTGGCTCCAGGGCGAGGTCGACCCCGAGACCCTCGGGGGCTGGTCACACCGCTTCTGAGCACCGCATCGCGGCGGCTCAGCGGTCGAGGTCCCGGTCCTGTGCCCTCGAATAGTCGACCAGGCCGAGCCTGAAGTCCTCGAGTCTGCTCGCCAGTGCCTCATCGGACAGCCCGAGGATCCGTGCGGCCAGCAGGCCCGCGTTGCGGGCACCACCGATCGCCATGGTTGCAACCGGCACTCCGCCGGGCATCTGGGCGATCGACAGCAGCGAATCGTTCCCGCCCAGGTGACGGGTCGGTACCGGCACCCCGATGACCGGGAGCGTGGTGAGCGAGGCGATCATTCCCGGCAGGTGTGCCGCTCCACCCGCTCCGGCGATGACCACCGACAGCCCCCGATCCACGGCGCTGCGGGCGTAGTCCACCATCCGCTCGGGGCTCCGGTGGGCGCTGATGACCCTGAACTCGGTGTCAACCCCGAGCTCCGAGAGGACCTCCACCGCTTCCCTCATGACCGGGGCATCCGAACTCGACCCCATGACCACCCCCACCGGTGGTGCCACCCCGGAGAACTCCGAGCCGCCCATCAGCGCCTCCCGCTGCAGTTGCGACGTGCCATCCCGCGATCATCCCACGCGGTCGGTGCCATCGGTGGGGTCTGGCTGGCCCGCCAGCAGGGAGGCGGCACGCAGTGCGTCGTGGCGGGCGGCTCCGGGCTCACCGGCCACGACGGTGACGTGACCGATCTTGCGACGGTCACGCGGGGCCTTTCCGTACAGGTGCAGGTGTGCGCCGGGCACCTCGGAAAGGGCCAGCGCCTGGCGTTGCCGTGGATCGGTGTCCCCGACACCGACCACGTTGGCCATCGCCACACCACCGCCGAGCATCTCGGTGGGGCCCAGTGGCCAGTCGAGGACGGCCCTGAGGTGCTGTTCGAACTGTGAGGTGGCGGCGCCCTCGATCGTCAGGTGTCCCGAGTTGTGCACCCTGGGCGCGATCTCGTTCACGAGGACCTCACCGTCGGGCAGCACGAACAACTCCACCGCCAGCACACCGACCGCGCCGGTGTGGCGGGCCACCTCCGCGGCCACCTCGCGCGCGCGGAGCGCGACCTGCTCACCCACCGGCGCCGGGTACAGCACCTCGTCACACATCCCGTCCACCTGGACCGTCTCGAGCACGGGCCAGGTGCGCACCTCCCCACTGGGCCGGCGCGCCACGAGCACCGCGAGCTCGCAGCCGAGTTCGAGCCGCGGCTCCACGACGAGTGGCGCACCGTCGTACCCGTCGAGGAACGCGGTCACGTCGTCGGCTCCGAGCATCCACACCGCCCGTCCGTCGTAGCCGCCGCGCGACGCCTTCGCCACGAGTTCGCCGGGATGCGCAGCGGAGAAGGCCTCGACCGCGTGGTGCGCCCCGGCAGGGGATGCCCCCGGGTCCACGACCACGAAGTCGGGCACCGGGATCCCGGCGGCCGCGAAGTCCGAACGCTGGTGGGCCTTGTCGGAGAAGGCGAGCGTCCCTACACCGGGGCGGACCGCCACACCTTCGGCCTCGAGTGCCGCCAGCGTGGGATGGTGCACGTTCTCGTGGTCGATGGTCACCACGTCCACACCCGTGGCGAACGTCCTCAGGGCAACGGGGTCGGAGGCGTCACCACGCACCACCCTCGGCGTCACCTCCGCGGCGCCCTCGTCGGACTCCGCCGCCAGCACCACCACGTCGACCCCGAGGGGTGACGCAGCCTCGCAGAGCATCCGGGCCAACTGGCCACCGCCCAGCACTCCGACCGTCGGTGCTGCACCCACCGGTGGTGGCCTCAGGCGCCGTCGGCCGAGGATGCGGCCAGGGCGATGTCGTTGCGGTGCTGCATGCCGGGCCAACCGATCTCGCCGACCGCCCTCATCGCGCGCTCCCGGGCATCCGCGAGGTTCCTTCCCCGTCCGGTCACGTTGAGCACGCGCCCGCCGGCGGTGCGCAGGTCGCCGGGTTCGCCGGCCACCCCGGCGAGGAACAGCTCCACGCCCTCCACCGAGCGGGCCGCGTCCAGTCCCTCGATCCTGTCGCCGGTGCGGGGCGAGGCCGGGTAGCCCTCCGAGGCGCACACCACCGTCACCATGGCGTCGTCGGAACTGGTGGGCTCGTCCCCCAGGCGCCCGGCCGCCGCGGCGGCCAGCATCTCGGTGAGGCTGCTGGTGAGCCGCGGCAACACCACCTGCGTCTCGGGGTCACCGAAGCGGACGTTGTACTCGAGCAGCTTCGGACCGTCAGCGGTGATCATCAGCCCGGCATACAGCACACCCCGGTAGTCGATCCCCCTGGCCGCCAGGGCCTCGAGGGTCGGGAGCACGAAGTCATCCTTCACCGTCGCCATGAGCTCGTGGCCGACACCCGGCACCGGGCTGAAGGCTCCCATCCCACCGGTGTTGGGGCCCTCGTCGCCGTCGAGCGCGCGCTTGAAGTCCTGCGCAGCGGGCAGAAGCACGGCCTCGGTGCCGGCACAGATCGCCAGCACGGAGAGCTCCTCGCCGATCAGTCCTTCCTCCACCACCAGCCGGCGACCCGCGTCGCCGAACGCCGCCCCGGAGAGGTAGTCCTCCACGGCGTTGCGGGCCTCGGTCAGCGAGTCGGTCACCACGACCCCCTTGCCGGCGGCGAGCCCGTCGGTCTTCACCACGAACGGTGGCGCCATCGTGTCGAGGAACTCGAGTGCGGGAGCGGGTTCGGTGAAGCTGCCGTGGCGCGCCGTGGGCACACCCGCGTCGGCCAGGAGGTCCTTCATCCATGCCTTGGACCCCTCGAGCCTCGCTCCGTCGGCCCCCGGCCCGAACACGAGCCGGCCAGCGGCGCGCAGCCGGTCCGCGAGGCCATCCACCAGCGGTGCCTCGGGGCCGATCACGAACAGGTCGGCCTCCACGTCCTCGGGCGCCGCGTCGAGCGAGTTGGGGATACCCGGGTTGCCGGGCACGACGACCACCTCGGCGTCACGACCGAGCACCGAGGCGAGGGCGTGCTCACGCCCACCGGATCCGACCACGCACACCTTCACCGCAGCACCGGTTCCTTCCCGGCCCGCATCCGGGCGGACGGGAGCTCAGCCACCGGCGGGGCCGGTCTGCTCGACCACCTCGAAGGACAACAGCGACGAGCCGGAGGCGACGGGCTTCTGTGCTCCGCCGTGGCCGCCGTGGCCGCCCTCGGCACCGGAGCCTCCTGCGTTGGCATGCCCCCTGGCGAAGTCCTGGCTGTTCATCCAGGCCTGGAACGACTCCTCGTCGGCCCACCAGGTCATGACGAAGTAGCGGTTCTCACCCTCGACCGGGCGCAGGAGCTGGAAGTACTGGAAGCCCGGCTGGTCCTCGACCGCACCCGCGCGGGCGGCGAAGCGCGCCTCGAGTTCCGGGCCGGCACCCTCGGGTACCTCGATTGCGTTGATCTTCACCACTGACATTGGGCACTCCTGTGTGTCCGGCAGCTGCGTGCCGGGTTCTGCTCGGGGGACGTCACGACCCGAAGTCTACGAACTGGTCACGACCCGGTCCGACGCCCACCAGGCTGACGGGTGCACGGATCTGCTCCTCGAGGAATCCGAGGTAGTCCACCGCCTCGGGTGGCAGGTCGGAGCGACTGCGCGCCGAGGTGAGGTCGGTCCGCCAGCCGGGCAGTTCCTCGTAGATCGGCTTCGCCGCGTGCAGGTCGGACTGGTGGTACGGAAGGTGCTCGTGACGTTCGCCGCCGACGTCGTAGGCGACGCACACCTTGAGCGAATCGAAGGTGTCGAGGATGTCGAGCTTGGTGATCGCGACCTCCGAGAGGGAGTTGAGCCGCACCGCCTGGCGCATCATCACCGCGTCGAACCAGCCCGGACGGCGACGCCGTCCCGTGTTCGTGCCGAACTCGTGTCCGCGGTCGACCAGTGTGTCGCCGTCCTCGTCGTGCAGCTCGGTGGGGAACGGACCTGCCCCCACGCGGGTGATGTAGGCCTTCGCGATGCCGACGACCCTCTGGATGTGCCGGGGCCCCACGCCTGCACCGGTGCACGCCCCACCCGCGACCGGGTTCGAGGAGGTCACGAACGGGTAGGTGCCGTGGTCGAGGTCCAGGAAGGTGGCCTGGGCACCCTCGAAGAGCACCTCCCGGTCGCCGTCGAGCGCGTCGTGGACGAGACCGACGGTGTCGGACACGTAGGGGGCCAGGCGGGGAACGACCTCGGTGAGCACCCGGTCGGCCAGCTCGGCCGGATCGGTGGGCAGGCGGTTGTAGACCCGTGTGAGCACCGTGTTCTTGTCACCGAGGACCGCTTCCAGCTTCTCGCGGAAGATCTTCTCGTCGAGCAGGTCCTGCACCCGGATGCCGACGCGGGTCGCCTTGTCTGCATAGGTCGGACCTATCCCGCGCTTGGTGGTGCCGAGCTTGTTCTTGCCCAGGTAGCGCTCGGTGAGCATGTCCAGCTCCTGGTGGTAGGGCAGGATCAGGTGGGCGTTGCCCGACACCTTCAGTCGGGAGCAGTCCACTCCCTTGGACTCCAGGGTCGCGACCTCCTCGAGCAGCACGAAGGGATCCACCACGACCCCGTTGCCGATGACCGGGGTCACGTGCTCGTAGAGCACCCCCGAGGGCACGAGCTGCAGCGCGAACGACTCGCCGTCCACGACAAGTGTGTGGCCCGCGTTGTGCCCTCCCTGGTAGCGCACGACCATGGACATGTCGCGGGCGATGAGGTCGGTGACCTTGCCCTTGCCCTCGTCACCCCACTGGGTTCCCACCACCACCGTTGCCGGCACGGGCCATCACCTCACCTCAGAATTCGGAACCGACAACACTACCGCCGCGCCGGGGCGCGCCCACCAGTCGTTCGGGGGCGACACGATCGAGCAGGGACCGCAGCCCACCCAGGTCGAGGTACTCCGCACACATCGCCGCGGCGAACGGAAAGCCCACCCAGGTGAAGCGCGGGCTCAGGTCCGCTCCGAGCATCACCCAACCCAGCAGCGCCAGCGTCGCCGCGAGACCCACCGGGGCAGGGGCAACGGTGGCGCGCACCGGGCCACGGCGACGCACATCGGCCCACCAGCCGAGCAGCGCCGGGACGTACAGGGGACCGGCCGCCAGCAGCACCGTCACGATGCTCGGGGAGAACAGGTTGCGGATCGCGTTGTCGATCAGGATCTGTGTCGAGAAGGTCGCGTCCGCGTCGGGAGCGACGCCGCCCCACAGCACCACGGCCACGGCGGACGCGACGACGGCCAGCACCGACAGGAGGGCGGGACCGAGCGGCCAACGGTGATGGCCCTGCACTCCCGGCGGGCCCCCGCCGTCACCAGCCGGTCCTTCGCGTTCGCTCCAGATGCCCACGAGGAGCACCGGCAACAACAACAGCACCGTCTCGCGCACCGGGATCGACACGAGGATCAGCGCGAGGCACCAGAGCCACCGTCGCTGCACCACCAACAACCAGCCGAGTGACACCACCAGCAGCGGTCCGGGGTCGGTCAGGAGCACCGAGCCGAACAACAGGGTGTTCCACCCGAGCGCGAAGAACGTGCCGGCGAACACCAGCGCACGCGGCGATGCCCCCTGGGAGCGCAGTGCGAACAGCATCGCCCAGACCGCACCGATGAGCATCGCCGCGTTGACCAGGGCGAGGGACACCCCCTGGTCGAAGGGCAACAGGTGCGCCAGCCAGGGCTGGGCGAACCTGCCGGTGTAGGGGCGGTACAGGCACTCCACCTGGAGCTCGGGGCCGTCCACCCCGCGGTACTGCGACACCATCGCCAGGTACTGCTCGTCGTCCATGGTCGTGGGCGAGATGGTCCTGCCGTCCGAGGTGACGTACGAGCCCACCTCCTCGGTGCAGTCGTCGGACACCTCCACGGTGACCGAGTCCGGCAGCACCTCGAGGGGGATGCCGGTCCAGTCGAAGCGCGCGAAGCGCACCGACATGAGCACCGCCGCGGCGAGGGTGAGCAGGATTCCCAGGCGAACGACCTGGGCGACGGTGACCTGCGCCCCCCTGGATTCCGCACCGACCAAGCTGCGCCACTCCGTGTTCACTCCCGAGCGCGTTCGCTCCGGGGCCCCGGGGCGAACGCTAGCGGTTGGCCGATGTCAGTCGAAACTGAACTCGCCGTCGCGCACGCCCAGTTTCACCGTCGACCCCTCGGGCAGCTTGCCCTCGAGGATCTCCATCGCCAGGCGGTCACCCACCTCGCGCTGGATCAGTCGCTTCAGCGGCCGGGCGCCGAACGCCGGGTCGTAGCCGTCGTGGGCCAGCTTGTGCATCGCGTCGCCGTCCACCTCGAGTGTGATGCGGCGGTCCTCGAGCCGCTGGCGCAGGTGTGCGAGCTGGATCTCCACGATGCCCTCGAGGTCGGACTCGGTGAGCTCACGGAAGCGCACGATCTCGTCCACACGGTTGATGAACTCGGGTCGGAAGAAGTCGCGGGGGTCACCCGGCAGGTTGGAGGTCATGATCAGCACCGTGTTGGTGAAGTCCACCGTGCGGCCCTGGCCATCGGTGAGGCGCCCGTCGTCGAGCAGCTGCAACAAGACGTTGAACACGTCCGCATGTGCCTTCTCGACCTCGTCGAGCAGCACCACCGAGTAGGGGCGTCGCCGCACCGCCTCGGTCAGCTGGCCACCCTCGTCGTAACCGACGTAGCCGGGGGGAGCCCCGATGAGGCGGCTCACCGCGTGCTTCTCCATGTACTCCGACATGTCGATGCGCACCATCGCCCGTTCGTCGTCGAAGAGGTAGTCCGCCAGGCTCCGGGCCAGCTCGGTCTTGCCCACGCCGGTGGGGCCCAGGAACAGGAAGCTGCCGATCGGCCGGTTCGGGTCCGACAGGCCGGCTCGCGAACGCCTGATGGCGTTCGCCACCGAGGCAACCGCCTCGTCCTGACCCACCACCCGCTCGTGCAGCACGTCCTCGAGGCGCACGAGCTTCGCCATCTCGCCCTCCATGAGGCGGCTCACGGGCACACCGGTCCAGCGCGCCACCACCTCGGCGATGTCCTCCTCGTCGACCTCCTCCTTGAGCATCTTGCGGTCACCCTGGAGCTCCGCCAGCTCTGCGGTTGCGACCTCGACCTCCTTCTCCAGCAGGGGGAGGTGGCCATAGGTGATCTCGGATGCCCGGGACAGGTCACCCTCGCGCTCGCAGCGCTCCGCCTCGGCACGGAGCTGCTCGGCGCGTTCCTTGATCTCGCGGATGGCGGTGATGCGGTCCTTCTCCATCTGCCAGTGCGCACGCATGGAGTCGGCCTGCTCCCGCAGGTTGGCGAGCTCCTCGTCGAGTGCCGCCAGGCGTTCCCGGGAGGTCTCGTCGGTCTCCTTCTCGAGCGCCACGCGTTCGATCTCGAGGCCCCGCATGCGCCGCTCCACGACATCGATCTCCGTCGGCACCGAGTCGATCTCGATGCGGAGGCTCGAGGCCGCCTCGTCGACCAGGTCGATGGCCTTGTCCGGCATGAAGCGGCCCGTCAGGTAGCGGTCCGAGAGGACCGCGGCGGCCACCAGTGCGGGATCCTGGATGCGCACGCCGTGGTGCACCTCGTAGCGCTCCTTGAGGCCGCGCAGGATCGCGATGGTCGACTCCACCGAGGGTTCCTCCACGAAGACCTGTTGGAAGCGTCGCTCGAGTGCGGGGTCCTTCTCGATGTGCTTGCGGAACTCGTCCAGGGTGGTGGCACCGACCATGCGGAGCTCGCCGCGGGCGAGCATCGGCTTGAGCATGTTGCCGGCGTCCATCGCACCCTCGCCGCTCGCGCCCGCACCCACGACGGTGTGCATCTCGTCGATGAAGGTGATGATCTCGCCCTCGGAGTCCTTGATCTCGGAGAGCACGGCCTTGAGCCGCTCCTCGAACTCACCCCGGTACTTCGCACCGGCCACCATCGATCCCAGGTCCAGTGCCACCAGGCGCTTGTTGCGCAGCGAGTCGGGCACGTCGCCCTCCACGATGCGCTGGGCGAGACCCTCCACCACCGCGGTCTTGCCCACGCCGGGTTCGCCGATGAGCACCGGGTTGTTCTTCGTGCGGCGGCTCAGCACCTGGATCACACGACGGATCTCCGCGTCGCGACCGATCACCGGGTCGAGCTTGCCCGAGCGGGCTGCTTCGGTGAGGTCCTGTCCGTACTTCTCGAGGGCCTGGTAGGTCTCCTCGGGGTTCTGGGAGGTGACCCTCTGGGAACCCCGGACCTCCGACAGCGCCTCCAGGACCGCCTCGCGGTTCACCCCGGGCAGTCGCTTGTCGGAGTCCGCCCGGCCCGCGTCGGCATCCACCGACGCCAACAGCACGTGTTCGGTCGAGAGGTAGTCGTCGCCGAACTTGGTCCGTTCGTCGTCGGCCGCCTCGAACAGGTTCGTGAAGTCACGGCCGACCCGGGTGTCGGTGCCGTACGCGGTGGGCAGTGCACCGAGTTGCTCCTCGATGCGGTTCCTCAGCTCCACCGGGGAGAGTCCGAGCTTGCGGATCACGGGGAGCACCACACCGTCGTCCTGGCCCAGCAGGGCCGCCAGCACGTGGTCCGGGGTCACCTCCGCGTGCGAGCGCGCCTTGGCGTCGGCCATGGCGGCATTCACTGCTTCCTGGGTCTTCAGCGTCCAGGTGTTCGGGTCGATCGTCATGGATCCAGTCTAGCACAGAACTTGAGTGTCTACCACTCAAGTTTCATCAGTCAGGCGCCTGACTGGGCCTTGTGCAAGGGCCGACTCACCCAGAGCGACCAGAGCGCGAGGCCGAGACCCGCGGCGACGAGGCCCGCTACCACCAGCGCCACGGCCCAACCCACACCTCCGACGACCGAGTCGACCGAATCAGTGGCGCTGGCCCGCACCCCGCGTGTGACGTCCTGCACGTCCCCATCGGCCGCGGGGGCACTGGTTCCGGGAGCAACGGTCGTGGGGGCGGCGGTCGTGGCAGCCCCGGATGCCGGGGTGCTGCCGGTCCCGACGCTGCGCTGCTCAGCCGCGGAATCGAGTCCTGCAACCACGGAGGAGACCACGAACCCGGTCATCGCGGGCACACCTGCCGGGGTCAGGTGCAGACCGTCACCGGCGGTGACCCCGGGGCCCGCGGCCACCCCGGCCCAGTCGAGCACCGTCCCACCCGGTCGGGATCCGAGGGATTCGCGCAGCACCGCATTCGCCGAGGGGTAGTAGTCCCGCACCTCCGGAATCGACAGCCAGAACAGCAACGGTGTGTCCCCGGCGGCCGCGACCACCCGCGAGACGCGGTCACCGAACGTGGCCGCATCGGCGGAGTCGTTGGCTCCCAGCAGCACCACGAGGGCATCGGCACCGAAGGTCGAGTACATGCGGACCAGGTCCTCACCGGCCAGTGTGGAACGGCTCACCTCGGTGTCCACGACCGCCTCGATTCCGAGCGATGCGAACGCCTCACGAATCTGCGGCGCAGCTCCCTGCAGGATCGAGTCCCCGACGGCCACCACCCGCACCACACCATCGCCATCCAGGTCCCGGCTGCCCGCAGCTTCATCCACCGCATCACCGGCGGCGTTGCTGGCCGGCGACGTGCCGGAACCGTGCGCCGGATTCGACACCGTTGCGCCCGCGGCGCCAGCCTGCGCCCCGGCCGGCGGAGCCGGGGTGGGCACGATCCCCATCGCCAGGGCCGGCACGAGGGCGAGCAGTGCGGACAGCAACAGCGGGCGCCGCGGTCGGTCCCGGGGATCGCCGGGCGGGCCGCCGGGGATCACCGCCGGCGGGGCTTGCCGAAGGGCACCACGGCCTGGCGCAGCGGCACCAGGTCCCGGCGGTACTTGCGGTGAACCGACTCGACGCGGTCCGCCACCTGGGCCCGATGGTCCTCGAGCTCCGAGCGCAGCGCCTCCACCTCGGCCTCGAGCTCGAGCACACGTTTGACCCCGGCCAGGTTGAGCCCGTCGTTGGTCAGGTCCTGGATCCGACGCAACAACGCGATGTCGGCCTCGCTGTAGCGGCGTGACCCGCCCGTGGTGCGACCCGGCTCCACGAGCCCCTTGCGCTCGTAGATGCGCAGGGTCTGGGGATGCACCCCGGCCAGCTCGGCAGCCACGGAGATCACGTAGACGGCTTGGTGGTACTCGGGCATCTCAGTTCCCCCCGGCAGTGCCGGCCACCGTGCGCGGCGACGCCGTTGCAGCACCGTAGGCCTCGAGTGCGGCCCGTTGCTGGTCGTTCAGCTCCGGGGGCACGTGCAACTCGACGGTGACCATCAGGTCGCCGGTGGAGCGAGCGGTTCGTACTCCGCGCTTGCGAACGCGGAACTTCTTGCCCGACGGGGTGCCAGGAGGAACCCTGATCGTGACCGTGTCCCCCTCGAGGGTGGGCACCTCGACATTCGCTCCCAGAGCGGCCTCCGCCAGGGTCACCGGGACCGTCACCGTCAGGTGGTCCCCACTGCGCCCGAAGCGCGGGTGGGGCTGCACGTGCACGCGGACGAACAGGTCACCGGGTGGACCGCCGTTCGATCCCGCCCCGCCGCGGCCCTTGACGCGTATGCGCTGTCCGTCGCGCACCCCTTCGGGGATCTTCACCTTGATCTCGCGGGGGCGGTGGATGGCACCGGTTCCGCGACAGGTACCGCAGGGCTTGTCGATGATGGTCCCCCTGCCCGCACACGACGAGCACGGACGACTGAACGAGAAGAACCCCTGGTCCTCCTCGACGGCTCCGCTGCCGCCGCACTCCGGGCAGCGGCGCGGTGTCGTGCCCGGGGCCGCTCCGGTGCCCGCGCAGTCCGGACAGCGGACATCGGAGGTGACCTGCACGGTCGTGGTCGCTCCCTGGACCGAAGCCTCGAAGGGCATCGTCAGCGACGCCTCGAGGTCCAACCCGCGCTGGGGGCCGGTCGGCTGTGCCTGCGACGCCCGCCCCTTCCCGAACAGGTTCCCGAGCAGGTCACCCAGGTCGGCTCCGGCGAAGCCCCCCGCTCCGGTCGGTCCACCCGGACCGAAACCGCCCATGCCGCCGGCCATCGGGCCCATGGCCCGTACCTCGTCGTAGGACTTGCGCTTCTTGGGGTCGCCGATGACCTCGTAGGCCGCCGAGACCTCCTTGAAGCGCTCCTCGGCGGCAGCGTCCCCGGGGTTGGCGTCCGGGTGCAGCTCGCGCGCGAGCTTCCGGTAGGCGCTCGTCACCTCCTTGGCGCTCGCGTCCTTTCCCACGCCGAGGATGCGGTAGTAGTCCTTGTCGAACCACTCCCTGTCGACGTCCATCAGTCCTCCGTCGGTGTCAGCCCCGCACGCGGACCATCGCGGCGCGGGCAACGCGTCCGTTCCACAGGTAGCCGGTGCGCAACACCTCGGCCACCGTCGCCTCGCCGTCACCGTCCTCGTGCATCACTGCCTCGTGGACGTTCGGGTCGAATGCCACGCCCGCCTCACCCACCACGGTCAGGCCCTGCTTCTCGAGGGTCTGGACGAGCTGGGAGCGCAACGGCTGCACCTCCGCACCGCCGTGTTCGACCGCGGCATCCAGTGCGTCGAGCACCGGCAGCAACTCCCGGACCACCTCGAGGGCCCCCTGGGAGCGCTGCTCCGCGCTCTCGGTGGCCACACGACGCTTGTAGTTCTCGAAGTCGGCCTTGAGGCGCCGCAGTGCGTCGAGGTACTCGTCGCGTTCGCGTTCGAGCCTCTGGGCCAGCTCCACGGCCTCTGCGAACGCCTCCTCGTTGGACAGATCGGGATCGAACGACAGCCCCGAGGCACTGGGCGCGCCGTCCCCGGCCTCCGTGTCGCCGGTCGGTTCCGGGGAGTCGGGTTCCGAGGAGCCATGCTCCGCGTCCCCCAACTGGTTGCCTGCAGCCGGGTCACCGGAATCGGGTCGGGCAGGACTCACCGAGGCTCCTCACCGTCTTCGTCCACGACCTCGGCGTCGACGACGTCGGAGTCGTCCTCGACGAAGCCCTCGTCGCCCGCGCCGGGTGCACCCTCGGGGCCGGACGCCGCCGCGGCCGACTGCTCGTAGAGCAGCTGGGAGACCTTCTGGCTGGCCTCGACGAGCTTCTCGGTCGCAGCGGTGATCTCGGCCGGGTCGTTGCCACCGAGTGCCTCCTTGAGGTCCGCCAGCGATGCCTCGACCTGCTCCTTGTCGGCATCGGGCAGCTTGTCACCCTGCTCCGAGAGGAGCTTCTCGGTCTGGTACACGAGCGAGTCACCGGTGTTGCGCGCATCGGCCTCCTCGCGGCGGCGCCGGTCCTCCTCCGCGTGGGACTCGGCGTCGCGCACCATCTGGTCGATCTGGTCCTTGGACAGGCTCGACTGACCGGTGATCGTGATCGACTGTTCCTTGTTGGTGGCCCGGTCCTTGGCCGAGACGTTCACGATGCCGTTCGCGTCGATGTCGAAGGTGACCTCGATCTGGGGCATCCCCCGGGGGGCCGGCGGCAGGTCGACCAGCTGGAACTTGCCCAGGGTCTTGTTGAAGTCGGCCATCTCGCGCTCACCCTGCAGCACGTGGATCTCCACCGAGGGCTGGTTGTCCTCAGCGGTGGTGAACACCTCGGTCTTGCGCGTGGGGATCGTGGTGTTGCGCTCGATGAGCTTCGTCATCACGCCGCCCTTGGTCTCGATGCCGAGCGACAGCGGCGTGACGTCGAGCAGCAGGACGTCCTTGACGTCACCCTTGAGCACGCCGGCCTGGATGGCGGCACCCATCGCCACGACCTCGTCGGGGTTCACGCCCTTGTGGGGCTCCTTGCCGGTCATGTCGTGGACGAGGTCCTGCACCGCCGGCATTCGGGTCGAACCACCGACCATGATCACGTGGTCCACCTCGGACTTGCTCAACCCGGCATCGCTCAGGGCCTGCTCGAAGGGCGCCTTGCAGCGGTCCAGCAGGTCCGAGGTCATCTCCTGGAACTTGGCCCGGGTGAGTGTCTGGTCGAGGTGCAGCGCACCGGAGTCGGTTGCGGTCACGTACGGCAGGTTGATCTGGGTCTGCGCGACCTGGCTGAGCTCGATCTTGGCCTTCTCGGCCGCTTCCTTGAGGCGCTGCATCGCCATGTTGTCCTTCGAGAGGTCCACGCCGTGGTCGTTCTTGAAGGAGGTGACCAGCCAGTCGATGATCCGCTGGTCCCAGTCGTCGCCGCCCAGGTTGGTGTCGCCGTGGGTGGACTTCACCTCGAAGACCCCGTCGCCGATCTCGAGCACGGACACGTCGAAGGTGCCGCCACCGAGGTCGAACACCAGGATCGTCTGGTCCTCGCCCTCGGCGTCCATGCCGTAGGCGAGGGCCGCCGCGGTGGGCTCGTTGATGATGCGGAGCACCTCGAGGCCCGCGATCTGGCCGGCCTCCTTGGTGGCGGTCCGCTGGGCGTCGTCGAAGTAGGCGGGAACCGTGATCACCGCCTGGGTGACGGTGTCACCCAGGTAGGACTCGGCGTCCCGCTTCAGCTTCTGCAGCGTGCGGGCCGAGATCTCCTGCGCGGTGTAGCTCTTGCCGTCGATCTCGGTGGTCCAGTCGGTGCCGATGTGCCGCTTCACCGAGCGGATCGTGCGGTCGGCGTTGGTCACCGCCTGACGCTTGGCCACCTCACCGACGAGCACCTCGCCGTCCTTGAAGGCGACCACCGAGGGCGTGGTGCGCGCACCCTCGGCGTTGGGGATCACCACCGCGTCGCCGGCCTCTAGGGCGCTCACGACCGAGTTGGTGGTTCCGAGGTCGATTCCTACTGCCTTGGGCATGTTCGAAGCTCCTGTGTCTCTGGTCCCGTTCGCATGGGTTGCGCGTTGTTCGGTGGGGTGAGCGACGCGACCGCTCGTCGCCGCTTCCGGGATCCCGTTCTACAGGCCCGGCAGCGGATTCACAACATCGTTTGGTGCAACGAGTATAGCAAACTTGAGTGCCTTATTGTAAAGTCAGGTCACGACATGGGCCACCCGGCCTGCGACCACCCACACGCGCAGGCCCTGCTCCACGGCAGGCCGACCTCCCGACGGGAAGCGGCCACGGGCGGAGGATCCCGGTCGGTCCGGTCGGCCTGTGCGGTTCGGGCCGGTTCGGTCCGACGTGGCGGTCAGGACCGCTTGAGGCCCAGTGCGCGGCGGATCCAGCCGGCACCCGAGCGCACGAGGTCATAACCCGTGCTGCCGAGGAGGGCCATCGCCGCAACCGAGGCACCCAGACGCCAGTACTCCACGTCGCGACGCGCCCCGGGGTGGTGGCGCACCGCCGAGCGGCGGTAGGCGGAGGCCCTGCGTGCGTCGCGCAGCTCGTTCAGGCTCTGCCAGCCCAGGATCATCTCCACCCGTGCGACCGCCCGGGGGAGCAGGAACCTGCGCCGTGGGGGCTGGCCGTCGAACACCCTCGCGAGCATCCGCCGGTACGCGGCGTCGAGGGAGTCGACCGCAATGGAGGAGTTGTCGCCGTGGCGCCGGTACAGGTGCAGCACCCGGGGAACCATGGCGACTCGGTAGCGGTCCGCCATCCGGATCCACAGGTCCCAGTCCTCGACGTCGATCGGATGGCGCTCACGGTCGGTGTTCACCTCGAACCCCCCGACTGCCAGCACCGCCTCGGTGGGCATCAGGACCGCGGAGGAGCTCACCGGGTTGGTCACCACGAACCGTTCCCACGCGAGCCCCTCGGCGCGACGCGCCTCGACCCGGCCGACCGGCTCGCCGTGTTCGTCGGACACCTGGTACCAGCCGTAGACCAACCCGACGGGTGGATCGCCGTCGGATTCGGCCACCGCCTCGTCGTAGCGCTCCACCAGCGACGCGAGGGTGTGGGGGAACCACAGGTCGTCGGAGTCGAGCAGGGCGACCAGCTCGCCCCGGGCCTCCGCGATCCCCCTGTTGCGTGCGGCGGCAACACCGGCGTTGTCCTGGCGGACCACGCGGAGCCGATCGTCGCCGAGCGTCGCCACCCAGCCCGCCAGGTCGTCGTCACCCCCGTCATCGACGAGGACCACCTCGAAGTCCTCGAACGTCTGGGCGGAGACCGTCTGGAGCGTCTCGGGCAGCCATCGCAGGGAGTTGTGGCAGGGGATCACCACCGTGACCCTCGGGGCTCGCGACATCGTGGCGAGTGTACGCGCTGTGGGCGGCGCCGGTACCCGGTGCCCGGCGACAGGGAGTGCACCACGGGCGCACGCCGTTGGAGGCCGCCTCTTGGAGCGAGGCGTTGCGGTGGGGCACGATCGGAACGGTCGGGCCGCACACATGCAAACGAGCCCGCGGGAGGCACGACGATGGCTGAACTGGTTCTTCTCCGGCACGGGCAGAGCGAATGGAACCGCTCCAACCTCTTCACGGGCTGGTACGACTGCGACCTGACCGAAGCGGGCGAAGCCGAAGCGGTGGCAGGTGGGGCGATGATGCGCGACGCCGGGTTCGAACCCGACGTCGTGCACACATCGGTGCAGCTCCGTGCGATCCGCACGGCCAACCTGGCGCTGCGGGAGATGGGCCGGCTGTGGGTCCCGGTGCGGAGGCACTGGCGACTCAACGAGCGTCACTACGGCGACCTCACCGGCAGGGACAAGGCGGAGACCGCCAGGCGCTACGGGGAGGACCAGGTCAAGGTCTGGCGTCGCAGCTACGACACCCCGCCCCCGCCGATCGCGGCTGACAACGACTACAACCCGAACGACGATGCACGCTACGCATCGTTGCCGCCGGAGCTGGTCCCTGCATCGGAGTGCCTCGCGGACGTGGTGGCCAGGATGCTGCCCTACTGGTACGACTCGATCGTGCCCGACCTGCGCTCCGGCTCACGGGTGCTGGTGGCGGCCCACGGCAACTCGCTGCGCGCCCTGGTCAAGCACCTGCAGGGGATCTCCGACGAGGAGATCACCGAGTTGAACATCCCCACCGGGGTGCCACTGCGCTACGAGCTGGGCCCCGACATGTCGCCGGTCCAGGACATCGCGGTCGACCAGCGCTACCTGATGGATCCGGCCGAGGTGGCCGCACGGGCGGAGGCGGTCGCCAAGCAGGCGTCCGGCGGCTGAAGGCCCGCCCGACCTCCCGGACACCGACGGTCAACCGTCCCCGTCCGACTCCTCGTCGTCCTCCAACAGCACCACCAGCTCGTCCCAGAGCCCGCGCAGCGCCGCGGAGGAGAGGCTGCGCGGTGACGCCAGCACCGAGGGCATCTGCTCCAGCCCCATCCGCTCGACCGAATCGGACAGCGGCACCGCGACGGTGGCGAAGTCCTCGCGACCGGCCACCCGCTCGAGCACCTGGCGGTGCAGCACCTTGCGACGGTCCACCATGGACAGCACCGCCAGCACCTCCGCGTCGACCCCGGTGGCCCGCACGAACTCGACGGTCTGTTCCAGCCCCCGGATGGCCAGGGGTGTGGGGATGATGGGTGTGACCACGACGTCACAGGCGGCGAAGACCGCCTCGGCCAGCAGACCCAGCCCGGGTGGGCAGTCGAGCACGACCAGGTCGTAGTCACCCGAGACCGGCGAGAGCAGCTTCGAGATCGCCCGGTCGGGCCAGCGGCGCTCCGCCAGCACCGACTCCGTCACCCGCAGCCCGCGGTCGGCGGGCACCAGGTCGAGGCCCTCGACGAAGGTGTGCTGCACGAACGCGTCCAGGTGGCGCTTGCCACCGAGCAGCTTGGTGGCCCCTCCCCTGAGCCCGGAGGGCACCCGCAGGCAGTGCGAGGAGGCACCCTGGGGATCGAGGTCCCACAGCAGGGTCCGGCGTCCCTCGAGCGCGGCGATGACCGCCAGGTTCACCGCGATGGACGTCTTGCCCACACCGCCCTTCGCGGCGGCCGAGGCGATGACCTTCATTGCTCCCCTTTCCGGTCGGTCCATTCAATCGCACACGACCCCCCTGCGCCGCGGCATCGCCGCTGCGAGTACGAGGCGACCGGGGCGCTCCCGGACAATGCCCGTCGGGCACCGCCGCGGTAGGTTGATGCCGCTATGACTGCCACCGACACAGCAACCGAAGAGGCAACCAAGGAATCCGTGCCGGGTCCGGCTCGGCTCCAGCCCTACCAGATCGCAATCACCATCGGCGTGATCGTCGCCCTGATCACCGTCGGCTCGGGCATCTTCGCCTCGATCACCCAGTGGCACGACGAGTCGTCGGTGACCCGCGAGGTGTTCGACAACATCCCGGCGTGGCTCAAGGTGACCTTCTACACGGTCATCCCGATCGTGATCGTCTACGGCGGCTTCACCTTCGCACAGCGCATGAAGAACTGGGTCCGTGGCGGCCCCGACCGGCGCGACCTGACCCCCCGCAACGCGAAGAAGCGCCTCGAGAACCTGCGTGCGGGCCTCTACATGCAGACCCTGTTGCGTGACCCGGCCGCCGGGATCATGCACTCGATGATCTACTTCGGCTTCCTGGTCCTGCTGGCGGTCACCACCGTGCTGGAGATCAACCACCAGCTGCCCGAGGGTGCCAAGTTCCTGCACGGCACCGTCTACCAGGCGTACTCCTTCGTGGGCGACGCCGCGGGCGTGGTGTTCACCGCCGGTGTGGTGTGGGCGATAGTGCGCCGCTACGTCCAGAAGCCCTACCGCATCCGGATCAAGACCAAGCCCGAACACGCCCTGATCCTCGGGATCCTGCTCACCCTGGGCGTGACCGGCCTGCTCACCGAGGGAGCCCGCATCGCATATGACGGCATGCCGTCGTTCGAGAAGTGGTCCTTCGTGGGCTATCCGATAGCCCTGGTGTTCGACGGACTCTCCGAGAGCACCCTGTCGACGCTCCACCAGACGCTGTGGATCATCCACGTCCTCAGCTTCGTGGTGTTCCTCGTGATCCTCCCGGTGACGATGCTGCGCCACATCTTCACCTCGCCGCTGAACATGTACCTGGCCGACCGTGACCGCCCGAAGGGCGCCATGAAGGCGATGCCCAACCTCATGGAGACCGAGATGGAGTCCTTCGGCGCCACCGCCATCGAGGACTTCACCTGGAAGCAGCTCCTCGACACCGACGCCTGCACGATGTGTGGCCGCTGCACCTCGGTGTGCCCCGCGCATGCCACCGGCAAGCCCCTCGACCCCCGCGAGATCGTGCTCAAGACCGGCGAGGTGATGGCCGCCACCGGTGACCCCAAGGTGTCACCCCCCATCGGGGTGGACGGCGAGATCACGGTCTCCGCGGACTCGGTGTTCGAGCGCATCACCCCCGCCGAGGTGTGGGCCTGCACCTCCTGCAAGGCCTGCGACGAGAACTGCCCGGTGAACATCGAGATCCTCGACAAGATCCTCGACATGCGC
>JAMLGJ010000034.1 GCA_023958095.1 Microthrixaceae bacterium
CCACCCACCCCACAAGCCAAACAAGAGGACAAAGAGGCAGAATCCCACACACCCCCCCCCCCCCCCCCCACCCCCCCCCCCCCCACACACCCCCCCCCCCCCCCCCGGGGCGGCCCCCCCCCCCCCCCCCCCCTCGCCCCCAACACAGAACCGGTAGTGAGTAGCTGAGACGGGCGCCACCACCAACCCCTCTCCCACTCCCCTCGACGAAACGCCCATAATCCTGATTATGTCCGTTCGCTCTGATCGCTCCGGGAGCGTCCACCCGGGTTCGGCCGCGGCCCCACGGACACTCGGGATGGGGCCGCCCGGCTCGGCTGGGGCGTGACCGGGCAGTGAGGTTTCCGGGCTCGGAGGGTCCTCAGGAGGGAACTCCGAAGGTCCTTTACATCGAAGTGCGATTCATGTCTCATGGATGAACCGGGTCGGCTAGGGGCACCCCTGGTCGACTCCCACGTGGCGGGGCCGGCCGGCGCCGCCACCTACAACCCAGGAGGTGTGTCGATGTCAAACCGCCACCGAAACCGGCAGTCGGGAGCAACCTCGGCCCTGCCGGAGGACCGGGAACGCCGCAAGGCGGAGCACCGGCGGGTACGCAGGGGTGTGCACCAGGCGTTGCACGTGGCCGTTCTCGAGGAGGACCACGACGACCTGGTACTCGACCTCCCCCACCCGACCCACGGCTACACCGACGAGCACGAGCAGCCGGTGTCGCACGAGGTGGCGCACCCACGGAGGCGCATCAGGCACTGGAAGCAGTCCTTCTGGAAGCGGCGCAACAACGAGCGTCGGCGCCGCAACATGGCCTACGAAGCGCTCACCTGACCGGGCTTCCCGGGGCGAACGCCCGGCCCGGCGTGAGCAGGCGGGCCACGGGACCACTGCCCCACCGCGGTCGGTCGCCGGTTCGCCGACCGACCCGGTGTGCGGCCCCGCACCCTTTGCCCCGGGGCGGAGCGGTAGCGTCGTGCCATGAGCCAAGCTCGTACCGGCGGCAACGCGCGCGGACTGCTGGAGGCCATTGCCGAGCAGCGCTACGACGCTGCTGGTGAGCTGGTGGCGCGGATGCGCCGGGACCACCCCGAGGACTCCACCGAGGAGTTGACCAACCGAATGGTGCGGGCCTGCGCACGCGAGTTGGCAATGGCCGGGGCACTCTCGGGAGGCGCAGCGGCATCACCCATGGCCGGTCCTGCGAGCGCGGCAGCCCTGCTGGGCACCGAGGGTGCCATGAACGCGGCCCGTCTCGGGGAGCTGGTGATGGCCATCGGCATCCTCCACGGCCATGACCAGACCGGTGCCGGGGACCGGGCACTGTGGCTCGCCGCGGCACTCGGTGCTGCCGAGGCCACCGCACTGGGGATGACCGGCATGGCCGCCCGCGCAGGCGTGCGCGGAGGAGCGCGCCTCATGGGTCGCCTGCCCCGGATGTCCACCGACACCACCCTGGGGCGCATCGGTGCCGCAGCCGGCTCGAAGCGGGGCCCCTGGGCACTGGCGGCCCTGCTCCCCTACGGGCTGGGGGCATCGGTGGGCGCGGCGGGGAACATGGCACTCGCGATCTCGGTCGGTCGCGCCGCCACCCGGTACTTCGCCTCCGCCGAGCCTGCCGGACCGGGCCGCACCGGTGCCCAACGTGCCGGTGAGCGCACCGAGGAGATATGGGACGTCGAGGTGGTCTCCGAGACGATCCTCGAGGAGCGCTAGGCGGACCGCGGCGCCGGTGTCCGACGCGGCGCCTCAGTTGACACTCGGGTCCACCGGGTGCCTGCCGATGGCTGCCAGACGACCGCCCTGCCTGGTCAGCACGCTGCGCCAGAGGTCGACCGGGGCGCTGCTGAACACGTCGTCGGGGGGAACATCGAGCACCACCCACACACCCGCCTCGAGTTCGGCGTCGAGTTGCCCCGGTCCCCAGCCCGCATAGCCCGCGTACGCCCGCAGCAGGTCCACTCCCCCGACCTCGTGGTTCTCGACCGCGTCCGCGGTCAACACCGCCACGGTCCCCCCGACGGGTGCGGCCCCGGCGAGGTCCTCCCCCAGCTTGCGACGACCCAGCACGATGACCGCCTCGGGTGAGACCGGACCGCCCTCGAACATCACGTCCGGACTGGCCCAGGAGGGACCGAGCCGTATCTCGGCGGGAACCTCGAGCTCACTCGGACGGTTCAGGACCACCCCGATCGCCCCCGAGGAGTCGTGGTCGATCACGTAGACCACCGTGCGGTCGAAGTTGTCGTCGGGCAGCGCCGGCACGGACACCAACACCCGTCCCCGGGTTCCTCCGTCCTCGGTGGGACCAACTGGTTCGCTCACACCGAGATCAAATCACGCCGACGCCCCTCCATGTGGCGCGACGCCTCCACCGGTGGGTTCCGACGGGCCGGGGTGCCGTCAACCGGCCGGAAGCGTGGAACGGCCATCGGTCCCCCACCAGCTCGCCGTCAGCGAGAAGTGCGGCATGTCCGACAGCGGTACGAGGTACTCGAACAGACGCCGGTAGGAGGTCGAATCTATGAGCCATCGCCCTCCGGTGTGGACGTAGCGGTCCTCGTAGAAGGCGGCGCCGGATATGAACACCCCGAGGTGCTGGTCGATGACCGTGTCGTCGAGCGCCCAACGGGCCCGGGCCACGTCGCCCCCGATGTCGAACTCCGGCTGCGACACCCGATGGGCGGTGTGCATCGATTCGTTGCCCATCGTGCGCACGAGGAACGACATGATCTCCTGTCGCCCTTCGCAGCGGTACGCCCCGCCTCCATAGGATGCGGTCGCGGAATCGGTGAACAGGCCGGCCAGGTCGTCCCAGGACTTGGTGTCCAGGTGACGCACGTACGCGTACTTGAGTTCGCGGAGGGCCAGCGCGTCGTCACTGCCGGAGGTGCTCACCTCGCGCCCGGTCCCCCACCCTCGCCACCGGGCGCGGCCTCCAGCGCCGCCCTGGTGGCCTCGGGAAGCTCCTGAGCCGACCCGACGGAGCGTCCCGGGGCGTCCTGGCCGCCCGGCGAGGCGGTGAACAGACCCGTTCGCTCCGCTCCCGCCGGCCCACCGGCCGATTCGGCGAGCAGGGTCAGGTCGATCTCGTCGGTGCTGTCGGGGGAGAACAGGGCCCACGAACCACGCGGCTGCGCGCCCTGCTCGCCCCGGCCGGTGGAGGCATCCCGTCCCCAACGCCACCACCCGAGAGCCAGACCACCCGAGAACGCAGCGATCATCACCACCAGGAAGAACACCAACTGAGCGAGTTCGATCCAGTCGTAGTAGCTCATGCGCCCCCCGGTGGCCGTACGACGGCGATTCCGGGCACCCTAGCGTCCGGGTGGACCTCCATGGGGGTGATCCCGGCCGGCAGCGCCGCGTGTCGCGTCCTCGAGCGACACGAGCAACCGGCGCAGCATCGGGATCGGCACGCCGAGCACGCCGGTGGGGTCCTCCCCCACCACGGAGGTGACGAACGGTTCCAGGGGAGCCATTCGCTCGGAGTCCTCCATCCGGTACGAACCCGCGGTGTCGAGCGGCTCGAAGCGCTGCACGTACTCGAGCGCCTCCTCCGCGCCGAACGCCCGCATCGTGACCCGCTGCACGTCGATGCCCGACACACGACACCCGCTGGGCACATCCAACAGGACCATGCCGTTGTAGAGGTGGTGGGTGGTACCAGAGAGCGACATCAGCTGGGCGACCGCAGCGCCGGAATCGGGCTGCTTGTTCAGCTGCACCGGGCCCCGTGGGGTCTGCACCACTCCGACCTGGTCGCCCCCCAACACGACGCTCTGCGAATGCCTCACGGCCACGGAGGCCGCCTTGCGTGCAGCCAGCTCGACCGCGAGGCCCCCGGGCCCCAGCCGAGCGAGGAGGTGGTCCGCAGCGCGCTCGTCGACGTGGGGCGGATCGATGATCAACTCGAAGCCCGCGTCGCGGAGCATCCTCTCGCGGTAGATCGAACCGGATGCGAGCACGAGTGGTCCACGGAGTTGCACTGCGGGGTGACGCTACGCTGCGCCGGTGACCGACGACCAACGACCGCGCCGCTCCCCTGTGCAGGTGGGCTCCACCGCGGTGGTGACCATGGAGCTCGAACGTGGGGTCGTGGGAGATTTGGCCACCCTCACCGAGCTCCGCGAGGCCGCGGCGGAGCGTGGGGTGCCCGGCGCATGTGGCCGCCTCGTGGCGGCAGCCCGAAGCGCAGGGGTGCCCGTGGTCCACTGCGTGGTCGAGTGGCGCCACGACAGGCGCGGAACCACGCTGAACACACCGCTGACCCGTCACCTGGGGTCGATGCCCGAGCAGATACTCGAAGGATCCCCGGCGGTGGAGTTGATCGGCGAACTCGGTGACACCACCGGGGACCTCCACTCCGTGCGCCACCACGGGATGGCGCCGTTCCACGGCACGGACCTCGACCCGCTGTTGCGTTCCCTCGGGGTCTCGCACCTGGTGGTGGCCGGCGTCTCGCTCAACGTGGGCGTGCCCGGACTGGTCATCGGAGCGGTCGACCGAGGCTTCGAGGTCACCGTTGCCACCGACGCAGTGGCCGGTGTGCCGCTCGGGTACGGCGACGCCGTGCTGGCCAACACCCTGTCCGCCCTGGCGACCCTGGGAACCGTCGATGCGATCGCATCGCGCTGGGGCTGAACTAGGGAACCGACACCGGCGTCAACGCAGCCGCGAGCGCATCGGCCCGCTCGAGCACCTCGGAACGTGAGGTGCCGGGTACCGCGAGCGTGACCCAGTCCACGCCCATCGAGAAGAGCTCCTCGCACTCGTCGGCCAGACGCGGGAGCGCATCATCGGGGTTCGCCACGTAGTCACCGAGGGCGAACGGTGAGAAGCACACCGTTGGGCGTTCGGTGCGGTCGTGCTCCTCGCAGAGCGCACCGAAGAGGTCCAGCCGTTCGCCGAGCTCGTCGAGACTTCCGATCGAGGCGGTCCGCGTCGCCCGGTCCAGGCCACCCGGGGTCGGGAAGGGCGACCAACCCTGGCCGTGGAGCACCGCCCTCCTCATCGCCGCTCGGGAGTTGCCACCGACCCAGATCGGCGGGTGCGGCCTCTGCGTCGGAACCGGCAGCGACGTGGCCGAACGCGCGGAGTAGGAACTGCCCGTCACGCCCACCGACCCACCGCTCCAGATGCGCCCGAGCAGCTCCAGGGACTCCTCGAGACGATCCCCGCGCTCGTCGAAGTCCGCTCCGAGGGCCTCGAACTCCGGTCGGAGGTAGCCGGCGGCAACCCCCAGCACCAGCCGTCCACCGGTGACCACGTCGAGTGAGGCGAGGCCCTTGGCCGCCAGGAACGGATTGCGGTAGCCGAGCACGTAGACGTGGGTGTGCAACAGGATCTGCGACGTCGCCGCTCCCGCCGTGGCCAGGGCCACGGTCGGCTCGAGGGCATGGTGCCCACCCGCTGCCAACCAGCGATCATCGGGGGCGGGATGGTCGGTGACGTAGAGCGCGTCGAAGCCCAGGGACTCCCAGTGCGCCGCCGTCTCGGCGATCGCCTCACCGGTGATGAACTCCTCCACCGCGTGGACGCGCTCGGTGGGCAGGCCCACCGAGAACCGCAGGTGGGGAACCAGGCGGTCCTCGATCCAGCGTCTTGCGGTGGCGACCGCCCGAGGGGACACCTCGTGGCCTCCCCCGACCTCCACGGCGAGCGCCCGGCGACCCTCCATCCCCATCACCGCCGCCGCATCCGTGGAGAGGAAGGCGGGTACGACCTCGTCGGCCGTGGTCCCGACCAGCAGTGCCGGTGGCCCGTCGCCGAGATCCAGGTCGTCCACCTCGGGCAGGAACCCACAGACCGACACCACTGCCTCGAGCCCCCGCAGCCGGGGCAGCGCCAGCGCCAGCGCTCCCCCCTGGGAGAAGCCGGCAACGACGACCGGCCCGCTGGCCGCAGCCGACCGGACGACATCGCTGACGGCATCCACCGACCGGCTGAGGTCACCCGGATCGGCTCCCATCGGGCCGGTTTCGAACCAGCTCGCCTCACCGGAGGAGTCCCGTGGGGATCCGACCACCTCGACCGACCAACCGCGTGGAGCCATCCGTGTTGCCCAGCGAAGGGCACTGTCGGTGGTGTCCCCGTGCCCGTGGAGGGCCAGGAGCGTTCCCCTGTCCCCTCTGGTGGAGGTTGCACGGTTCGCTTCGGACATCCCCGAGAGACTTGTGCCAACCCACGTGCGGCGCAACCCGGAACGCCCGAGCAGCCGGAACCGGGGTTGGATCCGGCCGATCCGCCCCCAGACTGAAGGATCGACCGTACGCGCCCTCGCGGATCCGGGGCATCGGAGACCCCGCGCCTCGACCGTGACCTGAACGCGCTCATCGAGGAGCACGCCGAGGCGGCGTTCCGGGTGGCCAACGGGATCCTGCGCAACCCGACCCTCGCCGAGGACGCGGTGCAGGAGACGATGATCAAGGCCTGGCAGGGACTCGGACGTTTCCGGGGTGAGTCCTCGATGCGCACGTGGGTGCTGCGGATAGCGCACAACACCGCCATCTCCATGCTGCGGCGGCGACGCGAGTCGGTCATGGCTCCCGAGGACATGCCGGAGCTCGCCGGCGGGCCGGACCCCGCCCGTTCGAGTGCTGCGATGTCGGACCTGCGCGAGGTGCGCGCGGCGCTCGAGCAGCTCGACGAGCTCTCCCGCTCGGTGGTCATCCTGCGCGAGGTGGAGGGAATGACCTACGCCGAGATCGCCGAGACGCTCGAGGTGCCGGTGCCGACGGTCAAGACCAGGTTGCTGCGCGCACGCAAGCGACTGGCCGGCGCGATCGGGAGGAAGGACCGATGACCACCCCGAGCCCTCTCCCACCCCGCTTCGAACGCGTACCGGGAGCCCCGAACCCGAGGAGGAACCCATGAGCAGCGACCCGAACGGCCGGGCCGGACCGGAGCCCACGGAGGACCCGGCGCAGGACATCGACATAGGAGAAGCCCTGCGCGCAGCCCTGACCGCTGGAGCGGACGTCCGCGACACCGCACGGCACCGCGTCGACCGGGCCCTTCACGCCCGCTCGGCCGCCACCGGGT
The DNA here is from genome assembly GCA_023958095.1 of Microthrixaceae bacterium. Lineage (GTDB taxonomy): Bacteria > Actinomycetota > Acidimicrobiia > Acidimicrobiales > Microtrichaceae > JAMLGJ01. The sequence goes on from JAMLGJ010000034.1 coordinate 7,036, forward strand.
TCACCTCGCTGCTGGGCTGCGGGTTCGAGACCCTGCGGCATCTGCTCACCACTCCGGCACCCGGTGCCGACAGGACTGGCATGGACGACCGTTTCGACCTCGGCGGGATCGACCGCGGAGTCGCGCGGCGAGGTGATTCCAATGGATGAGTACGCCTGGTTGTGGGCGGCCATAGCGGTCGGCGTGGGCATCCTCTTCGGCCAGATCGGGGGCCGCCTCGCACGCGCCTCCATCGGACGGGCCAACCGCGACGAGCACACCCGGGCCTCTGCGCTGGCGGTGTCGCGGGGCATCTTCTGGGGATCCACCGCAGTGGGCCTGGCGATAGCGGCGGGGATCCTCGACCGCGACGGGCTGGAGGAGTACGCGGAGATCCTGCGCGACGGCCTGCCGAGGGTGCTGGTGGCGATCGTGCTGGCGATCGGCGGCTACGCGGTGGCCATCTTCGTGGCGAAGGCCGTGGGTCAGGCGGCCCGGGAGGCCACCGGCGTGCGCCAACTGGCGATGGAGAGGGCGATCAAGCTCTCGATCTTCGCGCTGGCGGTGGTCATCGCCCTGGTGGTGGCAGGTGTGGGACGCACGGTGCTGGTGGTGGTGCTGGTCGCCCTGGTGGGCGCTCCTTCACTCGCACTGGCGCTGCTGACGGCGAACGGGGCGCGTGGCGTTGCCTCCCAGCTGAGCGCCGGGCGTGCCCTGCGCCACCGTTTCGAGGAGGGCTGGCACCTGCATGTCGGCGACCTCGACGGCGAGGTGACAGCGATGGAAGCAACCTTCGTGGAGGTGCTGGACGACAACGGCGTACGCCACCAGCTGCCCAACGAGTGGCTGCTGGAGAGGCCCTACCGGGCGGTTCCGCGGCGCTGAGGGCACCCGCACGACGGCCCCCCGGAAGTTTTTTCGGAGTTTCTCGCGACTTTCGCCCCACCGGAGCGTCAGAACATCTGACAACGCAGGAACGCTGCTGGCGGGTCTGCTTCATCAATACCCACGAACCGAGCTGGTGCAACGACTTGGAATCCTGGGTGCTTCTCAGATCAGGGACCTGCGGGTCCCTGATCCGCGTCCGGGGAGTCTCCCCGGGGCTCGGTGGCTCACGGGGGAATTGCCCACACCACAGAGAGTGACAGGGGTCACCGCCGTGTTCTATCCTCTCTGCACCAACGAGAGTTGGTTGTCGGTCGAGCGGAAGCGCTCCCGGCAGCCGGGACACGGGCCCGGTGCGAACGGTTCGGGGGGTTCGTTCGCACCGGGCCTCCGGCTGCCCGGGCACGCAGGTCCACGATCACGCCGCCCCAGGTGCCAGACTGCAAACGTGAGCGAACCAGACATCCGAAGGCTCGACAGCACCAACGCGTTCATCGTGGTCGACCTGCCCGGGGCACCTCGTGCCGACGGCGTGGTGCGGTGTGCCCGCAAGGTCCTCGTGGACTCGACGAAGTCCCTCGCCCGGTCCCGCACCTACTCGTGGGCGGTGCTCGCACAGAAGGTCAGCGGCGCCTCGGCGGCGATCAACGCAGAGGGCGAGGATCGGCCGGCGGCGATCGGTGCGTTCTGTGCAGAGACGGCCCCACAGGTCGCGGACGGATCGCTGACCCTCTCCCCCGGCAAGGGACTCACCCCGGCCGACCTCGACGCCCTGGGTGGGATTCCGAGTCCCGATCCCGAGGCATTCGTGGCCGGGATCATCGGTTGCGTGCGCGCGGCGACTGGCTCCCACGCGGTCGCCACGGCGGCCGTGGAGTTCGACGGCGGAGTGGGGAAGCTGCTCCACGAAGCACTCGCGGCGGAGGGGATCGAGGTGCTCGCATCGGGTTCTGACGCCCTGGGGACGCCGGCTGACGTGCTCCTGTTCGGCTCCAGGCCCGGAGTCGTCGAGCACACCGTGGCCGGGCAGCTCCCCCACCGTCTGCTGGTCCCCACAGCACCCATGGCATTCACCCCGCGTGCCCTGGCGGTGGCCACGAGGAACGGCGCGACCGTGCTTCCCGACTTCGTGACCACCGCGGGTGAGCTCGCCTCGCGCTCCGGTTCCGATCCCGGGTCAGCGCTCGCGGAGGTGACCGAGCGGGCCCTGGCCCACGAGGAGGGAGCGGTGCTGGGAGCCTGCAGGGCTGCTGAGGAGTTCATCCTCTCCTGGCGCGACGACCTGCCGTTCGGTCGGCCGATCGGCTGACCGACTTGGTCAGCGTGCCACCCGAAGCCGTTCCCGACGGGCGTACGGCCCAGCGCCGGCGGCTGGTTCGCTTCGCCTGGCTGTCCGTGGCCACTGCCGTGGCCACGATGCTCATCAAGGTCGTGGCGTACCTCGTCAGCAACTCGGTGGGGCTCCTCTCCGACGCGCTCGAGTCGGGTGTGAACCTCGTGGCCAGCCTGGGCGCCGTGATCGCGATGACGGTCGCGGCACGACCCGCGGACGAGGGTCACGAGTACGGGCACGCGAAGGCGGAGTACTTCTCCTCGATGGCCGAGGGCCTGATGATCATGGTCGCCGCGGCGACCATCGCCTGGGCTGCCATCGACCGCCTCCTGCACCCGGTTGCACTCGAGGCACTGGGGCTCGGCATCGTGGTCTCTCTCGTGGCGTCCGCCATCAACCTGACCGTCGCCCTCGTGCTGTTGCGGGTCGGCAGGCGAGACCGCTCGATCGCCCTGGAGGCTGACGGAAAGCACCTCATGACCGACGTGTGGACCACGGGCGGGGTCGTGACAGGGGTGGCCCTGGTGGCCCTCACGGGCTGGGACTGGCTCGACCCCGTGATCGCACTGGCCGTGGCGGCGAACATCGTCGCAGCGGGGTTGCGCCTGGTGGCGCGCTCGGGCAGTGGTCTCATGGACGCCGCCCTCCCTGCGGCGCAACGCAGCGAGATCGACCGCGTGCTGCAGCGCCACACGTCCCCCGAGACGATGTTCCACGGCGTGCGCACCAGGGCTTCGGGGCACCGGGCGTTCATGTCGGTCCACGTGCTGGTCCCCGGCGCATGGAGCGTGCAACGCTCCCACGACTTCGTCGAGAGGGTCGAGGCCGACCTGCGGGCCGCGGTCGACGACCTCACCGTGGACACCCATGTGGAACCCCTCGAGGACCCCCGGTCGTTCGCCGACCAGGGACTCGACCGCTCCGATCAGTAGTACACACTCCACCGATGACCCGGAGGGAGCGGCGCGTTAGCCTGCTGGGCGATCCCACAACTCACAACCGACCCATCCGGGAGAGTCCCCATCCGCTCCGCGTGGGCGGGGCGCCGAAGGAGCAACCGCCCCGGAATCTCTCAGGCACCAGGACCGGATGGGTTGAGACTCTGGAAAGCAGTCGCCGCGGCGGCTCACCGAAGGGGAAAGCCGGTTCGCCGGTGAAGCTCTCAGGTCAACCGACAGAGGGGGCCCACGACCACCACTGGAGCCCCGTCCATGACCGAGACCACGACCACCTCCGAACCCATCCCGGCGCAACGACGCCCTCCCCGGGGTGCCGCGAAGTTCCGGTCCCGCCACATCGGGCCCGACCCTGCCGCAACCCGACTGATGCTCGATCGCCTCGGATTCTCCGACATCGAGGAACTCCTCGACGCCGCAGTGCCCGAGTCGATCCGCGACCGCGGGGAGCTCGGGCTGGCCGACGTACTCCCCGGAGCGGGCAGCGGCGACGAAGCCGCGGTGCTGGCACGGCTGGCGGAGCTGGCCGCGGCCAACACCACCGCGACCAGCCTCATCGGATGTGGGTGGTACGGGACGGCGACACCGCCGGTGATCCTGCGCAACATGGTCGAGAACCCCGCCTGGTACACCGCCTACACGCCCTACCAGCCAGAGATCTCCCAGGGGCGCCTGGAGATGCTCCTCAACTTCCAGACGATGGTGGCGGACCTGTGCGGTACCGACATGGCCAACGCCTCGATGCTGGACGAGGCCACGGCTGCCGCCGAAGCGCTCGCCCTCGCCCGGAGGACCTCCCGGGCCAAGGGCAACCTGTTCCTGGTGGACTCCGACTGCCACCCGCAGGTGATCGACGTGCTGGCGACCCGAGCCGCCCCGCTCGGACTCGAGATCCGCCTCGTGGACACCGATGCGACGCTGGCTCCCTTCCCCCAGGAGGCCTTCGGGGTGTTGCTGGCCCACCCGGGCTCCTCGGGCGTGGTCCGTGACCACCGAGCCACCGCCGAGGCGGCCCGTGAGGCCGACGTGGTGGTCTGCGTGACCACCGACCTGCTGGCCCTGACCCTGTTGGAGGCACCCGGCCACTGGGGTGCGGACGTGGTGGTGGGTTCGGCACAGCGCTTCGGTGTGCCCATGGGTTACGGAGGGCCCCATGCAGGTTTCATGGCCGTCTCCGACACCGCACGCCGCGCCCTGCCCGGGCGCCTGGTGGGGGTCTCGGTGGACAGCCACGGCAAACCCGCTCTGCGGCTTGCGCTTCAGACCCGCGAGCAGCACATCCGCCGGGAGAAGGCCACCTCCAACATCTGCACCGCCCAGGTGCTTCTCGCCAACGTCGCGGCCGCCTACGGCGTCTACCACGGCCCCGATGGGCTGCGGAACATCGCCCGGGGCGTGCACGAGATGACCTCCGCGCTCAGGGCGAGGCTCGAGGCGTCGGGATTCGCCTTGGAGGGCGACTCGTGGTTCGACACCCTGACGGTGAACGTACCGGGCGGCGCGGACCGGGTTGTCGGGGCGGCTGCCGCGCTCGGGGTGAACCTGCGACGCGTGGATTCCGACAGGGTCGGGCTGAGCCTCGACGAGACCTGTGACGAGGAGGTGCTGAACAAGGTGCTCGAGGCGTTCGGGGCCGGAGCCCGACAAGGCCCCGGGGTGCAACTCGACGGCGCCGGCACCGACCCGGACCAGCCACCCGCGGGCGTGCCCGAGCCGCTGCGACGCTCCACGGATTTCATGACGCACCCGAACTTCTCGAGCTACCACAGCGAGACCGGGATGATGCGCTACCTGCGACGCCTGGCGGATGCCGACCTGGCGCTCGACCGCACGATGATCCCACTCGGTTCCTGCACCATGAAGCTGAACGCGGCGAGTGAGATGATCCCGATCACCTGGCCCGGGTTCACCGACGTGCACCCCTTCGCCCCCGCCGAACAGGCCGAGGGCTACCGGTTGCTCATATCCGAGCTCGAGGCAGCCCTTTGCAGGATCACCGGCTACGACGCTGTGTCGTTGCAGCCGAACGCGGGATCGCAGGGGGAACTCGCGGGGCTCATGGCGATCACCCGCTACCACCGCTCCAGGGGGGAGGCACACCGCACCGTGTGTCTCATCCCCGACTCGGCGCACGGCACCAACGCCGCCAGCGCCGCCATGGCGGGGATGAGGGTGGTCGTGGTGGCGACCGACGACCACGGAAACGTGGACCTGTCGGACCTCCGTGACAAGGCCGAGGAGCACCACGAGGACCTGGCTGCCGCGATGGTCACCTACCCCTCCACCCATGGGGTGTTCGAGGAAGGGATCCGCGAGCTGTCAGGCGTGGTGCACGACCACGGAGGGCAGGTCTACATCGACGGCGCCAACCTGAATGCCCTGGTAGGCGTCGCCAGGCCCGGCTGGTTCGGCGGGGACGTGAGCCACCTCAACCTCCACAAGACGTTCTGCATCCCCCATGGTGGTGGAGGACCCGGCGTCGGTCCCGTTGCCGCCCGGGCCCATCTCGCACCGTTCCTGCCCGGACACCGCTTCTCCCCACGGCCGGGGGAACGCGACGTCGCGGAGGCGAACGGGCTGGATGGTCGACCCACGATCTCCGCCGCACCCTTCGGTTCTGCAGGCATCCTGCCGATCTCGTGGGCCTACATCGCGCTCATGGGTGACGACCTGCGCGAGGCGACCGCCATGGCCGTGCTCAACGCCAACTACACCGCCCGACGCCTCTCGGAGCACTTCCCCATCCTGTACACGGGCGCGGACGGGCTGGTCGCCCACGAGTGCATCGTGGACCTGCGCGAGGCGACCCGCAGCAGTGGCGTGAGCGCGGAGGACGTGGCGAAGCGCCTCATCGACTACGGCTTCCACGCGCCGACGCTGGCGTTCCCCGTGGCCGGCACGCTCATGGTGGAGCCCACCGAATCGGAGTCCCTGGCAGAGATCGACAGGTTCTGCGACGCAATGGCCTCGATACGTGCCGAGATCGACCGCGTCGCGGACGGGACCTGGCCTCGTGAGGACAACCCCCTGCACAACGCCCCGCACACCGCGGAGGAGGTCGGTGCCGACGAGTGGACCCACGCCTACCCTCGCAGCGTCGCCGGCTGGCCGATGCCGTCGGGCGGGCAGGGGCCGGCCAAGTACTGGCCACCGGTCGGCCGCATCGACGGAGCCCACGGCGACAGGAACCTCGTCTGCTCCTGCCCTCCGGTGAGCGAGTACCGGTAGGGGGCCCGTCGCGGCGGGGTTCGCTCAGCCCACGAAGGGGAGCTCGACCACGGTCCCTGCGAGCTGCGAACCCCTGGCGGCGATGGTCACATCCATGCCGGGTTCGAGGGATGGGTCCGCCATCACCAGTGCGATCCCGCATCCCAGCACCGGGGAGAAGTTCCCCGAGGTCACCTCACCCACCGGGTTGCCCCCGCGCTCGACGGCCTGGCCCTCCCTGGGTGGCCGCCTGCCCTCGCAGCGGACACCGCGCAGGACCCTGGACACCCCTGCGGCCCGTTGTTCCCGAAGTGCCCCGAGGCCGGGGAAGTCACCCTTGTCCCACGCGACGACCCAACCCAGCCCGGCGTTGAGGGGGGTGAGACCCTCACCCAGCTCGTGACCGTGCAGGGGCAGCCCTGCCTCGAGGCGCAGGGTGTCGCGGGCCCCCAGACCCGCCGGGAGCACACCGGCATCCACGATCGCTTCCCAGAACGACTCCGCGACCGCCACGGGCAGCGAGCACTCGACTCCGTCCTCACCTGTGTAGCCGGTACCGGCGACCTTGCACCTGGTGCCGTTCCAGTCGAACTCACCGACCCTGAAGCGGCCGACCGACGCCGCCTCGTCGCTCAGGGTTGCCAGGCGTTCGCGGGCCTGTGGCCCCTGGACCGCGAGGAGCACCCGGTCCTCGGTGGCGTCGGCGAGGTCCAGAGCCGACGTGTCGTCGGAGTGCTGACCGGCCGCATCGCGCAGGGCACGCAGGACCGAATCGGTGTTGGACGCATTCGGCATCACGTCGAACATCTCCTCACCGAGCCACCAGACGATGATGTCGTCCACCACGGAGCCGGCCTCGTCGAGAAGGTGGGTGTACTGCGCGCGCTCCACCGAGATGCGGTCCAGGTCGTTGGTGAGGGTGCGTTGGAGCGCGTCGTGGGCCCCGCTCCCGGAGACAGCCACGGTGCCGAGGTGGCTCACGTCGAACACAGCTGCTGCCTCCCGGCAGGCACGGTGTTCGGCCAGCGTTCCGCTCGGGTAGGACAGGGGCATCTCCCAGCCGCCGAAGGGAACCATCTTGGCTCCCAGCGCCCGGTGGGTACGGTCCAGTGCTGAGGTCTTCACACCGTGAAGCTACCTGCTGGAAGGGCCGCCCCGGTCACCCGGGCCGGTGGTTCAGACCGCCGAGGCGTCGGTGGTGTCCCCGGGCAGCTCCGCCGCGGGCCTGAACTCGAGGATCGCCGCGTCGAGGTCGTGCTTCACGCCACCCAGGGCGAGCACGTTGAACACCCCCTGGCCCTTGTTGAGCACGTCGATGAGCTCGTCACCCGATGCCACCACCACCGAGTTGCGGCCGTTGATGACCAGGTTCGCGGTGGTGATGTCCTCACCCAGTGACTCACGCAGGTAGCTGAAGACCTCGCGGACGGATTCGAGCTTGATGCCCGCATCCAGGAGTTGCTTGATCACCTTGAGTTCGAGCAGGTCGCGGTACGAATAGCGCCGCCGGGAGCCCGAGCCCTGCGCATCGGCCAGCGAGGGGCGCACCAGGTCGGTGCGCGCCCAGTAGTCCAGCTGCCGGTAGCTGATGCCGACGATCTCGGCTGTCCTGCGTCCGCTGAATCCGTCTTCGTAGCTCTCCACGACCGCTCCATGGATGGGGATGACAGCGGTGAAACTACCGCAGCGTTCCCATTATGGGGTGGATCCCGGCCCGGTGCACGAGACGATCAGCTCGCGAAGTCCTCCGGGCTCACGTTCTGGATGAACTCCTTGAACTCCTCGACGACCTCTTCGGGGCTCTCGTCCTCGGACTGCTCGACGAACCCGGCTTCGTCGAGCAGCTCCTCCTCCGCGTAGATCGGGGCATCGGTGCGGACCGCCAGGGCGACCGCGTCCGACGGCCGCGCCGAGACGACCATCGGCTCTTCGTCATCGCCTCCACCACCCGGAGGGGCGAGGTGGAGATCGGCATAGAAGGTGGTGTCGCGCAACTCGGTCAACACCACCCGCGTGAGTTCGGAACCGAACTCCCTCACGAGGGTGCACGCGAGGTCATGGGTGAGCGGGCGCGGCGGTTCGACCCCGTCGAGGGAGAAGGCGATCGCGGCCGCCTCGGGCCCGCCTATGAATATGGAGAGCTTCCGGTGCCGACCCCCGCGCTCCTGGAGCAGCAGCACGGGCGTGTTGCTCGGCAACTCCACCCTCACCCCGAGCAGCTCCATCTCGATCACCACACCAGACTAACCGAGCAGGTGCACCGGGTTCGGCCGGTGTGCACGGCCCGCAATGGGGCCCACGAGAAGGCGCCGCGTGCATCCGGCGGCGCAGCGCGGCCCCGGTCAGGCCCTCAGGTTGGGACCCAACTCGCGCCCGAGCAGCAGCGCGTGCAGCTCCGCCCCGAGGCCCGCGAGCTCCTCGACGGTGCCGACGGCCCTGGCCTTCGCGTCGGGATTGCGCTGCTTCAGCAACGGCATGGCCAACTGCTCGAGCAGTCCCGCCTCGCGCACCGCGGCGACCAGGTACATCCGAAGGTGCCTGGGTGACATCCCGAGCTCGACCCCTCGCCGGGCCAGGCGCGCCACTGCCAGGTCGACCTGGTCGAAGAGTTGCTCTCCGGCCACGACGGCCGGCGAGACCAGGCCGTAGTCCACCAGATCGTCGAGCGTCTCGTCGGCGAGGCCGACCTCGCTCAGAAGCTCGTCCCGCGGAAGCTCGCGCATGTCACCTCCGTCGGGAATCGGCCCCGCAACGGGCGGCGCCTTCGGGACCGCCACTGTACCGGGCCCGTTGACCGCTGCCTCCGCGCCGTCCCCGGACGCCCCGTTCCCGGACGCCTCGTCGGAATCCGTCGCATCCGGGGAGGGCTGCGGCGCGGCCGGCACCTCCCGCGGATCCTCCTGGAGCGCCGCAACCACATCGGCGGGGCTGGAATGGCGGGGCCGGGCGGGTTCAGCGCCGCGCGGGACGGATTGTTCGGAACGCCTGGCCGGGTGTGATCCCGAGCGTGCGGCGCTCCGGCGCGCCTCGGCGGCCTCGTCCCGCGCGATCGCCTCCTTCTGGGAGGCGACCTCTTCACGCGCCGCTGCGTCGGCGACCGCCGTCCACAACGTCGGCTGGTCACCCGCCCCGGCGTCGATCACGTCGACACCCCGCTCGAGCGCCCTCCTGATCACCTTCAGGGGCAGGTAGTGGTCGCGTTGTTGACGCAGTATCCAGCGCAACCGTTCGATGTCCGCATCGCCGAACTGCCGGTACCCGGAGGCGTTGCGCTCGGGCTGCACCAGGCCCTGGCTCTCGAGGAAACGGATCTTCGAGATCGTGATGTCGGGGAACTCCTCGGCCAGCACCGAGAGCACCTCTCCTATCGACAACGGCTCCGACGGGATCTCCGGTGATGCCTCCGGGTCCTCGTGCACGTTGCCCGCGGGCGCGGTGCCCGACCCGTCGGGATGCTCGTCGCCGCCGTCCACCGCAGTGCTCATGGCTCCGAGCCGGGGGTGCCGAACACGAGTACCAGCCTGAACTTGCCGACCTGGATCTGGGCTCCCTCCCGCAACTGGGCCGCCTCGACCCGTTCACCGTCCACGTAGGTTCCGTTCAACGAGCCTGCGTCGGTGATGATCGGAGCACCCTCGCCGCTGGTCGTTATGCGGGCGTGGTGACGCGACACGGTCACGTCGTCCAGGAAGATCTCGCTGTCGGGATGCCGGCCGATCTCCACCACCTCGGAATCCAGCGCATAGCGCGCCCCGGCGGTCGCCCCCCTGGTCACGACGAGCTGCGGAACCTCCCCGGGATCCTGTCCCGCTGCGTCCACCGAGGGATAGCTGCCCGTGCTGTCCTCGGTGTCGGGCAACCCGGCGCCGCACGCGCCACAGAAGTTGGAGCCCGGCGGATTCGTGGATCCGCAACGTGCACAGGTGATCGCCTCGGTCACAGGTGGTCAGCCCTCGGTCAGCTCGGCGTACTCCCCGGCGGACATGAGACCGTCCACCTCCGTGGGGTCCTCGATGTCCAACAGGACTATCCAACCCTGCGCATACGGCTCGGAGTTGAGCAGCTCCGGGGAGTCCTCCAGTGCCATGTTCACCTCCGCGACGGTACCGGCCAGCGGGGCGTAGATCTCCGAGACCGACTTGGTCGACTCGACCTCGCCGAGGACGTCACCGGCCGCGACCTTGTCGCCGGCCTCGGGCAACTGGACGAACACCACGTCGCCCAGCGCGTCCTGGGCGAAGTCCGTGATGCCGACCCGTGCGCGTTGGCCATCCACCGAGACCCACTCGTGCTCCTTGGTGTAACGCAGCTCGCCTGGGATGTTCATGGCCGCGACGGTACCCGAGTGGGCGAGCCGGATGTGCACCCGATGCCCGCGGGATTCACATCACCGCATCATCTGGCGCAATCGGCGGGAGTACTCCTGGGTGAGCGACTTGGCCTCGGCGGCCGAACCACCCTCGGCCCAGATGTGGGTGATCGGTTCCTCCGGGTCCGGCAGCACCAGCACCCAGCCCTGGTCGTGGTACACCTTCACGCCGTCGATCAGCTCCACGTCGCGCCCCTGGGTCTGCTCCACCAGGGTGCGCATCACCACGCCCTTGTCCTCCCAGGGGGTCACGACCGACTCCTGCACGATGTGGGCACGCGGCAGTCCCGCACGCACCTCGGCCAGGGTCGTTTCCCTCGCGGTGAGCAGGTCCAGCACGGTGAGCAGGCCCGCGGCGGCGTCGAAGGCCGGCATGAACCCGGGCAGGATCACCCCTCCCTCGAGGTTCATCGCGAAGGCCACACCCGGGTCCTCCGCGTCGGCCATCAACGATGGTGCGGAGGTCTTCGACCAGCGGAGCTCCAGGCCGTGGGCACGCACGATCTCCTCGGCCGCGCGCGGGGCGTTGACCGGGAGCACCACCGTTGCCCCACCTCCGGTACCCGATCCGTCGAGCAGCTCGAGGAACGCGAACAGCGCCTCTGTGTCGTCGAGCACGGTGCCCTCGCCGTCGACGAGGGTCAGCTGGTCGCCACTCGGGTCGATGACGGCTCCGAGTTCCGCTCCCGAGGCCGTGACGAGTGCAGCGACCCTCGAGGCGTGCGCCGCGCGGTCGTAGCCGAGCATGCCCGCGGTGGAGACGTACGGGTTCACCGCCAGGACCTCTGCTCCCAGCTTGGCCAGCACGTTCGGCATGGCGAGGCTGGCCGAGCCGTAGGCGTAGTCGATCACGATCTTGACCCGGCGCTCGGCGATGGCCTTCGTGTCGATCGACTGTTCGAGCGCCACCGCGTACTGCTCCAGGGCACGGGGCACCAGGTCGATGTCACCGATGTCCGCGGGGCGCACCCTGCGGAAGTCCTCCCGTGAGAACAGGCGCTCGATCTTGCGCTGGGTGGCCTCGGTGATGTCGGCCCCCGCACCATCCAGGAAGCGGATGATCACCGAGTCCGGATCCCCGTCCATGAGTCGGCACGAGATCCCACCGTGCACGTTCGCCGAACGACTGTGGAAGCGGGTGATCGGCATCGAGGTGACCTCGAGGTCGAACACGTTGATGCCACCGGCCTGCAGACCGGAGATCATCGCCCGCTTGAGCATCCGGGCGGCCCTGGAGGAATCCCTGGAGACCACCACCCTGGCGTCCTTGGGCAGCGAGGTCGCGTACGCGAGTGCGACCTTCGCCGCCAGCTCGGGTGTGGCATCCACGTTCGCGAGTCCGGTCACACCACCGCGGCCGAACAGGCTGCGGGCGCCGCGGGACTCCCAGATGAGCGAGGTGTTGACCACGGCACCGGCTTCGATGGTCTTGAACGGGTAGACCTTCACGTCGCTCGAGATGAGCGCGTCCTCGCCGACGAAGACCTCGTCTCCCAGCACCACTCCCTCTTCGCAACGGGCGCCTCGGCGCAGGTCGGCGGAACGGCCCACCACCGCACCGCGCAGGCGCACCGACTCGCCCAGGTAGGCGTTGTCGTGGACCACGCAGCGTTCCAGCTCCCCGTCGTCGCGTACCCGCACCCCGGCACCCAGTACCACGTACTCCCCCAGGTGCACCCCGGCATCGACGTTGCAGTTGTCGCCGATCACCGCCGGTCCCGACACGACCGCCGCCGGATCGACCTGGGCCTCCTTGCCGACCCAGACACCGTCGGCCACCTCGATGCCGGGGATCTCGGCCTCCACCCGGCCGTCGAGGATGTCCTTGTGCGCACGCACGTACGCGTCCAGGGTGCCCACGTCCTCCCAGTAGCCCTCCGCCACGGCTCCCATGATGCGCTCCCCCTCGGCGAGCACCGCGGGGAACACCTCCCCGGAGAAGTCCACCGGCTGGTCGGGCGGGATCCAGTCGAAGATCCGGGGTTCGAGCACGTAGATGCCCGAGTTGATCGTGTCGGAGAAGACCTGGCCCCAGGTGGGCTTCTCGAGGAACCGTTCGATGTTCCCGTCGTCGTCGGTGATCACGATCCCGTACTCGAGCGGGTTGTCCACCCGCACGAGGCCGATCGTGGCGACCGCACGCGCCTCGTGGTGCGCTGCGATGATGGCGTCCAGGTCCACGTCGGTGAGCACGTCGCCGGAGATCACCAGGAAGGTGTCGTCGAGCTGGTCGGCTGCGTTGCGCACCGACCCGGCCGTTCCCAGCGGGGTCTCCTCGGTCGCATAGGTCATCTGCACGCCGAACTCGGATCCGTCCCCGAAGTAGGTGCGGATCGTGTCGGCCATGAATGCCACCGTCACCACGATCTCGGTTATGCCGTGGTTGCGCAGCAACGTCACCACGTGCTCCATCATCGGACGGTTGGCCAACGGCATCATCGGCTTCGGGGCGTTGGAGGTGAGCGGACGCAGGCGCGTCCCCTCACCTCCCGCCATGATCACGGCCTTCAATTCGCTTCCTCCTGGCTCGTTCTGCGTGCACTTGCTTCCCCGGCACCACGGTCGGTGCCCGGTGCCCGTTCCCGGTCGGCGCGGCCCTCGGCCAGCGCGGTGGGCCCTTCGCGCAGGTAGCCCACGAACGCGATGTAGCCGAAGACCAGCCCGGGCAGGCCCGCAGCCCAGGCACCGAACTCAACCGCGTCGCGCAAGGACCCCGACAGCGACTCGTCGGCTGCGACCAGGAACAGCGGGAATGCCACCATCTGGCAGAACGTCCCGGTCTTGCCGATGAAGCTGACGTCCATGCGCCTGGCACCCATCAGGGTGATGGTCGCCACGTAGGCCGACATCACCACTTCGCGTCCTATCACCAGCAACCCGAACCACAACGGAACCGCACCGACGACGATGATGGATCCGACGCCGACGATCATGAGCAGGCGGTCGACCGTCGGGTCGAACATCTTGCCGAAGTTGGACACCTGCCCGAAGCGACGCGCCACGTAGCCGTCCACCCAGTCGGTGGCACCGAGCACGGCCAGCAGTACGGCTGCCTGCCAGTAGAGGTCACGGCCGAACAGGAGCCACACGAACAGCGGGATGCACAACAGGCGCACGAAGGTGATCACGTTCGGCGCGGTGAGCAGCCGGTCCTCCCCCTCGGGTATGAGCTCCCCGCCGAGGCCCCGGCGCGACGCCGTCGCGCCCTCGGGCCTGCGCGTCGTCGACCCGGACGCGGATGACGCAGCGGGATCGTTGCTCACACACCCACTCTAGGGATTCCGGCGGACCCCACGGGCCGCCGGACCCGCACACCCGTGCTCGGGGTCGACCTATGGTGGGCAGATGGACGCTGCGAGCACCCCCGAACCCTCGGTTTTCACACGCGTGATGCGTGGCGAGCTCCCGGGCCGCTTCGTGTGGCGCGACGACCTCGTGGTGGCGATGCTGACCATCGCACCGATCCGTCCCGGACACACCATGGTGATACCCATCCAACAGGTCGACAGCTGGCTGGAGGTCCCAGCGGAGACCTGGGCACACATGGGGGTGGTCCAGCAGGCCGTCGGCTCCGCGATCAAGCAGGCCTTCTCCCCCACCCGTGTCGCCACCGCGATCCTCGGGATGGAGGTGCCGCACTGCCACGTCCATCTGGTGCCGATCGACCGCGAGAGCGACCTGAGCTTCGCGAACGCCGACCCGAACGCACCTGCTGAGCAACAGGATGCCTCGGCCGAGGCGATCCGCTCGGCCCTGCGCGATGCCGGCCACGGGGCCAACGTGGCCCCCGCCGAGCCGGGAGCCTGAGCCCTGCCGTGAGTGCCCGTGGCGACCTGCGGGAGCTGCGGCGCCACCGCGTCCCCGGGTGGTGGAGCGACGCGAAGCTCGGGATCTTCGTGCACTGGACACCCGCCTCCGTACCCGGCTGGGCCCCGGTCGACTCGGACGTGGGTTCCCTCATGGCGGCCGGCGCACCCGACGCGCTGGCCGCGAACCCCTACACGGAGTGGTACGAGAACTCTCTTCGCTTCCCCGACTCCCCGGTGTCGCGGCACCACCGCGAGACCCACGGTTCCAAGCCGTATTCGGCCTTCGCCGCGGAGTACTGCGCCGCCCTGCAGAGTTGGGATCCCGACGACTGGGCTCGGCGCTTCGCCGCCACCGGCGCCCGGTACGTCGTTCTGGTGGCCAAGCACCACGACGGCTGGTGCCTGTGGCCCTCCGCCGTGCCCAACCCCCGTCGCGGCAACTGGCACAGCCACCGCGACATCGTGGGTGAGCTGCGCGAAGCGGTCCTCGGCGCCGGGATGCGCTTCGGCGTCTACTACTCCGGTGGGCTCGACTGGACCTTCGAACCCCGGCCGATCGGGAACCTGGGTGACCTGCTGGCCGCCATACCCCGGGGCGGCTACCCCGCCTATGCGGATGCGCAGGTGCGCGAGCTCATCTCCCGGTACACCCCCTCGGTCCTCTGGAACGACATCGCGTGGCCCTCGGTGGGGGCACGGCTCTGGCCACTCATGGCCCACTACTACGACTCGGTACCCGACGGGGTGCTCAACGACCGCTGGATGCCGTGGAACCCGCTGCTCGCCACGACCCGCAACCAACGGGTCAGGCGCGCGGCGGACCGCCTGAACGCCACCCTCACCGACCCGGCGGGAGGACTGGTCCCTCCGAAGCCACCTCATTTCGACGTGCGCACACCGGAGTACGTCCACTTCGAACAGGTGCAGCGCGACCCCTGGGAGTGCGTCAGGGGATGCGACCAGTCCTTCGGCTACAACCGCAACTCGCGCCCGGAGGACTTCCTCTCCCCCGGTGAACTGCTGGCCATGTTCACCGACATCGTCGCCAAGGGCGGCAACCTGTTGTTGAACGTCGGACCACGGGGAGAGGACGCCACCATCCCCGCGGAGCAGCTCGGGCTGCTCGATGCCCTGGCCTCCTGGACCGGGCGGAACGGCGCGTCGGTGTTCGGTTCCAGGCCATGGGTGCGGCCGGCCGCGACGACCGCCGACGGAGTGGAGCTGCGCTTCTGGACCCGCGACCGCTCACTGCACGTTGCCGTGGGGCACGACCCGGCCGCCAGCACCCCCGGGGCGGACGGGGAGCTGATCGTGCCGGGGGTGTCGGCCACCCCGACGACCCGGGTGCTCGACTCCCTGGGCAACCCCGTGGAACACCGCAGCGAACCGGGTGCCCTGGTGCTGCTCACCGGAGGCGCACCACAGGGACCCTGGCCGGTCTACGAGCTGCGCGACTGCCGGGCCGTGTGAGGGGCCCCGGGCCGGTGATTCTGCGCGATGTGAACCGGTGGGCAGAAGCGGTGATCTCAGTCCGCTGAGCTGTCGGGATCGACCTCCCGGGTGAGGTGCTCGCCCTTGTTGCGCACGTTGTTCACCTCGGTGGACACCGGATGGAAGGTGATCAGCTCCTTCGGGGCGGGTACGAGGAGCTTGGTCAGGCGTGACGGGTCGGTGGCCGGGTCCAGCCACTCCTCCCATGCCGAGGCCGGCAGGATGACCGGCATCCGGTCGTGCAGCTCGGCCATCTTCTCGTTCGCCTCGCCGGTGATGATCGTCGAGGAACGGATGGTGACCTGCTCGGCGTCGTCGCCGGCTCCCCCGTCGGTCCCGGAGCCCGGAAGGGTACCGCGCCACTCCTCCCACAGCCCGGCGAACGCGAACGGCTCCCCGTCGGGACGCTGGATGTACCACGGCTGCTTGCGTCTCGCCCCTTCGGGCCTGTTCCACTCGTAGAACCCGTCCGCGGGCAGGATGCAACGCCTCTTCTTGAACGCCGCCCGGAACGATGGCTTCTCGGCAACGGTCTCGGCGCGTGCGTTGATCAACCTGTTGCCGATCTTGATGTCCTTGGCCCACCGGGGCACGAGACCCCAGTGGAACGTGTCCAACCGACGCGTCGAACCGTCGCTGTAGACCACGAACACGTCGGTGGTCGGCGCGGTGTTGTAGTTGGGAGAGTGCTCGAGTGCCTGTTCGCTGACCTCGGCCACCCCGAAGTACCGGGAGATGTCCTCGGCACTGGATGACGACACGAACCGTCCGCACATGGATCCATCGTAGGACGGGGCGTGCCGGCGGGCAGCCGCGATCACCGGCTCGACCGGCCAGCACCGGTACGATCACTTCCCTGCCCCGTCGCAACCAGGCTGCCCCTCCGGGCCTCCCCGGAACTGCGGCCGAGAGGCGACCGATGCCCCCCGAAGCACTGCAGCAGTGACCGCCGAGACCCCCACCAGCCTCTCCGCCCCGGCCCAGCCCGACGCCGCGCCGTTGCTCACGGTGGTCACCCCGACCTACAACGAGGCCGAGAACCTGCCCCTGCTCATCGAGCGGATCCACGACGCCCTCGGGTCGGTGCCCCACGAGATCGTCGTGGCCGACGACAACTCACCCGACGGCACCTGGAGGGTGGCAGAGGGGATCGCGCGGGTCGACCCCTCGGTCGTGGTGCTGCGGCGTTTCCACGACCACGGACTGTCCGCAGCCGTGCTCGATGGGATGTCGGTCGCACGCGGATCCCACCTGGCGGTCATCGATGCCGACCTCCAGCACGACCCCGCGATCCTTCCCGGGATGCTCTCGGTGCTGCAGTGCGGCGACGCCGACGTCGTGGTCGGAAGCCGCGAGTCCGAAGGCGGGGGCTATGGCGACTGGAGCGTCCAGCGGCGCTTCGTGTCGTGGGTCGCGACCATGATCGCCCGGGTCTTCCTGCGGGTACCCACCGATGACCCCATGAGCGGCTACTTCATGCTCACCCGGCGGTCCTACGAGGCGACCGCAGCCGACATCAACCCGCTCGGGTTCAAGATCCTCCTCGAGTTCATCGGGCGCAACCGCGACCTGCGGGTGACCGATCTCGGCTACACCTTCGCCAACCGCATCCACGGAGAGACGAAGCTCAAGCCGAGCGTGATCCGTTCGTACCTGCTGGCGGTCGCCGAGTTGCGCCTCGGCCGGCAGATCGACCCGGTGTTCTTCCTCTACGTCCTTGTGGGGATCCTCGGCGTTGCGGTCAACTCGCTGCTGTTCACCCTCTTCGAGGCCTTCGGATTCCCAAGGGTCGACACCGGGCTCAACGAGGCCCTGGACCCGATCTATTCGTCGTTCGTGGCCAGCGTGGCACTGACCACGCTGTTGCTGTTCGCGGTCAACAACGAGTTCACGTTCTGGGAGCAGCGCTACAGGGGGTGGCGCATCGCGGGGGCGCTGGTGCTCTACGGGGTGATGACCCTCGTCGGGACCCTCGTGCACGTGGCGGTGTTCTCCTGGCTGCAGGAGACCGGCTTCCTGTTCGACCTGATCGGCGACGACGCGGCGCGGGTGGTGCACAACCTCATCGGGGCCACGGTCGCCCTGGTGGTCAACTGGTACCTCAACACGACCTTCGTGTGGCGACGCCGCCTGAACTGAGTCACCGCTCCCCCGCCCGGGTCGGGTTCAGTTGCCCTCCAGCAGCGCTGCGAGATGCCCTATGCGTTCCTCGGCCCGCGCCACCGCCGGAGCGGTTCGCTCGATGACCGTCCTGGCCTCGCGCAGGTCGATCACCTCGCAGTCAGCGACCACCTCCAGGGCAGCCAGTGCGTCCTCCAGCCTGGCCAGGGCGACCATGGTGTCGACCGGCCCCACGGCGGCGGAGAGCTCGTTCGTGCGTTGGCTGACGCGCTCCAGGTGCATGACCCGATGCTCCCGCAGATCCCCTTCCCGGGCAATGGGAAGCCATGCCCGGTGGGCCAGCACCGGACTGGGCCGATCGACACCCCGGGACAAGCAGAGCGGACAGGCCGCTCGCGCACATCCAGGGCGGGCGTTCAGGGACCCCGTGCTCCTTCCGGCGTAGCGTGTCAGTGTGATCTCGAAACCCCGCGCGTCGGGTGAGATCCAGAGGAAGGGAGATCTATGGAAGTCCCGCTGGTCGGGAGGAACCACCTCGTGAGGCGTTGGACGTCCTTGGTGTCCGTCCGCACACCGGAATCCGGCGGTTTCCTCCTCACAGGTCCGCCGGGAGTCGGCAAGACCCGACTCCTCGAGGAGCTCTGTGGCATCGCGGGCTCGGGTGGGCTCGCCCTGGTGCGCGGGACGGGACGTCAGGGAACCGCCGAGGTTCCCCTCGGAGCACTGCTCGACGCCCTCCACAGCCCACCACATGGGGTCGACAGCGCCTCCGTCCTCTGGTGGGCCACGAACGTCCTCACGCACTCTCAACACGACCGCCTCCTGCTGGCACTCGACGATGCACACCTGTGCGATCCGATGTCACTTGCGCTGGCACACCATCTGGCGACCACTCGCTCCGTGGTTCTGTTGGTGACGTGCCGCTCCACCGAGGCGTGGCCAACCGGCCTCACCCGGCTCCGCCACGACGCCCTCGTGGAGGAGAAGCGGATCGGCCCCCTCGACCCCGGACAGACGACCGAGCTGGCCGAAGCGATGCTCGGGGGCTCGCTCCACCGCGACTCTGCCCGGGAGCTGCGGCGCCTGAGCGCCGGCTTCCCGCTGATGGTTCGTGAACTCATCCGGAGTGGTTGCGAATCGGAACGGCTGCAACCGAGAGACGGGCTCTGGGAGCTGAATGCTCCCCTCGCCGACGACCCGAGTCTCGAGACCCTCCTCGACGAGCGAATGTCGCGCCTGACCGACGCGCAACGAGATGCAATCGACCTCGTCACTGTGGCCGACGGCGTTCCCGTCGATCTCGCGTCCCGTCTCTGCGGCAAGCAAGCCGTTGCGCTGCTCGAGGAGCACGGCATGGCACTGGCCGACGAGAACGCACTCCTCAGATGGTCGCATCCCCTGCTCGGCGAGTTGGCAGCTCGTCATACTCCCGTGGCCAGGCTCTCCGCTGCGCGCAGCCGGCTGCTCGGGACGCTCCTGGAACGACGTGAGACGCTGTCGCCCCCGGAGTTGCTCCTCGCTGCAGCTCTCGAGCTGGATGATGGAAACGCCAACCCGTCGCTACAGACGAGAGCAGCATCTGCAGCCCTCGCGATCCAGGACCACGTTCGTGTCCGCCGCCACGCGAGGGCCGCCATCTCAGCGGGCGCGGGGGTCGAGCCACGGCGTCTGCTGGCGGAGAGCTCGGTGGCGGTCGGTGATGAGGACACCGATGCTGTGCTGGCTGATCTTGGCACTCGCGCCGCCAGTGACGAGGAGCTGGTCGAGTGGGCGCGCCTCATGGCCCTGTGGGCCGTGCGGGCCAAAGGCGACCCCGCAGCCGCCCAGCGCACGATCGCGGAGACCTGTTCGAGGATCCGTGTGCCCGAGCTCCGTGACCATCTTCTGCTGTGGGGCGCGCTCTCGATGCATGCGAACCTCGGAATGGAGGGGCTCGCAGCATCCACGCGGGACCTCATCGAGCGGGGTTCGCTCCAACTCGATGCAGAAGTCACTGCGAGGGGACAGCTCGCGATGGGCGCTGCATTCACCGGAGACATCGCGGAGGCGCTCGAGCAGGCCGAATGGATCACAGCGCATCCGCTTGGCGGGCGATCCTTCGTGGACGACACATTCAGCGCCTTCGGAAGTGGACTCGCGCAGCTCTTCGCCGGTGATGCCGGGGCAGCACACAAGCTCGTGGTGGAGACCTGTGAGCGACACTCCCCCGCCCCGGGCACCGAGGACGCCGTGGGCCATGCCACCTTCGCGCTCCAGTTCGAGTTGTTCCGAGGTCATCGCTTCGGCGAGTCGACGTGGTACGACTCGGTCGAGCAGGCCGATGCTCTGCCGTCGTTGCACTACGCAACGATCCTGAGGATCTGCAGCACCTGGTCGGGTGCGCTGTCGCGGAACCCCGAGGCCAAGGTCCACTGGGACGAGCTCCAGGCTTCACCACGGGATGCCTGGGTCTCCATGGCTGGCATCGAGGCCATTGCAGGTGTGGCACTGGCTGCCTCTCTGGGGGATGTCCGCGCAGCCGCAGACCGTGCGATCGAACTGGCCACGGAGCTTGCCGAGGCGCGGGGCATCGCCGCGTGGCTGCTGCACGACGCGGCGCGCCACGGCCGCGCCGAAGAGGCCATCGGGCCTCTCCGGGACCTGGCGTCGAGCACGAACCGCTGGTGGCTCGCCCACCTCTTCGCCGCGAGCGCCGAGGCGATGGCATCGAGTGACCACGAGGCGCTCTGTGGCGTCGCCGGCTCCTTTCGACTGCGTGGGTTCGACCTCTTCGCTGCCGAGGTCGAGACGATGCTGGCCGAGGTCGCTACCAGTCCCCCCGAAGCTGCAGCGGCGCGCGCCCGCGCCCGCGTGGACCTCGAGCACGCCGGCAACCCGTGGACACCTTTGGTCGCTGCGCTGGCTCCGGACCCCCTGACGCCGCGCCAGCGCGAGGCATGCATCCTCGCGGCTGAGGGGCTGTCGAACCGGGAGATCGCCGAACGGATGATCGTGTCGGTGCGCACGGTGGAGAATCAGCTCCAGCGGTCCTACCAAGCGCTCGGGGTGCACGACAGGAAGCGCCTGGCGGAGGTGATACGCAGTGGCTCACAGCCGTAGTCCACCGCCCGCATCCGAACTGCCCCAGTCGAACGGGACTCCCCCGACCCCAGGGGCGAGGGGTCGGGGGAGTTCGAGCCACCCGCGCTGTCGCGACCCTTCCGGTGATCGTTGCCCGAACCGTCCATGGGGAACGGCCCTGCATCAACCCTGCCGGATTGAGAGGCTCCCAAGCACTCTGCGCTGAGATCGGACATCTGTCGTGAGTAGCGACTACTCATTTGCCACGGCGGCCTGCACCGGGAGCGTCGACATCGCAGAACACGGTGGCCCGACCGGATCGCAGAAGCGTCAATTGCAGGATGCAGGATCTCGACGCCGATGTCGGAGACCTCGTGGTGGTCCTGCCCGCCGAACACGACACCGGCTGCCTCACCTCACACCGATCGCGCGGCTGTTCGCGGTCGGCACGGCCGAGATGACCTGCTCGCTCGACTGGAGGGTTCCAGGGTTGAGCCCCGTCGGACAGAAGCTGGCGGAAGCGACCGAGCGGAAGGCGGCCGGGCGTGAGGCGTTGCATGCCGGCCGCACCGAGAAGGACTACCTCCGGCAGATCTACATGTACGTGGGGTGAATCTCATGGCTGGACGCAATCGGAGCAGTGCTTCTCTTGGGTTCTTGCATCGCCGCTACTCAATGGCCCCGCGCTAGTCAGCGGGTGAGCACCGCCGAGGAGTCACCCCCCACAGACACCCGCCGAGCCCGGTTGGTACGGCCGATGGCGTCGGTGTGAGCGTTCCGTGGAGCCATCCCAGCCGGCACCGCCGCTCAGATGCCCGCACGTGCGCACCTCCTGTGCGTGCGCCTCAAGGCCTGTTCCGCCGTCGATCGAACCTCTCATGACGCGCGTCTGCCGCCTCGCCAGTCGCGGTGCCATGGCCCCCTCGACCCGGATTGGCCGCAGCCGAAAAGCGGCGAAGCCCCTGCAGTTGCAGGGGCTTCGTACCGTCGGGCTGGGGAGATTCGAACTCCCGACCTCTTGACCCCCAGTCAAGCGCGCTAACCAAACTGCGCCACAGCCCGGGGAGCGGTCACTGTAGCGCCGCTCGGGCGCAGCGCCGAACCCGCGCCACCGACCCGGTCGCTCCACCCGGAGGACGGGGCCAACCCGAGATCCTCATGACTCCTGGGGTCACCAGTGGCGCGGACGGTCATGAGAATCCGGGGACCGAGGGGCCAGACCCGCGCTCGCTCAGCCCAGCAGCCACTGGACGCCCTGGATCAGGCGCCACCCCAGGTAGATGACCACCGCGGCCAACAGGAGCCAGAAGTGCCACGGCACCTTGGCGCTGTGCTCGTCGTCGCGAGGTGAGGCCGCAGACTGGTGGATGGCCGTGTCGGGATCCGCGACGTGGTGGCCCGACGGGCAGTCGCCTTCCGGCGTCAACGTCGACGGCGTGTAGAACCGGCTGCACTCCTCGCACCAGGGCACCTGCTCAACCTCCCGGGAGGACCCGAAGACCCATCACACCGGGGGAACGCCGTGGCGGCGCACCGAGAACGTCCGGTCCTTGCCCGCGGCCCGCCGCAGCCGACGCGAGACGTCCGAGCGCAGGTCCTCCCACTCGACGACCGCGTCGATCACCAGCTCCGAGGCCAGCCGCAGCAGGTCGACGTCGGTCTCGTAGATCCCGCGCTGCTCGGCCACGAACGCCTCGCGGTCGTCGGGGTCCTCGATCGCCGCGATCTTGTTGGCGAACACGGCGTTGACCGCGGCCTCGGGGCCCATCACGGCGATCTTCGCCGTCGGCAGGGCGATTGTCGCCACCGGCTCGAACGCGGGACCGGACATGGCGTAGAGGCCGGCCCCGTAGGCCTTGCGCACGATCACCGACACCTTCGGCACCGTCGCCTCGCTGACCGCGGTGATCATCTTGGCGCCGTGGCGGATGATCCCCTCGCGCTCGA
>JAMLGJ010000035.1 GCA_023958095.1 Microthrixaceae bacterium
CGACGCCTCGCTCGACGAGGCGCCTGATGTCGTGGTGGCGTTCCACACCGATCACTCCCAGCTGCGCAGCCGCCTCCCCGCGCTCGGCGAAGCGGTGTTCCCCGACCGTGTGATCTGGCTGGCCTGGCCCAAGACGACCTCCGGCGTGGAGACCGACCTCACCGGCGACGTCGTTCGCAGCGAGGTGCTCTCGACCAGCCTCGTGGACGTGAAGGTGTGCGCGATCTCCGAGGTCTGGTCGGGCCTCAAGGTCGTGTGGCGCAAGGAGCACCGCTGACGAGGGCGTGCTGAACCACCACAGGTTCACTCAATAGCTATTGACTCATTGCTGATTGAGTGATTACTCTCGCCGTGTGGTGGCCACGGCATCGATTGAGGAACGAGCAGCAGTGCACACGGCGCTCGGCGACCCGGTGCGCCTGGCGATGCTGGACGAGCTGGCGGTCTCCGACCGCTCGCCGGTGGAACTGCGCAACCTGCTGGGCGTCGAGTCGAACCTGTTGACCCACCACCTCGACGTCCTTGAGGACGTCGGCCTGATCGAGCGATCGCGCTCGAGCGGTGACGGTCGTCGGCGCTACGTACACCTCGTGCGGGAGCGACTCGAGGGCCTGGTCCCGGGCCGCCGGGTGCCGATCGGTCCGGCGCTGTTCGTGTGCACGGCGAACTCGGCGCGCAGCCAGCTGGCAGCGAGCGTTTGGCGCGAGGTGACCGGTGCTCCGGCGGACTCCGCTGGCACCCATCCGGCCGAGCGCGTCCACCCCGGTGCCGTCGCCGCAGCACGGCGGGCCGGACTGGACCTGTTGAATGCCGAGCCCCGCCTCCTTGCAGCCGATGAGGACCTGCCGCCTGTGGTGGTGACGGTCTGCGACAAGGCACATGAGGAGACCGACCGCAGCGCCTCGTGGTTGCACTGGTCGGTACCCGATCCGGTCCCGGTGGGCACCGGGGCCGCCTTCGACGCCGCGCTATGCGAACTGCGCTCGCGGATCGAGTCGGTGGCGGACCGAGGGGGGCTGGCGTCGTGATCGAGGACCCGCTGCATCCCACGACCGCGGAGCTGTCGCTCGAGGTCGAGACCGGAACAGGAGCGCTTCGCCTGGACCTGACACGGCGCCTCACGGCTGAGGCGCTCGGCACGGCCTTCCTGATCGTCGCCGTGATTGGTTCGGGGATCATGGCCTCTCAGCTGTCGCCGACCGATGTGGGGCTCCAGCTGCTCGAGAACGCCGCTGCGACCGCCGGGGCGCTGATCGGCCTCATCCTCATGTTCGGAGCGGTCTCGGGCGCGCACTTCAACCCGGTGGTCACGCTCACCGACCGCATGCTCGGCACCACCACCACCAGCGAGTCCCTCATGTACATCACGGCGCAGGTGGCCGGGGGGTGCTTCGGCGCGGTGGTGGCGAACCTGATGTTCGAGCTCCCCACGATCGAGTGGTCCGCCAAGGAACGCTCCTCGCCGGCCCTGTGGCTCTCGGAGGTGGTGGCGACCGTAGGACTGCTGCTCGTGATCCAGGGTTGCGTGCGCACCGGGCGCACCAGGGCAGTGCCCTTCGCGGTCGGTGCATGGATCGGCGGCGCCTACTGGTTCACGTCATCGACGAGCTTCGCCAACCCCGCCGTGACCGTCGCGAGGACGCTCTCGGACAGCTTCGCAGGGATCGCTCCGTCCTCGGCCCCCATGTTCATCCTCATGCAGCTCGTGGGCATGGTGGCGACGTTCGGGCTGATCCGCCTCTTCTACCCCACCCCCGACCCGGAGACCCCAGATGACTGACACCCGCCCCGAGGTCCTCTTCGTCTGCGTGCACAACGCAGGCCGATCCCAGATGGCCGCGGCGCTCCTCGCTCACCACGGAGGTGACCGCGTGGTTGTGCGTTCCGCCGGAACGGCACCGGCCGAGACGATCAACCCGGCCGTCGTCGAGGCGATGGCCGAGATCGGCATCGACCTGCACGCCTCAGGTGCCCACCCCAAGCGGCTCGAGGACTCGGCGGTGCGGGCATCGGATGTCGTCATCACGATGGGTTGCGGCGATGAGTGCCCGTTCTACCCGGGCACCCGCTACCTCGACTGGAAGCTCGAAGACCCGGCGGGCAAGGGGCTCGACGCCGTCCGACCCATCCGTGACGAGATCGACCGACGTGTCCGGGAGCTGCTCGCCGAGCTCGCACCGGCCACGACCTGACCAGGAGGTCCCACATGGACACATCCGGCATCGACGAGCTCCCCCTCGACCAGAGGCAGCTGGTCCACAGCGTGACCGGCCGCCTACAGGGCGAGTTCACCGGCACCTTCGGCCCCGAGACGATCGAACGGTTCGTCGTGGACTCGCTGGCGCAGTTGCTACCGACCGCCAGGATCACGACCTACCTGCCGGTGCTGGCCGAACGCTTCGCACGCGACCGCCTGCGGGCACTCGGAAAGGTGGACGGTTCGCTGCCCTCCGACATCCCGGGCGTGCTCTTCATGTGTGTTCACAACGCAGGGAGGTCACAGATGGCCGCCGGTTGGATGCGCCACTTGGGCGGCGACCGGGTCGCCGTCTACTCGGGCGGGTCGGAGCCGATCTCCGAGGTGAACCCCGCTGCGATCGAGGCCATGGCCGAGGTGGGCGTGGACATCACCGCGGAGTTCCCGAAGCCGTGGACCGAGGAGGTGGTGCGCGCGGCGGACGTTGTGGTGACGATGGGCTGTGGTGATGCGTGTCCGCTCTACCCGGGGAAGCGCTACGAGGACTGGGAGCTCGAAGACCCCGATGGCCTCGACCTGGAGGCGGTGAGGGCGATCCGCGACGAGATCCGCCGCCGCGTCGAGGAGCTGCTGGCCTCCCTCGAGATCGGCGTTCAGGCCTGAGCGGCCTCCGGCTGCAACGCCGAGCGCAACAACTCGAGGCGCTCCGGCACGACCCGGTACCACGCCCACCTGCCCCGCTTCTCCCTGGTCAGGAACCCGGCTTCCACGAGCATCGCGAGGTGATGCGAGATCGTCGGCTGGGATCGGGCGAGTGGCTCCACCAGGTCGCAGGCACACGCTTCCCCGTCGGGAGCGGTGGCCACCAGCGAGAGCAGCCTCAGCCGGGCCGGGTCGGCCAGTACCCGAAGTGCCTCGGCCAGCACGACCGCTTCGGCTTCGTCGAGCGCGGCCGCTGTGAGCGGGTGGCAGCACTCCTCGAACCTGGGCACCGCTTTCGACATCCTTGCCTCCTCGGACCCGGCCGCTACCGGGCGTGCACGGTCGGAGCACCGGGGTGGCCAACCGGCAACGTCCATATATTGACAAACATCGATACGTAACTAGTATGGCCATATCGACAAATGTCGATGTGAACGATAGTGCAGCGGAGGTTCCCATGTCCCGAGTCCAGTTGGCCCTCAACGTCACCGACGTGGACGCGGCGGTCGATTTCTATTCGAAGCTGTTCGCCACACCGGTGGCCAAGCGCAAGCCGGGCTACGCCAACTTCGAGATCGCCGAGCCACCGCTCAAGCTGGTGCTCATCGAGGCACCCGAGGGTGGCACGCTCAACCACCTGGGAGTCGAGACCGACACCGGCGACGAGGTCATGGCCGCCGAGGCCAGGCTCTCCGGCACCGGTCTCGAGACCACCGGTGTGGATGACACCATCTGTTGCTACGCGACCAAGACCGAGACGTGGGTCAACGACCCCGACGGTGCCCCCTGGGAGTGGTACGTGAAGACCGGGGATGCCGAACAGATGGCGAACCGGGTGGTCGGCGACCACGAGGGCGCCTGCTGTGCCCCTTCGGCGGTGACCGCGGAACCCGTCGGTCTCGGCACCGCGCCGGACCCCGGTGGCTGCTGCTGACCCGCACTGGCTCCGCACGTCGTGGTCACCCCGACGGGCTGACCATGGCACTCCTGAGGGCATCGAGAGTGTCGTCGGGCAGTCCGAGACCCCGTTCGAAGTAGCCCTCGATCGAACCGAAGCGCGACTCCATCTCCTCGAACGCGGTGTCGAGGTAGGCGGGCTCGACTCCGAGGGCGGGCCGCAGCAGCGACGGGTCACCTCCCGCGGCCTCGAACGCGTCGTACATCGGCTGGGTGAGCGGAAGGATCTCGTCGTTGGTGAGCAGGTACTCCGCCATCACGTCGTCGTGGCTGACGCCGAGGAAGCTCAACAAGGCGGCCGATCCCCAGCCGGCGCGGTCCTTGCCGGTGGTGCAGTGGAACAGGATCGGCCGCCGCTGCAGGTCGGTGATGTGTCCGAACATCTGCCTGTAGGACCGCAGAGCGCTCGGCAGGGACACGACGTCGCGGTACGCCTGCACGAACAGCTGATCCACTGGGTTGCTCGCGAAGAAGGCCTCCACCTTGGCTGGGTCACTCAGCACGTCGACCAGCGAGGCGGCGCCGGCGGCAACGCTGGACTGGTCGTCGGCGAGTACGTCCAGGTGCAACTCGGTGACCCCCGCAGGGAGGCGGTCCGGTTGGGCATCCCGCTCGGCTGAGGTACGCAGGTCGAACACGGTTCGCAACCCCAGCGACTCGAGCAGGCTCAGGCCCTGGGGCATGAGGCCGTTCAACTCCGTGGAACGGTAGACCTGCCCGTGAGCGGTCACTCCCCCACCCGAGACCGACCAACCGCCGAGGTCGCGGACGTTCGCCGCTCCGGGGAGGTCGATGCAAGCGCCGGGTGGCGGATCATTCATTCGAGCAGGATTGCACAACCGCACCGTCTCCCAGCAAGGCTCCGACCGCTCGCCGACGGTCGAGGCCGTCGATGCCCGCGAGCGTGGAGCGGGCTTCTCCCTGTCCGCGGCCGGCTCAGGTGAGCCCGAAGACCCGATCCGCGTTGCCGGAGAGGAACAGGGTCCTCGTGTCGTCGTCCAGGCCGAGGTCATCGAGCTGCTCGAGCGCGCGTGATGCGGTCATCATCGGGTAGTTCGTGCCGAAGAGCACCTTGGTGCGGCCACGGCCGCGGAGGTACTCCACGAGCTCGCCCGGGTAGCGGCGTGCGCTGTAGGCCGAGGTGTCGATGAACACGTTCGGGTGCTTGTCGGCGACCGCGATCATCTCGGTGGTCCACGGGTAGCCGATGTGGCCGCACACAATCGCCAGCTCGGGGAAGTCGAGCGCCACCTGGTCGACGTAGGGAATGGGTCGGCCCGTCTCCGAGGGACGCATCGGCCCGGTGTGACCCACCTGGGTGCAGAACGGGATCCCGAGGTCCACACACGCTGCATACAGCGGGTAGTAGCGGCGATCGGTCGGCGGCAGCTCCCACAGCCACGGGACGATCCGCAGAGCCACGAATCCCTCGGCGACCCGGTCGCGCAGCTCCCGAACCGCCTCCATCGGCTTCGAGAGGTCCGCTCCGGCCACCGCACGGAGCCGGTCGGGGTGCTGCGCCACGAAACCCGCCACCTCGTCGTTGTCGATCAACGTGCCCGCCGGCCCGTACCAGGCGGCGGTCAGGCCCACGTCGACCCCACCCTCGTCCATCGCCGAGATGGTCAACTCGAGTGGGATCGGCTCGTTCAGCTCCCCTTCGATGCCCATCCAACGGCGAAGCGGGGCGAACATCTCGTGGTTCGAGTGCCGCAGGGTGGGGTGCTGCATCCAGGCGTCGACGATCCGTGTCATCCCACGAGCCTGCTCGATCCCAGCCCGTCGACACCATCGGAGAGGAAGCGGCGCACGACCGCGAGCGTCTCGCCGGGGTTGTCCCAGAACATGTCGTGGCCGGAGTCGCCGATGACCGCCAGCCCTGCGCCGGGGAACGACTCCGCATGGCGCCGCTGCAGCGTCTCACCGATCCAGCTGTTGTGCTCGCTCGCCAGGAACAGCACCGGTGTGTCACCGTTCGCCTGCTCTCCATCAACTCGATCGAGGGTCTCGTGGTCGAACGTCTCCCCCGCGAGTGCCTCACCGGCCACCCTTCCCCAGCGCCACGACGGTGCCCCGTAGCGGCGACCGGGCAGGTGGTAGGGATTCCCGGGGTGGTCGAGGAATGCCGGCAGGATCCGCTGGCCCACCAGGTAGTCGCCGGCAGCGTGCTCGTCGGGACCGCTGATGCGCTGCGCGGCGAACCCCGCAGCGATGGCCACACGCATGTAGGCCCAACCCGACATGAGCTCGTCGTAGCGCTCCTTCCAGGAGAGGTACTCCCCGTGATCCAGGTATCCGGGCTCGGCCAGCACCGCTGCACGGACGCGCCCGGGACGGTGCCGCATGTACCCGGCCGCCAGGGTGGCCCCCCAGGAGTGCCCCACCAGCACCACCGGGTCATCGGGACTGACGCGCCCGACGATCGCGTCCAGGTCACCGAGCGCCGTGGCAGCGGTCAGCTCCTCGGCGGGCACCCGCTCGGAGAGCCCCGCACCCCGTTGGTCCCAGAACACCACCCGGTGGGTATCGGCCAGGTCGGCCAGTGCGAGAAGGGAGCGGTGGTCCCCGCCGGGGCCGCCGTGCAACACGACGATCACCGGATTGTCCTCCTCGCCGTGGATGTCCACGTGGAACAGGCGGCCGTTGAGCTCCATCCGGGGCAGAGCGGGGTCGTCGGCCACGGTCCGGAGCACCTCGTCGCGGTTGCGCGAGAGCGCCCCGGCCAGCACCGCGCTGCCGGCCACGGTGGCCACTGCGGCAGCTGCGAGCGCGCCGATCACGCCGGCACCTCTTCGGGGGCGGGGCCGGGCACCGCCCCGGCTGTCGGACCCGCTGGCACCTCGTCGCCCGGCGACGCTTCGGCGAGCATCCCGCGCCAGCGTCGGATCCAGAGCTCCACTCCGGCATCGGCGGGCATCAGGTTCATCCTCTCCAGTGGGCTGGGTGCCGGGTCGAGCCCCTCGAAGACCGCCCGGTCCTGGCGCTGGAACAACTTGAAGTCCACGAACATGGCGATCCACGCCTCGAGCTTGCGGAGCCCCGGGATGTGCCTCGTGAACGACGGGTGGTAGTTCGCGGCCACCCACGTCCGTCGAGCGTCCACCGGTGTGCCCACCGCCTCGAAGCTGGTCGATCCGATACGGACCCGCATCGCACACGGCATGATCACCTCGCCCGCCACGGCCAGTGAGCGGCGGGATCCACCACGGCCCAGGCGTGCCGACATCGAGATCCGGTCGCCCTGTTCCACGAGCTCGACATCGGTGAGCTCGCGTCCGATTCCCGGGGTGTACACGCCGTGCACGAAGGGCACGTGGTGGAAGTCGAGCGCTGACTCCATGAACCGGGAGTAGTGCACGTCCCAGACCTGGTCCGCTCCGACGAGCGTGGTGGGCTCCTCGCCCTCGAACCAGGCGGGGCCGGTGCCCGGCGTGCCGGAGCCCTGCCACACCCAGATGTACCCGTGGGCCTCGGCGGCGGGAATGCGGGTGAGTCCCGCCCGGGCCGGGATGTCATCGTCGTTGCCGACCGCCGGCCGGTGCACCGCGGTGCCGTCCGCCGCGAAACGGATGCCGTGGTAGGGACAGGTGAGGCAGTCCCCGTGCACCCTTCCCGCCCCGAGGTCGGCACCCCGGTGCGGGCACTGGGCGGGGGCGGCGTGCACGCCGCCGCCGGTTCGCCACAACACGATCCGCCGGCCCAGGCGTTCGACGGTCACGGGCCTCCTGCGCAGTGCCGCAGTTCGGTACACGGCGTACCAGGTGTTCTCCGGAAAGGGTTTCATCGGGGGTCCTCCTCGTTCGGATGGATTGGGAGTCATCGGTCGGGCGGGCATCACTCGCCGCGGGTGGAGAGCGCGACGAACGTCGTGAGCCCGGACACCACGGCGGTGGCCGCTGCGAACCCGTAGCGTTCGACCGGGCTGCTCGAGGTGAGGTTGCCGAGCGTGTTGAGCGCCATGTAGCCGGCGATGCCCCAGGTCGCCGGGGCGAGCCAGCGGGCCTGGTGGCCCAGGAGGCCACCGCGCCGTGCGATCGTGGCGGCCATCGCGGTGAGCACCACCGCGGCGCCGCAGGACACGATGCGCATGTCACCCGAGAGCACCCTGTCCTGCGTGCCTCCCCAGACGTGTTCCCCCAGGGGAGCGCCCGCAGCGAGGGCCACCTGCATTCCGGCGAAGCCCATGCAGATGCCTGCGGCGCCGGCGGCTGCGGCCCGAACCGCCGACCGGCTGGTCGAGGTGGACCCGGACTGGTTCGTGGCTACCGCACTCATGATGCGGCTCCCGTGATGCCACGGCTGCGGAGCAGCGACACTCCGATGCCGACGAACCAGAGGATCGAACCGAGGCCGAAGGCCATCTCGGCCGCCTCGAGACCGGGAACGACCGTGACGAGGCCGCCGAGTGCGGTGAGGATCCCCACGACGTTCAGCCAGCGGGGCAGTCGGGCGGTGAGCAGGCCGGCGACCGACACCAGCAGTATCCAGATGCCCCCGACGATCTCGTTGCCCCCACCGAGGCCGTTGGTGACGGTGTCGATGGCGCTCCACAGGTCGGCCGCCCGGTCCGGGTCGATCGCCGCGAGATCGGCCACGGCCTCGATGCCGATGTTGGAGACCATGCCGGTCGCGAACATCAACGTCGCCCAGATGACCGCGAACACCGCTGCGGTGTTGGCGAGCAGGGGTGTGCGGTCCACGAAGCGCTGGCGCAGGGCCAGGGCCAGTGGCACCAGGGCGGCGCCGAAGACGATGAAGATGCCGATGTACCAGGCCAGCAGTGCACCCTGGTGGCCCACGAGGAAGTCCACCGACTCCGCCGCGGTGGCATCGGGGTCGGTGTAGTCGGCGACGGTCGTGGCGAAGACGACTATGCCGTACACGAAGGTGGCGGCCGCCAGCAGCGCTGCGACCCCTCCGATGCTCCCGGTCCGGTTGCCGGGTGCTTCGGTGCCGGGTGGCCCGACTGCTTCTGTGTGTGTGGTGGTCATGGTTGTTTCCTCCTGTGTGGTGCGGGGATTGGTCGCGGACCCCGGACGGTTACGCCCGTGGGATGCGCCTCAGTTCGATGACCTCGACGTTCATCGAGGTGAAGTGCGCCAGCAGGCCGTTGAGGTGCGAGGGGTCACGCACCTCACCCACCAGCAGCGTCGTGCCGTGGTCGGTGGCCTCGATCGAGAAGTCGTCACAGACCGGACGCAGCACCCTCTCGGTGGCCCGGCCGCGGATCTCGATCTCGTATCGGGTCGGCTCGTTCATGTTCCGAGCATCCGCCCCCGTGGGGTGAGGTTGCATCACCCCACCGCGGATCTCACCCGGGTGAGTCACACCACCAACCGCTGCGTGAGGCCCCCGAGGGCTCCCCTACGCTGGAGTGATGACCCCCTCGAGCGTGGCTGTCAGCGCCACCAAGGTCACCCCTCCCCGTCCGCCCAGCCGCTACCTGCGCCGCGAACGGCTGACCGAGCGACTCGACGAGTCGGTCGGGGCCGGGCGAACGGTGGTGCTCGCCAGCGCGCCCGCGGGTGCGGGCAAGTCGACGCTGCTCAACGGGTGGCTGCAGGGACGCCCCGGAGAGGTCGGCTGGCTGCAGGTCGACGAGGGAGACGACGACCCGTCGCGCTTCTGGGCATGTGTCGCCACCGCCCTGCGCGACGTGGTCCCCTCACTGGCGGAAACCATGGCCGCAGCCCTCGCAGACGGCACCGACGCAGTGGTCGACGGCCTGGTCAACGACGTGGCGGCCACCGGATCCGAGGTGGTGCTGGTCCTCGACGACTACCACCTCGTGACCAACCCGGAGGTGCACAGCAGCGTCGAACGCCTTGTCTGGTCGCGCCCCGCGAACCTGGTGCTCGTGATCTCCACCCGCGTCGATCCACCGTTCCGGCTCGGACGCCTCAGGGTCCGTGACCAGCTCACCGAGGTCCGTGCCGCGGACCTGAGGTTCGACTCCGAGGAGGCCGGATGGCTGCTCGACGCGGAATCGGTGGGGCTGGGTCCCGAGGCCGTGGAGCAGCTCACGAGCAGGACCGAGGGCTGGGCGGCGGGGCTCGTGCTCGCGTCGCTGTCGTTGCGCGACGGAGGTGATGCCACGGACTTCGTCACGTCGTTCCACGGTGACGACCAGCTGGTGGCCGACTACCTGAGCGAGGAGTTCCTCGACTCCCTCGAACCGGCCGAGCGGCGGCACCTGCTCGAGGTGTCGGTCCTCGAGCGCCTCTGCGGTGCGCTCATCGACGAGGTGTGCGGCACGACCGACGGCACCGCGTGGCTCGAGAGCCTGGCCGGGTCCAACCAGCTCGTCATCGCGCTCGACCGCACGGGGACGTGGTTCCGGTTCCACCACCTGCTGCGCGACCTGCTGCGGGCCGAACTGGCACGCACCGCCCCCACCCGCCGGGCCGAGCTGCACGAGGCAGCCGCGCGCTGGCACGAGACCTCGGGCGACCTGACCAGCGCGATCGAGCACTACCTGCAGGCCGGCTGCGACCTCGAGGCAGCCGACCTGGTGGCCGACAACGCCACCACGCTGCTCAACATCGGACGCACCTACACCGTGACCCGCTACATCGAACGGCTCGGGGACCTCGTGGACCGACACGAGGGACTCGCGATCGTCCATGGCTGGGTCTGCTTCGTCACCGGCCGCTTCACCGAGGCCGAGCGGTCCCTCGAGGTGGCACGCACCCTCGACGTGGAGGGGGTGGATGCCGGTCTGATCATGTCGCTGACGGCGATGATCCACCTCGCCGAGGGTGACGTGGCGGCAGGCCTGGAGGTGGTCCAGGGTGAGGTGCCCGCGACGGAGCCGACCCACCCGATGGTGCTCGGAGGCGTACGGGTGATGGCGGGTCGCTTCGAGGAGTCCCGACCTTTCCTCGCGCAGGCCAACGAGATGGCGGCGAGTCGACCCGACCACTTCGTGGCAGCCGTTGCACCCGTGTTCGAGGCGATCGCCGAGCTCGAGTCCGGACGCGCCCGCACCGCGCACGACCTGGCGCAGCGCTCGATCGACTACGCCGATGATCACCGGCTCGCCGAGGCTGCGCAGATGTCACTCGCCCACAGCGTGGTCGCCCGCACCACCGACGATCCCGACGAAGCCCTGGCAGCGGCCCTGCGGGGCGTCCAGCTCGCCAGGCGCTCACCGGAGAACGTCATGCTCACCTACGCGCTCGCCAGCGCGGCCGATGTGGCCTTCGACCACGGCGACGCTGCAGCGACGGACCTCCGGGCCGAGGCCCGCTCGATCGTGGACCGCTGCAACGACGCGGGCATCGCCGGCCGGTACCTCGCCCGGGTCGAGGCACGCCACGGACTGGCAACACCTCCGCCTGCGGACACTCCCGCAGAGGCGCTGACCGAGCGCGAGCTGTCGGTGCTGCGCTACCTGCCCTCGAAGCTCTCCCAACGCGAGATAGCCGGAGAGCTCTACGTGTCGCTCAACACCGTGAAGACCCACAGCAGGGCCATCTACCGCAAGCTCGGGGTCGACGGCCGCGCCGCGGCCGTGCAGGCGGCACGCGACCAGGACCTGTTGTGAACCCGAGAACCGCGAACCGCTGTCACATCCGCCCCCACCACCCGGCCGGTCAGCCGGGGATGGGTCAAGTTCTGGCTCACGAGCACCGGAACAAGCCCCACCCTCGCCGCGTCGATTGGTCGGTCGATCCGGGCGAGGCACTTCTCACCCGGTAGGAACGGGAGCCGGAGCACCTCTTGGGGTGAGTCCGCGATCTCGTGCAGGTCGACCTCCTGCGGCTCCGCCGACCACCCGTGAGCCTCCGCCCCCGACTCGACGTCGCGGAGCACGTCGGCCACCCCATCCTCATCGGGATCGGTTCGATGCCGAACGAGGGGCGAGATGGATCAGCTCGGTACCTCCCGTGCGGATCAAGCCGTCACGGTTGGCACAGCCCCGCGTCCGCGGTGCTCACGTCCAACGGCTGGGTGGGCTCGGTGTCACTGCGTGAGCCGTTCGGCCGGGGAGGGCTCTTCCCAGCTCGCGACCACGCGCACCGGGAACGAACCGAGGCCGACGACTGCCGGGGGCAGTGCCGTCACGTGGACCTCCCGGTCCGGTGGCAACTGGTCGAGGTTGGTCAGGTGCTCGATTATCGGGATGCCGGCCGCGAGCAGGCGCGTGTGGATGGGACGCTCGTCCCCGGTGGTCGAGTCGATGTTGAGCGAGTCGATTCCCACCAGCGCCACACCGGCACGGACCAGTGCCTCGGCTGCCTCCTCGCCCAGGTGGGGATGACCACCCGCGCCGTACTCGTTGCGCCCCCAGTGCCGGCTCCAGCCGGTGCGCAGGATCACCGCTCGGTCGACCAGATCGCCCGGCGGCGGCAGTACCTCGGTGCCGATGGCACCGGCTGCATCCACCACGACCGCCGGGACGTCGAAGACGCGCTCGAGGGGAAGCTCCTCGAGCCCCCATCCGTCCGGGAAGCGGTGCACGGGGGTGTCCAGGTAGGTGCCCGTGTTGGCCACCATCTCGATCCGGCCGATGTGGAACTCGGTTCCGGGTGCGTAGTGGCCCCTCGATGCCTCGAAGCCGAGGTGCTCACCGATCACCGGTCCGGGCAGACCGGGATAGGTGGTCATTGCGTCCTCGATGCGGTGGGACAGGTCCACGAGCTGCCTCATGTCGCCATGATCCCCCATCGGGACATCCCTTCGCAGACTCCCTTGGCAAACTTGGATATGCCTTTTAGCTTGTTGGCTATTGGTCCTAGCTCCCGAAGGAGTCATGTCATGTCAGTTCAACTCATCGAGGGTTCGAGCTCCTCGGTTGCCGGCGCTCCGCGACGGTCCGGCCGCACACCCGGGATCGCCGCAGCGGTCTACATCGGCGCATGGGCGATCGGACTCGTGGCGTTCGCAGCCGCCCCCGCACTGGACGCCCCGGTGGCCGCGGTGGCCGAGTTCTACGAAACCCATGGAGTGCCGAGCGTGCTGCAGGCCGCCCTGGTGCACCTCGTGGCGGGTCTTGCGCTGCTGGTGGTGGTGTCGGCCATGCGCAACTGTGGGGGAACGCGCGTAGCGGTCCGTGCAGGACTGGTTGCCGTGGGCCTGTCACTGACCCAGTTCGGACTCGAGGTGTTGCGCGGCCTCGGTGCGGGGGCGTTCGGCCCCGAAACCATCGATGGCTTGTTCGAGGCAGTGAACCGGCTCGACGGAGCGAAGATGCTCGCCCTGGCGGTGCTGGTCGGGGCAAGCGTCGCACCCCTGCGTTCCGCAGGTCTGTTCGGAAAGCCGACCGCCGCGCTCGGCTGGGCGACAACGATCGCGCTGGTTGCTTCGGGAGTCGGATACCTGCTCCTGGATCCTGCACTCGGCAGCGCCGCCTACCTCTCCCTGCCGTTGCTGTTGGCCTGGGTGGGATTCACAGCCCGGGCGCTCGAGCGGGCGGGTCGCTGATGGCACGCCCGGGACTCAACCGGGAACGGGTCGTCACCGAGGCCTCCGTCCTGGTCGACGAGGTGGGTCTCGACAAGCTCACCCTCACCGCCCTGGCTGACAGGTTCGGTGTGGCGGCCCCTTCCCTGTACAAGCACGTCGAGGGTCTCGACGGTCTCCGTCGGGACCTCTCTGTGCTCGCCGTGAGCGAGCTCGCCGACCGCCTGATGGGAGCGGCCGTCGGTCGGTCGGGTCGGGAGGCACTCGAACGCGTCGCCCACGCCTACCGGCGCTTCGCCCAGGAGCGACCCGGCCTCTACGTCGCGTCGTTGGCGGCTCCGGAGCCGGGGGACGACGCACACGAGGCCGCCAGCGCACGAGCGGTAGGTGTGGTGCAGGCCGTGGTCGAGGGCTACGGACTGACCGGGGACGACGCCATCCACTCGATACGCCTGATCCGTTCGGTGCTGCACGGCTTCGTGTCCCTCGATGCAGCAGGGGGCTTCGCGATGCACCAGAGCACCGACACGACCTTCGACCACGTCATCGAGTCCCTCGATGCATCACTTGCCAACTGGAGCCGGAGATGAGCTCCCGGATGTCGAGCTTCCAGGCGGCGCTGCGCTTCCTGATCGAGATGGCGGCCCTGGCCGCCTGGGCAACGGCTGTGTGGCGGCTTCCCGAGCCGCAGCTGATGCGCTGGGTCGCTGCGGTGCTGACCGTTCTGGGACTCAGCGCGCTCTGGGCGACGTTTCGAGTCCCGGGTGACGCCAGTGCCTCAGGTGGCGCGCCCTTCGCGGTTGCCGGACCGGTGCGGCTCGGCCTCGAGCTGTTGGTCCTCCTCGGAGCCGGCGTGGCACTGGCGGTCACGGGCAGTCCCGGCGCCGGTCTGGGACTGGCCGGCCTGGTCGTGGCCCACTACGTCGCCACCCGCGACCGGGTTCGTTGGCTCCTCGACCACCCGGCTCGGAGCGACGGGCACCCGTCGCCGCGACAGGACACCGGCTCGCGGCCCACCTCCTGAACGGCTCTGGCCCGCGGCGAGCACGAGCAGCACGGTCAGTGAACCCAGGGCAACCGCCCTTGCTGCACCTCCCCCGTCGCGCGCCATGAGCACATCCACACCGGCCCGGTCCGTGAGAGAAGCGACACTCGACAACAGGCCGACCGAAGCAAGGGCCGCGAACGCGACACGCCACGGCCTCGACAACCTACTGAACAGGGCCAGCATCACCGCCAGCAACGATGCACCGAAGACCGTGCCACTCGGCAGCACCAGCAGGTCCACCACGGTGCCGGCCACGAGCGCGGACACGAAGACGATCACCGATGAGTGCCTCGCGAGCGGTTCCGCGCGATTGCCCGTGTGATCCGGAACCGACGCGGATGGTGGCCCTCCACCCAGCCAGCAGGCCACCAACGCCGACGATCCGAGCACGGCCACGCCCAACAGGCCGTAGGGCACCGGCGAACCACGATCGACATCAGCGAGTCGCAGCACCCCCTCCCCGGCGATCGCGACGGCAACCACCACGGCAGCCACGCGGGTCGTCCCTGCGCAACGCGTTCGCCCCGTCGTCCACGCCGAACCCGGGTACCGGCGGACCCCGGTCACCGCAACCGCAGCGACCAGGATCGGCAGCAGGTCGGTTGCTTCCAGGCCGTGGTCGGGAACGAGCGTGACGAGAACCGGGCCGCTCCATGGCGCAACCAGCATCGCCAGGCCCACCGCGACGGTGCACGACACCGCCACGGCGACGAACAGGATCTGACTTGGCCGTGCGGAATCGCCCACACCCACCTCCTGGTCGACAATCGTCCCCGATCCGGGCCAACGGGGCCAGACGGCCCGTCATGGTGTGGCAGGTCCGCTCAGGCCGGCTCGGGGCGCGGAATGGTGTGGACCGGCGCCGCAGCCGCAATCGCCACGTCGACACCCGTGGTCGGTCCGCTCGGCCTCGAGCCCCTGACGAGGTAGACGAGCACGATCCCGCTCGCGGACACGACCGCGAGCGCCAGCGAGGCGGCGCGGAAACCACTGATCAGCGCGTCGGTGGCCGACGCCCCGGCGGCGAGCCGGTCGGCCGGGATGTTCGCGTAGAGCGCGGCGACGATCGCCGTCATCACCGACGGACCCACGTAGCGCGCCATGTTGGACAGTCCGGAAGCCGCGCCGACCTCGGCCTGGTCGACCGCACCGGTGGCGGCCGAGGAGCACGGGTTGTTCGACAGGCACAGCCCGACCGCCGCGAGCACGATCGGACCCACGAACGCCAGGTACCCCCAGTTGGAACCGGTCAGGACCAACAGCGCGAATCCGGCGGTCATCGCGATGAAGCCGATGCCGATGATGGTGCTCGTCCCGTACCTGGAGGCGAGCTTCGGCACCGCCGGGGTGAACGCAACCATGCCGACGGTGGCCGGCAGGGTTGCCAGGCCCGCCTGGAAGGGCGTCATGTCGAGCGTGGAAGGGTCCTGGAAGAACAGGCTCAACACGTACATGAAGCCGTTGATCGCGGCAGCTCCGACCAGGATGCCGATCGTGGCACCCACCAGCACCCGGTTCCTCAACAACGCCACGTTCACCAGCGGAGCACGAACCGTCGTCTCGACCTTCCCGAACGCGACGAGCGCCCCCACCGAGACGACGAAGCACGCAACGGTCGGAAGCGAGACCCAACCCCAGTCCGCACCCTTGGTGACCGCGAGGATGAACGGTGCGAGGACCATGGCGATCAGCACGGTGCCCAACCAGTCGATCGAACGGTCGCGCGAGGGATCCGAGGACTCCGAGACGGTGAGGACCGTGAGCGGCACGAGCACCACGGCGATCGCAGCATCGATCCAGAACAGCGCCTGCCAGCCGAAGGAGTCCACGAGCCCTCCGCCGAGGAGAGGACCGACCGCGGCACCGATTGCTGAGGCCGAACCCCAGTAGGACACCGCACGCAACTGCGCTTCGCCCGGCGAGGCGATGGTGATCAGGCTGAGACCGCTCGCGAGGAGCGTCGCACCCGACGCCCCCTGGATGCAGCGGCCGAGGATGATCGCGAGTCCGCTGGAGGACAGCGCGATGAACCCGCACGAGGCGATGAACAACACGAGGCCTCCGACGAACACCCTGCGCCGACCGAAGACATCTCCGAGGGATCCCGAGGTGACGATGCAGGCGGCACCGACGAGGAGGTAGCCGGTGACCGCCCATTGCAGCGTGCTCACCGGGGTGCCCACGTCGTCGCTGATCGCGGGCAACAGGATCGTCACCGCGGAGGTGTTGGCGTTGACGATGAGGGTCGAGACACACGCCGCCACCATCACGCCGAGAGGAGTCCTCGGTGCCGGTGCCACGGTCTCGTCGGTGCTGGCCACCCGGAGATCCTAGGTTCGTGTGGCCACACCCGAGTTGGATCGCCGTGCCCCCGGCCGGCCGCTTCGACGCGCTACCGGGCCATCCGTTCCAGCCAGGACCGGACCTCTCCCAGGGCCGCATCCGCTTCGGGAACGACACCCGCCAGGCCATGGAAGCCGTGCGGCATGGCCGGCCAGACACGGAGCTCCACTGTCACTCCGGCCGCGCGTGCCCGGGCAGCGAGCCGCTCCGCGTCGCTGCGGCAGCGATCCACCTGCCCCGCGTGGAGCAGCAGCGGTGGCAACCGGGCCAGGTCCTCCTCCGGGGCGTGCAACACCGATACCCCGGGGTGCGAGGGGTCACCCTCGGGTCCGACGTAGTCGAGTCCGCGCAGCCGGAGCCACGCCGGATCCAGGAACGGGTCGCGCCCGACCGGGTCCGTGGCTGAGTCACCATCGGCCAGCAGATCGAACCAACCGCACAACGACACGATGCCGAGCGACCGGTCGGCAACGACCCGGTCGCGCATCGCCAACGACACCGCCATGCCTCCGCCACACGAGTCACCCATGAGCACCACGGGACCGTCCACCCCGGCGCCCCGCGGGGCGGCGACATCGGTGGCGAAGGCCTGCGAAAGTGCATCCAGTTGGGCCGGGAACACCGACTCCGGTGCGAGCGGGTAGTCCGCCACGAACACCGACCAGCCGGTGGCCCGGGCCAGCAGGGCACCGTAGAACGCATAGGACGCGGCATCCGAGGTGACGAAACCGCCACCGTGCACGAAGAACACGGTGCCCGCCGACCCGCCACCCTCGGGGTGGACCCACAACCCCAGACCGGATGGTGCCGCTTCGACGACCACACCGGGGCCGGGATCGTGTCCGTGCACCTCGTCGAACTTGGCCCGCACCGCCTCGAGGTCGTCACCGGGGTCCGAGAAGTCGTCCGGCAACAACTGCGCCAGCGCCTCGTACTCGTCGCTTCCCCGCACCGGCAACTCGGTCACCGGCCGGTCCTCACGTGTCGTTGGCACCCAGTTGGGCGAACAGCGTTGCGTAGTCCACGTGGTGGACGTCCTCGATCACCATGCCGTCCTCGTCGATGGTGGTGAACGTGGCCCCCTCGAAGCGCACCCGCGCACCGGTGCCGGCCACTCCGAGGAGATCGCCTGTGTGGGTTCCCTCCATGATCCACCGATCCGCATGGTGGGGGCCCTCGATCACCAGTTGTTGCCTCGTGAGGCTGAGGTCGGCCAGA
This sequence comes from Microthrixaceae bacterium, assembly GCA_023958095.1. Classification (GTDB taxonomy): domain Bacteria; phylum Actinomycetota; class Acidimicrobiia; order Acidimicrobiales; family Microtrichaceae; genus JAMLGJ01. The sequence continues at coordinate 17,871 of JAMLGJ010000035.1, forward strand.
GCGGCGCACATCATCGCCGCGCGGTCGCGCACCGGTCCGGGTCCGATCTCCCAATCACCGGAACTCGAGTCGCGCACCCGCGCCTCGGCGGTGAACCAGGAGGCAACCGCATCGGGGTCGTGCGCGTTCCACGCGGCGTAGGTGGCGTCGCTGACACGCCACGTGAGTTGGTTCCAGCTGTCCATGGCCCAAACGTATCCGGCAGGCCTTCACCACCAAGCGGTTCCCGGTGCCCCCTTGAACGGACCGACCACCCGCGAGGTGACCCAACCCCCGTAGAAGGCGCCCTCGTTGGGGCTCACCCTCTCACCGTCCACGAGGCACTCGTCGACGAGTTGCGGGTAGAAGGCCAGGTGCCCGGCGATGGCCTCGAATGCCGGCTCGGGGTGGAGGTAGGTCCATGCCGCCGCCGGCACGGTCCAGTCGACCACCACGACGTCGTAGTAGGTGGCGAGCCCCTTCCACTCGCACACGCTCTGGCGTGTGCTGCGGGAGAGCAGACCCTGATCCACATCAGCTGGCGGAAGGTAGTAGGCGGGGGGCTGGCTCGTCTCGAGAACCCGATACGACCGAGTGGTGTCGGCGACGACAACCCCGCTGTGTTTCACAACGACGTGCTCGTCGCTCGGATCCAGGCGTGGGGGACGGGGGTAGTCCCAGACGGACTCCTGCCCGGGACCCGGTTCGATCCGGGGCGGATGTTGCTCCGGGTGTTGCGCTGCCATGGGTGAGAGTGTCACACCGGGACGATCCGCTGTCGGGTCGCGCAGTTGTGTGTGGGTCACCGCAGGCCCTGTGCTCCACGGCGGAGTCGGCACACCTGTGGCGCTCATTCCGAGTCGCATCACCACGGGTTGGCTCCGGCCGGCACGGAGCAGGATCGTGGTCGGCCCACCGACGCACCGCTCGCTGCGCCACCCTTCGTTGACCCCGATGCCGCTGCGAGGCAGAATGCCGCATGTGTCGCACTGATCGGGTGCAGTGTGGCGCGTCCGTCGACCCATGGTCCGGCTCCCACCCACCAGGAGAATCGATGCGCTATCCCTGTGAACACGTCGGAATGGACTTCTTCGACTCCGCTCCGACCCGCTACACGGCAACGGAGCTGGTCAACGCAACCCCCGAGCAGGTCTTCGATGCCTTCCTCGATGCCGTGGCGTGGACGAAGTGGGTCTGGGCCATCACGAAGGTCGAGTGGACCTCTCCCCACCCCGTCGAGGTGGGATCGACCCGCACCGTGCACATGCGTGGCGGGATCGTCGGCTACGAGGAGTTCATCGCCTGGGAGCCGGGCCGCCGCATGGCGTTCCGGTTCAACGAGGCGTCGATGGACACGATCAAGCGCTTCGCCGAGGACTACCGGGTGACCGACCTCGGTGACGGCCGGTGCGTGGTGGACTGGGTCATGGCGATGGACACCGGACAGGCTTCGCGTCGCGGTGCGGCGGTGACCGAGAAGCTCATGGCCGCGTTCATCCGCCACACCCTGAGACGCTTCCGCAGGTACGTCGAGGCGCGCGCCTGAGCGGCTAGGTCGGGTAGAGCTCCGAGATGCGCTCGGCGCGGTAGGACCCCCAGTTGCCTCCACCCAGTATCTGCAGCTGCCAGACCACCTCGCCGCCCTCGGGCAGCTCCGGCACCACCTCGGTGATCTGTGCCGAGACGCCGTTGGGTTCACCGAGCAGGCCTCCGTCGCTGATCAGGACGTTGCCGTTCCCGAGCAGGTCGGCATCACCCACGAACCCCGCGTAGGCGACCTCGCCATCAACGATCGAATCGAGTTCCCAGAGCTGTCGGATCGTCATGTCGTCGTCGTCGAGCTCGTAGCGGACCACCCGCGAACCCGGGGGTGATGACTCGGTGCTCGGACGCCCGTTGCCGTTGTCGTAGATGAGCAGCGAACCGTCCGGCCAGACCTCTGCGGCGTGCTGGTGGTAGGTCCATGACCCGTCGCCGAGCATCTCCAGGTCCCCGTGCTCGCCCAGACGCCACAGCACCTCCCCCTTGGGACCGTCGTCGTCATCGGCGTAGCGGATGGCGAGCACCTCGTCGAGGAGGCGGATGGAGACGATGAGGGCGTTGCGTTCCTCGTCGAGCACCACCGAGTTCGCATGGGTCCAGTCCTGGGCCTCGGGGTCGAGTTGCCGGTAGACGTTGTTGGGGAAGACCCACGCGGGTCCGTCACAGATCGAATCGGGGTTGATCGACACGGTGGGATCGAAGTAGTCGAAGAGGTTGAACTCCTCGAGCACCTCACCGGTCGTGGGGTCGAACTCGTAGACCACGTCGCCGATCAGGTGGTAGGTCCCGTCGAAGGTGGCCGGATCCTCACCGCACAGCGGCTCGGCGAACCCGGACACCGTGCGCAGCTCCGTGGAGAGACCGAGGTGGTTCCCGTTGGACAGTACGCCGTGCTCGTGGTGCATCGATTCGACATCGACCTGTACGGCCTCGGGCAACTGCCCGCTCCCTGCTTCGTCGCCGGCGGGATCAGACCCACCAGCGAGCCTGCCCGCCCACTCGTTGACCACCTCGCCGAAGAGGTTCACCTCGTACGCGGCGACGTCGCCGACCTCGAACAGGAAGTTGCCGTTGTCGAGCTGGCGCGCGTCGGCGAGGGTCTCGTCGTCCTGGAAGTACCACACGGGCTCGCCGCTGGCGTCGACGACCATGATCGTGCCGAGCTGGGCGCCAGGATCCTCGCTGGTGCCCGACTGGCCCGCGAAGTCGAGGAAGCTGAACATCGTGTGGCCCGGTGCGACCCTCGAGGGATCGATCACCTCAACCTCGAACGCCGGGAGACCCTCCGGGAGCGCACCGGTCTCGAAGGTCTGCACGGCTCCCTCGGTGCTCACCGGAAGGCCCTGTTCATCGGTCACCGTCACGACGAGTTCGTAGGTGGACATCGGATGCATGCCCACCACGGGGATCCGGTGTCGCTCCCGTGGCGTGTCGGAGGTGGACACCTCCCCACTCACATCGCCGCGGAACTCCACCGAGGCGGTCACCGGAGCCGTGGCGACCACCTCGACCGCAGCGGTGAGGGTGTTGGCCGGCACGGACGACACGCTCACCTCGGCGGTGGCCTCGCTCACCAGTTCGGGTCCGGGCGTGGGTTGCCCCGAGGTGGGTTCCGCATCCGCCTGGGTGCCCGACGAGCAGCTAGTGACGAGCAGGGCCAGTGCAACCACAGCTGCGATGTGGACGCCGGAAACCGAGCCGGCGACTCGTTCGAGGGCCTGCAGCATGACTCGGGGACACAGACGCCGGAACCGTCCGTCGCGAGGAGCCCGGCAGCGCGGGATGTGCGAGGTCACCTCACCATGCTGAACCATCGGGACGGAAATTTCCTGCCCAAGTGTGACCAAGGCCCCGGCAGCCGGGACATGCAAGGCTCATTCCGCGAGCAGTCCGTACAGGGCCTTGCGGGCCTCGGTAATGATCTCTGCGGCCCGGGCCGCCTGCTCCGCGGTACCCGTGGTGCCAACCTGCCTCGCCGCCGTGGCCAGGCGGTCCACCTCCTGGCGGAGGTCCACCCGGTCATCGGCCTCGAGGAACCGTTCCCACACCGGCGTGGCCTCCTGCAGCTCCGCCGATGCTCCCTCACCTTCGGCGGTGAGGCTGAAGACCTTGCGTCCCTCGTTCTCCTCGCAGGTCACCAGTCCCTCGTCGGTCAGCTGCGCCAGCACCGGATAGATCGACCCGGGGCTCGGCTGCCACACGCCACTGGTGCGGTCCGCAATCTCGTTCATGATCTGGTAGCCGTGCATCGGCTCCTCGGCGAGCAGGCCCAGGACCGCTAGGCGGGCATCTCCGCGCCTCGCGCCACCGCGTCGGCCACGGCCTCCGCCGCTCGGTCCGGCTCCGCGTCTTCCGCGGCCACCCGGGCGACTCCTACCGGGGTCCCGCCTCGCGGATCCTGCTTCGTCATGGCTCATCTCATCTCCTCGGAGTCGTCGGTGTCCTCGTCCACCGCCCGGGCGCCCCCGACCGCCACCGGGTCCTCTTCCGTGACCGAACGTCGCCGTTGGTTCTTCCATCGTCGCTTCTCGAGCCGTGCTCATTCTCGTTCCTCTGCTTCCCGCTTGGTCACTTCTTCCTGTTTCGAATTCCGTTGCCTCTCCCGAAACCCAAGTCCGCACAACACTCACGATATATCGTGAGTGTTCTTTCGACAAGGGCGGATGCGGGGACGTCCGCGGCGCACCCGGGAGGCCCGTGTAGACATGGGCTCGTGGGAGAACCCGCTGCGAAACAGACCATGACCGTGCGAGGTGCGGTGTCGCTCGGAATCGGAGCCATGGTCGGTGCCGGCATCTTCACGTTGCTCGGCGAAGCCGGCGCCATCGCTGGCTCGGCGGTGTGGCTGTCGTTCGTGCTCGGGGGCCTGGTGGCCGCCCTGCTCGGCTACGTGGTGGCCAAGCTCGGCACGACCTACCCCTCCTCGGGTGGGCTGCTCACCTTCCTCGAGGAGGGCTTCGGCAAGGGCCACCTCGCAGGCATCCTGTCATGGCTGTTGTACTTCTCGGTGATCATCGTCACCGCCATGGTGGCGTTGTCCTTCGGCAACTACGCCGCGGCTCTCTTCTTCGGCCCCGACGGCAGCGACACCGCTCGCCAACTGTTCACCATCGGCGCCATCGTCGGCCTTGCCCTGGTCAACATTGTCGGGGCCGCACTGGTCGACCGCATCGCCTCATCGATCGTGGGCGTCCTGCTCGTGGTGTTCGTTGTGTTCATCGTGCTGACGGTCGCCCGCATCGACACCGAACTGCTCGCACCTTCCACCTACCCACCGGGCGGGAACATCATCTCGAGCGTCGCACTGACGTTCTTCGCCTACCTCGGCTTCGCCGTGATCACCTACACCGGGGGTGACCTCGCCAACCCCACCAGGGACATGCCACGCGCTCTCTATCTGGCGCTCGCGATCACCACCGGCCTCTACGTGCTCATATCCGTCGGGGTGTTCGGAACGCTCACCGTCGACGAGGTGGTCTCCAGCGGTGGCACCGCCCTGGCCGAGGCGATCAAGCCCATCCTCGGCGACGCCGGATACGCGCTGATGTCGATCGCAGCGCTGCTGGCCACTGCATCGTCGATCAACGCGAACATCTACGGTGCAGTGGGAGCCACCTCGATGCTGTCCGCCGGACAGCAGTTCCCACCAGTGTTCGGCCGCCCGGGAATCGTCGGAGGCACGCGAGGCCTCGGCATCACCGTCCTCGCAGTGCTGGTTCTCGCAACCGTGGCTGACATCAGCGCCATTGCATCGATAGGCAGCGTGGTCGCACTGGCGATATTCGTGATGGTCGCCGTCGCCGGAATGAAGCTCCGGGGCAGCACCGGATCGAAGGCCTGGGTCATCGCCCTGGCCATCATCGCCGGAATCGTCGCCGTGGTGGCGCGCGCCATCGAGACGATCCACGAGAACCCAGCGACGTTCTGGGCCATGATCGGGGTGCTCGTGCTCGCGATCGCCCTGGAGTTCACCTGGTCAGCGCTGCGGACGCGACGGGCCGAACGCGGGGCCGGGTAGGCGGAGCCGACATCGGACCTCTCGACCCGGCTGAACCGCGTGCGAGGAATCGGGAGCACGACCTTGGTCGGCTGCACCCCGCACCGCTGTGCCAGCCTTGGCGCAGGTCCGACTCCCGGTCTTGTGTCGGCGGACCGGCGCCGGGCCGCCTCGGGCTACGGTGCCCGCATGGCCTTCAAGGAAGAGCAGTGTCAGGCATGGGTCGCCGAGCACGCCCCGGGGGAGCATCTCGTGTCCCACCTCGTCACACAGACCTGGGCACCACAGAACACCCACGCGGCCGGCATGAACACCAACATGCGCTTCTCGGGCGCCGAGATCGTCAACGACAAGGCGGCCGAGCTCGGCCTCGCCGAGGAGAACAAGGTCGGCCAGTTCCAGGAGAAGACCTTCCTGGCCCTCACCCAGGGCCGCATCCTCTACGGAAGCCGGAACTGGCGGGACCGACCCAAGAAGCTCCTGCACGCCGCACCCGCGAGCGACTTCGCAATCCACTGGGTGGATGAGGACTACGGCGCCGGGACACTGCTGCGACACCTGCTGCTCGACTTCGGAGGCGGGGCGTGGCGCACCGACCGCGTGGGACTGCGCGCCATGAAGCAGGACGTGGCCAAGAAGCACAACGTCGAACCCTTCTTCACCGCCCTCGGCGGTCGCGCCCACCAGATCGACTGAGATACCGGAGCGACCTGGCGGGCGCAGATCCGGACTCGCGACCTTCGGGTCGTGAAGAACACGGGCCTCGGCCCAGACCCCGTGCGCGACCTCACGGTACGTTGAGCTGTCCGAAGACGTCCATCTCGGCTTCGGCAGGCAACGCCACTCCTCAATGGGTCCTCGTTCCGTACCGGGCCACCATCACCTCGAGCTCGCCACTCCCACCAGACCCTGGTTGATACAGGCTGGATGCCTCTTCGACTGTGTATTTGCAACGGACGCCGGAGGGGTCCGTCTCGGGCGGTGGGCAATGTGCCCGCGGCGTATCGGAGGCCGAGCGGCTTCTCGGACCCGGCGAGACCCTCGTCGGCACGCGCTGCTTCTGTTCGAACAACTTCGTGACTCCGAACCCGCCGGACGGTGATCCGAACGTTGTTGCTGCAGCACTTGCCTTGGCCGATCTCGGCGCGACCCGCAGGATCAGTCCGCGGCCACCTCCGTCGCCGCTGCACCGAAGGCCGAGATGAACAGGTCGGGTTCGTCGCTGTAGTTCTTGCGCCGCAGGCGCGCCCGCACGAGCGTGGAGGTCAACAGCAGGCGACCGTCGGGGAACTCGAGGTGGATCATCCGACTCACCGTGCTCTGGCCGGTGACGTCGCCCCATCGAAGAGTCGTACCGGCGCGGTCGATCCGATCGACCACCGGTCCCGGTTTGGGGATCACGGCCCAGGGGCTTGCCTTGAAGAAGACCATCTCGTTCGGGGTGAGTGCACACCAGGCCTGCAACAGGTCGCTGCGCAGCCGGGGGTCGTCGAGGTTGATCCCCCGTTCGACGGCATAGCTGGAACCGAGGATCGATGAACCGCCGCCCACGACCCCGTCGGAGTTGGCACCGCCACCGGAGAGATGACTGAACGCGACGACCGATTCGATCGGAACGCCCCCGAGCGCATCGGTGACCGCCTTGCGTGCCCGTTTGTTCAGCCGGTTCGCCGACTCACCCGCCATGGTGGAGCATCCTTGCAGATCGGACACCTGCGTGGTCTCGATCGGACCGCTACGGGCGTCGTCACCCCCGCCCGGCCGATGCCGCAGCCGTTCGCCCGAGGTCTTCGTCGCTTGGCTCGAACAGGTCCTCGATCGTTGTGGAGAAGACGCGTGCGAGGCGGAAGGCGAGGGGAAGGCTCGGGTCGTACCGACCCTTCTCGAGTGCGTTGACCGTCTGCCGGCTGACCCCGACCAGGTCAGCCAGGTGGGCCTGACTCCAACCGCTGGCGGCGCGGCGCTCCCTCAGCCGGTTCTCCACTACCGGATCCCCCGAACGAGAAGTGTCACGCTCCAGGTCGCCATTCCGGCACCGAAGACCAGCCACCCGCCGAAGGTCCAGGCGACACCGATGCCGCCCAGGAACCCGAGCCCCATCGCGGTGATCATCGCAGCCCCGAACCCGAGGGCCATGCATTCGAGCATCACGATCCGGCCGTACTCATCCGCGCGCTGAACCGCCCGGTAGAGGGCGACGGCAACGCCGATCATCGGCAGCACGGGGAGCAGGACCCACAACCACGCCCCCGTGGTGTTCGTGTCGACGGTGACCTCGACGACTGCCAGCAGGATGCCGAAGAGGACGATGGCGGGTATGAACTCGCGGAGGTAGCTGTCGCGCTGGCGCTTGTCCTCGGCGCTCAGCCTCGGGCCCCGGGAAGCTGACTCGGGGTTGGTTGTGTCGCTCGATTTCGCCATCCCGCGACAGTAAAGCGACCTTGTCATTGTGTCAATGACGCTTTCCACCCGATGCAGCTCTGCACCCACCGTTGCGTTCCACCGTGGGAGCCGTGGAACGAGTGGCCAGAGGGACCCGTGGGCATGCGAGAGTTGGAGCCATGAGATGTCGCGTCATCGATGACTCCGGGATCCCTCTTGCCGGCGTGGCGATCAGTGACGGGGCAACCGTCGCCCTCACCGACACCGATGGTCGGGTCGACCTCGAAGCCGCTGGAAGTCCGTTCATCTGGGTGCGCCGCCCCGCCGGCTACGAATCGACCCGATGGTTCCGTCGGGTCCAGGACCTCGACGATGCCGATGAGGTCACCTTCGAGCTGACCCCCACCTCACAGCAACTGCCGTTGACCTTCGCCCAGATCACCGACCTCCACCTGAGCGACCTCCCCGAACCCGCGCTGATGCCCCAGGCCGACAGCCTGATCGGACTGGACGCGAACCACCAGATAGCTCTACGACCCCTCGCCAAGCCGGAGCACCTGGAGGCGATCATCGACGAGCTCGCCGCGACCGAGGGGCCTCTCGGCCGGCCGAGCTTCGTGCTGGCCACCGGCGACCTCACCGACCGCGGGATCGCCGCCGACTACGCCCTGGTGGCCGAGGCCATCGCGGACTCCGCGCTCCCCGTCCACCTGCTCCCGGGAAACCACGATCACTACGGGCACCGCCACGAACCGACCGCCCAGGAGCTGGCCGACGCTCCCGGCGGGACCACCTGGCGCTACGAGGAACACGTCGGTCCACGTTGGTGGTCAATGACACATGCCGGCCTGCACCTCGTTGCCATCGACTGGTTCAGTCACAGCCTGGGCCTCGACGACGGGGTTCAGGAGGCGTGGCTCGCCGCGGACCTGGCCACGCTCCCCGCCGGGACACCCGTGCTCATGTTGACCCACGACCAGATGTCGACCGAGTTCTACGAACGTCTCGATGCCGTCGCTCCCCACGTGAGGATCCTGGGATCGCTGTCGGGTCACTGGCACACCTCCCGGGTGGTTCGACACGGCGACCAGCTGCACGCCAACACCGGAAACGCCACGTTCGGCAGCTTCGACTGGACCCCGGCGCAGGGTAGGCTGGTGAGCTGGGACGGTGAGTCGCTGTCGCTGCGAACGGTCGCCCTCGACACCGACCACGAGCGGGTCTCGACGACGTTCCGAACCCGGCGGGCCGAACCGGTCGAGCCGGAGTCCGCAACCTGGTCGGTGCGCCTTCCCGGATCGGTCCACCTGGCGCGGCCCGCGGCCATCGGAGGCGGCGTCGCCGTTGCGTGGTCCGATGATGACGAAGCACGCGGCGGTCTCGCCTTCCACGACGCGGACACCGGTGAACCCGGCTGGGCAACCGAGCTCGACGCCCCGATCAAGGCCAGTCTCACCGTGCTCGACCGACACGGACTGATCGTGGCCGCAACGGTGAGCGGCGGGATCTTCGGAGTCGACCAGGACTCGGGCAAGGTGAGATGGAACACCCAGATCGGTGACCGCCTCCGGACCTGGGTGCACGCCGCTCCGGTCGACCTCGGCGACGCCGTGGCCGTGGGTGAGGCGGCCCACTATGGCGTTGTCGAAGCGACCGACGGGTCGTTGCGCTGGGAACGCCACGACCTCGAAGGCGCGGAGAACTACGCCACGGCCTCACAAGGAGCGCTCCGCGGCGGGGTTCTCGTCGCGGGCTTCTCGTTCATCGCCCAGCACACCTATGGGTTCGACCCCGCCACCGGCGCGACGCTGTGGCAACGCGACGGGAACCGACTCGCTGCACCGGCGAGTGATCTCGTGCCCGATCCCGACTCCACAGACGTGTTCCTGACCCGCCTCGGTGGCATCGTCGAACGCTTCGACGCCACCACCGGGCAACCTCGCTGGAGCGCGAACGTGCAGGCGGCCTTCGCTCCCGGTCGCATCCTCGTCCACGAGGGTCGGGTCATCGTCACCACCGGTCTCGGAGAGATCGCCGCCTTCGAAGCAACCACCGGAGCCCCACTCTGGAGCACCACCCTCCCGGGCGACCGCGTTGTGTCGATGGGCCCCTACCGACGTGACCTGCTCGCCGTTCCCGCGGGCCCTGCACCTGTGGGAGCTTCGATCGCTCAGACCACCGGCGACGGTTGGGTGCACTTCCTCAGCCCCGCCACAGGTGAGCTCGCGCATTCCGTCGAGGTGGGTGAACCCATCACCGTGCCCGCCGTGCCCGTTGGCACGGGGTTCCTGGTAGCGACCGCCGACGGCTCACTGGTCCGCTTCGACCCGTTCTCATGACCCAGCGCCCGATGGTGAAGCGAATCACGTCACTGTTGTCGACCACCAGCACCGAACCCCGGGGCCAGCTCGACGCGCACGGTCACCGCCGTCCGGTCGACGCGTCGGTGGTGTGGCGGAGGTCCTCGTCGCTGGGCTCGAACAGGTCCTCGATCGTGGTGGAGAAGACGCGGGCGAGGCGGAAGGCCAGCGGAAGGCTGGGATCGTACCGACCCTTTTCGAGGGCGTTGACCGTCTGGCGACTGACGCCGACCAGGTCGGCCAGATGCGCCTGACTCCAGCCCTCGACCGCCCGTCGCTGCCTGAGCCGGTTCTCCACTACCGGATCCCCCGAACCAGCAGCGCCAGGGTCCAGGTCAACATTCCGGCGCCGAAGACCAACCACCCACCGAAGGTGGGGGCGGCTCCGATGCCGGCGAGGAACCCGAGCCCCATCGCGGCGATCATCGCGACCCCGAATCCGAGCGCCATGCACTCCAGCATCACGATGCGGCCGTACTCGTCGGCACGCTGGACTGCCCGGTACAGCGCGACGGCAACGCCGATCATGGGGAGCACGGGGAGCAGCACCCACAGCCAAGCTCCGGAGGTGTCCGCGTCGACGGCGACCTCGACGACCGCCAGGAGGATCCAGAAGGTGACGATGGCGGGGATGAACTCGCGCAGGTAGCTGTCGCGCTGGCGCTTGTCCTCGGCGCTCAGCCTGGGACCCGCTTCGGAGGTGGTCGTGTCGTTCGATTTCGCCATGGCCGTGACAGTAAAGTGACCTTGTCATTATGTCAATGACGCTTTCCACCTAGCAGCGGCGGCGAGATCGAACCAGTCGAGCCCGGTGACTACGCGGAGACCCGCTGGATCCGCAGTGCCAGCCGCGGCCGGCCGGGTAGCTCCACGTCGTGGGTCGGGTCGGTTGCGTCCTCGTCGTCCTCGAGGTACTCGGGACGGCCCGTCAGCCGGTGGGTTGCTGCTGGGGTGACCGTCATCTCCCACGGGTCGATCACGTCGATCTCGTAGGTCGAGTCGTCGAGCCACAGTGCGACACGAACCGGTTGGTAGTCCTCGAGGTACACCAGGGTGTAGTCGCTACCGACACTCGCACCGGAGAACTTGAACCACAGGTAGATGCTGTCGACCGACCGGTCGTCGAAGACGTTGCCGGCGACCCCGATCTGGGGATCGAGCCCGCCGGGCGGTGCCGACTCGATGATGTCTCGCAGGAACCTGATGCGGTCGGGGCTCTCGCCGTGCAGGACCCCACCCTTGGACCACCAGAGCACGTCCTCGGCGTTCCAGTAGGTCTCACCGTGACCGCCGTAGCCCCCGTTGAGCATGATCGACCAGATCCGATGCACTTCCTCTTCCGCGCTTATGCACCCCCACGGGTTGGGGACGTTGCCTTCGTACTCCAGCTCGTCGTTGACGATCGGCTTGCCGTAGGCCTCACGCAACCTGACGGTCTGGCGCACGTCGGAGCCCTGCATGCAGACGTGGGTCACCCACTCCTTCGCGTGGTCGTACATCTCGATGCCGTTGTGGATCGACCGCAGACGTCCGTGCGGGTCCTTCTCGACCAGGACCTCGAAGAAGCGGTCCCACCGCTCCATGGGCTTGGACATGAAGTCGTACTCGTTCGCCAAGAACCACACGCCCGCGGATGACTTGATCGCTTCGTGGCGTGAACGCGCTGCCCGCCACGGCCTCACGACCGACACGCTCGCCGCCCTCTCCGGGCACCACCCGCAAGACCAGGAGGTCGACGAGGCAGCGTTGTTCGAGTCGCTCGCCGGGGCAGAGGGCATCTGCTCGGGTGGATCGGTCTTCTCGCGGTTCGAGGCCCTCGTCGCCATGGCGAACCATCCCGTGCCCGCCGCCGATGGCGAACGGGCGCAGCC
>JAMLGJ010000036.1 GCA_023958095.1 Microthrixaceae bacterium
GGCCCCCCCCACCTCTTGCTTTTGCCCCCCACACCGCACCCAACCCCACCCCAGCACCGCACGACCGCAGCACCCCAGCACCCCAGCACCGCACGAACTGATCGTCGTGGTGCCGACCTGTCGGGCACCACGACGATCAGTTCGGCCGGGGTGCGATCAGTTCGGCCGGGGTGCGATCAGTTCGCCGGCGGGGCGGGTACGCCTCCCGGTTCCTCAGTCGACGAGGCCGCGGGCGAGGGTCCCCAGGTAGAGCTCGATCACCTTCGGATCCTCGAGGAGCTCCTTGCCCGACCCCGTGTACGCGTCCACACCCTGGTCGAGCACGTAGGCACGGTCAGCCACCTGCAGGCACCGGCGCGCGTTCTGCTCCACCATCAGGATGGACACGCCCGCCGAGTTGATGCGCCGGCAGTTCACGAAGACCTCGTCCTGGAACGCCGGCGACAACCCGGCGGAGGGCTCGTCCAGGAGCAGCACGCGCGGATCCATCATCAGGGCTCGACCCATCGCGACCATCTGGCGCTCACCGCCCGAGAGCGAACCCGCGGTCTGCCCTGCCCGTTCACCGAGACGCGGGAACAGCTCGCAGACCCGTTCGAAGCGCTCCTCGACCATGTCGGGTTCGAGGAACGCCCCCATCTCCATGTTCTCCTTCACGGTGAGGGTCGAGAACACGTTCTCTGTCTGGGGTACGAAACCGACGCCCTGCTTGACGAGCCGGTGGGCCTTCATGTCGGTGATGTCGACGGTCGGCGTGTCGGAGTCGCTGCCCCTGAGGGTGACCTCACCGGAGCGGACCGGGATCAGCCCGAAGATGGCCTTGAGCATCGTGGACTTGCCCGCGCCGTTGGGGCCGATGATCCCCACCAGCTCGGAGTCGTACAGGTCGACCGAGCACCCGTTGAGGATGTTGACCTCGGGCACGTAGCCGGCCACGACCTCGCTGGCGCGCAACAACGGCGTGTCGCTCATCGGACCTCCCCACCGGGATCGTGCCCACCGGGATCGTGCCCACCGTGATCGTGCCCACCGGGGTCGTCCGCACCGCTGCTGCCGTCGGCAGCCCGCGTGGCGCCATCCCCAGCCGCGACCTCCGGATGGAGGTCCCCACCCGCCGCGACCTCCGGATGGAGGTCCCCACCCGCCGCGACCTCCGGATGGAGGTCCTTGCCGTGGTGGGTACCGAGGTACGCGTCGATGACGTCCTGGTTGCGGCCGATGTCGGTTGGCGTCCCCTCGGCGATGACCCGGCCCTCGGCCATGACGACCACCCAGTCGGAGATGTCGTGCACGACGTCCATGTCGTGCTCCACGAACACCACCGACATCCCCTCGTCACGGAGACCCTTGACATGATCCAGCAGCGACTGGGTGAGCGCGGGGTTCACACCGGCCATCGGCTCGTCGAGCATCACCAACTCGGGTGAGCCCATCAGGGCCCGTGCCATCTCGAGCAGCTTGCGCTGGCCACCGGAGAGGGAACCCGCGAACTCCTCGCGCATGTGGTCGAGCTTGAAGCGCTCCAGCAGCTCGTCGGCACGCCGGGTGATCCGGTCCTCCTGGTCGCTCCACAAGCCCTTGAGCAGCGAGGGGAAGAAATGTTCGCCGCGCTGGTCGGGGGCTCCGAGACGCATGTTCTCGATCACCGACATCTTGGTCAGTGACTTCGTGAGCTGGAACGTGCGCACCATGCCCATGCGGGCGACCTTGTGGGGAGGAACCCCGCGCAGGTCATGGCCGTTGAAGGCCCATTGGCCAGCAGTCGGCTGGTCGAATCCGGTGAGCAGGTTGAACAGCGTTGTCTTGCCCGCACCGTTGGGGCCGATCAGAGCGGTGATCTGGTGCCGCTGGAACTCCAGGTGGGCGACATCCACCGCGACGACCCCACCGAAGCGGCGTTCGATGCCGGAGGCGGTGAGGATCGGATCGGGCTTGGCGGCCCCCGGTTCGGGCAGCACACCCCCGCGTTCGGCCTCGGTGACCACGCGGCGCCCGGCGGGCACGACACCCTCGCCGCTCATGGCGACCACCCCACGACAACCCGGAGCTCAACCATCGAAGGCCAGCTCCCTGCGGTCCCCGAGGATCCCCTGGGGACGGAAGACCATCAGCAGCATCAGTGCCGCACCGAGGAACACGAAGCGCACGACCCCGGACTGGGTGCTCGACATGATGCTCTCGGGGATCACGTCGTTGCGCTCCATCTGGCGGATCATCACGTCCAGGCCGCGGAACACCATGTAGAAGAGGATCCCACCCAGCACCGGGCCCCACACGCGCGCGGCGCCACCCAGGATCAGAGCCCCGTAGCAGATGAAGGTCGTGCGCGTCGCGAACGTGTCGGGCTGCACGGACTGGTTGCCGATCGCGAGGACGATCCCGCCGAGTGCGCCCATCACACCGCCGAGCACGAGCGACTGGATCTTGTAGGCGTACACGTTCTTGCCGAGCGAGCGCACCGCGTCCTCGTTCTCACGGATCGCCTTGAGGACCCTCCCCCACGGGCTGCGCATGAGCAGGAACGTCAACAGGACCATCGCCAGCACGACGCCCCAACCGACCGCCTGCACCCACAGGTCCTGTCCGGAATAGGAGAACGGACCGAACTCGTAGCGCCGGCCGTTGACCCACGGGTTCAGGTCGTAGAACGCATCGGCGAAGTCGTTGATGCCGGAGTTGCCACCGCTCACGTTCTCCATGGATTCCGAGCGGACCACGAGCCGCACGATCTCCGCGGCGGCGATCGTGACGATCGCCAGGTAGTCCCCGCGCAGCCGCAGCGCCGGGAGGCCCAGCAGCAGGGCCAGGACCACCGCCCACAGGATGCCCACCACGATTCCCAGCCACAGCGAGAGCCCACCCGACTCGACGCTGATCGCCATGCCGTAGGCACCCACGGCCATGAAACCCGCCTGGCCGAAGTTCATGAGACCCGTGTAGCCGTAGTGGATGTTGAGCCCCTGGGCCCCGAGCACGTAGAAGATCGTCTCCTTGATGAAGATCGCCGAGAAGACACTCGTGAGGATCAGGTTCCAGTCCATCAGCCGACGCGCTCCCGGCGACCGAAGAGACCCTCAGGCTTGAACAACAGCACCAGGATGAGCACCGCCATCGCGCCGACGTTCTTGACCGAGGTCGGCACCACCAGCGTGGACAGCTGGATGAACAGGCCCAGCACGAAGCAACCCACGGCCGCCCCGTACGCGGTGCCCAGGCCGCCCAGGGTGATGCCCGCGAACATCAACAACAGCAGCGTCTGGCCCTGTTGGAACGAAACCTGCTGGGTGACCGAGTAGAGCACGCCACCCAGGCCGGCGAGCGCGGAACCACCGATCCAGACCCACAGCACGACCCGGTCGGTGTCGATTCCCGATGCCGAGGCCAGCGGACCGTTGTCGGCAACCGCCCTCATCGCCTTGCCGAAGCGGGCACGGCTCAGGAACAGCCCGACGAGTCCGAGCACGAGCACCGACAGCCCGATCACCACGAAGGTCTTCGGCGGGATGGTGGCGGAGCCGATCTGCACACCTCCTGGCTGCAACGCGTAGTCGGCATATGGCCTCGTGCGCGAGCCGAAGAAGTACAGGAACACGTGCTGGGCGAGCAGGGAGAGGCCGAAGCTCACCACCATGAGGCCGAACAGCGACGAACCTCGCTGGCGCAGTGGCTTCCACAGGCCCTTCTCGAGGCCCGCTCCGGCGAGCCCGGACAGCACGAAGGCCAGCACCGCGGCCACCAGCAGCTGCACACCCAGGATCTGGTTGAAGTACCAGGCCACAAGGGCACCGAAGGTGACCATCTCGCCGTGGGCAAAGTTGGTGATGCGCGTCGTGCCGTAGATCAGCGACAGCCCGATCGCCGCCATCGCCAGCAGCAGGCCGAGGCGGATGCCGTCGATCGTGAGGGGCAGGACCCGGTCGAGGGTACCGGTGCTGTTGCGTGTGTCGACACCGAAGGGGAACAGCAACGGCTTCTGCTGTCCCGGACGGATCTGGAAGGTGAGCGAGGTCCGTTCCTCGTCGGTCAGGGTGACACCGTCGGGGAGCGAGTCGACCAGCAGCTGAGCGGTGTACTCGCCCTCTCCGGGCAGCTCGAGGAAGTACTCGCCGTCGTCGTCGGACACGACGGTGCCGACCTCCTCACCGGAGACGTCCGAGACGACGATCTCCACACCCGCCACCGGGGCGTCGTCATCGTCGCGGTTGATGAGCACTCCGGTGATGGCCTCTCCGGTCGCCTCGGGCTCCTGGGCCGCGAGCAGCGATCCGTTCACCAACGGCTGCAACAGCACCACCGCAGCCACGGCGAGGGCAAGGGCCAGTCTCCGCCCGAACGGCATGGCGGCCAGGCCTGCGGGCTCCGCCAACGCATCGAGCCCCGCGGGCTGCAGAGACTGGTGGCGCTCTGGTCGCTGGCTCAGCACAGTGGCGAGAGCATAGGGTCCCGCGGCGCGGTTCCGCTGGGATTCCCCCGATGTTCACCATCCCGTAACAGCCGGGGCGCGGATCAGCTGCCGGCAACCTCCGAAGTGGTCGGGTCAGCCTCCGGCGACCGCCGGGATGATCGAGATCGTCTCACCCGCCGGGACCTGCGTGTCGACACCATCCAGGTAGCGCACGTCGTCGTCGGCCAGGAAGACGTTCACGAAGCGCCGCAGGGCCCCGTCGTCGTCGAAGAGACGGTCCCTGAAGCCCGGGTGGGCGGCGTCGAGCGCGTTGAGTGCCTCACCGACGGTCGCGCCGTCCACCTCCACCTGCGACTCGCCGCCGGTCAGGGTGCGCAGCGTTGTGGGGATGCGGATGGTGACGCTCATTGGTTCTCCTCTACCCCGGCGAGCCGCCGGGAATGCGGTCTGGAACATGGATCGTAACCAGTGGCCGTCGTGAACCATTCCCGGGCGGGGGCGATGCGCAGGCCCCGCGCGCCGAAATGCGCGGTGATGGGGGAATGGACCGCCAGGGCACTACGTTGTTCGGAGCCGTGCACGAGGGCCGTGTGCGAGCACTGCACGAACAGCCACCAGCCCACGGACGGCAGGACCAGGGGTTGGGACGGCAGGACCAAGGACTCGCCGGGGCGCGGATCCGCCAAGGAGCAACTCATGGTTGCCGTTGACACGGACCACATGAGCCAGAACGCGGAACCCGCACACGGTGGCCCTCCGCTCAACGGGCGCAGCGGTGCTTCCGCACCCGTTCGCAGCTTCGTGTGGAGCGACTACCCCCTCGAGCGGATCCGCGACGCCAAGTGCGACACCACGGTGTCGGTCGCACTGCCGGCACGCAACGAGGCGGCAACCGTCGGGCCGATCGTGTCGTGTCTCCGCTCGGAACTGCTCGACACGGGCGTCATCGACGAGCTGCTCGTGGTGGACGACCACTCGAGCGACGACACGGCCGCCGTCGCCGCCGCGGCCGGAGCGACCGTGAGCAGCGCCGAGGAGGTCCTCAGTTCCTACGGCGAGGGCCACGGCAAGGGCGAGGTCCTCTGGAAGTCGCTGTTCGAGACCTCCGGGGAGATCGTGTTGTGGTGCGACACCGACCTCGTCGAGTTCGACCACCGCTTCGTGTCGGGACTCCTCGGGCCGCTGCTGTGCGAGGACGGCGTCGAGTTCGTCAAGGGCCACTACGACCGGCCCGAGGACGACGGCGGTGGGGGACGCGTCACCGAGCTGGTGGCCAAGCCTCTCATCTCGTTGCTCTTCCCCGAGCTCGCATCGCTCCGCCAGCCGCTCTCGGGTGAGTACGGGGGCCGCAGGGAACTGCTCGAACAGCTCCCCTTCACAGAGGGCTACGGCGTCGAACTCGGCCTTCTGGTCGACATCTCGCGCCGATTCGGAACCTCGTCGATGGCCCAGGTGGACCTGGAGGTGCGCCACCACCGGAACCGTCCCCTGGCACAACTTTCCCCGCAGGCGACCGCGATACTCCGCACCGCCCTGCACAAGGTCGATCCCGAGCTCCTGGCGGTGGCCGCCCTGGCCGGCGACGCGGAGCTCGGGCTGCTCGAGGACACGAGCGCACCCCTCGAGCGGCCCCCGATGGTGGAGGTCGCCGAATACCTGGCCCGACACGCCCCCGAAGCACTGGCGGTCTGAGGATCCGGCGCCACCCGGCGCTCAGGAGAGAACCGTGCCCGCCACACCCAGGGACGCCACGACCACCGCAGTGAGCGGCCATCCCGCACGCAGGTAGTCGCCGAAGCGGTACCCACCCGGTCCGTAGACCATGGTGTTGGTCTGGTAGCCGATCGGGGTGAGGAACGACGCCGAGGCCCCGAGCGCCACGACGATCGCGATCGTGCGGGGGTCCAACCCGGCGGGCTCCGCCATGGAGAGCGCGATCGGCAGGACCACCACGGCAGCCGCGTTGTTGGTCACCACCTCGGTGAGCAACACCGTGGCGAGGACGATGCCGAACACGAGGCCCGCATCGCCCCAGCCGGAGAGCGCGTCGGTCAACCCCGACGCCAACTGCTCGGCCAGCCCGCTCGACTCCATCGCCGCCCCCAGGCCGAAGGCCGCGGCGATGAGCACGACCACGTCCAGGTCCACGGCGTCACGCGCCTCGGTGTAGTCGAGCACCCGCGTCGCGATGAGTGCCGCTGCACCCAGCAACGACGCCTCGAGGATCGGCAGCACTCCCAGGGCGGCGCTCAGCACCACACCCACAACGACCAGGCCCACCACCGGTGCCCGCCGGGAGGCGCTGGGGGGTTCACCACCGACGTGCGCGACCAGGAGGAAGTCGGTGTTGGCCCTCCAGCGCTGGGCGAAACCGGGCCTGGCCAGCACCAACAGGGTGTCGGTCGGCCGCAACCGCACGTCGCCGAGCTTCGCGTCCACCCGCTGGCCGTCGCGGTGGATGGCCACGACCGCCGCCTGGTAGCGGCTGCGGAACCGCGCTTCCTTGAGCGTGCGACCCGAGAGCACCGAGGACCGGCCGACGACGGCCTCGAAGAACGTGTGCTGGGGGCTGTCGATGCGCAGCACGTGGTGGTTCTCGGCGAAGCGGAGCCCCCTCGTGGTCTGCAGGTCCACGACCTGGTCCACGCGACCGGCGAAGGTGAGCACGTCGCCACCGTGCAGGACCACGTCGGGATTGGGCGGGGTGATGGACTCGCCATCGCGGTCGAGTTCGACCAGGTACACGCCGTCGAGGTCCCGCAACCCCGCCTGGGCGACGGTACGGCCCTCGAGTGGACCACCGCGTTCGACCTCCATGGAGACCACGAAGTCGCGCCCCCCGGCCCCCACCTGTTCGGGCACGTCGTCGCGGCGGGGTACGAGCCGGTTCGCAAGGACCAGGACGAGCAGTCCGAGCACGGCCACGGGAACGCCGATCCGGGTGACCTCGAAGATCCCGAAGGGTTCCATCCCCCGTGCCTGCAGGAGACCCGACACGACGAGGGTGGTGGACGTGCCGATGGCGGTCACCATCCCCCCGAGGATGGCCGCATAGGAGAGCGGCAGAAGCACCCGCGAGGCGGACTCCCTCCGGTTCGCGCACCAGCGCATCACGTCGGGGATGAGCATCGCCACCAGTGGGGTGTTGTTGAGGAACGCGGAGCTCGCGGCGGTCGGAACCGTGAGGCGCAACAGGGCGGTGCTGCCCTTCGAACGCCCGAGGACGGCTCCTGTCATCGGGGCCATCAGGCTCGTCTTCTGCACCGCCCTCGCGAGCACGTACAACGCCGCGACCGTCAACGGTGCCGGGTTCGCGAACCCGGCGAAGGCCTGCGTGGCGTCGATCACACCGGTGACCAGGAGCACCAGCGTGGCTCCGAGCACGATCCCCGCAGGTGGGAACCTGCTCGCGGCCAGCACCACCAGGGTCGCCATGAGCACCGCGGCAGTGATCCAGGCATCTGCACCCATGGTCGCTCAGTACCCGTCCGTGGGCCGGCCCGCGGGAACGGCGCCGGCCAGGGCCGGCCCGACCAGTGGGGCCGCCTCGAAGAGGCACCCGCCTGCATCGGACAGGGCCGCCTCGCGGCCGAACTCCTCGACCAGGGACACCGTGGGGAGCATCCGCGACGCTCCCTCGAGGCGGTCCCCCACGACCGCCAGCGCGGGCAACCCGGCGCGCCGGGCAGCCGAGAGCACACCGCCCACCACCTTCCCGTCGAAGGACTCGTCGTCGAGGAAACCCTCACCGGTGACCACCGCGTCCACCTCGGCCAGCGCCTCGTCCAGCCCGAGACGCTCCGCCACGAGGTCGAACCCGCCGACGAGCTGTGCTCCCGCGCAGGCGAGCCCTCCTGCGAGGCCCCCGGCAGCACCCGCCCCCTCGAGCGAGGTGACGTCCACACCGTGGTCGGCTGCGTAGGCCTCCGCCAGGGCGGCCAATCTCCTGCGCAACAGCTCGACCTGCGCCGGACCGGCACCCTTCTGCGGCGCGAACTGGTCGGCGGCCTCCAGGAACGGGGTGCGCACATCGCATGCAACGACCAGTTCGACCGCCTTGAACCGCGGCAGCGGCGCCATCGCCCGGAGGGCCCCGAGTCCGCCGTCGGTCGTTGCCGAACCTCCGAGTGTCACGAGCACCTCCTTCGCTCCCAGTTCCAGCGCGTTGGAGATCAGCTGTCCAGTGCCGACGGTGGAGGCGGCCACCGGATCGTTGTGCTCCGGGCCACCGACCAGTTCGAGGCCCGAGGCGCGTGCCATCTCGATCACCGCCGACCGCCTGGCCAGCCTCCAGGGGGCCTCGACCGGATCGCCCAGGGGTCCGGACACCACCGAGGTCCGGTTGGCCCCGCCCAACACATCGAGGGTGCCCTCGCCGCCGTCCGCAAGTGGCATCTCCACGGTCTCGTGACCCTCGCGGCGCAACCCGGCCGCGAGGGCCGCTGCTGCCTGTGCCGCACTGAGCGTGCCCCGGAACTTGTCGGGAGCAACCAGGATGCGCATGGAGCAACGATACGCAGCTGCGGAGCCGGCACCACGCGGTACCTAGGGTTGCTGCCATGCAGGACCCCTCCGCAGCGCCGGTCGTGATCGTGTCCAACCGTGGACCGCTGTCTTTCGTGACCGAGGCGGGCCGTCCGGTCCCGCGGCGCGGCAGCGGCGGGCTCGTGTCCGGACTGGCCCCCCTGGTCGAGTCGGGTCGGGCCTCGTGGATCGCCGCTGCGATGTCGGAGGCGGACCGCGCCGCTGCCCGACCCGACGGCGTGGCCACCGGCGAGGGCCTGCAGGTGCGCCTCGCGGAGTTCGATGCCGACCTGCAGCGGCGCTACTACGACGAGGTCTCGAACTCGACGCTGTGGTTCACCCACCACGGCCTGTTCGACCGGGTACGGGCTCCGGCCTACGACGCCGACTGGCGGGCGTCGTGGGACGCCTACCGCAGGGTGAACGAGGTCTTCGCCGACCTGGTCGTGGAGCATGCGCCCGCCGGAGCCACGGTCCTGGTGCAGGACTACCACCTGACCCTCGTGGCAGCAGCCGCGCGGGGGCGACGCGACGACATCAGTTTCGTGCACTTCCACCACACCCCGTTCGCGGGCCCGTCGGACCTGGAGGTGCTGCCACCGGAGGTGCGTGCCGAACTGCTCGAAGGACTCCTGGCGCACGACACCTGCGGGTTCCACACCGAGAGGTGGGCCACCAACTACCGCGACTGCGTCAGGCGCTTCATCGGCACCGACGCAGCGACGTTCGCCTCGACCCTCAACAGCGACCTCCAGGACCTCCGGCATGTCGCCAGTGGCCCGGCATGCATTCGGGCGGGGGCGGAACTGGACCAGCTCGTCGGTGACCGGATGCTGATCGCGCGGGTGGACCGCATGGAGCTCTCGAAGAACATCGTGCGCGGGTTCGACGCCTACGGGCGTCTGCTGGAGCGGCGCAGGGACCTCCACGGGCGGGTGGTGTTCGTGGCGGCCTGCTATCCCTCGCGTCTCGGTGTCGCGGACTACCGGCGCTACCGCGACGAGGTGGTCGCCGCGGCGGAGTCGGTGAACCAGCGCTTCGGCAACCCTCGATGGCGCCCGGTGGAACTGGCCGAGGACGACGACTTCCCTCGTTCGGTGGCGCTGCTGCAGCGCTACGACGTGCTGGTCGTCAACCCCATCCGCGACGGACTCAACCTGGTGGCCAAGGAGGGGCCGGCCCTCAACGTCCGTGACGGATCGCTGCTCTTGTCGACCGAGGCCGGCTCCCACAGCGAGCTCGCCCCGGCGGTCGACTCGGTGTTCCCCTTCGACCTGGAGGCCACCGCCGATGCAATGGAGCGGGCGCTGGATCGCGACCCGGCGGCACGGTCCCGGCTGGCTGGCGAACTCCGGGAGCTGGTGGCCCGGCGCACCCCCGCGGACTGGCTGTCCGACCAACTGGCCGCTGCCGGCGAGGTGGCTCACTGACGGGCCCCGGGTCCACCGCCGCCCGCCGGAACGGTTGTGCGCGCGCGGAGCGCCCCCGCTCAGCCCGGTTCGCTGGTCGCGGTGGTCGTACCCGCTGAACCCCCGCCGTTGACGACGGCTTCGGCGTCGGCGCCGACGACGAGCACCACCGCGGCCTCGGGCGGCTGGTCGTTCGCCACCGGCTCCGCGGGCAGGGCCTGGACCTGTTCGGGGGGCAGGGCGAAGAGGGTTGCGATCGCCTCGGCATTCGGCTGGAAACCCTCGGCGAAGTACACCACCGTGGACGAGACGCTCGAAACCGCGTCGGTGGCCGTGGTGTTCGAGTAGCCCTGGGTCGCGAGGAACTCGGCGGTGCTCCCGGCGAGCCCTGCGATGCCCGCTCCGTTGGCGACCACGACGGACACCTCCGCCGGGGCGACTGTCACCGGCGGGGCCTCGGTGGTCTCGGTCGTCTCGTCGGTCGGCACCGACTCCTCGGCGGTGCCCGAGCCGTCCCCGCCGTTGTCCCCTATGTCGACCGCCGTGTCGTCGGCGTCGAAGCCGACCGTGCCACCCGCCGCGAGCAGGATCGCACCCAGCACGACCGCGACGACCACCAGGATGAGACCTCTGGCAGCCGGGTCGGAGCCACCGGTGCTCCCCCGCCGCTGGGCATGGCGCGT
Organism: Microthrixaceae bacterium; assembly: GCA_023958095.1. GTDB lineage: Bacteria > Actinomycetota > Acidimicrobiia > Acidimicrobiales > Microtrichaceae > JAMLGJ01. The sequence continues at coordinate 11,022 of JAMLGJ010000036.1, forward strand.
GTCGCTCATGTCCAAACCCTAGCCAAGGGGACGGTCCGCGCAGCGTCCCCGCTGTGGTGTGCCGGGGGACTCAGATGGTTCCCACCACCGCGAGCCCTGCTGCCAGGAGGGCCACGACGATGCGGTACCAACCGAAGATCGCGAGGCTGTTGCGCTCCAGGTAGGAGATCATCCAGCGGATCGCGACGACCGCCGAGAGGAACGCGAACACCAACCCGATCAGTGGATCGATCACACCGAACTGCTCGAAGAGCCCGCCTCCGTCGGATGCGAGTGAGTAGAACGTGGCTGCGCTCAGGGTCACGAAGCCGAGCACGAAGCTGAACTCCACCGCGGCACGCATGCCCACGCCCACCAGCAGTGCACCGAGGATCGTCGCGAGCGACCTGCTGGTGCCCGGCCAGAGTGCCAACACCTGGGCCAGGCCGATGAGCAGGGCCTGGCGATTGGTGATGGCGAGCAACGGGTCGCGGCCGCGGGCCGGGTCCTCCTCCCCGAGCGACGCTGCATCGGAACCTCCGTGGGGAATCAGGTTCGCCCGCTCCAACAGCAGGATCGCGACTCCACCCACGAACCAGGCCGCCACGATCGGCCACGGTCCGAAGAGCCTCTCCTCGATGGCGTCGTCGAAGAGGAACCCGACCACGGCGGCGGGCACGAACGCGATGACGGTGATCACGAGCAGGTGGCGGCCCTCCTCGGACCGCCCGAAGAGGCCCTGCACCATCGCCACGAAACGGCGCCAGAACAGCCCTGCCACCGCGATGATCGCACCGAACTGGATCGCTATCGCATAGGTGTTGGCAGCCGCCCGGTCCGCCTCGGTGTCGCCCAGTCCGAGCAGGTCCGAGACCACCAGCAGGTGCCCGGTGGACGACACCGGCACGTACTCGGTGAGCCCCTCGACGGTGCCCAGGATGGCCGCCTTCCACCAGGTCATGGCGCTCTCGGCGGTGTCCGCCGCCCCCGCGATGAAGCTGCGGGCGGCTGCACCCGCCTGCCCGGGTGCCACCAGCACCACCAGCCAGGCGAGTGCGCCCGTGACCATCAGGATGCGCAGAGACAGCACCGAGGGCCGAGGCCTCCCCGGCGCGGCATCGGGTCCGAGGCCCCTGCGGACACCGCGGTGGGTCATGGAGCTGCGGCGCACGAACATGTCCGACATATTGACCGCTCGAGGGTGCGGTGCCGCACTCCGTGCCCCGCGGCGCGGTCGCCGCCGGTCGTGGGCGGCCGCCGGGTAGCGTCACCGAACGTGTCTTGGTCGACCCTGCGCACCATCCGCCAGGATCCCTCCGCTGCGGAGGGAGCTTCGCTCGACAGGGCCCTGGTGCGCCGTGTGGGGTCGTGGGCCGCGCCCTACAGGGGCCAGTTGGCGGGCTTCCTGGTCGCCATAGTCGCCGGTTCGCTGCTCGCCCTCGTGCCACCGCTGGTGTTCCGGTCGATCATCGACGACACCCTGCCCTCGGGGGACGCGGGACGGCTCGCACTGCAGGCCGGCCTGGTGGTGCTCGCGGCGGTCGTGGCGATGGTCGTGTCGCTGCTGGAGCGCATGTGGTCGGCCCGCATCGGCGAGGGCCTCATCTTCGACCTGCGCGTGGCGCTGTTCGACCACGTCCAGCGAATGCCCATGCAGTTCTTCACCCGGTCGCAGACCGGCGCGCTGGTGAGCCGCCTGAACAACGACGTGATCGGTGCACAACGGGCGGTCACCGGGACCCTGGGCACGGTGGCCTCGAACGTCGTCACCCTCGTCACCACCCTGGTCGCGATGATCGCCCTGGACTGGCGGGTCACGGTGGTGTCGGTGCTGCTCCTGCCCCTGTTCCTCGCTCCGGCGAAGCGGGTGGGGCGGCGCCTGCAGCGGCTGACCCTGCGAGGCATGGAGCTCAACGCCGAGATGAACGCCCAGATGACCGAACGATTCGGTGTGGCGGGAGCGATGCTCGTGAAGCTCTTCGGTCGCCACGACGAGGAGACCGGCACCTTCTCGGAGCGCGCCGCCGGCGTCCGCGACGTGGGCGTGCGCTCCGCTGTGTACACACGGGTGTTCATGGCATCGATGGCGCTGGTCGGTGCGATCGGGGTCGCCGCGGTGTACTACCTGGGTGGCCGCTCGGTGATCTCGGGGGCCATAACGGCGGGATCCCTGGTCGCCCTCGCGACCCTGGTGACGCGCATCTACGAGCCCCTGACGAGCCTCACCAACGCCCGCGTGGACGTCATGAGTGCGTTCGTGAGCTTCGAGCGCGTTTTCGAGGTGCTGGATGCGCCGAACCCGATCCGGGACAGCAACGGTGCGACCGTCCTGCGCGATCCGGTGGGCCATGTGCACTTCGAGGACGTGACCTTCGCCTATCCCGGTGCAGCCGAGGGAGCGGTGGCCAGCCTCGAGACGGGACCGCTCGAGCGCGAGCTGCCCGGAGGTCCGCCCACCGTGCTGCACGAGGTGTCGATCGACATACCTGCGGGCTCCACCGTCGCCCTGGTGGGACCCTCGGGTGCCGGGAAGTCCACGGTCGCGTCGTTGATTCCGCGCCTCTACGACGTCGGATCGGGTCGGGTCACCCTGGACGGACACGATGTGAGGGACCTGACGCTCGCCAGCCTGCGCTCGGCGGTGGGTGTGGTCGCCCAGGATCCGCACCTGTTCCACGCCACGGTACGGGACAACCTCCTCTACGCGGCTCCCGGCTCCAGCGAGCAGCGCCTGCGCGAGGCGTGCGAGGCAGCCCGCGTGCTCGAGGTGATCGAGGGACTGCCCGACGGCTTCGACACCATGGTCGGCGAACGCGGCTACCGGCTCTCGGGTGGGGAGAAGCAGCGCCTCGCGATCGCCCGCATGCTGCTCAAGGACCCCGCCGTGGTCGTGCTCGACGAGGCCACCTCGAGTCTCGATGCGGAGAACGAACAGGCCGTGCAGCAGGCCCTGCGCACCGCCCTCGTGGGCCGGACCGCGGTGGTGATCGCACACCGCCTGTCGACCATCACCGGAGCGGACCGCATCGTGGTGCTCGAGGCGGGGCGCGTCGCCGAGGTCGGAACGCATTCGGAGCTGCTCGACGCGGGTGGGCTGTACGCGGAGCTGTACAACACGCTGGTGCGGTCGGGTGAGAACACCGAGGAGCCGCCCGGAGCCCGCCACAGTTAGGCTCTGCGCATCGCCCACGGCCCCACATCCGTGGCACGCAACCGAACAGGACCAGGAGCGGACGTGCACGCACTGATTGCAACCGACGGATCGGAAGTCTCGATCGACGCGGCGAAGCAGGGAGTGGCGCTGCTGCGCCCCACGAGGATCACCCTGCTCACCGTCGCCGACACCTCGATCGCCGAGGACTCGGGCGCCGGCGGGTTCGAGGGGAACCTGCTCTCCCCCGCCGAGTCCGAACGTGCCCGGGAGGCGATCCTCGAGGAGGGCAAGGAGGAGTCCGCCGACACCGCGCGGGCGATCGGGGCCGACCCCGACATCGTCGAGCGCAAGGTGGTCGAGGGTGCCTCGGGCCAGATGATCATCCACAGCGCGGACGAGGTGGACGCCGATGTGATCGTGGTCGGATCACATGGCCACGGCTTCCTCGCGAGGGTTCTGATCGGTTCGGTCAGCGAGTACGTGGTGCGCCACAGCACCCGTCCGGTGCTGGTGGTGCGCCACGAGGACCACGACACCGACGGGGACTGAGCCGAACACATCCGGTGATGTCCCGACGCGCAGATGCACCGAGCCTGTTCGATTCGGATCCCGGTGCCGAGGCTGCGGCTGATCCCGACGCGGACCGGGAACGCACCTGGGGTGTCGGGGAGCTGCACGATGCGATCAACGCCACCTTCGTGGAGTCGTTCGGAACGCGCACCTGGGTCACCGGGGAGCTGCGTTCGCTCAACAGGAGCGCGAAGGGGCACACCTACTTCGAACTGGTCGACCCGGATCCGCCCGACCACAGCGGCGGGTACAACGCCCCGAGGCTGAACGTCACGCTCTTCGCAGGGCGACGAAAGCGGGTCAACTCGCGCATCACGGCCTCCGGCAGCAAGGTCGGCTTCGAGGACGGCACGATCCTGCGGATCGAGGGCGAGTTGAGGACCTACGGGGCCCGCAGCACGGTTCAGCTGCTGATGACCGACATCGACCCGGCGTTCACCCTCGGCGTCGTGGCCCAGCAACGCGAGGTGGTGCTCGCCCGGCTGGCGGCGGAGGGCCTCGTCGGACTCAACGCGGCCGCCACGTTGCCCTACCCACCCATGGAGCTGGCCGTGGTCACCTCGTCGGGTTCGGCGGCCCATGCGGACGTGCTCAACGAGCTGGACCGTTCGGGCATCGGTTTCAGGGTGCTGTCGATCGACTCGCGCACCCAGGGCGCCGAGGCCGAGTCGAACGTGGTGGCAGCGCTGCGCACTGCGGAGTCCCTGGGGGTCGAGGTGGTGCTGCTCGCACGCGGTGGGGGCTCGGCGACCGACCTCGCGGTGTTCGACAGCGAACGGATAGGGCGCTGCATAGCCGGGCTGTCGGTGCCCGTGTTCACCGGGATCGGACACGAGACGGACCACTGTGTGGCCGACGAGGTCGCCCACAGCTCGTTCAAGACCCCCACCGCCGCAGCCGCCGCCGTGGTGGCGATCGCCGGGGACGCACGGCGACGCCTCGAGCACTCCTGCGCGGCACTGGGCACTGCTGCACCCGGGGCCCTCAACCGAGCACAACGAGACCTCGAGGCTGCGGGTCGCGGTGCGGCCGTCGCCTGCCGCTCGCACCTGGACCGCGAGGAACGACTGCTCTCGGTGAGCGTCGAACGGATCGGGTCCACCGCTCCCCGGGCACTGCGCCTCGCAGCCGGGCGCATCGACGACCTGGGTTCCCGGTTGGTGCCCGCCGGCAACGGGGCACTCGAACGCAACTCCACGCGCCTGGCGACACTCGCAGCCCTCGTGGAGGCCCACGACCCACGACGAATGATGGAACGTGGCTGGTCGCTGACCCGGGATGCCAGCGGTCGGGTCATCAGGTCCCCCGCGCAGCTGTCCCCGGGTGAGGAGATCACGACCCTGCTGCGCCACGGATGGGTCCGATCCACCGTGACGGAGCGTTCGGACCAGTCCGACCCGGCCCCACCCGGCACTCCTGCCGGTGCGGGACCACCCCCCGAGGAGGAGCCACGACCGTGACAGACCAAGATGAACGGCCCACACCTGAACAGCTCGGGTTCGCGGGCTGCCTCGACGAACTCGACGACATCGTGCGGGGCCTCGAGACCGACACCGTTGACGTGGACCACCTCTCCCAGACCGTCTCGCGCGCCGCGGACCTCGTCGAATGGTGCCGGGAGCGCCTCGGCGACACACGGATGCGGCTCGAGGAGATACTGCCCCGACTCGAACTGGCCGACGAGACGGATCCGCCCACCGACCCGTGACCCCCGAGGGGGTTTCGTCGCCACCGGCGCGCGACGGCGAAGGCCGTTCGGGGCGAACCTGCGCAGCGGCGCATTGCCGGTAGGTTCTTGCGATGCGAATCGACCGATGGCAGCCGTGCCGAGCGGAGGGCGCAACCCGTTGACCGACGAATCGACCCCCAGGAGACCAACCCCCCTCTCGAGGGACGAGGTGGTGCGCGTGACCCGGCGCATGCTGCAGGACTCCGACTTCGAGTCGGTGTCGCTGCGTCGCGTGGCGGCCCAGCTCGGGGTCACCGCACCTGCTCTGTACGCGCACGTCGAGAACAAGGTCGACCTGCTCAAGGCGGTTTCTGCACAGGCCTTCTCGGAACTGGACGCCCAGTTCGAAGCCGTGGTGACCGACGACCCCATCGAACGCCTGAAGGAGAACGCCCGGCGCTACGTGCGTTGTGCGATCGCCGAACCGGAGACGTTCACGGTCATGTTCAACTTCCGCCCCGGCGAGGTGCCCCCGGGCACTCCCGAGGGCGTCGAACGGTACTCCGAGGTGCCCCTCGAGCAGTCCGAGGTCGCGATCCGCGACGCGACCGCCCAGGGCCTCATCCATCCCGAGCGCGATCCGGAGGTGACCGCCCTCACCCTGTGGAACTGTGCCCACGGGGTGACCTCGATCCTGCTGATCGGTCGCCACGGGGAGGAACTGCTCGACGCCGAGGAGGCGATTGCCCTGCTCGACGAGGTGCACTCGGTCGTCTTCCCGGGGTTGGCTCTGCCACCGTCGAAGTGAGGGGCTCCTGTCTAAGCGAGGGGCCCCTTCGAGCTGAGGGGCCGCCCTCGGGCTGAGCAACGGTTTGCGGCTCAGCAGTAGCCGTCGAGGCCCTCCTGCAGTGTGCCGCTGGCGACCCCCGGCACCTCGAGGATCGCCTCCACCCAAGGGGGACGCACGGTTGCGGCGACCCAGATGGGGGTGTCCTGCCCGGAGCCGTCCACTGCGAACCCGGCGAGCGTGCGTGCATAGTCCGGTGGGCGGACGTCGTCGGACAACTCCATCAGTGCGTACTGGTCGGGCGAGCCGCCCTCGGAGGGGATCTCCGGCCGGATCACCGAACGAGACCCCGGATCGACGCCTCCACCCGCGAACCCGGGGCCATCGGCGAGGACCGTGCCGTGCACCGCATCGGGCCGGGCGGCCGCGGCCAACAAACCCACGTACGCCCCGAGACCGCGGCCCAGCACCGTCACCGGCCGGTCCAGGTGGCACAGGGCGGCGTCGACGTCACCGACGAGCACCTCGCTGGTGTACCCACCGCCCACCGGCACGGTGGACCTCCCGTGCCCGGTGAAGTCGAGTCCGAACACCGGTCCCGGCCACCGCAGGTGGGCGGGCGGATGTCGAGCTGTGCGTTCACCGAGTCCGTGCAACAACAACAGCGGCCGGGTCCCGGCCCTCCCCCCGGTGATCTCCGGTCCCGCCGCGAGCGTGTGCAGCACGACCTTCACCCGGTTGTGGCGCAGCTCCACCGGGGATGTCACGACAGGAACTCCAGGACCAGGTCTGCGACCATCCGGGGCTGTTCGATGTGCACGAAGTGCCCCACTCCATCCAACTCCTCGAAGCGAGCCCCCGGGGGCAGGTAGGCGAGCACCTCGTCCGGACGGGTCCCCCAGCCCATCTCCTCGCGCTCGAGTCCGAGCACGCCGAGGAACGGCACCGCGATTCCGGGGAGCTGCAACAGGGACCACTGTGGTTGCCAGGGCCCGAAGCCGCCCATGCGCAGTGCCGGGTCCACCTTCCAACGCCATCCATCGGCCGACCGCTCGGCCCCCACCGTCACCAGGTAGCGCAACCACTCGTCGGACATCCGGGGATTCATGCGGCGTCGTCGCTGCGCCAGTTCATCGATCGTGCCCGGGCGGCGCTCCTTGCCGACCAGGGAACGGCGGTGCTCGAGCCATGCGCTGATCTCGGTGCGGAGGCGTCTGGTCCGCTCGTGGTCAGGCATGTCCGACATGGCCCGGTGCGACGGGAGCCCGTCCAGGTTCACCACCGCACTGACGCGGTGCGGCAGCGAGTTGGCCAGGTGGGTGATCAGGCGGCCCCCCTTGGAGTGACCCACGAACGGCATCGGCCCCCCGCCCACCGACTCCACCACGCCCGCGGCATCGCGCAGGTCGGCCTCCCAGCTGTAGAGGTGTGCCCGGGCCGAGTCGCCGTGCCCCCTCTGGTCCCACGACACCACCCGCCATCCTCCCCGAGCGAGCATCGGGGCGAACACGTCGAAGGTCCCCGCGAAGTCGAATCCGCCGTGCGCCAGCAGCAGCGGTGGATCACCCTCGTCGCCCCATTCCGACACGGCCAGCTCCACTCCGCAGGGAGCAACCGTGTAGCGGCGGCACGGTCGCTCCGCACCCGGATGGGCACGCGCCTGCTCGAGGGTCGTTCCGCTCGGCTCCATGAGGGGCGATCCTACGGGCACTGCGCGCCCGGTCCGCCGTGCGAGGAGGGTGATCCGACCTCAGGTGGACGCCGTCCCGGTACCTTGGAGGTCTCGTGATGGCTGACCACACAGTCCCCCCGGGGGGCATTCGGGCGGTACCGCTCACCACTGCGGGCCCCGCGCGATCCGCTGCGGACGGCGCAGCGCTGTTGGTCGCGCCCGACCATCCGGCGACCATGGTGCTCAGATGGGCCGCCGTGGGGTTCGGCGTCGTAGCGCTGGCACCCGCGAACACCGATGTCGGCTGGACCGACGTGGCGCTGCTGGCGGTGTGTGTCTTCCTCACGACACTTCGCACGATCATGCCCCTGGAGCTCGGCCGAACCGACCGGTTGGCCGTCGCAGCGCCCCTGGTCGACGTGGCGGTGTTCGCCCTCGCCGTGGGGTGGACCGGTGCCACCGAGTCCCCCTGGCTGCTGTGCCTGCTCGTGGCGGTGGGCATCGCGGCATACGGGTGGGGCAGCCGGATGGCACTGCTCGCAGGGAGCACCGCGGTGGTCACCTGCACCGTGGTGATGCAACTCACCGGGGCCGCCTTCGCCGAACGCTTCGACGACACCGGCGACCTGCTGGCCACCACCGGAATGGCACTCGCCGCCGCCGGCGGCCTCTACCTGCGGTCGCGCGCCCTGGAGGCCCAACGGATCCTGTTGCGCACCGATGGCGAGCTGGCACGTCTCGGAGCTGCCAACGCACTGCTGCAACAGCTGACCGAGGTGGCACTCACGCTGCCCGGTGCATTCACCCTCCGCGAGGTGCTCGAGAGCACCCGCTCACTCCTGCGGACGCATGTGGATCCGCGCACGATCGTGCTGGTCACCCCGGACGAGCGAACCGGTGAATGGACCCCGAAGCTCACCGACCGTGCCTCGATGAGGGCGATGTACCACCGCGAGGACCTGCCGGCCGGCCTGCGCGAGGCCCTGGACACGGATTCGACCGTGCGGATCACCGATGGCGGTGGACACACCTTCATGGGTGAGGACTCGCGCAGCGGCCACTACACGGTCCTGCGCGCACGTGGGCACGTGGTGGGCCTGCTCGGACTGGAGCACCCGGACCCGCACCACTTCGAGGACCTCGACCCGCGGCTGTTGCAGGGCATCGGCGACGTCGTCGCCCTGACGGTGGACAACTCCCGTTGGTTCGCCCGACTGCGCAACCTCGGCGCGGAGGACGAGCGCCTCAGGGTCGCCCGCGAGGTCCATGACCGCCTCGGACAGTGGATGACCTACATCAAGATGGAGCTCGAACGTCTGGCCGGGTCCGGGGAGGTCGACCCCTCGGAGCTGTACCGGCTGCACGACGACGCAGCCGTCGCCCTCGAGGAACTGCGCGAAACCCTGCGCCAGCTGCGTTCCGGGGTGAGCGACGAGCGTCCGCTGTCGATGCTGGGCGAGGAGCTGGTGGATCGGTTCGCCCGACGCACCGGCACCGATGCCCGGTTCGAAACGGCGCACCCCGACCAACGCCTCCCGGTGCCGGTCGAGAACGAGATGCTGAGGATCCTCCAGGAGGCCCTCAACAACGTCGAGCGCCATGCCGCAGCAACTCTCGTGGAGGTGCGATGGGTCGTCGACGGCGGCAACTACGAGTTGACCGTCATCGACGACGGCGGTGGATTCGACCCGGCCTCCGCGATCCGTGAGCAGGCCTACGGCCTCGTCGGGATGCGCGAACGTGCCGAGGTCATCGGAGCGACCCTGGAGATCGACTCAAGACCGGGAGCCGGCACCCGATTGTCAGTCAGGGCGGGAAACATCACCGCCGGACCCCGCTCACCGAAGCCGGCAACACAGGAGGCCACCACATGAGGGTGCTACTCGCCGACGATCACCAGATACTGCGCGACGGAGTGCGCAAGGGCCTCGAAGCGGCCGGCGCGGAGGTCGTGGGAGAGGCGGACAACGGCGCCGACGCGGTGGAGCTGGCAGCGAGCACCCGTCCCGACATCGTGCTGATGGACCTCTCGATGCCGGTGCTGGACGGTGTGGCAGCGACCGAACGCATCACCGACGAGGTGCCGGGGACGAAGGTCGTCGTGCTCACCATGCACGACGACCCCGACCGCACCCGTGCCGCCCTGGTCGCCGGCGCGGTGGGGTACCTGTCGAAGGGCACCTCCTTCGACGACGTGCTGGACACCCTCGAACGTGCCCATGCCGGCGAGGAGGTGCTCAGCCCGAAGCTCGCGGCGACGATGCTGCGCGCCGCCCAGGAGAACTCACCCAACGACGACCTGCTCTCGGACCGCCAACGAGAGATCCTGCAGATGATCGCGGACGGGCTGTCCACCAAGCAGGCCGCCCGGGAGCTGGGCATCACCCAGAAGACGGTGCACAACCACCTGAACGCCACCTACCGGCGCCTCGACACCCAGAGCCTGACCCACGCCGTGCTCTCGGCGGTGCGTCTCGGCATCATCGACCTGAACCACGGTGAGGAGCCATCGGCGGCCGCCGCCGGTGGGGCGTCGTGAACGCCACCACCGGGGCAAGGCTTCCGGGCCGTGTGGGAATTGCCCATGTGACGGGCCGTGTGGGAATTGCCCGTGCGACGGGCCGTGTGGGAATTGCCCGTGCGACGGGCGATGTGGGAATTGCCCATGTGAACCGACCCGTCGGCCGGGGGAGACTCGTGGCGTGATGAGACCCGTGGGTCCAGGGGCGCCGCGCGGCGCCGAACACGGATCCCGGAGGGCCGGGATCCGCCGCAGCGCGCTCGCAGTGGCCATCTCGGTGCTCGTGGCCGTCGGGGTGTCGGCCCCACTGGCCCTGCGCGTCGCCGAGCAGGACCGTCGGGACACACCCGAGTCCACCGCGTCCACGACCAGCGAGGCCCCGAGCGCCACCGACTCCTCCACCACGAGCTCCTCCACCACAACGACCGTGCCCGTGCGGGTGCTCGGGGAGACCACCGTCGCCGACGGCGACTGACGCGCCCTGGCGGAGCTCCGACCCGGGCGCGGGCCGACTGCCTTATGCGACCCGCCTCCGGTGGCCTAGGTTCGGGGTCATGACGGACGTCCGCGGCAGCACCGCACCGGAGTTCGAACGTGTCGCAGAGGTCTTCGAGGCCAACTTCGACCAGCACGGCGAGGTGGGAGCCGGCTTCGCGGTGTACCTGGACGGGGAGAAGGTGGTGGACCTGACCGGTGGCACCGCCGACAGCAGCGGTCGGCCCTATGACGCCGACACGCTGCAGATGGTGTTCTCCACCACGAAGGGTGCGACCGCCATGTGTGCCCACAAGCTCGTGGAACGGGGCGAGCTCGACCTGCACGCACCGGTGGCGCGGTACTGGCCGGAGTTCGCGGCGAAGGGCAAGGCCGACATCCCGGTCGCGTGGCTGCTCAGCCACCGCGCCGGTGTCGTCGACACCGATGCGAAGCTCACCCTCGAGCAGGCTCTCGACTGGGACACCGTCACCGCCGCCCTGGCAGACAGCACGCCCGCGTGGGAACCGGGAACGGCCCACGGCTACCACGCACTCACCTTCGGATGGCTCGTGGGGGAACTCGTCCGGCGCGTGTCAGGACTACCGATCGGGGAGTTCTTCGCCCGCGAGTTCGCCGAACCGCTGGAACTCGAGTTCTGGATCGGCCTTCCCGAGGAGCAGCAACACCGCGTCTCGCCGCTGATCCCGATGGGCCAGGACGGCCACCGCGAGCAGCACCCGCCGATGATGGCCGCCGAGGAGGGCGACGGCTCCGATGACGCCCCGGCCGGTCTCATCGAGATGCTGGAGATGTTCCTGGGCCCCGACAACCTGGCCGCGAAGGCCCTGACCGCGCCCGGTGGGGCCTTCGCAGCGGAGTCGGTGTGGAACGAACCGCGGGTGTGGGCCGCACAGATCCCTGCCGCCAACGGTGTGACCAACGCAGCCTCCCTGGCCCGCCTCTACGCCTCCTGCGTGGGTGAGGTGGACGGCGTCGGCTCGCTCTCGGCCCGCACGGTCCGCGACGCCACCGAGGCGCAGGTGGAGGGCCCTGACTCGGTGCTGGTGTTCCCGATCCCCTTCGCCCTCGGCTTCATGACCCATTCCGAGGCCTCACCGCTGGTGGGACCCCACTCCTTCGGCCACTTCGGAGCCGGCGGCTCGGTCGGGTTCGCAGACCCGCGGCGTCGTCTCGCCGGCGGGTACGTGATGAACAAGATGCACTTCGGACTCGCGGGGGACCCGAGGACCGCGGCCCTGTTGGGCACGCTCGACGAACTGGTGGACTGAGTGACATCCGACCCGGCCGCCGAGGCCGCTCGGCGACGCACCTTCGCGATCATCTCGCACCCCGACGCCGGCAAGACCACCCTCACCGAGAAGCTGCTCCTCTACGGAGGTGCACTCGGCCGCGAGGCCGGAGCCGTGAAGGCCAAGGCGGATCGCAGGTCCGCCACCTCGGACTGGATGGAGCTCGAACAGCAGCGTGGCATCTCCATCACCTCTACGGTGCTCCAGTTCCCGTACCGGGACTGCGTGGTGAACCTGCTGGACACTCCCGGGCACCGCGACTTCTCCGAGGACACCTACCGGGTGCTCACCGCCTGCGACGCCGCGGTGATGGTCCTCGACGCCGCGAAGGGAATCGAGGCCCAGACCCTCAAGCTGTTCGAGGTGTGCCGCGACCGGGGCCTGCCGATCATCACCTTCGTCAACAAGTGGGACCGGCCCGGTCTGTCGCCCCTCGAGCTCATCGACGACATCGAGTCTCACCTGTCACTCATCTGCACACCGGTGACGTGGCCGGTGGGCATCGCAGGGGACTTCCGTGGCGTGGTCGACAGGGACACCGGGCGATTCGTACGCTTCACCCGCACCGCCGGGGGTACCACCGAGGCAGCCGAGGAGGTGCTCGATCCCGAGCGCGCGGCCACCGAGGAGGGAGACGCCTGGGAGGACGCCAGCGAGGAGCTGGAGCTGCTGGAGGGCGCAGAGCATGACGAGGAGATGTTCCGCGCCGGGGAGTCCTCGCCGATGTTCTTCGGCTCGGCGATCACCAACTTCGGTGTGCGGTTGCTGCTGGACGCGATCGTGCGCGAGGTTCCCGCCCCGACCGCTCGGGCCGACGCCGAGGGGCACAGACGTGCGCTCGACTCGGAGTTCTCGGGCTTCGCCTTCAAGGTCCAGGCCAACATGGACAAGGCACACCGCGACCGGATCGCCTACGTGAGGGTCAACTCCGGACGCTTCGAGCGCGGCATGGTGGTCACCCACGGCCGCACCGGAAAGCCGTTCGCCACGAAGTACGCCCACTCGGTGTTCGGTTCCGAGCGCGACACCCTCGAGGAGGCGTTCCCGGGCGACGTCGTCGGCCTCGTCAACGCGAGTGACCTGCGCGTCGGCGACTCGCTGTACGTGGGTGAGCCGGTCGAGTACCCGCCGATCCCCGCGTTCGCACCGGAGCACTTCGCGACGGTCCGCGCCAAGGACGTCTCGAAGGCCAAGCAGTTCCGCAGCGGGATCACCCAGCTGGACGAGGAGGGGGTGGTGCAGGTGCTGCGGGACCCCGAGTTCGGTGACCAGGCACCGGTGCTCGCAGCGGTCGGGGCCCTGCAGTTCGAGGTGGCCACGCACCGCCTCGAGAACGAGTTCAACGCCCCGGTGGAGCTGACCATGACCCGCTACCGGGTGGCGCGCCGCACCGACGAGCAGTCGCGTCCCGCCCTGAGGGCGATGCAGGGTGTGGACGTGCTCGAGCGTTCCGACGGGGTGCTGCTGGCGCTGTTCGAGTCGGTCTACTGGCTCGAACGACTCGAGAACGAACAGCCCGAGCTGACCCTCGAACGACTCGTCGCAGAAGGTGAGCTGCGCGCCGAGAGCTGAACCGACCCGGGCGCTCCGCCAGGCCCCAAGTCGGTGTGAGTCGGGACGACCCGCACAATAGGGTGCTGCGATGAACGGCGATGCTGAGACGACCGGTGGTGCTGGGACAACCGGCGATGCGGGGACCTATGCCGACACCGCCCTGCCGGGCAGCCTCCACGGGCGGAGCTTCTGCAGGGAGACCGACCTGGATGCCCGCGAGTGGACCGACCTGCTCGACCTCGCCGACGCCCTGAAGGACGCCAGGCGAAGTGGCACCGAGCGGCGCCTGCTGGAGGGCAGCAACGTGGCGCTGGTGTTCGAGAAGACCTCGACACGCACGAGGGCCGCGTTCTCGGTGGCCGCCGCCGACCAGGGCGCTGCCACGACGCTGTTCGACCCGACGGGTTCCCAGGTCGGCCACAAGGAGTCCACCGAGGACACCGCGGCGGTCCTCGGGCGGATGTTCGACGCGATCCTCTACCGGGGAGCGCGCCAGGAGGACGTGGAGACCCTTGCCACCCACGCGGGCGTGCCCGTGTACAACGGGCTCACCGACGAGTGGCACCCGACACAGATGCTCGCCGACTTCCAGACGATGCGCGAGCACTCCGGGCGCGACGCCTCGGAGATCTCGTACGCGTTCCTCGGGGACCTGCGCTTCAACATGGCACGCAGCCACGCCATCGCGGCCGCCCTGCTGGGCGCCGACCTGCGCCTGGCCGGCCCCGCGTCGCTGGGGCCTCCCGAGGACCTGCTGGCGGAGGCCCGGCACCTCGCCGAGGCCTCAGGGGGCTCGGTGACCGTCATCGAGGATCCCCACGAAGCCGTGGCGGGTGTCGACTTCGTGCACACCGACGTGTGGGTCTCGATGGGCGAGCCCTCCGAGGTGTGGCGCAGCCGCGTCGAGGAGCTCATGCCCTACCGGGTGGACGCCGCACTGATGGAGGCCGCCGGCGAGGGGGCGCGGTTCATGCACTGCCTCCCCGCGTACCACGACGCCCGGACCACCGTCGGGGCCGAGATCGCGCGGGCCACGGGCCTCGAAGGTGGACTCGAGGTGAGCGACGAGGTCTTCCGCTCGGCTCGCAGCGTCGTGTTCGACCAGGCCGAGAACCGGTTGCACACCACCAAGGCGCTCCTGGTGGCGACGCTCGCGGGCGGGTGAGTTCCGGGGCTGCCTAGGGCTCCTCCACCCAACCCACCGAGACGACCTCCACGGGTTCGCTGAAGCCCTTCAGCTGTCGGCGACCGGCTGGTTCGAGGCCCACCTCTCCCTCGGGAGTGTGCTCGGCCATCGCCGCCGGCGCCAGCAGTTCCCCGGGAACGGCCGTCTCGGCCAGTCGACTCGCCAGGTTGACCACCGGTCCGTAGAGGTCACCGTGACGTGCCACGAGTGGGCCGTACGCGATGCCGCCCCGCGGCAGCGACACCGACTCGCAGAAGTCCTCGATGAGGGCATGCCCGATCCAGCACGCCCGCCCGGGTTCCACCGCGCTGAACATGACCTCGTCGCCTATGTGCTTCACGAGGCGTCCCCCGTGGGAGGTGACCACGTCGTGGGCCCGATGGCGGAACCGGCTCGTGTAGGCCACCAGCTCCTCCACCGGCATGTCCTGCACCTCGGCGGTGTAGCCCACGAGGTCCACGAACCCCACCGCGAGCACCGACAGCTGCCGGGACTCGACGTGGCGCATGGCGGAACGTTGTTGCTCGATGGCGATCCGCAGGTGGTGGCGGAACAGGCCGCTCATGTCCGACACGAGGTCGAGGGCACCCCTGCCGGCCTCGGTGATGGAGCGGTTCCACGCGAGTTCGTCGTCCCCGTCGGCCAACTCGGGCTCCACGGCCCCCACGAAGGCCCCGATGGAGGCCGCGGCCAGGGACGACATGGCCGCCGCGAGGGCCTGCAGAACCTCGTTGCCGGTCTCGCCGGGGAAGACCGACATGGTGCAGCGCAGCCGGTTGACGAAGTCGACCTCGTTGCGGGCGAATCGCACCTCCTGCAGGTCCTCGATCTCGACGCCGAGGTGCCTGTACAGCAGGCAGAGCTCGTCGCGTTCCATCCCGACGGCGGCGGCCATCTCCCCGAGGTCCAGGTCGTCGGTCTCCAACAACAGGTCGAACCCGAGGCCCTGCAGGTCGCCACGTGCGTCCGCATCGATGATCCGCTCCGGCGACGCGCCGAGCTCGAGCAGGCCGCGCAGCAGCTCGAGGCGGGCGGGTCGCCCCGCCGGACCGTCCTCACCGGGCTTCCAGAGCCCCGCTTCGGCGAGCACCCGCATCTCGCCGGAGTGCTCCTCGCTGTTGGTCTCGTGGTCCACCGACCAACCACCTCCGTTCAGGGCCACTCGATGGGGCCGACCTACTTGACGACCTTGCAGCCGAGGTCGACCGAACCATGGCCGGCCCCGACACCGCCGGCGAGGAGGCACACGACCCCGGTGCTCGGCGGAACCTCGATCGTTGCGTCCACGCCGTGGTCCTCCCCCAGATACCACAGGATGTCACCCAGGTCCGCACGCGGCCTGTCCGCGGCGATGATGGTGACCGGCTTCCCGTCGAGGAACACTCCCACCGGCAACGGGCCGCGGGTGTCGCCGTCGGCCGCCCAGCCCAGCAGCCGCACCCGCAGGGGCCTGCCCGAGTCGTCGCGCTCGACCACCACGCTGTCGAAGCTGCCGAAGGGATCATCCGGGTTCGGAACGCCGCTGTAGCGCGGGGTGACGCCGCGGTTGCGCGACGCGGTCGCGACCTCCCCGGGGGTGGGCCACACGTTGAACCTGCATTCACCCCTGGCGGCACCGCCCTTGGACTGCTGGGCCATCACCGGCGCACGGGCACCCGCACCGCCGGTGCACGACAGGTGGCCCAGCCCCATCCAATGGCCCACCTCGTGGTTGACCACGTAGTGCCGGTAGGAGTCGAGTCCGTAGGGCCAGGTGGAAGTGGCCCCCTGCCAGCGATCCTGGTTGATGATCACGTTCGAACCCGAGCGGCACGACCACCTCGGGTGGCAGGGCGACCCGAAGGAGGGCAGCGTCGAGGCCTCGGCCAGCCAGATCGTGAAGTCGGCCGGTCCGGCGACCTGACGGAACTGGATCGCACCGCCTGCGGACCAGCCCCTCGGATCCGCGAGCGTGGACGCCACGTGCCGAGCGAAGTGCCCCAGATCCGCGGTGATCACCCCACGGGTCGCGATGCGGTAGGTGATGACGCGCTCGGGCGGCGCGGCCACATCACACCCCGCGAGCAGCCCACCCAGCAGGAGCACAACGGCGATCACCGATCGGCGTCGCAGGTCCACGTCGTCCCCCTGTCCTCGCTCCCCACCGGAAGTGGTCCATCGTCGCGACCGGAACCGGCGATGCCGTCACTGCGGCGGCTGGGATCACCCAGAGGCTATCCCGGCCACGGTCCGGTATCGATGGCCGCGACGACCCACACCTCCGGCACCCGGCTGTCGGGACCCGGTACCCGGCCGCTGGTGGGCAGCGCCACCGCAACCACTAGCATTGACCCACCTCGGGGCTGTAGCTCAGCTGGCTAGAGCACCTGCTTTGCAAGCAGGGGGTCGTGGGTTCGATTCCCATCAGCTCCACCAGAACGACTTCCTCCACGCCGGGCCCGGGTTCGGTCCCGGCTGTCCGTCCGTGCGATCGAGGACCGGTGGCACGACCGGGACCTGCGGCACGACCGGATCGTCGGGGGCCGTCGATGAACGGATGCAGCCCGGCGTCGTCGTGACTACGGTCGAGGCGGCCGGGGATCCCGCCAACCTTCCGGAGAGGACGACGCAGTGGAGGACTTCGCCGACGTGGAGGCCTATCTGGAGGCTTCACAGCAGTGGCCCGGGGAGATCGCTGCGATTCGGCCGCTGCTGCTGTCTTGTGGGCTCGACGAGGAGATCAAGTGGGGAAAGCCCTGCTACTGCCACAACGACGCGAACGTCGTGCTCGTGCAGGAGTTCTCCGATCACCTCGCGCTCATGTTCTTCAAGGGCGTCCTCCTCGACGACCCCGAGGGGGTGCTCCATGCCCAGGGGCCGAACACCCACGGACCGAAACGGATGAGGTTCACCTCCACCGAGGACGTCGAGGCATCGGCCGACACGATCACCGCCTATGTCCGCGAAGCGATCGCCCACGAGGAAGCGGGCACCGAACTGCCCGAACGACCCGAGGAGGAACTCGCGGCCGAGCTCGCCGAACGGCTCGCCTCCGACGACGAGCTCTCCGAAGCGTTCGAGAACCTCACGCCGGGCCGACAGCGCGAGTACAACCTCCACATCTCGGCCGCCAAGCGGTCCGACACCCGGGAACGCCGAGTCGACAAGGTGGTGCCCCGCATCCTCGACGGCAAGGGACTCCGGGACCGCTAGCCGGATCGCCGAACGCCCCTGCGACCACCACCGCCGGGCGCGCAGGTACGGGGGGGGGGGGGGCGCAGAC
>JAMLGJ010000037.1 GCA_023958095.1 Microthrixaceae bacterium
CCCAATCGAGCGGTCGCGGGGGGGCCCCCCCCCCCCCCCCCCCCCCCCCCCGGGGGCGGGGGGGGGGGGGGGGGGGGGGGGGGGTTCGGTTGGCTGCATCAGTCCTTGCGGGCTCGGCTGGGGGCGACCCGGGGTGGTTCGTTGGGCATCTTGGGGTACTGCGGGGGCCACGGGGCGTCCAGCAATCCCAGTGCCATGTCCCGCTCGTGCCATTCCAGGAGCGGCTCGATCGTCTGGCGGTTGTCCCAACGGTCGGCCCACGGGTCACCGAACTCCTCGATCCGCGCGGGGACGGTCGCCACGGTCAGCGAGTCAGGGTCGATGCCGTCGAGCTGCTGCCAGGTGAGCGGCGTCGACACCTGTGCCCCCACCCGTGGCCTGACCGACCACGCGCCGAAGACCGTCTTGTGCGGCGCGTTCTGGTTGAAGTCCACGAACACCCGCCGGCCCCTCTCCTCCTTCCACCACTCGTCGGTGACGAGGTCCGGATGACGCCTGGCCAGCTCCCGGGCGGTCGCCACGGCGGCGGAACGCACGGTGACCGCACCCCAGCGGGCATGCAGGGGCACGTAGACGTGCAGGCCCTTGCTGCCCGAGGTCTTCACCCAGCTGCGGATCCCGAGTGAGGACAGCAGCTCGCCGAGCAGCTGTGCAACGGTTCGCACCTCGTCGAAGGTGACCTTCGGCATCGGGTCCAGGTCGAATCGGAGTTCGTCGGCATGGAGTGGATCGGAGGCCCTCGTGGCCCACACGTGGAAGCCGAGGCAACCCAGGTTGACCGCCCACAGCACGTGCGCGATGTCGTGGATCACCAATGCGTCCGAGGTCGTGCCGGCGGGCGTCGACACCACGGTGGTGCGCAACCAGTCGGGGTGGCCCGCAGGAACCCGTTTCTGGAAGAAGCTCTTTCCGGGTACCCCGTCGGGGTGGCGTTCCATGAGCACCGCCCGACCTCCCATGGCCGACATGACGGGCTTCTCCACCGCGAGGTAGTACTCGACCAGGTCGGCCTTGGTTAGCCCGACCCGGGGGAAGTAGTCCTTGCCGGGATGGGTGATGCGAACGGTGTGCCCCGCGGCGCTCACCTCCATGGACTCCGGATCGCCGGGGGTGCCCCCCGTTGCGGTGCCCTTGGTCGCCGCCACGGCAAGAGGGTACCTTCCTCGGCGAGGGGGTCATCGGCTGAAGGGCGGGTCGGAGGCAGTGGTGATGCGTAGGGGTTTCGGTGGTTCCGTGCGGGCGGTCCTGGCGTTGGCCGGTCTGGCCGTGGCCCTGTCCGCGAGTGCCTGCGCGGCGCCGTTGCTGCCGTCGGGAACCAGGGGCGGCGGCGGTGGCTCCGGGGACCCGGCCGATCTCGAACCGGTGAGCTGCGCCACACCCGTGGGCTCGGCCGACTTCGCCACCGCCGGTGCGCAGGACGTGGGGCTGGACCGCGGAGACCTGGCCCGAGCGGTCGGGTACGCGAGTGCACGAGGTGCACAGTCGGTGCGCGTCTACCGGCACGGTTGCCTCGTCGCACGCAGCGGCAACGACCCGCTCACCGAGAACATGCGCCTGCCGGGTTGGTCGATGACCAAGGGTGTGGTGTCGATGGTCGTGGGTCGGGCGGAGGAACTGGGCCTGCTGTCGGTGGACGATCCCATCTCGGCGTACCTCGACACCGCGGCGCTGGATCTCGATCCTGCCCATGCCTCGCTGACTCCACGGCACTTCCTGACCCAGACGAGCGGTCTGCGCATGGCGTGGGTCAACGACCTCTGGGCCGCGGGGTCACAGGACTCGGTGGCCGACGTGCTCTCACGCCCGTTCCAGGCCGAGCCGGGCAGCACCTTCCTCTACGCACAGACCGCGGTGAGCGTGCTCGTGGCGGTGGTCGAGGGCGCCAGCGGTGAGGACTTCCAGGACTTCGCCCGCAGGGAGCTCTTCGAGCCCATCGGCATCCCCCGCAGCGACTGGCGCTGGCAGCGTGATGCAGCCGGCACGACCCAGGGGTTCGCCTTCCTCGACATGACCCCCACGGCGTGGGCCAGGCTCGGCCACCTCCTGCTGCGCGAGGGCAGGTGGGGAACCGAACAGCTGCTCGATCCCGTCTACATCCAGCAGGGACGCACGGGAACCACGGCCAATGCCGGCTACGGCTTCCTGTGGCGGACCAACTCGGGTGGGTGGAACATCGACTCGGGCGTGCCGTACTACAAGCGCACCGAGGAACCGAACTGGCCCGGGCTGCCCCGTGACGCCTTCGCGTTGTCGGGCCTGTTCGACCAGATCGTGATCGTCGTGCCCAGTCTCGACATGGTGGTCGTTCGCCTGGGGCTGCCCACCGAGGTCTTCGGCGACCCACTGGGCGAGTCGCCCGGGATCAGGCCCTCCTTCACGTGGCGCTTCGACCGCCTCGTGATGGCAGCGGTGGCCGACACCCAGGTGCACGACCCGGGCCCATGGTCCCACGAGTACGACGACACGCCGCTCGACGTCTCGAACATCATCGAGCCCGCCCTGCCGCCCTTCGAGGTGAGGATCCCGGGGTCGCTGGGGGAGTTGTTCGCGCTCGCCGGCCGATGAACACGGGCGCCGCGCAGACGACCGCGTAGGTGCACACCACCGACCAGAACAGCCCATCGGTGGGGTCCTGCATGTAGCGGGCCAGGCCGACCCCGACCGCGGGTGCGCAGACGAGGGTCAGCACGACGCTGCGCGGCGCGCTGTATCGGCACAGACCCAACTGCTCGCCCCACCACTCGATCACCACGGGCACGGGCAGCAGCCAGAGCAACCAGGGGTCCGCGGAGCCGGCCCACCGGAACCCGGCGAGTGCTGCGAACATGGTGGCGAACACCACCGGGTAGAGCACCGTGCAGCGCCTGCACAGGTGGGTGTCGCCGAAGCGGATGCAGCGGTCGTAGTCCCCCGGGTAGTGGTGTGACAACCACAGCGGCGTGCGCTTCTGCATGCCTCCCCATCGGCACGACGGTGGTGGCGCTGAAGGTACCGGAGGTGCGGTCAGGCGCGGGCGCTGCTGCGTATCAGCTCACCCAGTTGGGTCCCCATCTCCTCGATGATCTCGAGCCCGCCCGGCAGCACTCCCATGCCGAAGAACCCATGGACCCGGTCGTCGTAGCAGCGGTAGTGCGTGGTGACCCCCGCCTTGTCGAGCCTCTCGGCATAGGCGCGGCCCTCGTCTCGCAGCGGGTCGAAACCCGCGGTCCACACCCAGGCCGGTGCCACCCCGGAGACGTCGTCGGCGAGCAGGGGGGAGAGCATCGGATCCTCCCTGGGGGTGTCGTCGTCGATGTACTGGTCCCTGAACCAGTGCATCGACTCACGTGTCAGGAAGAACCCGTCCGCGAACACGTCGATGGAGCGCGTCTGCATCCTGAAGTCGGTGCTCGGGTAGATGAGCCCCTGCGCCACCGGTGAGGGCCCGTCCATGCCTGCACACAGCTGTGCCACGACCGCGGCCAGGTTGCCGCCCGCGCTGTCACCTGCCACGGCGACCGCGGTCGGGTCGATCGAGAGCTCCGCGGCGTTGTCGACGACCCAACGGAACGCGGCCAGGCAGTCGTCGGGAGCTGCGGGGAACCGGTGTTCGGGCGCCAGGCGGTAGTCCACCGAGATGACCACGCAGCCCGAGGAGACCGCCAGTGCACGGCAGGATCCGTCATGGGTGGCGATGTCCCCCACGACCCAACCCCCGCCGTGGAAGTAGACGATGGCCGGCGGTTCGGCGCCCAGTCCGAACGGCCGGTAGACCCGCAGCGGCAGGTCCGACTCCGGCCCGGGGATGGTGCGGTCGACCACGTGGAGTCCCTTGGCGCGGGGCATCCCGAGGCCTGCGGCACGCGCCATCTCGGTACGCCGTTGTGTCACGTCGCCGGTGCTGAGCACGTCCTGGTCGAGGCTCTCGGAGGCCTTCAACAGCAGCTGCACCGAGCGGTTGAGCGTGCGGCCGTCGACGGAGATCGGATCACCTGCGAACCGCTGGATGAGCGGGTCCGGCATGGACAGCAGCGCGTTGGCGAGGCGGAACGGGATCGGTCGGTGGTAGGTGATTCCCATGGGTGGATCCTGCCGCATGGACCCGGGATTGACCACCCGGTGGGTTGCGGTCGCCAGATCTAATGGCCTACATTAGAACTTGTTCTAGTCACAGTCGCGTGAGCACAGACACGTGAGCAAGGAGCTTGCACCATGGAGTTCGGACTCTTCCTCAACGGATACCTGCCCGGTCCCGGGGCACACGACACCGAGGCCGAGCACACGATGCTCATGCGGGAGCTGCAGTACCCGGTGCACGCCGACAGGTACAACTGGAAGTACGTCTGGATCGGTGAGCACCACGGCCTCACCGAGTACAGCCACATGTCCGCACCGGAGACCGTGTTCGGGTGGATCGCTGCGCAGACCGAGCGGATCCACATGGGCTCCGCGATCATGAACCTCTCGCCGGTGGTCAACCACCCGGTCCGCAACGCCGAGCGCGTCGCGATGCTCGACCACATCACGGGTGGCCGCTACGAGTGGGGCACCGGCCGCGGTGCAGGCAGCCACGAGGTGGCGACCTTCGGGATCATGGACACCTCCGAGACCAAGGCCATGTGGGACGAGGCCGCCCCGGAGATCCTGCGGATGTTCGAACAGAAGGACTACACCTTCGAAGGTGAGTACTTCCGCGTGCCCACACCGCACAACATCCTTCCCAAGCCCTACGGCACGGGCCACCCGCCGATGTGGGTCGCCTGTGGCAACCCGGCCACGTTCGCGAAGGCCGGCAGCCTCGGCATCGGCGCCATCGCGTTCAACTTCGAACCGATCATGAACCTGAAGGGGCGCATCGAGTCCTACAAGGAGGCCGCTGCGGAGTGCAGCGAACCGATCGGGCAGTTCCAGAACGACAACGTGATGATGACCAACGCGGTGGTGTGCCTGGCCGACCGCGACCGGGCCCGCGAGATCGCCATCAGCTCCGGTCGTGGCTATCTCAACACGATGGTCACGATGTACCACGACACGATGCCCAAGATGGAGGGCGCGGTGACATGGCCGGGCCGGCCCAACGGGATCGCCGACGAGGCGACCCTCGACTGGGCGATCGAAGCCGGGTACCTGCTCTGTGGCAACCCCGAGGAGGTCAACGAGCAGATCCAGCGCTACCAGGAGGTCGGTACCGACCAGCTGGTGTTCGGCATCCCCAACGAGGGCTTCCAGCACGAAGAGGTGCTCGAGATGATCGAGTTGTTCGGCAGCGAGGTGATCCCCAACTACGACACCGACCCCGAGCACTCCACCACGAAGATGCGTGCCACGGCCAAGCCGAAGCACCCGACCTTCGCGAACCCGCTGCCCGAGTTCGACATGCCCGAGGTCATCCCCGAGAACGCGATCATCCCCCTCGGGGGCTGACCCGGGCCGGGCCCGACGATGGGCACCATCACAGACACGCCGCGCACCACCCGCGACGTCCTCATGGACACCGCGGAGGTGCTCTTCGCCGAGCGGGGAGTGCAGGGGGCCACGACCCGCGAGATCGTGGAGGCTGCACGACAGCGGAACGCCTCGGCTCTCACCTACCACTTCGGCAGCCGCGAGAACCTGCTGCTCGAGATCCTCGCCCGCCGTGGTGGTCCGGTGGACGCCGGGCGTGCCCGGCTCCGGGCAGGTCTCGGGGAGGCTCCGGCCACCTCGGAACTGGTGTGGTGCCTGGTCGAGCCCTATGCGGCCGAACTCGACTCCCCCGGCGGTCGGGCGTACCTGCGGATCGTGGCCCAGCTGCGGGGTCGCTTCGCCTCGTGGCGGGTGGAGTCGGACGAGTCGACGACGGTCAGCCTGACCTCGATCCTCGGCGAGCTGGAACAGCGCGCCCCCGGTTCCCCGGAGGTCCGCGAGGCGCACCTGCTCGGGATGATCACCCTTCTCACCGGACTCGTGGCACAGAGGGCGCATGCAATCGACCGTGGCAGGGCGGTCGCGCTCAGCCACCAGGGGTTCTGCGCGGAGGTCACCGACATGTGCACGTCGGTCATCTCCTGCTGAGATCCGCGGGTTGGCCGGCTGTACGGCATACCGTTCCCTGCATGGACCTGATCAGCATTCTCGCCCAGGACAGCTCCACCGACCTCGGTGCAGGAGGTGGCGCCCTGATGGCGGTCATCGTCTTCGCCTACCTGGCGCTGCTGGTGCTGATGCTCGTCGGATACTGGAAGGTCTTCACCAAGATCGGCCTTCCCGGCTGGATGGGAATCATCCCGTTCGTGAACGTCTACATGCTCTTCAAGGCGCGCGGTCAGCGGGAGCCGGTGGTGTGGCTGATCCTCTCGCTCATCCCGTGCATCAACATCATCGCCATGTGGTTCCTTGCCAACGACACAGCTGAGCTGTTCGGCAAGGAGTTCGGCTGGAAGCTTTTCCTGTTCCTCATCCCGGGGCTGTCCCACATCATCCTCGGGTTGGGCAGCGCGACGGCGGTGCCGGCCAACATCGCTCCCGGGGTGGGCCTCAACGAACGGATGGCCTGAGCACCTCTGCCCTGGTCACACAGCCCTCGAGGTGGTCGTTGACCAGGCCCATCGCCTGCATGAACGCATAGGCGGTGGTGGGTCCCACGAACCGCCATCCACGCCCCTTCAGCTCCCGGGCCAGAGCCGTCGATTCCGGCGTGGACGTCGTCGACGACACCGTCTCCCGGGTCACCGGGTCCGCGCGGGTTGCCGGGTCGGGTCGGTAGCGCCACACGAACTCCGCGAGTGAGCCCTCCCGCTCCAGCAGTTGCGACATGGCGCGGGCGTTGTCGATGGTCGCCTCGATCTTGCCGCGGTGCCTGACGATCCCCGGGTCGGCCAGCAGGCGCTGCACATCGGCCTCGGTGAATGCTGCGAGCTTCTCGTGGTCGAAGTCGCAGAACGCCGCCCGGAAGTTCTCGCGCTTGCGCAGGATCGTCAACCAGGACAGGCCGGCCTGGAAGCCCTCGAGGCACAGCTTCTCGAACAGCCTGTGGTCGTCGTGGGTGGGAAACCCCCACTCGGTGTCGTGGTAGCGCATGTAGAGCTCGTCGCCCACACACCATGCGCAGCGCAGCCGCCCGTCGGGGCCCGCCACGAGCCCGTCGGAGCTGCCGGTGGGCCGATCATCGGCTTCAGACACCGGCTCCGCCGCGGCCCTCGCCGGAGGCGAACCTCGAGGCTCCCTCGACGGTCTCACCGGAGGTGATCGTCTCGAGTCCCACCTCGATCTCGAAGGCCATTGCACCATCCGCGTCGAGGTCCCACTGGGCGATCGCGGATCGACGGTCGTTGCGCATGCACAGCTGCGGGAACCCTGCGATGTGGTGTGCGAGCGCGACGGCCTCCTCCAGTGCCGTGCCGGGCTCGACCAGTCGGTTCGCGAGGCCCATCGTGCGGGCCTCCTCACCATGGACGCCCCTTCCGGTGAGGATCAGGTCGAGGGCGTGGGACTGGCCGACCAGGCGCGGCAGGCGCACCGTACCCCCGTCGATCAGGGGAACACCCCAACGCCGGCAGTACACACCGAACACCGCGTCGCTGGCAGCCACGCGCAGGTCGCACCAGATGGCCAGCTCCAGGCCGCCGGCCACGGCGTGCCCCTCCACCGCAGCGATCACCGGCTTGGAGAGCTTCATGCGCGTCGGGCCCATGGGCCCGTCCACGGAGAGGTCGCGCTCGACCCGGTTCCCCCGCCCCCGCGACACCGCGTGGAGGTCGGCCCCCGAACAGAACGTGCCCCCGGCGCCGGTGAGCACGGCCACCGCGAGCGAGTCGTCGTGCTCGAACCCGCCGAAGGCATCGGCGAGACCGGCTGCGGTGGGGCCATCAACGGCGTTGCGCACCTCGGGGCGGTCGATGGTCACCACCATCACCTCACCGTCGGTTTCGGTGCGGACGGGGCTTCGGTGGTCGTTCAAGGGGTGGCTCCTCGTGGGTCCTCTGCTGCGGCGTCGCGCCCGATCCGTGGTGAGTCCTCCACGAGGTTGATGTCGTAGATGACCTGGTCGAGCAGGTCGCCGGCCTCGATCCCCGCGAATCGTTGGGGTGACTCCGCGGAGATGGTGGAGGCCATGGGCGACAGGATCGTCCACGGTGTCGGGTGGCAGAACTGAACCACCGAGTACCGCTCCCCGGGCTGGTCCGGGTCGGCCACCACACGGTGCCACCCGGTCGGGATGACGGCATTGGTGAGCCTCTCCAGCATGATCCCGGTGTTGATGATCACGTGGTCGGACGGAGGAGCGGCGTCGACCCACTCGCCCCCCACCGGCGCGGAGCCGGTCCCACGGGTCTGCTCGGCTCCGACGAGCACCTGCAGGCCCCGCGAGGTGGCCCGGGGCAGTGCGGTGGTCAGGTTGATGTCGCCGTGGGCGCCGGCCCAGACGTGCGGTGCCCCACCGGGGGCCTGGTCCATGGGCGGGTAACGGATCGCGCGCGTGAGTGTCGTGCCGTCGGTGAGCATGTCGTCGAAGAAGTGTTCGTGGGCACCAAGCCCGGTGGCGATGATCCTCAGGAACCTCTCCTGGAGTTCCAGGGTGCGGTCGTGGAACTCGTCGAGCACCTCGGTGATCCCCGGCACCGCCTCCTCGGGCAGGACCTGTTCGCCGTAGCGGTGCGGATAGCGGCGCCGGAGCGGGTGGCCCTCGGGCAGGCTCCGCCCCCAGTTCAACATCTCCTTCCAGTCGGGTGTGTCGGAGACCGCCGCGGTCTCGACCAGCAGTCCCGTGTAGCCGGTCTGGCCGTGGGTGCCCGGTGCCACGAAGCGGGACTTGGTCGCCGGGTCCATGGAGAAGAACTCCGCGAGCATTCCGTATGCGGTGTCGAGCAGGTCCTCGCCGATGTCGTGGCTCGTGTAGACGAACCCGGTGCGCAGGCTCTCCATCACCCCGTCCACCACCGCCGAGCGCGCAGCCCTGTCGCCCCTCTCGAAGGACAACAGGTCGACGTCCAGGATCCGGGCCATCCGCGAACGGTACCGAACGGGTGTGGGCCGCGCTGACCTAGTGTGGCGTGCGTGGGTAGCAGCGGACAGAAGCCTCGCAAGCCGGAACACTCGCGTCACCTGCCCAAGGTGGGTACGAAGGCCAACCGCGAGTACGAGCTGCGCGAGAAGCGCAAGGTCGACTTCGGCGGCTGGCCGATCTGGATCGTGGCGATCCTGGTCGGGTTGCTCGCGATCGCGGTCATCGCGATCACCTGAGTGCCCGCCGGTCCGGCGTGGCTAGGATCTGACGACCCGTCAGATTCACCCAGGAGTTCGGATGGCACCCTCACAGGCACCCTTGGCATCACTGCGAGTGATCGAGGTCTCGTTGCTCGGACCGGGTGCGGTGGGAACGCACCTGGCCGACCTGGGTGCAGAGGTGATCAAGGTGGAACCGCCCAAGGGCGACTACATCCGCCAGATGACGTGGCCCATCATCGAGGACTCCTCGCTGCTTCACTGGCACATCCACCGTGGGAAGCGTTCGATGACCCTCGACCTGCGAAGCGAAGGGGGCAAGGAGGTGTTCCTCGACCTGGTGAGGGACGCCGACGCGGTGATCGAGGCCATGCGTCCCGGAGCCCTGGCGAAGCGCGGGTTGGGATTCGAGGACCTGCTCGAGGTCAACCCGAGGATCGTGTTCTGCACGATCTCCGGATACGGCATGACCGGCCCCTACGCGGAACTGCCCTCCCACGGGATCGCCTACGACACCTGGGCGGGTCTCGTGAAGCCCGAGTACGACGACGGCTTCCCGTGCATCCCCGAGCATCCATCCACCGGCATCCACGCAGGCCCGCTGTTCGGCGCCTTCGGCATCCTTGCCGGTGTCATACGGGCCCGCGAGACGGGCGAGGGGTCGTTCTTCGAGATCGCCCAGTCCGATGCCGCCGCCTACATGGACTGGTACCGCAGCGAGACCTGGAAGGCCTACGAGCGGCCCGAGGACGAGGTCACCGGGAACGCGGCGGACAACTACGAGCGTCGCGCGCCCGGCACCGCGGGCATGCGCGACGGAGTGCGCTACCAGATCTACGAGTCGGCGGATGGCCATGTGCTGTTCATGGCCTCCGAACAGGAGTTCTGGCGCAACTTCTGCGAAGGCGTAGACCGCATGGACCTCTTCGAACGCTGGCCCGGGTCGAAGTTCGCCGACCATGCGAAGGGCAACACCGAGCTCCGTGGTGAGCTGGCGGAGATATTCCGCACCCGCACGACCGCGGAGTGGGTGGTCTTCTCGGGTGAGCACAACACGACGATCGCGCCGGTGAACACCCCGAAGACCCTCGCGGATGATCCGCAGTTCATCGAACGTCTCGGCTTCATGGACCACGAGACCCACGGCGCGGACATGCTGCCGCATCCCGTGAAGTTCGTGGGCGAGGAGCCGGTGGATCCCGCTCCCGCTCCCACGGCCGGCCAGCACAACGACGAGGTCGCCGCCGAGGTGCTCGGCTACGACCCCGAGCGCATCGCCGAGCTGCGAGAGGCGGGAGCCTTCGGCGAGGGCAACTAGCCCGGTGCCGGTCCCGGTGGGATCCGGCCGGGGCCTCTGTAGCGTGAACGGATGCAGGACCCGAACGCGGCAACGACCGATCAGGCCCCCAGTGGGACGGCCCCGACCGAGCCGACGGCTCCCGCGGTCGCCCCTCCGCCCTCGGAGGAGGGGCGCGACGCGATGGGAGGCCCCCAGAGCGCCCGCAGGAGCGGCGACGACGAGGCGCGCGCCAGCGGAGAGCTGGCCGAGGCCGCTGCGGTGCTGGCGGCCCACCCCGAGGTGCACGGACCCGACAGCTTCCCGCAGCGTCGCGACGACGGGCTGTTCGGTCCGCAGAGCGTGGCATGGAAACTCTTCCTGGATCCCTCCGCTCAGATCGGGATGGTCGCTGCGGTCCTCCTGCAGGCACTGAACCCCAACATGATGCGGTTGTTCGACAAGGTCTCGGTCAACTCCCGGGATCCCGAGGGGCGTGCCCGCAGAACCGGGCAGTACGTGCTGACCACGGTCTTCGCCGACACGGGACACGCGAACGCCGCCGGGGCAGCGGTGCGCAGGATGCACGCGCATGCCCGCTGGAGCGACCCCGACACCGGTGAGGAGATCGAGGCGGACACGCCTGCGTGGCTGGAGTGGACCCACAACACGATCGTCTGGGGGGTCCTGCGTGCGAGTGACCTCTACGGGCCGAGCATCACCGATGCCGAGGCCGACCGTTTCGTGTCCGAGATGCACGCCGCGGCCGCGCTCGTGGGTCTGGAGCCGGACTCGCTGGCGTCGGACCGCAGTGAGCTCGAGGCATACATGGCCGAGCAGTCCGGATGGATGGCACTCACCCTTCCCGCGGCACAGGCCGCGGACGGCATACGCCACAACGACTGGGTGGGCAATCCGCTGCAGACGGTGCCGGCATGGTTCGTGGCCCACGGCATCTCGACGATGCTGCCCGACTGGGCCAAGCAGATCTACGGGGTGCGTGAGGGACGGATCGGCCGGGCGGTCTGGCGCTGCACGATGAACTGCATGCTCGGTGTCGGACGTCGCCGGGAATCGGTCGACCAGCGCCTGCGCGACACCATCTCCGAGGTCGACTCCCACCCGTACGTCAAGACCCGCGAGGAGGCCCACGCCGAGCTGGAGGCACGCCGCGGCAAGGGGGCCTGAGGGGATCGGACGAAGGAGCCGCGCGCTGGGTAGTCTCGCTGGTCGAGCAGACCTGACGACCCGTCAGGACCATTGACCAGGGGGTGCGGTGAGCGACGAGGGAACGCGCGGAGACCTCAGGTGGGGCACGATCCCCAACCTCTTGTGGGACGCGGTGGACCGCCGCGGGGACGCCGAGGCGGTGGTCGACCTCTCGGGGGAGGAGCCGGTGCGGCTGTCCTTCCGGGACCTCCGCGACCGTGTGCTCGAGGTCGCCCGAGGTCTCGTTGCGCTCGGCGTCGAACCCGGTGACCGCGTGGCCATCTGGGCGCCGAACTGCTGGGAGTGGATCGTCGCGGTCCTGGGACTCCAATCCGCCGGCGCCGTGCTCGTGCCGCTCAACACGCGCTACAAGGGCCTCGAGGCCGCCGAGATACTCCGTCGCTCGGGGGCGAAGGTGCTCTTCGGCGTGGAGGGCTTCCTGGGCAACGACTACCTGTCGATGCTCCGCGGCGCTGCTCCCGAGGTCCTCGAGGGTCTGGGTTCGGTCGTGTTGCTGCGGGGAAGTGCCGATGGGGCGCTCGGCCTGGCCGAACTCGTCGAAGCCGGACGGTCGGTCGACGACGGCGAGGTCGGGTCCCGCATGGCGGCACTGTCCGGGGAGGACACGAGCGACCTGTTGTTCACCTCCGGGACCACCGGGGCACCCAAGGGCGTGATCCAGACCCATGCCGCGAGCCTCAGGGCGTTCGCCGACTGGTCCGACCTCGTGGGGCTCAGGGCCGAGGACCGGTACCTGGTGATCAACCCCTTCTTCCACACCTTCGGCTACAAGGCGGGGATCCTGGCCGGGTTGATGACCGGCTGCACGCTCGTGCCCCTGGCGAGCTTCGACGTGGACCTCGCCGCCCGGGTGATCCGTTCCGAGGGGATCTCGATGATCCCCGGTCCTCCGACGCTCTACCAGACCCTGCTCAACCACCCCGAGTTCGATCCGGCCGAGGTCGACACCCTGCGCCTGGCCGTCACCGGTGCCGCCGCTGTGCCGGTCGCGCTCGTCGAGGCAATGCGCGACACACTCGGCTTCGAGACGGTCATCACCGCCTACGGCCTCACCGAGGCATGTGGGGTGGTGACCGCCTGCCGGCCAGAGGACGACGCCGAGACCATCTCGCACACCTCCGGCCGTGCGATCCCCGGGGTGGAGGTCAGGGTGGTGGACGAGGCCGGCACCGAGGTGCCGCGCGGCGAACCCGGCGAGATCGTGGTGCGCGGCTACAACGTGATGAAGGGCTACTACGAGGACCCCGAGCAGACCGCCGAGGCGATCGACCCCGACGGCTGGCTGCACACCGGGGACGTGGGCACGATGGACGAACGGGGCTACGTCGACATCACCGACCGCCTCAAGGACATGTTCATCGTCGGCGGCTTCAACGCCTACCCGGCGGAGATCGAGGCGCTGTTGTGCAACCACCCCGGGATCGCGGCCGCCGCCGTCGTCGGCGTGCCCGACGAACGCATGGGCGAGGTGGCCCACGCCTTCATCGTGCCTGCGGCGGGATCGGATCCGGGCCCCGAGGAGGTCATCGCGTGGGCACGCGACAACATGGCCAACTTCAAGGTGCCGCGCACCGTGGAGGTCGTCGCGGAGCTGCCACTCAACGCGAGTGGGAAGGTGCTCCGCTACGAACTGCGCGACCGGGCGGGTCGGTCCTGAGGACCGGGCCGCCACCGGGGGCGACCGACCCCCGGAGGGGCGACACCGGGGAAGCAACCGAGCCCGGGAGGGATCGATGAAGTTCTGCAATGCGATGATCGGAGCGGATCCGATCGAGTGGTGCCGTCTGGCACGGGTCGCCGAAGAGGTCGGGTTCGACTCGGTTGCCGCCTCCGACCACGTGGTGTACCCGTCGTACCTGGAGTCGCGCTATCCCTACACCCCCGACGGCGTGCCGCAGTTCGAACCCGATGAGAACTGGCCCGACGTGTGGGTGGCGATCTCGGCGATGGCCGCGGTCACCACCCGGTTGAGGTTCCTGACCAACGTCTACGTCCTCCCACTGCGCAACCCCTTCGTGGTCGCCAAGGCGGTCGGTTCAGCGGCCTACATGAGCGGTGACCGGGTGGCCCTCGGCATCGGTGCCGGCTGGATGCGCGAGGAGTTCGACCTGCTCGAACAGCCCTTCGCCCGGCGCGGCAGGCGCATGGACGAGATGCTCGAGGTGCTCGCCACCCTCTTCGGGGGCGGGATGGTGGAGCACCACGGGGAGTTCTACGACTTCGAGCCCCTGGAGATGCGTCCGGTTCCCCGCGCGCCCGTTCCGGTCTACGTGGGTGGCCACTCTCAGGTGGCCTTCGAGCGGGCCGCCCGCAACGACGGCTGGTTGGGGATGTACTACACCCCCGAGGAGCTGATCGGGCACTGCGCGACCCTCGACCGGGTCCGCGAGGACGCCGGCACCGCTGACAGGCCCTTCGAGGTGATCGCCTCACCCCTGGCGGCACCCACCCGGGGCCTGGTCGAGGATCTCGAAGGTGCCGGGGTGAGCACCATCCTCACCTCGGCCTGGATGGCCGTGGGCGAGTCGCGCCCCGATGGGGACCGGGCCGAGGAGCTGCTGCGGACATACGCCGAGCGCTTCCTCGCCTGAGCGCTGCCCGGGCACGGGCGTGCGGCCCACTACGGTCGCGCAGGTGCGGGACATCCTCGATGAGTTCGAATCCGCTCGTGCCCGGCCGTCGGCCAGCTACCCCGCGGTCGAAGCGGTGCCCGAACTCGCGCTGTTGCACCGTGTGAGCGGCACCCGGGGGCGCCTCACCCGTTTCACCGGCGAGGCGATCGAGGTGCGCGACGCCCATGGACGCAGGCATTCGTTCAGGAACCGTCCGGGGGCCTTCGCCGTGAACGGTGAGACGGTGAACCTCGTCAGGCCGGCCCCGACCGGGGCCGGGGCACCCGCCACCCGCGTGAGCGCCTCGGGAGCCGTGGTGCACAGGGACCACACGGCGAAGGTGGCACGCGGCTCGCGCCTGTGGGTGGAGGGTGACCACGACGCACGCCTGCTGGAGCGGGTCTGGGGTGACGAACTGCGCGAGATGGCGGTCGTCGTCGAACCGATGGGCGGCCTAGACGACCTGCCGGAGCAGGTGGCTGAGTTCGCTCCCGGACCGGGACGCAGCCTCGTCGTGCTGGTGGACCACCTGGTGGAGGGCTCCAAGGAGCAGCGCATCGCGGCACGGGTCGACCCGGGCCACGTGCTGGTGGTGGGTCACCGCTACGTCGACATATGGCAGTGCGTGCGTGCGCGGTCACTCGGAATCGAGGCCTGGCCCGAGGTCCCACGCGGCGAGGACTGGAAGACCGGGATCTGCCGGCGCCTCGGATGGGGCACGCCCCGGGACGGCTGGCGTCGGGTGCTCGCAGCGGTCAACGACCTCTCCGACCTCGATGCCTCGCTGGTGAACGCCGTCGAGACCGCGCTGGACCACTTCGCGGTCGAGGCCGGCGAGGTCGGCGCTCCGGAGGCCCCGAGGTGATCGTGGGCGACCTGTTGGCGAAGCGCCTGGCCGAGCTCGGCGTCAGGACGGTCTTCGGCGAGTCCGTGGTGACCTCCACGGACCAGCCGGCAGTCGGCCACACCCCGGTCGGTGAGGCCGACCTGGCGGTGCTCCTGGCCGACGCTGCCGGGCGGATCGGAGAGGTGGACGGTGCGGGGCGCCTCGGCGCGGCCCTGCTTCCGGACGGCGTGCTGCACCTGTCCAGCCGGCCCGGTGGCACCGCCTCCCCACGCACCGTGTCGACCCCCGGGGAGTTGCTCGACGCGCTGGTGGATCCGCCCGGAGTGCTGACCCCGGACACCAGCGCGGTGCACCTCGACCTGGACCTCTCCGCACCCGTCGACGAATCGGTGACCGCCTCGGCGGAGCGCCCGCGCCGACCCGTCTACACACTGGATCCGTCGCTGTCGGGGATGCGCATCCTCGCAGTGGTGGGACCGGGGCTGGTGAGGGCCCGGGGCGTCGACGGGTTGCACTCGTTCTCCCGGGCGGCCGCTGCCGGAGTGGTCAACACCTGGGGCGCCAAGGGTGTCGAACGATGGGACTCGCCCTGGCACTTCGGCACCGTGGGCCTGCAGGAACGCGACCTCGAACTGGCCGGTGTGGGTGACGCGGACCTGCTCGTGGTATCGGGCCTCGACCCGGCGGAACTGGCCGTGGAGGCGCTCTCGAACCCGCTCGTGCAGGAGGTTCACCCGGGCCAGCTCGTGGCCCTGTGCGCCCACTGGGAGGACCGTCCCGACCCGCCGGACAGCCGACCCGCCCTCTACGACTCACTCGCAGGTGTGGTGACCCCGCTCTACGAGGACGAGGGAGCACCGCTGTCCGCCCCGCGGGCAGCGCTGCACCTCTCCGGGGCGCTCCCGGAGGGTTCGATGGCCCTCGTCGATCCGGGGCTGGCCGGGTTCTGGGTGGCGCGGACGTTCCCCACATCGATCCCCAACTCGGTGTGCGTGCCGGCGGAGGCCACCGCCGGTGAGGCCTCGGGGTTCGCCTCTGCAGCAGCATTGGTGTGCCGGCTCGAACGACGCCAGTGCCTCGCGGTGACCGACGCGCGCGGGGCCGAGGCGCCCGAGACGGCGGCCGTGCTCGCGTTCGCCGAGCACCTGGGTGTGCCGGTCGCCCTGCAGGTCTGGCGCGACGAACACGCCCCGACCGGCTCTTGGAGTTCGGCTGGCGACCACCTGTCGTTGTTGTCCGAGCACCTCGACCCGCACGAGGTCCGTGTCGATGACGTGCCGGTGCGCCTCGGGGAGGTCTCGGCGATCGAAGCGGTCGCAGGCCCGGTTCGGGCCGGGTAGCGCCGCCTCCTAGTCTGGCGCCGTGCCCTCTCCGAACCTGACCGCCTCGCAGACGGCCCGCCGGGAGCGGATGCTGTCGGTGGCCCTGGAACTGGCCGATGCCGGCGGATGGGACGCGGTGCAGATGCGCGAGGTCGCCTCCGGTGCCGATGTCGCCATCGGGACCCTCTACCGCTACTTCCCCTCCAAGGAGCACCTGCTGGTCTCGGTGATGCTCCAGCAGATCCGTGAGCTCTCCGAACGCATGACACAGCGACCGGTGCGGGGACCGGACGGGGCACAGCGGGTGGAAGCCGTGCTCGGGAGGGCGAACAAGGCCCTCCAGGGTGCCCCGGAGGTGACCAAGGCGATGATCAAGGCGCTCGTGTCGGGCAACACCGACGTGGCGCCCGTGGTCGGCATGGTCCGCGACGAGATGTCGCGGCTGCTCTCCACGGCCTACCGCGGGGTCGACGGCTCGGAGGCACCGGTCGCCGATGAGTCCCCGGCGGATCGGCTCCGCATCGAGTTGCTCTCCGACATCTGGCTGGCGACGCTCGTGAGCTGGATCTGTGGCACCGAGGATGCACGGGCGGTGCAGCCCCGCCTCGCCGAGGCGGTCTCGGTGCTCCTCTGAGCCGGCCGGCGGCCCGGGACGCCGCTGGTACATACTGTTGCGGACCGCCGGGGTTCCGACGCACGGGATCCCGGAGCAGCCACGAGCTGGATCCGAAGGGAGGCCTCTTGAAGGCACTGGTGCGAAACGGCCTCGTGTACGACGGGACCGACACCCCTCCGGAACGTGTCGACCTGCTGGTCGGCGAGGGAGGTTCCATCGAGGAGGTGGGACCCGGACTCGAGTGCCCCGAGGGAGCGCGGGTCATCGACGCCGAGGGCTGCTGGGTCACGCCGGGTTTCCTCGACATCCACACCCACTACGACGCCGAGCTCGAGGTGGCGCCGGGACTCACGGAGTCGTTGCGCCACGGTGTGACCACCGTGCTGATCGGTTCGTGCGGGCTCTCCATGGTCACCGGTGACCCCGAGGACCTGGCGGACATGTTCTGCCGGGTGGAGGGGATACCGCGCGACGTGGTGTTGCCGTTGCTGCGCGACGTGGTCGACTGGGACGGCCCGGCGGGCTACGCAGAGCACCTGGCCGGCCTCCCAATGGGTCCGAACGTGGTCGCCATGGCGGGCCATTCGACCGTGCGTGCAGCGGTCATGGGACTGGGACGCAGCCTCGACGCGACGGTCCTTCCGGGCGAGCAGGAACTGGTGTCCATGGAGCGGCTGGTCGAGCAGTCGATCGACTCCGGGATGCTGGGGGTGTCCGCGAACCTGTTGCCCTGGGACAAGATGGGTGGCGAGCGCTACCGGAGCAGGCCCACCCCCTCGGTGTTCGCCCGGTTCGCCGAGTACCGGCGACTCGCAGAGGTGGCCCGGCGTCGTGACGCCGTGTTCCAGGCCATCCCGAACCTTCAGACGCGGTGGAGCATCTTCCCGCTCATGGACCTGAGCCGCGCCCGTCACGGGCAACCGCTGCGCACCTCGCTGCTCACGCTGGCCGACGCACCGCCGGCGATGGGCGCCTACCGGGCGATGGCCGCCCTCGCGGACCGCTACAACCGCCACCTCGGTGCCAACCTCCGCTTCCAGGCTCTGCCCACCCCGTTCGACATGTACACCGACGGTCTCGAGAACCCGGTGATCGAGGAGTTCGGTGCCGGCACCGAGGCCCTGCACCTCGAGGACCTCGAGGCGCGCCGGGCCCTCCTGCGGGCGCCGGTGTACCGCAGGCGCTTCGCCAAGCAGTGGCGCAACCCGATCGCCGCACGCGCCTATCACCGCGACCTCGCCGAGGCGCGCGTCGTGTCCACCCCCGACGGCCGCCACGACGGAATGACCTTCGCCGAGGTGGCCTCCCGCAGGGGAGTGGAGCCGATCGAGGCGTTCCTCGACCTGCAGGCCCAGTGGGGCAACGACCTGCGCTGGTACTCGGTGGTGGCCAACGCGAACCCGCGCAACCTGGAGTGGATCACGACCCATCCCACCGCGATGATCGGTTTCTCCGACGCCGGAGCGCACCTGCGCAACATGGCCTTCTACAACATCGGTCTGCGGATGCTGAAGCGGGTGCGCGACGCGGAGCTGGCGGGACGTCCGTTCATGTCGGTCCAGGCCGCCGTGCGGAGGCTCACCTCCGAGATAGCGGAGTTCCACCGCATCGATGCCGGGCGACTGCACGAGGGCGCCCGCGCCGACCTGGTCGTGATCGACCCCGACCACCTGGACTCGACCCTCGAGCGGATCGAGGAGGCGGAGATGCCGGGCTTCCCCGGGATGCAGCGCCTGGTCCGGCGCAACGATGCCACGGTGCGCGCGGTGATGGTCAACGGCCGCGTGGCCTGGGACCAGCACGGGGCGGCGGAGGACCTGGGGTCCTCGAAGGACTACGGCGGCCTGCTCACGCTCGGTTCGTGATCGGGTCCTGCCGGTCCCGCCCCCGGGTGCGGTCACGGTGGGCAGGGGACCGCCATGGTTGGAATCGGTGTCCCGACCCGGGATACTCGGTGCATGAAGCAACGCAACGCCCTCCGCTGCGCGATGGCCATTGCCGCCCTCGGCGCCGTGATCGCAGGCTGTTCCAACGCAGAGGAACAACAGGAGGTGATCGAGGGTCCGGAGGTCACCCAGCCCGATGACGCAGCAGGGGTCGTCGCCCCGGTCATCGTTGATTCCGGCGACCCGGTGACCCTGGAGGTGGGGCGTTCGATCGACGTGGTCACCGACGACGTGACCAGGGTCGAGAGCAGCGACACCGCGGTGCTCACCGTCTCCCAGCCCAGCGACGACGGATCGGCGAGCTTCAACGCCGGTGCCACCGCCGTCGCCGCCGGCTCCGCGACCCTCAGCGTCTACACGGGGGACTCGCTGGCCTACGAGGTCGCGGTGACCGTGGAGGGCTGAACCGCTCAACGCCGGTAGGTGACCACCCGGTGACCTGCGGTCACCGACCCGCCGAGATCCGCTCCGAGAGCGACCCCGAGGTCGGCGGTGTGCACGTCGTCCTCGACGACGCCCCCCATGGAATCGCTCCACACGGGCTCCGGGTCGATCGACTCCAGGACCGCCGAGATGCTCCTCGCCCCACTGCGGTGCTGACCGGAGAGCACCTCTGCCAGCGCCCGTCGCGCGACCTCGGCCACCTCCGGTGTTCCGAACTCGTGCACCGACCGGGTCACGACCTCGCCGCCGTCGACCGATCGGGTGCGCGTCACGACCGCGTGCTGGGGGCCCTCGCCGCCCAGGGGCACCTCCAGCAGGACCGAGCCGGAGCCGCTGGGACCACCGACGATCCGACCTGCCGGGCCCGCGGTGTGGCCGCTCCCCTGCAGTGAGAACACCACGCTGGTGGTCCCGGGACGCTCCCGTGTCCCCATGGCACCCAGGGTGCCGACGGTCCATCCGAGCAGCGGAACTCCGGCAGCCGCACCGAGGCCGAGCGATGCACCGAGCGACACCGTGTGGTCGGTGACCTGCGGCTCGGGTGCACCCAGTCCGAACAGCTCCACGACGGGAGCGACCATGAGCCGGCCCAGCACCCCCACGTCTCCCGGGATGCCCGGCGAGAGCACGCCCGCTCCGCTGAACTCCCGGAGTCCGAGCCGTGCCAGCAGGCCGTTGGCGTCCTCCGAGTCCACGATCCAGCCCTGCCGGGTCTCGACCGATGCTGCGAACGAAGCATCGCCACCCCCGGAGAAGTGGAGGTCTCCCAGGTCGACCCCTGCGGAGAGGCCACCTGAGACCCCGACCCGGTCACGGTCCTCGAGCCACACCATCGAGCGTCCGTCGGCGAGCTCCTCGATGACGAGCCCGGCCGAACCGTCCACGGAGACGCCACTCGAGAGCCCGCCACCGATCTCGTAGGTGTGGCGGACCGCCGGAAGTGGCTCACCCACCGGGGGAGGCCCCGGATCCGCCGGTGTGGCGGTCATCCGGGCGGCCGGGTTCCCCTGCGCGGCAGGGCTGCCGGCGGAACCCGTGGCGGCGTCGGAGGTGGAAGCGGAGCCGGAGATGGGGGCTGCGGCCCCGGAGGCGTCCGATGCCCGGTCCTGTTCCGAGGCGTTGTCCCGCAACCCCTGCGCCGCCTCGGCAAGTGACCCGAGCGCCGCCCGGATGCGGGTGCGCTCGCCCTGCCACCGACGCGCGAAGCGGCGCGCATCGGGACCACTCCAGGAACTGGCCGTGAGCCGGCTGTGAACACGCTGCAGGGATGCCAGGGTCCGCTCACGCTCGGTGTCGAGGAGGCGGGCCAGCGCCCGCAGTTCCATCGGATCCGCTCCCAACCGGCCCACGGCCCGAACGTAGGGCCGGGTGCCCGTGGGCACAGCGGGTCGCGCGGCCCGGGTGGAAGCAGAGCTGGCAGACTCGGGCCATGACCGTGAACCACGCCCAGCGCGAACGGCGCGAACTGGCAGAGCTGTTCGAACAGGTGGGGCCCGACGCCCCGACCCTGTGTGAGGGCTGGGATGCCTCGGATCTCGCCGCACACATCGTGGTACGGGAGCGCCGGCCCGACACCGGACCGGGCATCCTGTTCGCCCCGCTTGCGGGCTACAGCGAGAAGGTGCGCCGCGAGTACGCCTCGAAACCCTGGCCTGAGCTGGTCGAACTGGTCCGCAGCGGACCGCCCCTGCTCTCGCCGTTCGCCCTGCCCGGGGTCGACCGCCTCGCCAACACCATGGAGTTCTTCATCCACCACGAGGACGTGCGGCGTGCCCAGGGGCTCGCCCCTCGGGAGCTCAACCCGGACCTCTCCGCCCAGCTGTGGAAGATCGTGCAGCGAATGTCGAGGATGCTCATGCGCGGTGCGCCCGTCGGGATCCGACTGGACACCGGTGACGGCCGTGCGGTGGACGCGGTCGCCGGCACCCCGCTCGTCACGGTCACCGGCGAGGTGGGTGAGCTCGCGCTGTTCGCATACGGTCGCCAGGGTGCGGCGCAGGTGGACTACGACGGGCCGGCCGACGCGGTCGATTCGGTGCGCCGCGGCGACTTCGGCATCTGAGGCGCCGGCCGTGGGCATGAACCGCAGCACGCGTGGGTTCGCCGCATCCCTCCTCGTGGCCCTGGTGCCACTCACCGGTGTGGTGGCCTGCAGCGACACCGGAGCGGAACCGGCCGCTGCGCCGACGACCTCCGCGGACCCCTCCGGCGGGTCGGCCACCGGCGGCGAACCCAACTCCGGCGCCCCTCCCGAGGCCACCACGGTCGCCGAACTGCTGGAGCTGGACCGTCCGATCGTGCTCAGCCACTCCGGTGGGGAGAACGCACACCCCCAGGCCACCCCGTTCGCCTATGCCGAGTCGGTCGAGGCGGGTGTGGACATGTTGGACTTCGACGTGCGCCTGAGTGCCGACGGCGTACTGGTAGCCCACCACGACGAGGACGTGCAGCGCACCACGAACGGCAGTGGTGAGGTCCGCGACATGACCTACGACGACCTCCACGCCCTGGATGCGGCGTACTGGTTCACGGATGCCTGCAGCGCGTGCAGTGGCGAACCGGAGGAGGCATACCCGTACCGGGGTGTTCGCACGGGTGAGGCCGATCCGCCCGAGGGGTACGGGCCGGACGACTTCGCACCGACGGCCTTCGAGGAGATCATCGTGGAGTACCCCGATCACACGCTCAACATCGAGATCAAGGGCTCCTATCCACAGGACGTGCCCGTGGCCGAGGAGCTCGCACGGATACTCGAGAGCAACGACCGGGTCGACCAGGCCGTTGTGACCGCGTTCGACGACGAACTGGCCGAGGCCTTCCACGAGTTGCTCCCGGAGGTGGCCATCACGCCCGGTCTCGCCGCGATGACCTCCTATGTGCTCGGCGGCGTCGCCCTGCCACCCGAACGCAACATCGTGCAGATCCCACCGGAGTACGAAGGCGTGGAGCTGCTCACCGAGGACTTCGTCAGGCGCGCCCACGGCGACGGCCTGGTGCTGTGGATCTGGCCGAACGACCGCAGCATCGAGAACCGTGCGGGCTACGCCGGTCTGCTCGAAATGGGCGTCGACGGCATCAACGCTGCAGATCCAGCGGAAGCGGTCGCGGTCCTCCAGGGCCAGGCCTGAGCGCCCGCCGCTGCGGGGTTCAGTCGATTCCGAGCACACGTGCCGCGTTGTCGCGGAGGAACTTGGGCCACACCTGCTCGCGGAACGGCACGTTCGGCAGTTCGGAAGCGAGGCGCTCGTAGGTGAGCCCGGCGGGGAAGTAGCCCGCGTACATGACCTTGTCCGCTCCCCGGGTGTTCGCGTAGTCGATGATCGCCTTCGGGTAGTGCTTCGGGGCGAACGCCGAGGTGGAGTAGTACAGGTTCGGCCACTTGAGCATCAGCTTGACCATCAGGTCCTCCCAGGGCTCGCAGCCGTGGCGGGTCACGATGGTGAGCTCGGGGAAGAACCAGCAGACCTCGTCGAGGTGCTCGACCTTCTGGGGGTACAGCGGGACGCGCGGTCCGGGGACCCCTGCGGTGATGAAGATCGGGATGCCGAGCTCCACACACGTTGCGTACACCGGGTAGTAGGGCGCGGCGTTGATGGGTGTCTCGCAGCCGGCGGGAAACGTGGTGACCGCCACGATTCCCCATTCGTCGTGGAAGGACTTGATCCTGCGGACCGTCTCCATGCCGTCGCGGGGGTCGACGTCTATGCACGGCAGGAACCGGTCGGGCAGATCGCGTACCGCGCGGCGGGGTGCCTCACGTTCCTCGCGACCGACGTTGACCATCCCCCTGGCCACCCCGTAGGTGTCCATGTTGTGCAGGGTTACCGCAACCGGGTCGACCCCTTCACCGATGTCCTCGGGGATGTCCTTGAACATGTACTCGGCGGGCATCTTGAACTCCTCGAGGCTCTCGGAGTCGCGCAGCGAGGGGGCGAGGAACCTGTACACCTGCTGGCGGTCCGAACTCGGGAAGCCGATCATCGTGTCGATGATTCCGATGTCGGTGGGCATCGTGGAGTCGGGGGCGGACATGTCTGAGTCACCTGGCTCGGCCATGGCCCAACACTACGGGCGCTGCCGGGGCGCCCCCACAACTACGCTCCATCGCGTGGGCAGCGACAACGTTCCGGGGAGCTACAACATCGCGGACATCTGGGAGGCGGTGGCCGACCGGGTGGGCGACCGGGAGGCCGTCGTGTGCGGAGCGGAGCGGCGCACCTACGGCCAGCTCGAGCAGCGGGCCAACCGGTTGGCCAACCACCTCCGCCTCGCCGGGGTCGGAACCGGCGACTTCGTGGGCTGCTACATGCCCAACTCCGTGGAGTACATCGAGACGCTGCTGGCCTGTTTCAAGATCCGCGCGGTGCCGGTGAACATCAACTACCGCTACGTCGCGGATGAACTGCGCCACCTCTTCACCGACGGTCCGTTGGCGGCGGTGGTGTGCCCGCCGGAGTTCCTCGGGAACGTCGCCGAGGTGGCGCCGTCGGTGCCGAGCCTCCGTGAGGTGCTCGTCACCGGCGCCGGTCCCGGAGCCGATGCCCCGGAGTCGGTGGGGGAGGCGACCGTGGCCGCCTACGAGGAAGTCCTCGCCGCGGCCGACCCCGCCCGTCCGGACGTGCCTGGCAGGGGCAACGACGACATCTACGTGATCTACACCGGAGGGACCACCGGGCTGCCCAAGGGCGTGGTGTGGCGCATGGAGGATGCCTTCTTCGGTTGCCTCACCGGTGGCGACCCGATGCGCATGAACGGGCCGGTGGGCGATCCCTCCGAGGTGCTGGACCGCATCATCGACTTCGACTTCGTCTTCTACGCGCTCGCTCCGCTCATGCACGCGGCTGCGCAGTGGGTTGCGTTGATGTGGTTCTTCAGCGGAGCGAAGGTGATACTCCACGACGGGAGCTTCGACGCCCTCGAGGTGTGGCGGACGATCGAACGCGAGAAGGTATCGACCACGACCGTGGTGGGCGACGCCATGGCCCGGCCGCTGGCAGACACATGGGAATCCGACGGACCCTTCGACGTGTCTTCCATGTACGCCTTCTCCAACGGCGGCGCGCCGCTCGCGGAGAGCACCAAGTCGCGGCTCATGGAGTACCTCCCCGACTGCGTGTTCACCGATGGGTTCGGTTCCTCCGAGACCGGCATCCAGGGAAGCTCGAGGTTGCAGCCCGGCCAGAGCCCGCTGGGAACCGCCGTGTTCGACTCGGTGGCGGAGGGCACGAAGGTGCTCGACGCCGATGGCAACGAGGTGGCTCCGGGCTCCGGTGTGGTTGGCCGGATCGCACACAGCGGGTGGGTGCCGCT
Organism: Microthrixaceae bacterium; assembly: GCA_023958095.1. GTDB lineage: Bacteria > Actinomycetota > Acidimicrobiia > Acidimicrobiales > Microtrichaceae > JAMLGJ01. The sequence continues at coordinate 24,787 of JAMLGJ010000037.1, forward strand.
GCGCTACCACAACGCGCCGGAGAAGACCGCGGAGGCATTCCGCGAACTCGACGGTCGCCGCTACGTGGTCTCGGGTGACATGGCGACCGTGGGCGCCGACGGGGAGATACAACTGCTCGGCCGTGGCTCGGTGAGCATCAACACCGGTGGCGAGAAGGTGTATCCCGAGGAGGTCGAGAGCGTGCTGCGCGACCACCCCGACGTCTACGACGCGCTCGTGGTGGGGATTCCCCACGACCGTTGGGGGGAGCAGGTGACCGCAGTGGTGCAGCTGCGTCCCGGCGCTGCCCGGGAACGTGGTGGAGCTGTCGACCTCGAGGCGTTCACTCGCGAGCTGGCCGAGCACTGCCGTGGCCGCCTCGCCGGCTACAAGGCTCCCAAGGCGGTCGTGCTGACCGAACGGATCGAGCGTTCGCCCGCGGGCAAGGCCGACTACCGCTGGGCGCGGGCCACCGCATCCGGTGCCTGAGCCCCCACCAGCGAACTGATCGTCGTGGTGCGTGAGGTCTCCGCACCACGACGATCAGTTCGCTGGTTGGTGCGCGGCGAGCTCCTGGTGGTGCTCGCGGCGGTGCTGTGGGCGCTGATCGGGCCGGTCAGCAGCGAACTCGTCGACGCCGGTGTGCCGGCGGAGCGCATCGGCGCATGGCGGGCGTTGCTGGGTGGAGCGTGCTTCGTCGTCCACTCGCTGTTGGCACGCCGCCGGCACCGCCCCTCGGTGACTCCCCCCGGCGGTGGGCCGCAGAGGCCGGAACGGCCCCCCTCGGGGGCCTCGGGTCTGGGGAGGCTGCGGACACACTCGGCCCAGCTGGGAGCCTTCTGCGTCGTCGGTGTGGTGCTCTTCTACAGCTCCCTGCCCCTGGCGGTGGAGGCGGGCGGGATCTCCCTGGCCTGGGTGCTCATGTACACCGCACCGATCTGGGTCGCGATCGGGGCTGCGCTGTTCCTCGGTGAGCCCATAGGGGGTCGCGGTCTGCTCGCAGTCGGGATGTCGGTTGCGGGTGTGGTCGCACTCGTGTCCTCGGTGGGTGGAACGGTGACCGTTTCGGCCGAATCGCTCGGGTGGGGTCTCGCCGCCGGTGTGAGCTACTCGAGCTACTACCTGGTGGGCAGGCGCCTCTTCGAGTCCCTCGGAGCGGTCCGGACCTATGCGGTGGTGCTGCCCGTCGGCGGCCTGTTCCTGGCGTTGACGGTGGGACTGGATGTACCCGGGGCCGGCACCCTCGCGTGGCTCCTCGTGCTCGGAGTGGGTTGCACCTACCTGCCGTACCTGGCCTTCGGGTTCGGGATCCAGTTCGTCCCTTCGAACAGGGCGGTGGTCCTCGCCACCGTGGAGCCGCTGGTCGCGATGCTCCTGGGTGTGCTCCTCTACGGCGAGTCGCTCGGCCGGGTGGGGGTCGTTGGTGGAGTGGTCGTGGTCGTGGCTGCCGTGCTGGCGGGTCTGCCCCGTTCCGATCCTGCTCCCGCCGGCCCACCCTCTCCCCACCCACCTCCGAACTGATCGTGGTGGTGCCCGACAGGTCGGCACCACCACGATCAGTTCGGGTTGTCGCAGCTCTGTGGCAGAGTTCCAGGCCTGTTCCCCCATGGGCTTCCCCCGGATCGACCGGAGATCGGGGACCGAATGAAGGACGACATGCCCCAGCGCCTCGGTGTGTTGCTGGACGTGGCGGCGGTGCACCACGGCGTGTTCCGCTACGACGATGCCCGCGAGCGGGGAGTCACGAGGGCGACCATTGATGGTCTGCGACGTGCCGGGGTGGTCGAACTCCTGGGAAGTCGCGTGTACCGCGTGCGCGGTGCGCCGGTGACCTGGAGGAACCGGCTCACCTGCGGGGTCTGGGCGACCGGACCGTTGACGCTCGCCTCGCACCGTTCGGCTGCTGCCCTGTGGGGATTGCTCGAACCCAGGGGGATCGAGGTGCTCACCCCCATGAGCACGGGCGGATGTCCTCCGGCGGTTACGGTGCACCGGACCCGCTGCCTCAGTGGAGCCGACCTCGGGTGCCTCGAACAGATCCCCGTGACGGGAATCGAGCGCACGCTCATCGACCTGGCAGCTGTCGTGCCGATGGGGCGCGTTGCGCGGACGATGGACGAGGCCGCGGAGCGTGAACTCACCACCCCGCGACGGATACTCGAGCACCTCCGTACCATGCCCACCCGCGGACGCTCGGGGGTGCGGATCCTGCGCGTCCTGCTCGAGGAGCGTCTGGATCTGGCACCCGGTGAGATGAATCCGTTCGAGTCGATGATGGACCGGTTGCTGCGCTCCGCGGACCTGCCGGCATTCGTCAGGCAGCACCCACTCGACCTGGGGGGTTCGCGCTACTACCTGGACTTCGCGTTCCCGACCCACAAGGTGGCGATCGAGTGCGACGGGATGCTCGGGCACGCTTCGGCGAGTGCACAGTCCTACGACCTCGCTCGCCAGAACGCGATCCTGGCCGACGGATGGAGTCTCAGGCGCTTCAGCTGGTCCTCCCTGCGCCTCGAACGCGAGGCGACGCTGGGCCTGATCCGGGAGGCGCTGCTCGATTCCGGTTGGAATC
>JAMLGJ010000038.1 GCA_023958095.1 Microthrixaceae bacterium
GTTCCTCCAGGTTGACCCAATCGAAGGTGGCGTGCTCAACGACTACGGATACGTAGCCGATCCAATCAACCAGACCGATCTCACCGGCGAATGTTGTCTGAAGACCAACCCCGACGGGTCATGTTGGGGTTCTAGCGTTTATCACAGCGCAACGGGCTTCTTGAGCCGAAATGCAGGGTCAATTGCTGGTGGTTTGCTTGGAAGTGCCCTGATAGGTGGATGCGTTGCAGTTACCGGGGCCACCTTTGGGCTCGGATTGTTCTTCTGCGCTGGGACCGCCATTGGTGTAGCGGGTGTCTTCGGAACGGGAGTCGGAATGGCGGCAAACGGACGTGATCGACATCGCCGCGGATGGATAGGGCAACAGGCAAGACAGGGATTTGGTGGCGCCGCTTGTTCTATGTTCCGATTCCCATTCAGTTCTGGGTGCAAGAGACCCGTTGCCGGATCCGGCTAGCCCCGCATGCGGCAGATAGAATGCTCAACATGATGGCTTGTCCGGCAAAGTATTTCAGCCCCCAGCCAGTGGGATCGCGGCCCGAGAGAGAGAGATCATCGAATCTGATGAGGAGCTAAGGAAAATCCGGCGTGGCTTTGGATGGACCCTCGCTGTAATCGTTGCGTTGTACGCGCTCCTGGCGTGGCCAGCAGTGGTGACGGGAACGGTTGGCAACTGGATCTCGCTGTTCGGGATGTCCATAGCTGCCATGTTCGGGCTCTATTTCTACGCCAAACGACGGGCGGGGCACGACGATGATCGTTAGTTGCCTTAGCTGGCGCTGTTTCGCAGTCCAGGCGCGTGTCTGCCAACGAGGTGTTAGGGAGACCATCTGCCGACCCACCTTCCAGCAAGTCCTCCATCGAGTCGATGGAGTGTCGCCGGTGCACCTTGGGTTGCCGCTTCGAGCAGTCTAAACGGATGCTCGCATGCGCCATCTGTTCCTCGTCGTATTGATGCGGGTCGGTCATCGATCCCGGTGCACGCTGTGACGCTTGGGCGACCATCAGCAGAGCGAACTGGTCGCGGTAGAGTCTGGGTGGATGACGCACCAGGATCTGGTCTTGTTCTGCGAGCCGGTGGGCTCGTCCGCCGAGAATCATGTTGTTCGTATAGCTATCCGATCCGGCCAGGTGGTTGACGTCATGCCGGTCGAGGGGCCGACGCCGTGGGCCTTGCAGGGACCACCTGTGTACGGTCCGCGGCTAGCAGGGTGCTGAAATTCGTGCTGATTGGTGCTCGCGATTCGTCGCTGGATCGAAAAGACTGTGGGGATGCGAGGCACCCCGGATCCCCAGCTGGCGATGTTGACCACCCTGAGCACCGAGGAGTTGATCCCGGCCGATCATCCGATCCGACGGATCCGGGTGGTCGTGGACGCGGTGCTCGCCGAGCTGGATGACACCTTCGCCGCGATGTACGCGTCGAGCGGCCGGCGCAGCATCCCGCCCGAGACCCTGTTGAAGGCCACGGTGTTGATGGCGATGTACTCGATCCGCTCGGAGCGGGCGTTCTGCGAACGGCTCAACTACGACCTGTTGTTCAAGTGGTTCCTCGACATGCGCATCGACCAGCCTGCGTTCGACGCGACGACGTTCTCCAAGAACCGCCAGCGTCTTCTGGATCACGACGTGGCGAACGAGTTCTTCGAAGCTGTGGTGCGCCAGGCGAAGCTGCGCCGCTACATCTCCTCGGACCACTTCTCCGTCGACGGCACCCTGTTGCAGGCCTGGGCGTCACACAAGAGCTTCAAGCCCAAGGACGGCTCCGGTGACGACCCGCAGGGCCCGAAGGGGCGCAACGTCGAGGTGCAGTGGCACGGCCAGAAGCGCAGCAACGACACCCACGCCTCGACCACCGACCCGGAGTCTCGGCTCTACCGCAAGAGCCACAACACCGCCGCGACGCTCTGCTACTCGGGGCATCTGTTGATGGAGCACCGCAACGCGCTGATCGTCGACGCGGAGCTCACCACCGCGGACGGCTACGCCGAACGCTCGACCGCGCTCGAGATGCTCGGCCGGCTTCCGGCCAGCGCCCGGCGACGCACCGTCGCTGGGGACAAGGGCTACGACACCCGAGGGTTCGTCGCTGATGCCCGCGACCTCGGGTTCACCCCGCACGTCGCGCAGAACACCAGCGGCAACCGGCGCTCCGCGATCGACGGGCGCACCACCCGCCACCCCGGTCATGGGGTGAGCATGCGGATCCGCAAACGGATCGAGGAACCCTTCGGCTGGGTCAAGACCGTCGGCGGCGGACGCAAGCTCCGCTACATCGGCCGAGAACGCAACCGGGCCTGGTTCAAGATCACCACCGCCACCTACAACCTGATCCGCATTGCCGCCCTCGACACGAGCACCGCCTGAACCATCGAGCCCCGCACGTCGGCCAGCGGGCACTCGCCCCGGCCGGACAACCACAGCAGCAGAGATGGCCCAGCGATCCAGCCGCCAACGCGTCTACTCGGCGGTTTTCAGCACCCTGCTAGTCGTGGGGCCTTCGCGGTCGACCTTGGCGACGACCTGAGCGAGCAGCTTCTCGGCATCGCGTCGTCCGCCTCGAACGGTGCGGCTCGTGTAGCGATCTTTGCCCGTGATCGGGTCGACGCCGACGTACGCGCGCACCTCCCAATAGTCGGGTTTGCGCTTGAGACGAACGCTCCCTCGGCCCCGTGCCATTGACACGAGTGTAGGTCAATTTCATGGGACAAACCATGGGACAAATACTGTGCCAAGGGTTCTGGCGGTCTGTTGTACCGCCAGAACCCTTGGCACCATTGGCGCCCCCGGCAGGATTCGAACCTGCGACGCACGGTTTAGGAAACCGACGCTCTATCCCCTGAGCTACGGGGGCGGGGCCGGTCGACTTCGCGGCGCGAAACCGACCAGACGACTGATTCTAGGTGGGGGTTCTGGTTCGAACCGCTTCGATCCCGGCGATGGAAGGGCGTTCGTTGCCGTTCGGCCGGGGGTGAGCTGGTTCGAGGCGCGCCTGTTCCCCAGGTCGAGGTTGTCCCGGTTCTGCGACCGAGGGCGGGACCGGTACGAACCGTGAGGGAACGGACTCCGATCCGCCCGCTGCACCGACTGGGCCCCGATGCCACTCCCTGCTCAGAAGGGGTCCACATGTCCGGCCACGGGTCTCAACGCTGGATCCGGGCGGGTAGCAGGAACGGATAGGTGCGCCGCCGCACCTTCCGTTGCCAGAGGCGATCCGCTCGCCGGACCGCCTGCAGGAGCCCCCAGGTGCGTGCATCGCTGCGGTAGTCGGAGTACACCTCGGCGTCGCTGAGCGGTGGATCCACCCGTCCCTCCACGGCGGCCAGCACCGTGCCGATCCAGCCCTCCAGGTCCTCCTTGATCAGGTTGGCAGACAGGTCGAGCACGACGCTGCGGGGCCGGTGGTAGCGCTCCATGATGCCGGGCAGCACGAAACGGCGCACCGGGGCCCGCAGTACCGGGGGCAGCGAGGCGAGGAAGATCTCGGTGTCGAGTCTTTCGGATCCGTCGGGGCCACGCAGCAGGGGGGTGGTCACGTCGAAGTAGGTGAGTTGTCCCTCCATGAGCGCCCAGTTGGAGAGCTGGGCATCGAGTCCCACGTGGTCGTCGACGACCTCGAGTGCCGTGTCCACGATGCCCCCGAGGAGGTCACGGGCGGTGCGGCCACCGCGTGCCACCACCTCGACCGCAAGGGAGTCGGAAGGCAACACCTCCTGCACGCAGTACACCGCGAGGCGTCCGTCGGGCACCGCGGTGCGCCTGACCGTGGTGGGGGCAACCCGCACCCCGCGCCGGTCCAGCACCTCCAGGTAGGCATCCAGCGTTTCCGTGTAGGCGTCGGCATCCGCGGAGGAGGCGAAGGTTGGGAGCCGCTTGCAGGCCCAGCGCGGGCTCTCGCGGGGCCAGCCGATCACGAGCGAGATCTCGCCGTAGCCGAGCACCCGCAGCGCCGAGTCGTCCCCGCTGCACAGCGCCCGCTGCACCCGGGACTCGAGGAGTGCGAGCTCATCGGTGGGGATCACGAGAAGGTGCTCCGCACGATCGAGACGATGTCCTGCACCTCCTCGTCGCGCACCGTCAGGGGCGGGAGGAACTGCAGCACCGAGGTGTCGTTGTTCGCGAAGACCGCGAACACCCCGGCCCGGATGAGCTCGGCGGCGGCCCCCAGGGCGTCACCCTCCGCGGGGAACCTGAGGCCCATGAACATCCCGCGTCGTCGGACCTCGAAGGGGAGCCCGGCGAATCCCTCCTCGAAGCGTGCGCCCACCTCCTCGACCCGTGCCAGGAACCCGGGTGCCTCGATGGCGTCCAGCGTCGCGAGGGCGGCCACGCAACCGATCTCCGCTCCGCCGTAGGTGGATACGTGCACGAACGGGTGCTCCTCGAAGAACCCGTGTATCTCCGCGGTCATGAGCGTGGCGGTGATCGGGAAGACCCCACCGCTGAGCCCCTTGCCCGTGGTGAGGATGTCGGGCCGGAGGTCCTCCTGCTGGTGGTACCAGAAGGTGCCGGTCCTTCCGAGTCCGGTCTGGACCTCATCCAGGATGAAACACGCACCCCGGTCCCGGCAGATGCGCTGCACACCCGCCAGGTAGCCGGGTTCGGGCAACGGCATTCCGAGCGTCGCGGGTATCGGCTCGAGGATCACACACGCGGTCGAGTCGTCCACGGCCCGGTCCATCGCGGCGAGGTCGTTGAAGGGGACCTGGGTGAACCCAGCCGGGTTGGGTCCGAACGGGTCGCGGTACTCGGGGTCGCCCGCTGCCATGGCCAGTCCGGTGTGGCCGTGGTAGCCGCCGGATGCCGACACGACCCCGACACGGCCGGTGTGCGCCCTGGCAACCTTGAGCGCGAGGTCGTTCGCCTCGCCACCGCCGACGCCGAAGACCACCCCGGGCAGCGTGCCGCCGGTGCTCGATGCGAGGCGTTGCGCGAGGAGTGCCCGCCACTCCGACACGAGGTGGTGGTTGCCGATGTCCAGGTGGTCAAGCGCGGACCTCACCGCCTCGATCACGGCGGGGTTGCGGTGCCCGAGGTTGAACACCCCACCGTTGCAGTGGCAGTTGTAGAGCCACTGCCCATCGACGAGGTTCTCGAAGCGCGAGCCCGACCGCTGTCCCATGACCAGGTCCAGTCCGAGCGCGCCGAACGCGGCGACCTTGCCGGGGTTCACGTGCTCGGCGAAGACCTCGGAGGCGATCGCGGTCGACTCGAAGGGCTGCCGTGAGGGGTCGACCCGGCCCGTGGACGCTGCGGGGTGACTCGGCGCTTCGCTCTGGTCCTTCACCGTGCTGCTCCAGCGGTTGGGTTCATTGCCGATGGCATCGCGGCCCTGGTGTTCCGGACACGCCAGTAGCGGCGTACCCAGGGGGGCCGACGGTCGTGCGCGCCTGCGGCCCGGACCCGGTCCGTCCAGGAGCGCAGCAGCTCGTCGGCCTCGGCGAAGGCGGCCGCCGGCTCGGGCGGATCCTGCAGCCACCGGGCCTCCACCTCGTCGCGTTCGCTCGCGAACAGCGGGACCAGTGCCTCGGGGTCCTCGAGTGCTCGGCGGTGCAGCACCTCGTGGCGCCACCACAGGCACCGGTCATCGAAGCGGTCCACGGGTTCGGGTCCGAGGTCCAGTGGTTCGCCCACCGACACCGGCTTGAACAGTCCGGTGCACGGGGCCGCCGTAGCGGTGACCCAGTGCGAACACCCCGCCGGGCCCAGCTCCGCGACCCATGAGCCCGTGGTCTGCGAGGAGGCGACGAGCCCACCGGCGTGCATGCAGGGTGCGCTCATCGCCCCGGTGACGGGGGAGTAGCGCGGAGCCCATCCTCCGGTCCCGTGTTCGCGCAGGGCCCCCATGAGGTCACCGGGACCGGTCGCCCGTCCCGCGGCGGACTCGGTCAGGGAACGCCGCAGCGCACAGCGCGAGAAGTGCGTGTGCAGGCGATCGGAGTAGCGCTCGGCGAACCCGGGAATCGTAAGGCCGTTGCTGATGGAGCGGGCACCGGAGGTCACGTGTTCGGTGGCCCAGTGCCTCCCCGCGGTCTCCAGCACCCAGGCCTCGTGGGGGTCGGCCACGATGAAGCTGTTGTGGTAGGTGAACTCGCGCTTCTCGTGTCCGCACCCGCCACCCTGGCCGTGGCGCTCCAGCAACGTGGTGATGACCTCAACCGCGGCCGTTGCGGTCCCGGCCCGTTCGAGGCCGAGGCGCACCAGGTCCATGCCGGTGAGCCCCGGGGGCCCGTAGGGCTCGCCCGTGAACACCGCTTCGTTGCCGATCACCACGCCGTGTTCGTTGGCACCCATCTCGGCACCCCACATCCAGAACGGCCGGCTCAACAGCACCGCGGCCGTCTCGGACACCTGGTCGATGGAGATCCAGGTCGCCCGCACCCGGTCGCCCTCGGGGTGTCTGTGTCGGGGCTGCCAGTCGAGCAGCTGCGCCTCGTTGGGGTCGCGGTCGGAGTTCTTGGCGAACAGCACCCGATCCGGTTCGACCACCACGATGGTGTCGCACATGGTGGCGAGCATATGCCCGCCACGGGATGACTTCTCGTCCCCGGTCAGCCGACCGGGGCGCAGCCCTGCGCGTCCCCCATCAGTTCCGCGGCCGAGCTGACGCGGTCGATCACACCCTCGAAACCGAAGTACCCCATCCCTGCCTGGAGCATCGCGCCACTGAACGCGAGGAGCAGTACTTCTCCGACGCGTGGGTCCACGTCGTCACCCAGGGCCTCCTGCAACCGCTCGGCCAGGTCGAGTCCCACACGGTCCCGTACCCGCCGGGCATCGGGGTCGCTCGAGACCATCGCAGCGAGGGCGGCCTGGGCCAGTCGGGGTTCGTCGCTGAGTGCCATTCCTGGTTCGCTCAGGGCCGCGCGGACGCGGTCACCCAGCGGAGCTCCGCCGTGTCGGCCGGGGTGGGGTATCCGGCGGAGGCGGCGCCAGAACAGCTCCGAGACCAGGTGTGCCTTGGAGGAGAAGTAGGTGTACGCGGTGGTGTGGGTGACGCCGGCCGCGGTGGCGACGACCCGCAGGGTGAGGTCGTCGTAGCTGCGTTCGTCGAGCACCCGTTCAGCGGCGTCGAGGAGCAACTGCGCCGTCGCCTGTTGGCGTGCCGACATGTGCCGGCGGGTGGTGAGGTGGTCCCCGGGGTGCTCCGCGTGCGCCGATGGCCCGGTGTAGTCATCGGTGTCGGTTGGCAGCGTCGCCATGGCGTGAGTCCGGTTGCGGTGGCCGCTGTCCTGCCCGGCCAGCGGTGTGCCAACAGGTTGACACACGTTCTGACACCTGTAAAGTGCTGCCGCGGGGTTCCAGACGGCACGGAGGGTCCGTGCACCGCTCGATCGGGGAGGGCACATGGGGACTGCCACGAGACCACCCCTGGTATCCGGTGGGGAAGGGGGCACGGGTCACCTCGAGGAGCTGCGGGTGGATCCGATCGGCCTCATGCAGCGCGCGCGGGACGAGTGCGGCGACGTGGCGGAGCTGCGTTTCGCCGACAAGGAGGTCGTGCTCGTCACCGGAGCGGAGGCCAACGAGGTGTTCTTCCGCGCCAGCGAGGACGAGCTCAACCAGGCCGAGGCCTATCCGTTCATGAAGCCGGTCTTCGGTGAGGGTGTGGTGTTCGACGCGACCCCCGAGGAACGCTCGCGGATGCTCCACAACCAGTCGCTGCGCGACAAGTTCATGCGGGGCCACGCCGAGACGATCCAGGCCGAGGTCGAGGCGATGGTCGACCAGTGGGATGACGAGGGCGAGATCGACCTGCTCGACTGGTTCGCGGAGCTGTTCATCTACACCTCCTCGGCATGCCTGATCGGCAGGAAGTTCCGTGCCGAGCTCGACCCCACCTACGCCGAGTTGTTCCACGACCTCGAGCGCGGCACCGACGCCCTCGCCTACGTGGACCCCTACATGGACATCGAGAGCTTCCGCAGGCGCGACACCGCCCGGGCAGCCCTGGTCGAGAGGATCGAGGGGATCAAGCAGCACCGCCTCTCGCAGCCGGCACCGTCGAAGGAGGAAATGGACCTCGTCGACGTGTTGCTGTCGGTGCGCGACGAACACGGCACCCCACAGTTCAGCGCGGACCAGATCACCGGCATGTTCATCTCGATGATGTTCGCCGGGCACCACACCACCTCGGGCACCGCCGCATGGACCCTCATCGAACTGCTCCGCAACCCGGACTGGATGCGGGCAGTGGTGGACGAACTCGACGAGCTCTACGCGGACGGTTCCGAGGTCACCTACCAGGCACTGCGGGAGATCCCTAAGCTCGAGTCCTCCATCAAGGAGGCGCTCAGGCTGCACCCGCCGCTGATCATCCTCATGCGGCTGGTGATGCAACCGGTGACCGTGGGCGGAATCGTGATCGAACCGGGCAAGCTCATGGCCGCCTCACCGGCGGTGTCCAACCGCATTCCCGAGGCCTTCGACGACGAGGGATCCTTCGATCCCGGCCGCTACATCGATCCCCGCCACGACGACCTCGACAACCCGTGGAACTGGATCCCCTTCGGCGCCGGGAGGCACCGCTGCGTGGGCGCCGCGTTCGCGATGATGCAGCTGAAGACCATCTTCTCGGTGCTGCTGGAGGAGTGGACCTTCGAGATGGCCCAACCACCCGAGACCTACCGCAACGACCATTCGAAGATGGTGGTGCAGCTCGAGCAACCGTGTGTCGTCAGGTACCGCCGCCGGAACGGGGGTGCGTGATGGGCATCCGCATCGAGGTGGACAGGGACCTCTGCCAGGGACACGGGGTCTGCGAGTCGGAGGCACCCGAGGTCTTCGAGGTGGGAGGCGACCACCAGGTCGTGGTGCTGGACGAGCAGCCCCCGGAGGAACTGCGGCCGGGAGTCGACCTCGCGGTCAGGTACTGCCCGACACGCGCACTGGGGTTGGTCGAGGACTGAGGTTGAGGCTGGTCGAGGACTGAGTCCTGCCCGGGAAGTGCGGGCTCGCTCTCGTTGGCAATGTCGCCGAGGAGCACCACGGCACCGTCGCGGTGGGAGCGAACCCCGGTGGAGGGGCGAGGTTCGTGTTCACCCTCCCGGGTGTGGTTCACGGCGTCGGCCCAGGAAGCGGTCGAGCACGTTCTTGGTGATCACGGCCACGAACGGGTCACCGGCGGCCAGCCCGTGGGCCCACTCGGTGGCCCCGACGTTGAACACCTGCCCCGCACCACGGCCGAAGCTCGCCATCACCACGTTGCCCCGGTTGAGACGCTCGATGCCGACCCGGTCGGACCGGCCGTACGCGATCCGCGCGAGTGTCTCGGGGTCCTCGGGGGGCACGACCTCCCCGAAGGGGTTGTCGGGAGGCTCCAGCAGCGCGGCGGGTGCGATCCCGATGATCTCGAGGTTGTCGGGAACGCCGACTCCGCCGTCCGGGAAGGGCAGGCCGTGCTCGAAGCGGATCGGGCATCCGTCGTTCTCGTAGCCGAGCAGGGGCACCCCGGCGCCGAGCTGGTCCCCGTAGTAGAGGTCGGATCCCTGCAGGGCCCAGTGGTCCGGCCGGTAGATCGTGTACGCCCCCGAACCACGTGCGACGCACATGGCTAGGCGGTGGTAGCCGCCGTAGATGAACGACAACCCCGTGAGCTCGGCCTCGGGACGCCCGAAGGCCGGATGCGACCACAGATGCGTCGCCTCGGAGTCGGGACCCGCGGTGGACCAGAGTTCGTCGTCGGTCTCGCCGTTCCACTTGTGGGCCACGAGCGTCCTCGCGTCGTGCTCCCAACGGACCTTCCAGTAGGCGGTGTTCCCGCCGAAGATCGCGAGGTTCCCGCCGCGGTCGACGAACTCCTCGAGCTGGTCGCGCTGCTTGCTCGACCAGTACTCGCTGTGGCCGACCAGCACCACGGTCCCGTAGCGGTCCAGCCGGGCCCCTCCGGGGGCCTCGAAGTCGTGGTCGCAGGCGAAGTCGAAGTCGTAGCCGTTGTCCTCGGCCCACTCGACGAAGCGGTGCTCCCACTTCTGCAGGAAGCCCGCCGATCCGTCGTACGCGCTGGGTGCGTGCTCGAGGATCCACTCGAGGTCACCCGGTATGGCTGGTTCACCGGGTGGGCGCTCGGTCATGTTGACCAACCTCGGGGCGCCCGGCGGTGGTGCGAGGAGCCCCTGGGCGAAGGGTCGCATCCGCGACAGCCGTCCGATCGCACGCGACCTTGCCAGCGAGGGCTCCAGGCCCTCGGCCAGCTGGTCCACGTTCGCGTAGCTGTTCGCTCCACCCCAGTAGTTGTAGGAGTGGTAGGTGTTGGTCGAGAGCACCAGGAGGGCTCGGCCCGGTCGGGGCTCCGAGGGACGGCAGCACAGGAAGTGGTGGGTGGAGGAACCCGACCCGTCGACCAGCTCCAGGTCGATGTATCCGGTGGGCCAGTCGTCGCCGATGGTGAAGGTGAACGCGGCCGGCCAACCGCAGCCGTTCGCATCCGCGTCACCGGGTATCGGGTGGTCGGCCACCTGGATCCCCGGGTACTCGGCGCAGAGCGTTTCCCCGGAGCCGATGCGCCTGGCGACCAGGCGGCAGGGTCCATTCGAGCTGCTGGCGTGTATCGAGACGGTGTCACCCGGCGCGACACTCACCCGGTCGGGGTAGAACCACGGGCCGCCGTCGGTGGATGCCATGTCGGAACGCAGGCTAGACCCGGGAGTCGAGAGGGTCCGAAGGTGCGCAGCGGCGCATCACGGCATCGGCAGGGTGAACCCGACGCGGGCCCCACCCAGGGGGGAGTCCTCCACGAGCACCTCGCCGTGGTGTTGCTGCACGATCCCGGCCACGATCGACAACCCGAGTCCCGAACCGGGTTGTGAGCGGTGTTGGGCCGAGCGGTAGAAGCGCTCGAAGACGAGGTCGGCCTCCTCCTCGGGGATTCCCGGACCGGCATCCTCGACGAACACGCCCGCAGGCCCCGCCTGGATGCGGATGGGTGAACCCGGAGGGCTGTACTTCTCCGCGTTGTTGAGGAGGTTCCCGACCGCACGCTCGAGCGAGTCGGCATCGCCCATCACCGTGGCGGGCGAGGTGTCGATGGCCAACTCGCGGCCCGTGCGCAGCGTGAAGCGTTCGGCGGCAGAGCGGACCACGGCGCTCAGATCGGTTGGAACCATCGTCGGCGCCTCCCTTGAGTGCGTGGCCAGCTCGATGATCTCGGACATGAGGGCGTTGAGCTCGCGCAGCTCCTGGCTGATCCCCCGGAGGGTCTCGCTGCGCGTGTCCGGGTCCAGATCCGGTGCCCGCGCCAACCAGTCGACGTTCGCGGTGACGCTGGTCAGCGGCGTGCGCAGTTCGTGTGCAGCGTCCTGCACCAGCCGCCGCTGCTGTTCCCGGGAGAGCTTGAGCGCACCGAGCATCCGGTTGAACGCCCGGGCCAACCGGCCCACCTCGTCCGCGCCGGCCTCGGGCACCGGGACCTCGAGGTCCGTGGTCTCGGCGACCTCCTCGACCGTCTCCGTTAGTGCCTCCAGTGGACGAGTGGTGTGTCGTGCCACCACCCACCCCAGGGCGGCGGCAAGCACGGCAACGACCCCTGCCACCAGGAGTATCCGCGTGCGCAGGTCGGAGAGGAGCCCGGTCGACTCCTCCAGTGACCGGGCCACCTGCACCGCCCCGCCTCCCGGCAGCTGCGCGGTGATGATCCGGTAGTCCGTCCCATCCACCGCTTCGGTCGAGATCCGCGGCCCGCCCCCGTCGGCCGCCACGAGCAGGTCCTCGTCGCCGACGGGCAGCAGCAGGCCGGTGTTGGCCTCGACCTCACCGTCGTTGCCCAGTATCTGCACCTCGGCATCGGGACTGACCGAGACGACCGGTTGCTGGTCCGTTCCGCGGTCGCGGCGGTTCGGGGGCTGTTCGCGCTGGCCGTCGATGATCTCGGCGGCCCGTTCGCGCAGGAAGTCGTCCACCTCCGCGGCAACCTGGCGCTGGGTCGTTGCGTATGACGCGGCTCCGACGATCGTCGCGGTGGCGGCCGCGACGATGGCCAGCAGCAGCGCCAGCCGTATTCCCAGTCCCACCTCAGTGCTCCGTTCGCAGCACGAAGCCGACCCCGCGGACGGTTTCGATCATCCGGGGTGTTCCGTCGGCCTCGAGCTTGCGGCGTAGGTAACCGACGTGCACGTCGAGGGACCGCGAGGAGTCACCGAAGTCATACCCCCAGATCCGGTCGTACATCACGGAGCGTTCGAGCACGATGCCCGCGTTGCGCATGAGCAGCTCGAGGATGTCGAACTCGGTGCGGGTGAGCTCGATCCCCCCACTCGGGCCGGTCACCAGTCGGCGGGGAACGTCCATCGTGAACGGTCCCGCCACGAGCACGTCCCCACCTTCGTCCCCGGTGCGTCTGAGCAGGGCGCGCACCCGGGCGAGCAGTTCCTCGAGCTCGAAGGGCTTGGTCACGTAGTCGTCGGCTCCGGCATCGAGTCCGGCCACGCGGTCACCGAGCTCGTCACGTGCGGTGAGCATCAGGATCGGAGTGCGGTCGCCGCGCTCGCGCAGGCGGCGGCAGACTCCCAGTCCGTCCACGAAGGGCATCATGACGTCGAGCAGGATCGCGTCCGGTCTGCGTTGTGTGACCGCCTCCAGGGCGGCCGCACCGTCGTTGACGGTGATGACCTCGTATCCCTCGTAGGTGAGGATGCGGTCGAGCGCCTGACGGATCTCGGGGTCGTCCTCCGCCACGAGCACGACGTGTGTCGGGTTCTGCGTGGTCACTGTTCACCTACCCGTCTCGGTACCGGCCGCTCGTGGCAGCCGGCCCCCCAGTCTTGCGCGCCGCAGCGCCGTCCCCGGCCGATGGCACGTGGGGACGGCGCTGCTCCGCTACGGCGGTGGGAGGAGCCGCCGCAGCAGGTGGCGCAACGGCTCAGTTGTCCGCCGCCTCGTCGCGGTGGTCGACGCCGTTCACGCGGTCGGTGATGCGGGACTCGAGCTCGGAGAGCTTCTCGTCGGCTTCCTCCTGGGTCAGGTCGCCCTCGGCAACCTTCTCCTCGAGGTGCTCGGTCTTCTCGGCCACCATTGCGTCGATGACGTCCTCGACCGCGACACCGTTGGCCTCGGCCACCTCGGCGATGCTCTGGCCACCCTCGAGTGCCTCCCTCAGGTCGGCTTCGTCGATGCCGATCGCAGCGGCTGCTTCCTCGAGGTCACAGCCGCCGCGATGGTGGCGATGACGTTCCCGTGGGGCGTCGGGGTTCTCGGTCTCGTCGTCCTGGACGGGCACCAGGTCGTTCTCAACCGAGTCGAGTGCCGGGTCCTGTGCGGGCACCTCGGTGCTCTGTTCCGCCGGGTCCTCGGCTCCGCCGTATCCCTGTGCGGATGCGATGGAGCTCGCCGAGAGACCGCCGATGGTGAGCGCTGCGATCGTGCCGGCGACCGCCAGCTTCTTGTTCTTCCAGTTCATCGTGTTCCTTCTCCTTGTTGGGACACCCCCGGGTGCTTGTCGGGGGAGTGCTCTGGTGTTGTCGAGAACCACTCTGGGGTGGTCGCCGCAAGTGCTCTGCAGGCCTGTGGCAAGACCGTGACAAGCCCTGTGGGTGGTTGGTCCGCTGGCCGGCCTTGGCACTCACGGCTCGCTGGAGGGGTTGTGGCGTTGCCGGGCCGAAGCGACCGACACACCAGCCCTGAAACAGGCGAGGACGGTGAGGATGCCCCCGGTGACGAACATGACAGCGGGGTCATCGATCACGAGTGCCGGGTGCAGTGTCGACACGAAAGGCAGGCTGATCAGGCCCAGCACCCCCGCGACCAGGGCTGCGATGCCGAGTCCGCGTCTGGCGGCGAGTGTCGGGCGCCGCTCGGCCATCCAGAGCAGCAGTGACCCCTGTGCCAGCAGGTAGAACGCGGACGGGTTCACCGCCCCGGCGGCCATGAAGTTGAGGTTCAGGAAGATGCCGATGCCGATGGCAGCACCCAACCGCCTGCCGCTGATGAGTCCCGCGGCCGCGACCAGCTGGGCCACCACCACGACGAGGGCCACCACCGTTGCAGCCGGCACTACGAACTCCGAGGCGAACGCCGAGTACCACCCCACGGAGGAATCCAGGTGCGATTCCACGAAGTCGGTCACCACCTGACCCGTCCACCAGGCCGGATCGATCAGCTTCTCGACCGCTGCGCGGAGCCAGCCGATCCCGATGAACACCTCGGTCAGAAGCGCCCATGCAGGCTGGGCCGAGAAGCGCCCCATGAGCAGTGCCCGGATCGTCTGCATGGCCCCCTGTCGGGCCGTCTGGCCAGGCGGCTGCTCGGTACTCCCCGACAGGGGCGCAGCGGGGGGTCCTGTGGCCCCGGTGGGGCGGTGTGTGGGTGGTCGGTGCTGTGTCGTGTCGGACATGTCCCAACCGTGGGCTCCGACCCGGAGGGCCTCGTAAGGACTCGGTCAAGAGTTCGAAAGGACCGTTCGCTCGCTGTGCTGCGGGTCGGCGGCTGCACCCGCGAGGAGTAACGCGGCGGTGTCACGCGACGGCGTCCCGGGCGGTCGTCGCGCCGGTGTCGTTGTCGTTGCCGCCGGTGTCGGTGTCGTCGCCGCCGGTCTCCAGCAGGAACACGTTCGTCGGCAGGCTGTCGGCGTCCACCTCGGTGTTGTCCGCGATCACCGACGCGAGGCTGCGCCGGTAGTCGATGCCGAACTCGTCGCGGATCTCCTCGAGCACCGGGTCGTTGTCGTAGAAGAACCGGTCGCCGTCGCGCAACGCAGTGAACTGGGCCGTCCACATCGCCAGTTGCAGCTCACCGAACTCCGTTCCGGGTACGTGTTGCTCGCTCGACATCCCGGTGAAGGCATCCACCTCGTCAACCGATCCGAACACTGCTGCGAGTCGCGCAGCCACCGTGGTCCGGCGCTCCGCGTCGATCGCGCTCGTCTCGGCCTCGTCCGAGCCGATCTCCAGTTCCTGCCCGTCGATGTCGCGCAGCGCGAGGATGTCGAGGATGTCCGGGTCATCGATCGGGTCGGCGGAGTCGATCTCCGGGTCGTCGGGGAACTCCTCGGTGTTCTCACCGGTGATCTCGGTGAAGGACTGCACCGGTTCGAGCCCGTAGGCGACGCGCATCTCGTTGTAGGTGGGCATCCCGTGGTCGTACGCCCGCGCCACGTCGATGGCCCCGAGGTCGTTGACCCCGCTGAAGCAGTCCTCGATGCCCTCGCCGTCGAGGCACTCGAGGGGGTCCTCGGTGTCGGGGCCGGGAATCTGGAACAGCACGCTGCGGAGCTGGTTGTCGATCTGCTCGTCGTTGGCATATGCGGACTCCGAGGCGAGTCCGGCCAACACGTTGCCCAGCCCGACCTGTTCGAGCAGTGTCGGGTTGCCGAAGGCGACGTTCATCGGGATGGCGACCTCGGCGACATCGCCCGCGACCTCGACTTCGACCCCGGCCGCTTCGAGATCTGCCCTCGTGTCGTCGTCCAGGTCCTCGAGGGGGATCTCGGCTTCGAACTCACCGTGGACCTGGGAGTGCGCCCGGTAGCCCACGGTGGCGAACTCGTTGGTGATGGACGGGTCGACGCTGTCGTCGTAGCCCGAGTAGGGCTCCAGCTCCACGCCCATGGCGGGAAGGAACTCGTTGTAGGTGATGTACTGCTGGAGGGCGGAGACGACCCGTCTCGCCACCTGGAACCTGGTCTCCTCGTCGAGGTCGTCGGGGAGCTGTTCCACGATCCGGTTGTGCTCTCGCAGCATGAGCGTGTGCACCGCCGTGAGCCCGAGGTTCTCGTTGGCCCGGGAGTCTCCGGTCACCACGGCGGGCGACGGATCTCCCATGAGGCGACCGATCAGGTCCATGTACGGGGTTTCCTCACCGGGACGGGACTCGGCGGTCGGCAGGTAGCCCTCCTCGTCCAGCAGTGTCGCCTCGTTGTTGGTGGGATCTCCGTCCGCGGGTCCGTCACGGAGCCAGTCGAGGCGCTCCTCGGTTCCCCCGTAGACGGCCCAGGCGTCGATGTAGGAGCTGACGGTGTTGACCTGCTCGCGAACCGAATCGACTCCCGTTCCCTCCGCGGCTGCCGACCGGGTCGCGGAGATGCCACCCAGGTCGTTGGTGAAGGCCTCCAGGGGGTCCTCGGCATCGAAGTCGATCGTCATGTCCTCATCCGATGCCTCCCGGAGGCCGAAGGTGTGGTCGAGGAACTGTCCCCACACGAAGCTCCAGTGCGTCAGCTGGTTCTCGGAGAACAGGTTCTGGTTCGTGTCGTTGAAGATCCGGTTGCTCAGGTAGCGCTCGGCCGGCCCTTCCACCGGCTCGCCCACCCCGTCCTCGTAGCGAGCGGAGGCCACGCGCGGGTAGATGGTGTCGGCCGACCCGAGAGTTGGGTCGCCGGGGTTGTTGCCCGAACCGTCGAGGGCGCGCACCTCATCGAGGCCGAAGGGATCGGGCTCGGCCTCATCGGCAGCCCCGGTGGACGGTTGCTCGGTGCTGCAGGCGACCACCCCGCTGAGGAGCAACGGGACCGACACGGCCTTGGCCATCCTACGGGCGCGTCCCTGCCGAGGTCGTGTGCGTGGCGGTCGCTCGGAGGGATCCTCGGGTCGTGGTGCGGCCATGGTTCTGACTCCTTGCTCGGGAGTCCCATTGCACGGCCGCTGCGTCAAGGGCACGGGAACGGACCGGCAGGAGAGCGGCAAGCCTCGGTGGTCCGGGATGCCCGGGAGCGAAACTATGCGCATGGATTCTGTCCGGCGGCTATGGCTGGGCTTCCAAGGAACCGCCACCGAGGCGGGCAGGAACGCAGGAGGCGTGTGTGTACGCCGCGGAACGTCGCCAGGGGACGGCTCCGGGTGGTGCACACGGGGTGAGTGCCACGGTCGACCAGCACCCCGACGTGCGACGGATGCTGTCGTCGATGCGGGCGGCACTGGATGCCATGCGGCTGGTCGTGTACACGATTGCGATCGAGTCGGACCGTGCCTCCTCCGCAAGTGGGGCCGCCGAGCGAGAGCACGCGCAGGACATGGTCGACCTGCTCACGCCGGTCGCCAAGGCGTGGGTCACCGACCTGGGTGTCGAGATCACCTCGCTCGGAATCCAGGTGCTCGGTGGGGTGGGCTACAGCGAGGAGATGCGCGCCGCGCAGCGGTGGCGCGACTCACGCATCGGGCCCATCTACGAGGGGACCAACGGCATCCAGGCGATCGACCTGGTCACACGGAAGCTGCCACGTCATCATGGCGCGCTGGTCGAATCGCTCCTCGGGGAGATCGACCGGACGGCCGGGAAACTGGCCGGCCTCGGCCCCGGGGGTGCGCAGGCGGCGCAGCACCTCGGGGATGCGACGGGTGCTGTTCGTTCCACGCTGCACTGGTTCCTCGAGGTCCTCGGAGAGGACCCGGAACGGGCCCTGGCCGGAGCGACTCCCTTCCTGGGTCTGTTCGGTGATGTGATCGGGGGATGGTTGCTCGCGGGACGTGCATTGGTGCGCTCCGGGTGAAGCCGGTCGGGAGGCGCTCGAGGTTCTCTCCTTCTACGCGGCAGAACGACTCACCACCGTGGCCGGCCGTTGCGATTCGGTGGTGGCCGGATCGAGCTGCGCATTCGTGTGAGGCGCAGATCCGCGTGGGGCCGCGCCGGTCAGTCGAAGTCGCCTGCGGCGCGACGAATGCGCAACAGCAGGCCGAACAGGTCGGTCAGCTGACGTTCGGTGACACCGAGGTCGCTGAACACCTCGCGGTTGAGCTCCTTGGTCGCCCTGCGGGCCAGTGAACGACCCTTGCCGGTCAGGCTCGCTAGGGTCGTCCGGCCATCGTCGGGATGGGGCTCCCTGGTCACGAGCCCGTCGGCCTCGAGACGGTTCACGGCGTTGGTGATGCTCGCCGGGTGCACCTGGAGGCGGTCTCCGATCTTGCCGAGCGGGAGCGCTCCATTGCGGGAGAAGTCGAGGAGCACCAACAGCTCGTAGCGGGCGAAGGAGAGCTCCATGGGCCGCAGGACGGCGTCGATGCGCGCCTGGATGATCTGGTCGACACGCACGATCGAGGTCACGACCGCCATGCCGTCGGCTGCTTCCTCCCAGCCTTGGGCGACCCACTGGCGCCGTGCCTCCGCGATGGGGTCGAAGGGCGATGAGCTGTGGTCAGCCATGTTGGCCGACACTAGCGATCGACATCCCCCCGGCCCACCCGGACGTTTGGATCCGGCGCGGTCAGCGAATACTATGTGGACGTCAAAGTAAATATGTGAACGTCAAATGACCGGCCCGACCCGCTTCCGGTTCGGGCGACACTCCCGGGGGACCTCAGCGAGCACATGACCGACAACCTGCACACTCCGGTCCATCCCGTCCGCTTCCTCACGGCTGCGAGCCTCTTCGACGGTCACGACGCGGCGATCAACATCATGCGGCGGATCCTGCAGTCCCAGGGGGTGGAGGTGATCCACCTGGGCCACAACCGCTCCGTCGACGAGATCGTCGCTGCGGCAGTGGAGGAGGATGTCCAGGGCATCGCCCTGAGCAGCTACCAGGGTGGGCATGTCGAGTACTTCAGGTACCTGGTCGACAGGCTCCGCGAGGAGCACGTCGAGCACATCAGGGTCTACGGCGGCGGTGGCGGGGTCATCGTCCCCGAGGAGATCGAGGCACTCCACGACTACGGCGTGGCCCGGATCTTCTCACCGGAGGACGGCCAGCGGATGGGGCTCGCGGCGATGGTCAACACGATGGTGCGGGAGTGCGACAGCGACCTCTCCTCCACGGAGTCGCCGGTAGAGGACCTCCTCGCAGGGTCACCCGCCGCGCTGGCCCGCACCATCACCTCGCTCGAGGCAGGTGTTGTCGACCCGGAGGCACTCGCCCAGCTCGAGTCGGCCGCCCGGGCGCGCCCGGTGCCCGTGCTGGGGATCACCGGCACCGGTGGCTCGGGCAAGTCATCGCTCACCGACGAACTCGTTCGACGCCTTCGCCTGGACCAGCACGACAAGCTCAAGGTGGCAGTCGTCGCGATCGACCCCACGCGCAGGCGCAGCGGTGGTGCCCTGCTGGGTGACCGGATCCGGATGAACTCGATCGACACCTCGCGTGTCTACTTCCGGTCCCTCGCCACCCGGTCCCACGACACCGAGGTGCCCTCGGCCCTGGGGCCGATAATCGACTCCTGCAGGGCCTGGGGCGCCGACCTGGTGATCGTGGAGACCCCGGGCATCGGCCAGGGCGACGCCGCGATCGTTCCCTACGCGGACGTGTCGCTGTACGCGATGACCCCCGAGTTCGGCGCCGCCTCGCAGCTCGAGAAGATCGACATGCTCGACTTCGCGGATGTCGTGGCGATCAACAAGTTCGAGCGTCGCGGCGCGGAGGATGCCCGACGCGACGTGGCCCGCCAGCTGCTGCGCAGCCGCGAGGCCTTCGATGCCTCCCCCGAGGACATGCCCGTGTTCGGAACGGTGGCCTCGCGCTTCAACGACGACGGGGTCACCGCGCTCTACCAACACCTGCGCTCGGCGCTCGCCGAGAAGGGGATGCAGTTCGTCGAGGGCGTGCTTCCGACCGTCGAGGGCAAGACCTCCACCGCCTCGCGCGAGATCGTGCCGGCGGCACGCACGCGCTACCTGACCGAGATCGCCGAGACGGTACGCAGGCACCACGACCGCACCGCCGAGCAGGCCGAGGTCGCCCGTCGCCTGCAACGCCTCGCGGCGACCGCGGAGCTGTTGTCCGCAGAGGGCCGGAACGCTGATGACGTTCAGATCCTGATGGCCGACGCGCGCGAGGAGCTCCTCGACGAGGACCGCAGATTGCTCGCGGAGTGGCCGAGCCGCGTTGCCGAGCTGAGTGGACCCGAGCGCCCGGCGCGCGAGTCCCTCTCGGGGTTGGCGGTTCCGAAGCTGTCACTGCCGAGGTTCAATGACGACGGCGACCTGCTGCGGTGGTTGCGTTCGGAGAACCTGCCCGGCTACTTCCCCTTCACCGCCGGGGTGTTCCCGTTCAAGCGCGAGGACGAGGACCCGGCCCGCATGTTCGCCGGCGAGGGCGGCCCGAGGCGAACCAACCGGCGCTTCCACATGCTGGCCGAGGGCCAGCCGGCGACCCGACTCTCGACGGCGTTCGACTCCGTCACCCTGTACGGGTTCGATCCTGCTGAGCGCCCCGACATCTTCGGCAAGATCGGCAACTCCGGTGTTTCGATAGCGACCCTGGACGACATGAAGCTGCTCTATGACGGCTTCGACCTCTGCGATCCGACAACGTCGGTCTCGATGACCATCAACGGCCCGGCACCCGCGATCCTCGCGATGTTCCTCAACACGGCGATCGACCAGCGCCTCGAGCGCTTCGCCCGGGAGGAGGGGCGGCCGCCCACCGAGGCCGAGGCCGAGGAGCTTCGTGCCTCGGTGCTGTCAACCGTGCGCGGGACCGTGCAGGCGGACATCCTCAAGGAGGACCAGGGCCAGAACACCTGCATCTTCTCCACCGAGTTCGCGCTGGGGATGATGGCCGACATAGCCGAGTGGTTCGTGGAGCACCGGGTGCGGAACTTCTACTCGGTGTCGATCTCCGGCTACCACATCGCCGAGGCCGGCGCGAACCCGCTCACCCAGCTGGCCTTCACCCTGGCGAACGGGTTCACCTACGTGGAGTCCTACCTGGCGCGGGGCCTCGACATCGACGACTTCGCCCCGAACCTGTCGTTCTTCTTCTCCAACGGCATGGACCCCGAGTACTCGGTGCTCGGCCGGGTGGCGCGCCGGATCTGGGCGATCGCCATGCGCGATCGCTACGGGGCCAACGAACGCTCACAGAAGCTCAAGTACCACGTGCAGACCTCGGGCCGCTCGTTGCACGCGCAGGAGATGGCCTTCAACGACATCCGCACCACCCTGCAGGCGCTGTGCGCGATCTACGACAACGCCAACAGCCTGCACACCAACGCCTATGACGAGGCCGTCACCACCCCCACCTCGGAGTCCGTGCGCCGGGCGCTCGCGATCCAGTTGATCATCAACCGCGAGTGGGGCCTGACGATGAACGAGAACCCGCTGCAGGGCAGCTTCATCATCGAGGAGCTGACCGACCTGGTCGAGGAAGCCGTGCTCGAGGAGCTGGAACGCATCAGTGACCGTGGCGGGGTGCTCGGTGCGATGGAGACCGGCTACCAGCGGGGGCGCATCCAGGACGAGTCGATGCTCTACGAGCATCGCAAGCACGACGGCTCACTGCCGATCGTGGGGGTCAACACCTTCGTGGACCCCGACGGGCAGGCAGTAGAAGCCGACCTGGAGCTCGCTCGTTCCAGCACCGCCGAGAAGCAGGATCAGATCGAACGGCTCCGTGACTTCCAGCAGCGCCACGCCGACGACAGCCCAGTGGCACTCGAGCGTCTGCGAGCATCGGTGCTCTCGGGCGAGAACGTCTTCGATGTGCTCATGGACGTGGTGCGTCACTGCACGCTCGGCGAGATCACCGACACGCTGTTCGAGGTCGGTGGTCAGTACCGCCGCAACGTCTGACCGCCCGGTCCGTCCAGGCCCCACCGGTAGATCCGCGGACCGGCAGCGATGCCCGAGACCCCGGCCCTCGTCCTCGCCGGTTTCGGCGCGGGCCTGATCAACGGTGCCGCAGGGGGTGGAACGCTGGTGTCGTTCCCGGCGCTGCTGGCACTCGGCTACCCGGCGACGGTCGCGAACGTGACCTCGACCGTGGGGATCTGGACCGGCTACCTGGGTGGTGCAGTCGGATTCCGCGCCGAGCTCGTCTCGCAGCGCCGGCGCCTCGTCGCACTCGGTCCCGCGGGCCTCGCTGGCGGTGTCCTCGGTGCGGTCCTGCTGGTCCTCACCCCCAACGCGGTGTTCAGGGAGCTCGCTCCACTTCTCATCCTCGGTGCCTGCGCCCTGTTCGCCATCCAGCCGTGGCTTAGCACCAAGGTGCGTTCCGGAGCTCACCCCGAGCCGGCAGATGACCGGGACCAGCCCATGGGCGCCCTGGTGGGAACGTTCCTCGCGGCGATCTACGGCGGCTACTTCGGGGCGGGTCTCGGTGTGATCCTGCTCGCGGTGCTGGGGTTCGCGATCGATGACGAGCTCTTCCGGATCAATGGTCTTCGCAGCGTTCTCGCCCTGCTGGTCAACTCGGTGGCGGTGGTCGTGTTCGCCGTCGGAGCCGATGTGGCGTGGGGCGCCGCCGGCGTGCTTGCGGTGGCCAGCCTGCTGGGAGGGTACGTCGGGGCGAGGGTCGCCCGCCGACTGCCGGCGCCCCTGCTGCGAGGGGTGATCATCGTCATCGGAACCGTCGCCGCGCTCCGCCTGCTCATCGGCTGAGGCCGGACTTTCAGCCCGCGCGGTTGTTGTCGCGCAGTTCGAGGCGCACCGGGCGGCGGACCTCCACCCGGAAGCGGCCTCGGCCGGTCCTGACGATCCGCAGAGGTGCGTCGCGGTCCTCGAGGCGTCGCTTGAGCAGGATCAGCCGGCTCTCGAAGTTGTCCCGGAAGTCCGGCAGGTCGAGGCTCGGGTCGAGCCGGATCTCCCGGTTGGTGAACTCGGTGCGACCCTCGTCGCGGTACTGGCGCAGCAGGCTCCACAGGAGCCGCCCGGCGACTCCCTTGATCAGGTACTCGCCGTCGAGGAACGTGCTGCCGTCGACGGTGAAGTGCCGTACGCCCACGGCGGTCCCATCGTCGGTGGTCGCCGTGTCGTGCACAGCTTGGGCGGAGCCCGTCGCCGGTGCGAGTGCACCCGAGGAGCGAACCTCGGCACGCGCGGACTGAACTGAACTGGCAAGCAGCGAGGCGAGCGTGCCGAGCACTGCGGCGTCCCGCTGGGAGAACCGTCCACCTCGTTCGTCCTCCACGAACAGCGAGCCGACGAGTTGGCCCATGGCGAGGGCGGGCACTGCGAGCTGGCTGCCCGGATTCGCGAGGCCCGCCGGTGGGATCGAGTGGCCGGCGCCGACCCCGCCGCTGCGCTCCATGGACTCGCGGACGCTGCGGGTGTAGCGGTCCATCTGCGACAGGTTCGGGACCACCACCGGAGCGCAGCGCTGGGCTGCCAGACCGGCCACGCCCTCGCCGATGGCGACCTCGGCTCCCACGCCGGTCTCGTCGTAGCCGTGCGTGGCGATCGTGAACAGCTTCGTGGCGGTCTCGTCCGCGAGCAGCAGCTGGGAGTGCCCGATGCCGAGGAGTTCGTCGAGTCCGTCGAGGGTGACCGCAAGGATCGTCTCGAGGTCCCCGCAGCGGCTGATCCGGGCGCACAGCTCGCCCAGCTCGTCGGAGCCCGCCATCCTCATGGGTTCCGGCGGCTCCGGGAATCCCGGTGGCGAGAGCCGTTCGATGTCGGTCACCCTGAAGATGTCGGCGGCGCTGAGGCGGAACACGTCCTCCATCGCGGTCAGCGCCGCGATCATCGCGAGGTCGTTGCGGAGACGCTCGAACACCGGGCCGCTGCGATCGGTGCGTTCGTAGAGCGCGCTCACCCGGTACTCCTCGTAGGTGCTGGGCCGGATGAGCAGCAGGCTCGCCCGTGGGTTCTCCGCCGCGTTGCGCGACGACTTGGAGAGGAACTGGTTGGAGACCGCGATGCGCTCGTCGTCGACGGGGTGCGTGCGCGACAGGTAGGTGACGTTCGGCGTTCCGCTGGCCGACGCGGTTGCGAGCACGGTCGGCACCAGCCCGACGAAGCACTCCTCGAGGTCCGCAACGGTGAGGGCGCGGGTCACGGCGCGGTCCCGTTCTCGAGCGGTGCTCCGGCTCGGGGACCGGGCGTCTGGTCGTAGACCTCCCGCAGCTCGACCTCGCAGGCCAGGACCGCATCTGGCACGAGCCGTTCCACCAGGTAGCGGGGGATGCCGTCGACGGTTGAGACGTCCTCGACGAGGCGATCGGTGTATCCCTGCATGCAGGCGGCGTCGGTGTCGTCGGGAGGCAGAACGGCCACGACAGTTCCCTTCGCCTGAGCGGAGCGCAGCGTTGCCACGCACGCCCCGGTGACGGTGAGCTCACCGCCGGGATGATTTGCAATGTCCGCGGCGGCGACGTCCCGGGCGGTCACCAGCACCCGGGCGGTGGTCCTGTCGGGGTGTACGCGCATGCCCCAGGCCCTCGTCGCCAGCGGAGCTCCATCGGGGCCCACGAGCCCGACGATCAGCGCGGATCCACGCTCGAACAGCTCGACGGCCTCATCGGTGAGCACCCCCGGACCCCCTTGTCCCGCTCGGCTTAGCGAGAAATTAGCACCGCCTCAATGAACCCTCAGGAGCGGGGTGCGCCGGCTTCGTTCACGATCGACACACGACCGTGCGACCTGCGCGGTCGGGGCACGTGCCCACCGAACCCACCAACATCCAGGAGTCGAGATGACCCAGCAAGCCACACCTTCGTGGTCGGCACCGGAGACGGTTCCGGTCGACCTCTACCGCGACATCCACAAGGCGATCCGCGTCGAGCTGTTCGACGCAACCGCAGCCGCGGGCCGGATCGACCCTGGCGACCGCCCGGCCCGCCATGCCCACGCGGCGAGGCTGCACGACGTGGCCCGCATGCTGGCGATGCACGCACAGCACGAGGACGACGTCATGGACGACGCCATCCGCGCGGTGCTGCCCGACCAGGCCGACTCGATCGCCTCCGAGCACGCGACGCTCGACGCCGAGATCACCGTGCTGGTCGAGTTCGCCGAGGTCGCCCTCGCCCGCCCCGGTGACGACCGGGCCTGTGCCCACCGTCTCTACCTGGGGCTCGCGTCGTTCACCTCTCGCTACCTCGCGCATCAGGATCGCGAGGAGTCGGTGGTGATGCCGGAGCTGCACCGCCGCTACGGGGTCGAGCCGCTGCTCGAGATGAACGACCGGATCATCTCCAGCATCGAACCCGACGACATGGCGTGGAGCCTGTCGATGATGCTGCCCGCGATGAACGTCGAGGACCGCGTCGAGCTCCTCTCGGGCATGCGCGAGGGCGCACCGGCGGAGGTCTTCGAGGGCGTCTGCGGCCTCGCCACCCAGGTGCTGGAACCCGCCGACTCCACCACACTGCGTCAGCGGTTGGGACTCGACGGTGCGTCCGTCGCGGGAGCGGGGGTGGGGTCTTGAGCGCCCGCCCGGGCACCCAGGTCGCCCTGGCCGCCCTGACGGTGCTCGTCGCGCTGATCGGCACGGTCCTGCCCGGCGCGCCCGCCGGCGCGTCGGGACCTCACAGCGGTCCGGAGGTCGAAGGCCTCGCCGGACCGTTGTCGATCGACGTCACCCACCGCGGTGACGTGCTCGTCGGCCAGGGATTCGCCGGGCTGGTCTCGTCGGTGTCCCGCAAGGGTGAGGTGACCGACCTGGTCAACGAACCCGGTGTGTCGGCGGTGGGCGAAGGCCCCTTCGGCACGGTGGTCTACACCGTGGCGACCGAGGAGGGCGAGAGCCTGCTCAAGATGCGCACCCGCAAGGGAGCGACCCGGGTGATCGCGGACCTCGGTGCACACGAGGTGAAGCGCAACCCAGATGGCCACCAGACCTACGGTGCGGTCGGCATCAGCGACGAGTGCGCGGCGCAGTGGCCTGTCGAGGAGGCCGGTCCGCCGGTCTACACCGGCATCGTCGAGTCGAACCCGTACTCGATCGCGGTGACCCCCTGGGGTGTGTACGTGGCCGATGCGGCTGCGAACGCGATCGTGCTCGCCGAGTGGTCGGGACGGGTGCGCACCGCGGTTGTGCTGCCCCCGCAGCCGCTGGTGATCCCCGATGATCCGAGCGGAATCGGGCTTCCCGAGTGCGCCGCTGGGCTCACCTACAACTTCGAGCCGGTGCCGACCGACATCGAGCTGTCCTGGCGTGGCGTCTACGCGTCATTGCTGCCGGGCGGCCCCGAGGACCCGAGCCTCGGTGCCCGCGGAAGTGTCGTGAAGCTCGACCTGCTCCGTGGGCGCAGCCAGCCGGTCGCGGGTGAGCTCTTCGCCGCCACCGACCTCGCGGTCGCGCCCAACGGCGACATCTACGTGACCGAGCTCTTCGGCGGCGCGGTGACCCGCATCGACCGCAGGGGTGCGAGGTCCACCGTCGCTGAGCTCCCGCTTCCCGCAGTGGTCGAGTGGTCAGCGGACCGGCTGTACGTCGCCTACGACGTGTTCGGTTCCGGGAAGCTCACGACCCTGCGTCCCTGATCCGGTGGCGGGTGGAGCGGTAGGGCCGGTCCACCCGCATCACCGCAGGCAGGACCCGAGGAAGTGTCCCACCGGCGGGGTGACCACCTCGTCGGTGGGTTCGCCGATCGCAGTGTCGAGCGCTCCGTGGGCGTGGTCGCCCGCGTCGATCACCTCGGCTGACGAACCGCCCGCGACCATCGCAGCCGCGAGCGCCCACGACTCGTCGATCCGCTGGTGATCGCCTCCGGTCGCTTGTGTCGCCCGGGCCGTCGCTACAGCATGGGGTGGTGTCGAGCGACTCGCGCAGACCGCAGGACAACGGCCGGGTCCGTTGGCTGGGCGCAGGGCAGGAGCTGTTGCG
>JAMLGJ010000039.1 GCA_023958095.1 Microthrixaceae bacterium
CGAGGAGCACGACCACGCCGCGACCGGATCGGGCAGCCTCCACGCCGCCACCGTCGTCAAGCTCGGCTTCCGCGACGGCCTCGAACGGACCGCGGTCATCGACCTCGTCCTGCGGGCCCTCTACGAGGCCGCCGACGAGGACTCGGCCACCGGCGGACCCGACCTGCTGAGGGGCATCTTCCCGGCGGTCGCCACCATCAGCGCCGACGGCTTCGAGCGTGTCGCCGACGACGACCTGCGCACCCGCTACCAGACGCTGTTCGAACAGCTCGAGGACGAGCGCTCATCCGGAGGTGCCTCGTCATGACCATGCCGTTCTACGTCGCCCCCGAGCAGATGATGAAGGACCGGGCGGACTACGCCCGGAAGGGGATCGCCCGGGGACGGGCGCTCGTCGCCTGCACCTTCGACAGCGGCATCCTCCTGTGCGCCGAGAACCCGTCGCGCATGCTGCGCAAGGTGTCGGAGATCTACGACCGGATCGGCTTCGCCGGCGTCGGCAAGTACAACGAGTTCGACCAGCTGCGCATCGCCGGCATCCGCCACGCGGACCTGAAGGGCTTCTCCTTCAGCCGAGAGGACGTCGACGCCCGCAGCCTGGCCAACCAGTACGCCCAGATCCTCGGCCAGGTCTTCACCCATGAGATGAAGCCGATGGAGGTCGAGATCCTGGTCGCCGAGGTCGGTCACGACCCCGCCGGCGACCAGCTGTTCCACATCCTCTACGACGGCACCCTGATCGACGAGACCGGATGGGCGGTCCTCGGCGGCGAGGCGGAGGCCATCGGCGAGCGGATGGGCTCGGCGTGGGTCGAGGGCGGGACCCTCGCCCAGGCGGTGAACGCCGCGGTGACCGCTCTGGCGGGACCCGAGCGGACCATCCCGGTCACCGAGCTCGAGGTCGCGGTCCTGGCCCGGGGCAACGGCCGCCGGACCTTCCAGCGTATCGAGGACGACGAGCTCACCCCGCTGATCGAGCCGTCCTGAACCCGCGCGCCGTTCCGGGAGCGCGCCGATCCGCAGAGGTCCCGGGGTAGGTTGAGCCGGCGATGGACCGACGGATCTACGGCCTGGAGAACGAGTACGGCGTCACCTGCACCCTGCGCGGCCAACGCCGGCTGAGCCCCGACGAGGTCGCCCGCTACCTGTTCCGTCGCGTGGTGTCCTGGGGTCGCTCCTCGAACGTGTTCCTCGCCAACGGAGCGCGCCTCTACCTGGACGTGGGCTCGCACCCGGAGTACGCGACCCCCGAATGCGACAGCCTGTCGGACCTGGTCGCCCACGACAAGGCGGGCGAGAGGATCCTCGAACAGCTCCTGGACTCCGCCGAACAGCGCCTCGCCGACGAGGGGATCCGGGGTGACATATACCTGTTCCGCAACAACACCGATTCCGCCGGGAACAGCTACGGGTGCCACGAGAACTACCTGTCGACGCGCACCGGCGAGCTGGTGCGCTACTCCGAGGTGCTGATCCCGTTCCTGGTCAGCAGGCAGATCTACGCCGGCGCGGGCAAGGTGCTCCACACGGCGCGGGGCGCCCAGTACTCGATCTCCCAGCGCGCCGAGCACATCTGGGAGGGGGTCTCCTCGGCGACCACGAGGTCCCGCCCGATCATCAACACACGCGACGAGCCCCACGCCGACTCCGAGCTGTACCGGCGCCTCCACGTGATCGTGGGCGACTCGAACATGAGCGAGTACGCGACGTTCCTCAAGGTCGGCGCAGCATCGATCGTCCTGAGGATGCTCGAGGATCCCGGCGTCGTGCTGCGCGACATGACCCTCGAGAACCCGATCCGGGCCATCAGGGAGATCTCCCACGACCTGGACCTGCAACGGCCGGTCAAGCTCGCCAACGGGCGCGAACTCACGGCCTGGGAGATCCAGTCGGAGTACCTCGAGCGAGCCCTGCGCTACGCGCAGTCCCACGAGATGAGCCCCCAGGAGAAGCAGGCCCTCGACATGTGGGAACACGTCATGGACGGGCTCGCCCGCGACCCCATGTCACTCGGACGCGAGGTCGACTGGGTCACCAAGCGCGAGCTGCTCGAGGCCTACATGGCACGGCACGACCTGAACCTCGGCGATCCGCGCGTCGCCCTGGTGGACCTCCAGTACCACGACATCCGGCGCTCACGGTCGGTGTTCTACAAGCTCCAGGAAGCCGGCCGGGTCGAACGGATCGTGACCGACAACGAGATCAACGAGGCCATCGACACCCCGCCGCAGACCACCCGCGCCAGGCTGCGCGGGGAGTTCATCCGCAGGGCCAAGGAGCGCAAGCGCGACTACACCGTCGACTGGGTCCACCTGAAGCTCAACGACCAGGCCCAGCGCACGGTGCTGTGCAAGGACCCGTTCCGCTCCAGCGACGAACGGGTCGACCGCCTCATCGCTTCGCTGTGAGCGTCCCCGGAACCTGACGACACGATGCCCCGGTTCAGAACCGCAGAAGTCACCGAAGTCCTCTCGCAGAGGAGGGGACTCCAGCGCCTGGCCGTGAGGATGCCAGACGGCTCCACGGCTCGTGCGTACGCTCTGACCGAGCTCATCGGCGATGCCGCAGTCGGCGACCACGTGGTGCTGAACACCACGGCGGTGGACCTCGGCCTCGGAACCGGCGGTTGGCACTTCGTGCACTGGAACACCTCCCGGGACTCCCTCGACGTCCCGGGCCCGGAGCACATCATGAAGATCCGCTACACGAGCCTGCAGAGTGACGTCGGGACCAGCGAGCTCGCCCATCCCGAGGAGGCCGACCGGCCGCTGTCCGGCACACCGGTGGTGGTGTGCACCGTGCACAGCCAGGTACCGCTGGTCGCGCTCGGCTTCGCGTCCGGCATGCCCGGCGGCAGGCTCGCCTACGTGATGACCGACGGGGCGTCGCTTCCCCTGGCCATGTCCGACCTCGTCGCCTCGATGCTCGAACGCGGGCTCCTGGTCGGCAGCGTCACGGCCGGGCATGCATTCGGTGGCGACCTGGAGGCCGTGACGGTGGCCTCCGCCCTCGGACTCGCTGCCCATGTGATGAACGCCGATGCCATCGTCGTGGGCATGGGCCCCGGGGTGGTCGGCACCGGCACCGCCATGGGGACCACCGCGATCGAAGCGGCTTCGCTGCTCGACACCGCAGCTGCCCGCGGCGGGGTACCCGTGCTCTGCGTACGTGCCTCCGAGGGCGACCACAGATCCAGGCACGCCGGTGTGTCCCACCACATCCACACGGCCCTGGCGCTGGCCTCGGCGGCACCGCTGGTCGCGCCGGAGCCAGCCGAGGTGGCGGACCTCCCCGGTGTCCGCTGCGTGGAGCCGTTCGAGGTGCCCGACCCCGGGGACCTCCAGGACGCAGCAGGCCTCGACGTGACCACCATGGGACGCCACCACCACGAGGATCCGGTGTTCTTCAGGGCTGCGGTGGCGGCGGGTGTCCTGGCGGCGACGACGGCCGCGGATGACAGTGGGGCACACGATTAGGGTCGGGCCGTGGACAAGTTCACGCGCCTGTTGAACCTCGTGGGGTTGCTCCAGCAGTCACCCACGGCCCTCACGTTCGCGGAGATCCGCGAACGTCTCCGTGGCGAGGCCTACCCGCAACGCGACCCCGAATCGGCGCGCCGGGCCTTCGAACGCGACAAGGCGGACCTCCTCGACATGGGAGTGCCCCTGACGGTGATCCCCGAGCAACTGGACGGCTCCACCACGACCTACACCATCGAACGGCGCTCCCGGGCTGTGCGGGACCCCGGCTTCAGCACCGAGGAGCTCGGGGCCCTGCACTTCGCGGCTGCGGCGATGTCTCTCCGGGGACGTGACGACGCCACCCTCACCGATGCCCGGGACGGGCTGCGCAAGCTCGGCGGTCTGGGCGGCGAGAGCCCGGAGCGCGGAGTCGGGGAACTCCGCCTGGACGAGAACCTGACCACCGCATTCACCGCGATCGTCGAGGGGGGTGCCATCGGTTTCACCCACAGCGACCGCACTCGCATGTTGCGACCGCACCAGATCGTCGCCCGCCACGGCCACTGGTACCTCCACGGTTTCGACCTGAACGCACGGGCGGAACGGACCTTCAGGCTCGACCGCATCGAAGGGGCCGTGCTGCCCCTCCCCGAGGAGGTGCTCGAGGAGGCCGGTGCCGGCGACCCGGGCCGGGTCGCCTCGCTGCGCTTCAGGCCCTGGGAGTTCGGCACCGGTGAGCCGCTCGACGCGGAGGTCCGCCTGGATGCACCCGCCGCAGCCGTCGCCCTTGCGACCGACCCCGGACTCGAGGTGCTCGAGGAGTCCGGCGACCACGCGGTGCTGGGGCTCGCGGTGCGCAACCGTGCGGCGTTGTGGCAGTGGTTGCTCACCTTCCTGGACAGGGCGGAGCTGCTGGCCCCACCGGAGTTGGTGGAGCAGTTCTGTGCACACCTGGAGGGCATGTCCAGCCCCGAGGTCACGCCATGACCGGCGGCAAGCGATCCAACCTCAGCGACCGCGAGAGGGTGGAGGTGATGCTGAGCGTTCTTCCGTGGCTGGCCGCCAGCGGTGGCGCCCCGCTCGGTGTCGCGGCCGAGAAGTTCGGTGTGGATCCACAGCAGCTCCGCGATGACCTGATGACCGTGTTCTACGACGTGGAACCGGAGATCGGCGCGGATTCCATGGTGGAGGTGTTCATCGACGACGACGAGGACGAGTTCGTGACGGTGCGGCTCCCCGGTTCCTTCGACGAACCCCCTGACCTCGACCACACCGAGGCCCTGGCGCTCCTCGCGGCGGCCAGCGCACTGGTCGGACAACCCGGCACCGACCTCGCGCTGCTGCCGGCGGTGGACAAGCTGCACGCTGCGCTCGGGGTGGACGGAGCGAGCGCCGTGCAGGTCGACCTCGGCGCCGGCGACCCGGGGATCCGCAGCCTCCTGGCCGAAGCGGTGGAATCGGGACACGTCGTGGAGTTCAGGTACTTCTCGTGGAACTCCGACGAGGTGGCCAACCGTCGCGTCGATCCGTGGCTCATCCGCAGCGTCGGTGGCCACTGGTACCTCACCGGCTGGTGCCACGACCGCGAGGCCCCCCGCCACTTCAGGCTGGACCGCATCCTGGCAGCCGAGGTGACCGGGTCGACGCGGTCCACCGAGGTGCCGCCCGAGCCACCCGAACCGATGCAGGCCCACGACGCGGTTCCCACGATCGTGGTCGAGTTGCCGGTGGGGGAGTCGTGGCTCGTCGATTCCCTGCCCACCAGGCACATCGAGGAGGACGACCGGACCGTACGGGTGACCCTCGAGGTCCGCAGCGAGGGCTGGTTGGACCGGCTGCTGGTGTCTCTGGGGGACAGTGCCAGGGTGTACGACAGCGACGGTACGGACCTCGCCGAACGGCGGGCCGCACTGGCTCGGCGCATCCTGCGCAACACCTACCGCCGGGAAGGCGGTGCCCCCGATGACCGGTAGCCTTCCACGATGACCGCGCACCCGCCGGACGGAGGCGACAACCCGCAGGAGGACCGCGGGCCCACCGGCCGGCCGGCGGTGGAACCGGTGAGGCGAACACGGCACCGGAGCGCCTCCCCGCTGAGGAACGCGATCGAGTGGGCGGCGGTGATCGTCGGAGCGGTGCTGGTGGCGTTGCTGGTTCGCAACTTCGTCGTGCAGTCGTTCCAGATCCCCAGCGGCTCCATGCATCCCACGCTCATCGAGGGGGACCGGGTCCTGGTGAACCGGCTCAGCTACCGGCTCCACGACATCAACCGGGGCGACGTGATCGTGTTCGGCCGCCCGGACTCGGCCCCTGCGGCTCCGGGCGAACCCGAGGACCTGATCAAGCGTGTGATCGCCCTGCCCGGCGAGACCATCTCCGCCGAGGACGGCGTGGTGATGATCGACGGTGCACCCCTGACCGAGCCCTACCTCGACCCGGGCACGCTCACCGGCGAGCTGCCCGAGCCCGTCACCGTTCCCGAAGGTGAGCTCTTCGTGATGGGTGACAACCGGGGAAACTCCTCCGACAGCCGATTCATCGGCACGATCCCCGAGGAGCTCGTCGTCGGACGTGCCTTCGCGATCATCTGGCCCCCGTCGCGCCTGGCCTGGCTCTGAGGACCCGCGTCGGGCTCAACACACCACCGGGGTCGTGACCAGCGCCCACCACCGTCAGCCCGGCGACGTATCCCCGGGTTCCGGGCCGAGTCCCTGCGCGAGGACCGCAGCATCAGGACCCGAGACGATCTGCACCCCGGCGCGCACCGCAGCACGCACCATGCGCGGATACTCGGCACCCGAGGCCGCCATCAGGCGCCCGAACCTTCCCAGCAGGGCGGCAAGACCCGCGCTCGCGCGGTCGTGGCGAACCATCACGCCCTCGATCCCGGTTGACCGCAGCACCGCAGCATGGCGTTCCGAGCCCCTCGGTTCGCGGGCGGGGTCGCACTCGTGCAGCAAGCGCGTGGCAGGGGAGCCCGAACGCACCTCCTCGAGCAGCCCGAGTGCCGGGGACAGCACCCAGAGACGTTCGAGCAGGCCCGCCACCCGTGCCGCGTCGACCACGGCGGCTGCGCTCCTCGACGACTCACAGCGCACCGCCAGCTCCGTTCCCCGGAGTTGGCCCAGCCGCTCGAACACGGCCACCGGTTCCGCACCCCCGGGCCTTGCCGACCGGAGGAGTCCGCCGAGACGGCGACCGGCACCATCCGACGCACCCAGCAGCACGGGTGCAGCGCCGGAACCCGGGTCATCACCGCCGGTCGCGTCCACGACCAGGCAGTCCGGCCGCACGGCCGGCGGGGTCGCGGCAGCGTCCTGCGAGACCGGGGCGAACAACCGCTCGAGGTCCCCGCCCGCCCCGCGCGGCACGGCCACCCAGAGCCGCGGCCTGCTGGCTTCGGAACCACCCGGGGACACCATCGACCCATGATCGCACCTCCGCACCCGGTTGCCAGCAGTGGGCCATCCGACCCAACGGGGAAGTGATTCGACGCGAATTGTCAATCCCCGTGGGGCACCGGCCGAAGTACGTGGGGAGGCTTACAGGAGACACCCGATGGCATTGATTCGAGCAACCTGCAGTGACTGTGGAGACGTGGAACTCCGTTCGCGTGACCTGAAGGTGCGGCGCTGCCGCGACACCGATTCGGCCACCTACCTGTTCCGCTGCCCCTCGTGCTCGATGATCGAGGTGCGCGACGCCGAGTCACACGTCGTGGACGTGCTGCTCGCCGCCGGTGTGCGCAGCACCGATTGGACCCTGCCCGCCGAACTGGCCGAGGCACACGACGGCATGCCGATCACACACGACGACGTGCTCGACTTCCACGACCTCCTGAGCACGCACGACTGGTTCTCCACGCTCGCATCGATGACCGAGCGCTGAGCGGCGCCCGGGCAGGGAGCAGGGGCTCCGGGGAGCACCCGGTGCGTCGAGGGTGCGCACCGGGAGTCGCGGGGTCCCCCGGGTAGCATTGGCCGATGCCCGCGAGCCACACGACCGAGCTGTTCGGGCTCATCGTCGAGAACATCGGCGGTGGGGAACTGCTGGTGATCCTGCTGCTCGCGCTCGTGGTCCTGGGGCCGGACCGGATCCCCGAGATGGCGAAGGGGGCCGGCCGCCTCATCCACAAGGTGAAGTCGATGAGCAGCGAGATCACCGGCGACATGACCGAGGTGATCAACGACCCTTCGATGCAACCGATACGGGAGCTCGGCGAGTTCGCCACGAGGCCCCGTCAGAAGCTCGCCGAGTACGCGCTCGAGGCCGAGGCGGAGGAACGGCGCCGCAAGGCTGCACAGGACGCCGAGGGCGACGATGGCGCAGCGGACACCGCCGCGCCGGCCGGGGACGACGACTCGACGGCCGACCCCGATGGCCCCGGCACCGCGACCGGCGACGGGTCGCGCAGCGGCACCGCGACCGGCGACGGCTCGCGCACCGGCCCGGTTGCGGACGAGACGCCCTCGCGGCAGAACTGAGTCCGCTCCACCGTGGCACCGCGCATCCTCAAGGGAGCAGAACGCGATCCGCACGCGATGAGCCTCGGGGAGCACCTGCGGGAACTCCGCAAGCGCCTCATGATCGCTCTCGGCGCCGTTGCGCTGGCCCTGATCCCGGCCTGGTTCGCCTACCCGTGGCTCGTGGACTTCCTCAACGCCCCCTACTGCGAGGCACAACGCGCCCTCGACCCCGAGGCCACGTGCCGCTTCCTCGAGACCAACGTGCTGGACCCCTTCACCCTGCGCATGAAGGTCGCCGGGTGGGGTGCGGTGATCCTGGCGATGCCGGTGATCCTCTGGCAGATCTGGCGGTTCATCGCCCCCGGGCTGTACCGCAGGGAACGCCGCTACGCGATCGCGTTCGTCGGCTCCGGGACGCTGCTGTTCGCGCTCGGCGCAGCCCTTGCCTACGTGACCCTGACGCGCGCGACCGAGTTCCTGATCGGCGTGGCCGGAACGGAGGTGGAGGTGCGTGCCGGAATCGGCAACTTCACACGCCTGGCGCTGCTGATGATGGTGTCGTTCGGAGTGGGCTTCCAGTTCCCGGTCGTGATGGTGACCCTCCAGGGCGTGGGCATCGTGACCCCCCAGCGGCTCTCCTCGTGGCGACGTGCCGCGATCATGGCGATCGTCGTGCTCGCAGCGGGCATCACGCCCTCGGGTGACCCGTTCAGCCTCTTCGCCCTCGCGATCCCGATGTACCTGCTCTACGAGCTGAGCATCCTCATCGGACGTCTGATGCTCAGGCGACGCACCAAGCGCGAACAGGCCGGGCAGAGCCCCCACGCCCAAGAGCAGTGAGGGCCGCGTTCGACCATTCGTTCGCCCTGGACGGCTTCCAGCGCGAGTCGATGCAGGCCATCGACGACGGGGAGAACGTGCTCGTCTCGGCGCCGACCGGTTCCGGAAAGACGGTCGTGGGCGAACATGCCATCGCCAGGGCCCTGCAAGCCGACCGGCGCGCCTTCTACACGACCCCGATCAAGGCCCTCTCCAACCAGAAGTTCCGCGACCTGGGTGCCGCCCTGGGCACCCGGGAGGTGGGCCTCATGACCGGGGACAGGGTGGTCAACCCCGACGCCTCGGTGGTCGTCATGACCACCGAGGTGCTGCGCAACATGCTGTATGCCGGATCCGCATCCCTCGAGGGACTCGGCTGGGTGGTCCTCGACGAGGTGCACTTCATCTCCGATGCCTACCGGGGTGCGGTGTGGGAGGAGGTGCTGATCCACACTCCCGCCTCGGTCCGGTTCGCCTGCCTCTCGGCAACGGTGTCGAATGCCCCGGAGCTGGGCGGTTGGATCGAGTCGCTCAGGGGTCCGACCCGCACCGTCATCGAACACCGCAGACCGGTCGAGCTCGACCTGCTCTACCTGGTGGGGGACCGCCACGCCGAGGAGGACCGGCTCGTGCCGATGCTCGTGGACGGTGGGCCCAACCCACGCGGAGCCTCCTTCGACGAGCCCGGCGACCCGACCGGGGGCAACCGGCGCAGCGGGGCGCGTGAACGGGGTCCGCGCAGGCGGACACGCTGGAGGCCTCCGCGGCGCACCGACACCGTGGAGCGCCTGGGAGACGAAGGGCTGCTTCCCGCCATCTACTTCGTGTTCAGCCGCAAGGGTTGCGACGACGCTGCCGCAAGGTGCTTCAGGGAGGGCATCCGCCTGACCACCACCGAGGAGGCCGCTCGCATCCGGGTGCTCATGGAGGACTGCACCGGGAGCCTCGCCGACGCAGACCTCGACACGCTCGACTACGACACCTTCTGCGAGATGGCCAGCCGGGGCATCGCGCCGCACCACGCGGGGATGGTCCCGGCTTTCAGGGAAGGGGTCGAGAGGTGCTTCACCGAGGGGCTCATCAAGGTGGTCTTCGCCACCGAGACCCTGGCACTCGGGATCAACATGCCGGCGCGCAGCGTCGTGGTCGAGCAGCTCTCGAAGTTCACCGGTGAGCGCCACGAGACACTCACACCCGCCCAGTTCACCCAGCTGACCGGACGCGCCGGGCGTCGGGGCATCGACGAACGGGGGGCCGCAGTGGTGTGCTGGTCGCCCTGGACGCCCTTCGAGCGCGTCGTGGCACTGGGAACGAGTCGGGAGTTCCCGCTCGAGTCCTCGTTCAGGCCCACCTACAACATGACGGCCAACCTCGTGTCCCGGTACAGCGAGGAGGACGCCCGGGAGGTGTTGGGCCGCAGCTTCGCCCAGTACCGCTCCGACGCGAACCTCGTCGGGGTGCGTTCGGAGCTCGATGCTGCGGAGAGGAGCCGGGAGGAGACCCTGGCGCAGCTCGCCGAGCTGGGCGTGGAGGGACACGAGGCACTCGAGCTCGCAGAGCTCCGGGCCGCCCTCGCACGGGCATCGGGAGCGGGGCGTGCCCCGGGAGCGGAGATCGAGGCGTCCCTGGAGCGCCTGCGACCGGGGGACGTGATCGAGGGTCCCGGCCCCGGCCCGAGGCGCCTGCTGGTGGTGGTCGCCACCGCACACCGCCGGGGAGGCACCCGTGTCGACGCCGTGACCCCGCGCGGCAGGTCGCTCAGGGTCACCTCGGCCGAGCTCCGGTCCCCACTGGAGCCACTCACCCACGTGGAGCTTCCCGTCCCCCACGCACCGCGTTCGCAGGAGTTCCGCCAGGAGTGCGCAGCCAGGCTCCGACGGGTCAACCCCAAGCGCCTGCCGGGCCGCGGAGGCGACACCTCGGGCTCCCCCCAGGAGCGGGAAGCCCGCGCAGCTCTCGAGTCCCACCCGCTGCACCACCACGGAGAAGCCGCCGTGGTGTCGCAGCTCGCGCGCGACCTTCGACGCACCGAGCGACGGATCGCGGGCCTGCGACGCCGCAGCACCTCGGGGCGCTCCGACCTCGTGAAGCGCTTCGGGTCGGTGCGCTCGGTGCTCGACCGGTTCGGGCACCTGGACGGATGGCACCTGACGCCGGCGGGTGAGCGGCTCCGCTCGATCTTCCACGAATGCGACCTGCTGACCTCACTCGCGATCGATGAGGGCCTGTTCGACGAGCTGGAGCCCCGGGACTGCGCGGCACTGCTCAGTTGCATCACCCACGAACACCGCGGGAGCGGCCGGCCACCCGCGGCGCGCCTTCCCACCAAGGACCTCCAAGAACGCTTCGGCACCCTCGTCGCCCTGCACCGTGAACTGGCCGCCGTCGAACGGGCCTCGCGAATGGCCCCCACGCCGGAACCCGCCGCAGGTTTCGCCGCTGCGGCACGGCGCTGGTGCGAGGGCGCGCCCCTCGCGGATGCGATCGGGGAGGAGATCTCCGGCGGCGACTTCGTGAGGGGAGCGCGCAACCTCGTGGACCTCTGCTCGCAGGTGGCAGCGGTGACCCGGGGCACGACGTCGCGTTCCATGGCATCCGCGGCCGACCTGCTGCAGCGTGACCTGGTCATGGACACCGGGGGCGAGGCATGACGATCCGCAAGGGTTCACCCTGGGGTGCACCCGGAGCCCTGGAACCCACGGCACCGGTGGTCGGCACCGACCACGACCTGGTCGAAGCCCTGGGGAGCCCGGACCGCCCGGGGGACCCGGGCAGCCACGACCCGCTCGAGATCGGACTCACCGGCGGGGACCTCCACCGCAGCGTCGGCTCACCCGCACACGACCCAGAGGACCTGCGGGCGGGTCGGGGGATGCGCCTGCCGGTGGACCTGGGCGTGGTGGAACCGGTCGGGTTCGTCCCGCACCGGAGCGCAGCGGCGGCGGTGTACACCGACGGTGAGCCGCTGCTGCAGTTCTGCGCCCACCTCGTGTGCATCCGAAGGGTGCGGGGACTGCCCGCCCCGCCGTTGTTCGCGCGCGACACCCTGGTGGTGATGAACGCGGCGTACCGGAAGGGGGCGAACCTGGCACCGCGGTCCCATCCCAACGACGGACGCCTGGATGTCACCGAGGGGCGCCTCGGCCTGTGGGACGCCCTGCGTGCACGCCGGCGGATGCCCACCGGCACACACGTGCCCCACCCCCGGCTGCACCAACGCCGCGTACGGACCCTGGAACGCTCCTTCGAGCACCCCATGGACCTGGTGGTCGACTCGGTGGCGGTGGGAACCGCGACCGGGGTCCGGGTCCGCTGCGTCCCGGACGCCCTGATCATCGTCGTGTGAGGACCTCGCCGCGTGCGCGAGGGGCTCGCGGGAGCGGATCCGCGGCGCTCCCGGTACCCTGCCGCGCATGGATGCTTGGCTCCTGGACGAATCGCCCGGTACCTACCGTTGGGGCACCGTGGAGGACCCCGTGCCGGGTCGGAACCAGGTGCGTGTGGAGGTTCGGGCCTCGGCGTTGAACCACATGGACCTGTGGCTCACCACGGGAATGCCGAAGCCGCCGGTCTTCCCGCACGTGCCCGGCAACGACGTGGCAGGCGTGGTGGAGTCCGTGGGCGAGGGGGTGAGCGCATGGAACGTCGGCGACGAGGTGGTGGTGAACACCGCGCTCGTCCCCGAGGAGGCCCTCGAGATGGGAGTCGACTCGGTGCTGCACGAGGACATGCGGCTGCTGGGAGAGCACTGCAGCGGTGGCCACGGACAGTTCTGCGTGGTGGATGCCCACCAGCTCGTGGCCAAGCCCCCGGAGCGCACCTGGGCCGAGGTGAGCACCTATCCGGTTTGCCTGACCACGGCCTGGAGGCTGCTGCGACGCGCCCGCCTCGAGCCCGACGAGGTGGTTCTCATCACCGGCATCGGCGGTGGGGTGGCAACCGCCGCGATGATGCTCTCGCTGCACCTGGGAGCGAAGGTGGCGGTCACCTCGAGGGACGCGACCAAGCGGGAACGGGCCCTGGAGCTCGGGGCGTTCGCCGCGTTCGACAGTGCCGATGCGTTCCCCGTCTCCGCGGATGTCGTGATCGACAGCATCGGCCCGGCGGTGTGGAAACCGGCCATGCGAACCCTGCGGCGCGGTGGCCGCATGTGCATCTGCGGTGGGACCAGTGGCCCGAAGGTCGAACTCGAGTTGCCGAGGCTCTTCTTCAAGCAGCTGGACATCATCGGGGCCAGCTGCGGCAGCCAGGAGGAGTTCGAGACCGTGACCGGGTTCATGGCCGAGGGGCTGCAGGTCGTCATCGACGAGATCCTGCCGATCTCGGAGTACCCGCGAG
Source organism: Microthrixaceae bacterium (assembly GCA_023958095.1). Lineage (GTDB taxonomy): Bacteria > Actinomycetota > Acidimicrobiia > Acidimicrobiales > Microtrichaceae > JAMLGJ01. Next base: position 13,085 of record JAMLGJ010000039.1, read on the forward strand.
CGCTCGAGCGTCTGCGGGAAGGTAGCCAGTTCGGCAAGATCGTCCTGGAGCACTGAGCGGCCGGGCACACCCCGGCAGCGGCCCTGCGGAACCGGCCGCGGACGTTCCCACGGCGAACCCTCCGGGCGGGGACCCACCGAACCCGCGCCCCGGTGCCGGCGGTAGCCTCCCTGCATGGACGAGAGCACCGATGGACCGGCCACCGAGGGTTCGGACCACCCCTCGGCCCTGAAGGACCGGGCATGTGGCCACGTCGAGCGGATCGCCGGGGAGCTGCTGGATGTCTCACACGACATCTGGGAACACCCCGAACTCGGTTTCGAGGAACACCACGCCCACGACCTGCTCAGCGGCCACCTGGAGGCCGCCGGTCTCGAGACGGTGCGTGGCGCCTACGGGCTGGACACCGCCTTCGAGGCCCGTGCCGGCTCGAGTGGCCCCGAGATCGGTGTGATCTGTGAGTACGACGCACTGCCGGGCATCGGCCACGCGTGTGGACACAACATCATCGCGGCGGCCGGACTCGGTGCGGGCCTGGCCGCGGCATCGGTCGCCGAGGCCGCCGGCGGCCGCGTGCGGGTGCTCGGCACTCCGGCCGAGGAGGGCGGGGGCGGGAAGGTCTTCATGGCCCGTGCCGGAGCCCTCGAGGGACTCGAGGCCGCGATGATGGTCCACCCCGCGGATGCCGACATGTCGTCGATGACCTGCATCGCGGTGCACCAGCTGGAGGTCGCGTACCACGGTCGCTCCTCGCACGCCGCCGCAGCCCCTGAACGCGGAGTGAACGCCCTCGACGCGGCGGTGCTGGGCTACATGGCCGTGGCGGCACTGCGACAGCACATCGGCGAACGCGAACGGATCCACGGAGTGTTCACCGACGGTGGGGGCAAGCCCAACATCGTGCCGGAGCGGGCCGCCATGCACTGGTACGTGCGCGCACCTGACACCGAAGCGCTCGAGGCACTCGAACCCAGGGTGCTGGCCGCGCTCCGGTCAGGGGCGGAGGCAACCGGAGCCACCATGACCCACGAGTGGAAGGACCCGGCCTACGCCGACATGGTCACCTCCGACCGGCTGCTCGCCAGCTTCGCGCAGAACATGGAGTCACTGGGCCGCGCGCTCGACCCCGCCGATGCCGAGCCCGTGGTGGGAAGCACCGACATGGGAAACGTCAGCCACGAGGTGCCCTCGATCCACCCGATGATCGCCGTCGCGCCACGGGGCGTGGCGATCCACACCCCGGAGTTCGCCCGGCACGCGCGCAGTGAGGCAGGGGACCGGGCGGTGCTGGACGGGGCGAAGGCACTGGCCTGCACGGTGATCGACGCGTGGGCCGCGGATCGCGCCGGGGGGTAACCGCGACCCGAACCGCGTTCGGCTCTAGGCTCCTGCACGTGCCACGGGCCAACGAACCGCAGATCAACTACGTGGCCGAGGAGTTCACCCCCGAGGAGCGGGACATCCTGCGGCCCTACTTCACCAACCTGGACGGCCCGGTGTTCGCGCTCGTGAACCTCCCCGAGGTCGTCAAGGGCGCCCTGTTCGCCCGCTACTCACGGTCCTCCAAGTCGTTGCGGAGGCTGTTCCTCGACGAGTTCGTCGGGGAACTCGACACAGCGGGGGACACCACGGTGGATGCCACCGTGGGCCTCGAACGGGCCGAGGCCCTCTACGACCGCGTGTTCTTCGAGTACGGCGACGACAGCGTGGCCCAGCTGGGCGGCGTCCACCTGGCATGTGAGCAGGCCTCCAACATCCTCACGAAGATCCTCGAGTGGGGGCGCCTCATGTCCTACCTCGAGCAGTCGACCCGCTACATCCCATACGACTCCAGGCTCGGGGGCCGCTACCGCTATCACCGCGATCCCGACATCCTGGCCTCCAACCTGGGCGCCCGCTACGTGGCGGGCATGGACGAGCTGTTCAGCACCTACTCGGAACTGGCTGCGGCGATGACCGAATACTTCAGGGCGCTGCACCCCAAGGGCGAGGGCGATTCCGACTTCGTGCACCGCCAGGCGGTCAGGGCCAAGGCATTCGACTCGGTCAGGGGCATCCTGCCCGCGGCCGCGCTGTCCAACGTCGGGATCTACGGATCCGGACAGGCCTACGAGGCGCTGTTGGTGCGAATGCGGGCGAGCTCCCTTCCCGAGGCGGTCAACTACGCCGAGCTCATGCTGAGCGAGCTCCGCAAGGTCGTGCCCAGCTTCCTCAAGCGCGTGGACCTTCCCGACAGGGGAGTGGCCCACTCGGCGTACCTCGCCGAGTGCCACTCGAGGATGGAGGCGATCGCCTACGAGGTGCTCGCCGAGGACAACACGGTCACCCCGAGGGGTTCCGACGTGGAGCTGGTCGACTTCGACCCCGAGGGGGAACTGAAGGTCGTCGCGGCGATGCTCTATCCGCACACCGACATGTCGGAGTCCGCGGTCCTCGCGAGGGTGGCGCAGATGTCCTCCGAGGACCGGCTGGCGGTGATGCGCAGCTACGTGGGCGACCGCTCCAACCGCCGCCACAAGCCGGGGCGCGCACTGGAACGCACCGCCTACCGGTTCGACGTGCTGAGCGACTACGGGGGATTCCGTGACCTCCAGCGCCACCGGATGGCCACCGTGGAGTGGCAACCCCTGGGGCCCCACCACGGATACGAGCGGCCCGCGGCCCTCGCCGATGCCGGCCTCGCGGACCGCTTCGACGCCGCCATGGAGACCTCCGCGAACCTCTGGGAGGCCCTCGCGGAGCAGTTCCCGGACCGCGCTGCCTACGCCGTGTCGCTGGCACACCGGATCCGCTACGTGATGCAGTTCAACGCACGCGAGGCGATGCACCTGCTGGAACTGCGTTCCTCGGTGCAGGGCCACCCCTCCTACCGGGCGGTGGCCCAACGGATGCACCGGCTCATCGAGGAAGAGGCGGGACATCGTGCGATCGCGGCGATGATGACCTTCGTGGACCATTCGGGGGAGGCCGAGCTCGAGCGCATCGCAGCGGAGCGCAAGGCGGAACAGCGCCGCGATGCCACAGGGACCTCCTGAGGGACCTCGCGACGCCCGATGGATTGCATCTGCGCGCCCCGGGTGGGAACCTCTCGCCTGTCGGGTGTCTATGATGCGCCGGTTCGCGATGCGGGCCACTTGAACGAACCGAATACCGGGCAGGCAGCGGCCGGGCCCCGGCCGAGAACCAGAATGCGATGGACCAGGTGAGTGACGACGAACTAGATCCCGAAGCCCTCGAGGAGGGCGACCTCGACGAAGAACTCGACGAGGATCTCGACGAAGACCTGGACGACGACCTCGGAGAGCTGGGTGGAGACGCCCTCGAAGAGAGCGACGACGAGGAGGACGAGGACGACGAGGAGGATTCCGACGACGTCCCGCGTGCCAAGGCGAGGCCCGGCTCCGACGAGGACGAGGACGAGGACGTCAACCCCGACGACATCGAGGCCGACCTCGACAGCATCCTCAAGGACAAGATCGCCTCCGGGGACGACGAGGACGACGAGGACGAGGACGAGGAGCAGGGCTCCGCGAAGGAGTCCTCCGACAAGGTCGCGGCCAGGTCGGCGGACGAGTTCACCTGCAACACGTGCTTCCTCATCGTGCACCCCCGCCAGTTCGGACGCCTCGGCAACCTGAGCTGCCCGGAGGGGTACGATCCGTGTCCCTCGATCCAGAAGGTCGAGAAGATGCTGAAGAAGGCGCGTCGGTCGTGACCGCGGAGCCCGAGGAGCGGGACACGAACCTCCTCGGCGAGGTTCTCTCCTTGCCGCCCAGGCTCGCCAGCCGCACGATCGCCCAGATCCAGGCCTCCCAGCGCCTCCTGGGCCTGCTCGGTTGCGGCGCTGCAGCGGCCGACACGGACTCCGAGGGGGATGCCCCCGAGGTCGTCCGGGCGCCCCACGAGTCGATGCCGGAGCCGATCGACGTGCTCGAGGTGATCGCCGACCACGGCGAGACCGATGCGCCCGCAGCGACGGGCCCCGACGGCTCCGTTCCGGAATCCGGCCGGAATGCGGGGTCCCGCCCGGACCGAAGCGATGCCGATGCGGCGGTCGACGAAGCGGTTCCCGGCGCGGACGCACTCGCCATACCCGGCTACGACAGCCTCGCGGCCTCCCAGGTGGTCCCGCGCCTCACCACCCTCACCGACGAGGAGCTGGACGCCATCGGCGCCTACGAGTCCGCACACCGTGGACGCCGGACGATCCTCAACCGGGTGAAGCAGTTGCGTGCCCGGGGTGACGGGCCGACCTGAGCCCGGCGGCACCCATGGGCGGCCCTACCCGAGGTGAGCGCGCACCGGCTGCCGACGAGCGGACCCCGGGCCGCGGGCCGGTTGCACCCATGCGCATCGGCGTGAGGCCGGCGGAGGACCGCGACGGCGTGGCCGTCGGGCGCCTGCGCTCGGAAGCCTTCGGGGAAGCCGCCTCCCGGAAGGGAGGGCGGCAGCTCTTGGACGACCTGGCGCCGGCCGCGGAGGCCCGCGGCTCCGATGGGCAGCTGCACGTGACGCTCGTCGCCGAACTCCTGGCGGACGAACCGGCCGGGCCGCTCCCGGACGGGGTGGTCATGGGCTACGCCGTGGTGGTCGCGCCACCGGGAGCTGCGGTGGCCCGTCTGGAAGAGCTCTACGTCGAACGCGACGCACGCACGATAGGGATCGGGACCGCCCTGCTCGAGTCAGCGGAACGCACCGCGGCCGGCTGGGGCTGTGAAGGGCTCGACTCGCTGGCACTCCCGGGCGACCGCGCCACGAAGAACTTCTTCGAGGACCACGGCATGGTGACCAGGGCACTGGTGGTCCACCGCCGTGTCGATCCCGCCGCCGACGGCACGGCCGGCGACGGCATCGGGGATGCCTGAGCCGGCACCACCGGGCCGCTCCGCCCGGGAACGACTCCCACAGCTGTGCGTGGGGGCCGTGGCACGCCGCGGCAGGGAGCTGCTCATGGTGAGGCGGGGCAACGAGCCGGGCCGGGGACTCTGGTCGGTACCGGGCGGGCGCGTCGAATGGGGCGAGACGGTCAGGCACGCCGTGGAACGCGAGCTCGCCGAGGAGACCTCCCTCGAGGGCACCTGCGGCGACCTGGTCGGCTGGACCGAGGTGATGACTCCCCGGGAGCACTTCGTGGTGCTCGACCACGAAGTCACGCTCACCGGCGATGACCGACCCACCGCCGGCAGCGATGCCACCGAGGCGGCATGGATGGACCTGGAGGCGCTGCCCGAACTACCGGTGGTACCCGGTCTGGTCGAGTTCCTCGAACGTCACGGGATCCTGGGTCCACCCCACCCGCGGCCCTGAAGCCGCCGATGGCACCACCGCCGGTGCCATCGGCGAGTTGGCCCGGGGTGTCCTCAGCGGCCCTTCCACTGGGGGGCGCGCTTCTCGGCGAAGGCGGTGAGCCCCTCTGCGAAGTCCTCGGTGCCGAACATCTTCATGATTCCGTCACCGGAGAGCTTCCAGCCCACCTCGTCGGGCTGGTCGGTCGCCTCGAGCATGATCCTGCGGCTCTCGGCGACCGCGAGCGGCGCGTTCTCGCAGATCTCGGCTGCGAGCTGCTGGGCGGTGGCCAGGGCCTCGCCCTCCTCCGAGAGCCTGTTCACGAGGCCGAAGTGATGGGCACGCTCGGCCGGGAACTCCAGGCTGCCGGTGAGCGCCAGCTCCATCGCTATGTTGCGAGGCAGCTTGCGGGGGAGGCGGAACAGGCCGCCGGCGGCAGCCACGAGGTTGCGCTTCACCTCCGGGATGCCGAACTTGGCGGTCCGGGAGGCCACGACCATGTCGCATGCCAGCACGAGCTCCGTTCCACCGGCGAGCGCGGGGCCGTCCACCGCCGCGATGATCGGCTTGGTGCGCTCTCGCTGGACGAATCCGGCGAAGCCGCCCTTCTCGGTGCTCATGCCACCGGGGTCGACGCTCATCTGCTTGAGGTCCGCGCCCGCACAGAAGATGTAGCCCTTCTCGGTCCTCGCCCCGGTGAGGATTCCGACCCAGACCTCGGAGTCCTCCTCGATGCGGTCGATGGCCGACTCGATTCCCTGTGCGACGTCGGAGTTCACCGCGTTGCGTGCATCGGGCCGGTTGATCGTGATCACACCGACGTTGCCCTGCTTTTCGTACTCAACGGTCATGGGCGCAATCTAAGCACACTTGACCGTCCGGTCTAGTTGAACCGCCCGGAAGGTATCCTGCGGCGATGCCCATCTCGAGACCCAGCCCGCGGGTGGTCGTGTTCGATTTCGACGGCACCCTCGTGGATTCCGACGAAGCACTCCTGGAGCCCTTCGACATGCTCGGGATCGATCGCTCACGGGTGGTCATGGGCTCAGCCGTGGCAGAGGAGTGCGAGAGCCTCGGGGTGTCCATGGACGCCTACGTCGACGCCTACGACACCGATTCGGTGAAGCCCTTCGCGGGCGTCGAGGAGATGCTCTCGGGAATTCCGCGCTGGACGATCCTGTCGAACAAGCATCCGCGTCCCGCCATGGCCGAACTGGCACGCCTCGGCTGGGCGCCGGAGGTGGTGATGTGCGCGGACGCCTTCGACTGGGCACACAAGAGCCTGGTGCCCATGCTCGAGAGGATGGGCCTCGACGCGTCGGATGTCGCCATGGTCGGCGACAGCGGGGGAGACCTCCGCTGCGCGCAGGAGGTGGGCTGTCGCTTCCTGTGGGCGGGCTGGAACCCGCGGGTCCGGGATGCGGACCCCGAGGGCGAGGTGCTCGACGAGCCGGCCCAGCTGCTGTCAGCCCTTGGACTCCCCTGAGGACCGACCCCGCTCGGAACCCCGGGAGTCCCGCCTGGCCTTCTTGCGCCGCTTCCGTGCAGCGTTCGCCTCGGAGGGATCGACCCCGAACAGCTCCGCCACCGCGGGAGCCTTGTCGGCGATCCGACGGGCAGCCTCCAGCAGGTCCTCCGAGGGCTTCTCGGGACGCCCGGCCGGGGTCACCTTCGCGTGGACGGGGGAGAAGCTGAGGGCATCCAGCGCGGCGGCGTACAGCTCCTGCTTGGTGCCGGCGTTCAGACCCTTGGAGACCTCCCCGACGAGCCTCTGGGCGAGCTCCGGGGGCAGCGGCGTGCCGGCCTTGGGCGGACGCGACGAGAGCCTCAGGGCCCTCACGAAACGCCCCGCGTCGAGGTTCGCCTGCATGTCCGCGATCCACAGGGCGTGTTCTTCCTCGACCCGCCGGGTCAGCCCGGCTGCGAGCTCGTCGCGGAGCTTGCGTGCCTCCTCACCCCTGGCCGCACCGTCGGCGGCGACGACGACCGACCGCAGGTCGCGCAGGTCGAGTTCCTCGAGTGAGTCCCTGGCCGCCTCCGCGCGGTCGAGCCACTCCGCGGCGCGCAGGTCGGGGAGCAGCTTCTCGGCCATGGAGACGACCTGGTCGAGGGGAATCTCCGGGCGGTTCTGGGACTTGGCCAGCTCGTTCTGCTTGCGGGCCTCATCGCGCACCGCGGGCACACCCCCACGCAGCACCTGTTCCGCGATCGGCCGCATCTCGTCGGGCACCTCGGCCAACGCTGCATCGCGGTGCGTGCGACGCGGGCGCAGTCGCTTCGGTTGGGGTCGCTGGGGCACCGGATCGGGACGGGGCCCCCGGGGACGGTCCGAGCGTTCGGACCGTTCGCGTCCGCGCTTGCGGCGGTCACCCTTGCCCTTGCCGCGACCCTTCGGTGCGAGCTGGGTGGTGACCAGCGGCTCCTCCTTGCCCGAACCGATGATCTCCAGGAGTTCCGGGCCCTTGCGTTCGGCCTTCTGGGGGAGCACCGAGACGATCTCGATGCCATCCACCATGAACTCCGCCTCGACCCGGAGGACCGCACCGACCTCGGTGCCCTCGGGCAGCAGGGCACCGTCGAGGTCGCCCTTGGGCTGCTTGGCACCGGCTGCACGCCAGGTCCACGAGCCGTCGGGACGGGTGCTCGTGAGTTCGATCTCCAAACGACGGGACATGGCCGATCACGGTACTCGCAGTGCCATCGCTCCGGTAATGGAGATGCCCCGCCGGGACGGCGCATACCCGCGTCGGTCCGCTCAGGTGCCCACCGCATCGAGCAGCGCGTTCTCGAGCAGTTCGGGCAGTGCGGGATGACACCAGACCTGCTCGCGTGCGAGGCGCTCCGCCGGAATCCGGAACTGCATCGCCTGTGCGACCTGCTGCACCAGCGTGGCGGCCGCGTATCCGAGCACGTGTGCGCCGAGCACCTCGCCCGAGTCCTCCGAGACGAGCACCTTGGCGAACCCGCCGGTGTCCTCCAGCGCCCAGCCATAGGCCACGTCCCCGTACCCGCAGGTTCCGACCCGGTAGGCGACCCTCTGTGCCTCCAGGTCGACCTCCCTGGCGCCCACGGAGGCCACCTCGGGGTGGGAGAACACCGCGTGGGGCACCACGCGCTGGTCGATCGAGACCGGGTCGTCCGGGTGCACCAGGTTGTGGGACACGACCCGCGCCTCCTGGTTGGCGAGGTGCTTCAGCTGTGCGGGGTTGCGGATGTCACCGAGTGCCCAGATCCCCTCCACCCCGGTGGACAACGTGTCGTCGGTGCGCACGTACCCTCCGGCATCCAGGTGCACCCCCGCTGCCTCGACGTCCATCGCCGCACCGTTGGGGATGCGCCCCGTGGTCACCAGCAGTGCGTCGCCGGTGAGCCGCTCCACCGCGGGGGAGTGACCCGGATGGTCGCTGTCCAGGGTCAGTGTGAACTCACCGTCGACGTGGTCGACCCGGGTCACCTCGGTCCGCAGGTGCAGGTAGGCACGCCGCGCGAACTCCCGGGTGAAGTGCGTCGAGAGGTCCACGTCGAGGTGCCTCAGCAGCCTCGCCCCCCGGTGGATGACACTCACCTTCGACCCCAGCGCGGCGAAGACGTGACCGAGCTCGGCGGCGATGAACCCACCCCCGAGGATCATGAGGTGCTCGGGGACCTCCTCGATGCGCATGATCGTGTCGGAGGTGTGGAACGGTGTCACCGCGAGCCCCTCGATGTCGGGTATCCATGGCCTCGCACCGGCGGCCAGCACGATCCGGTCCGCGGTGTGCTCGCTCCGGTTGCCCCCGGCATCGAGCACCGAGACCGTCCGGGGGTCCACCATCCGTGCCTCGCCCCTGAGCACCGTCACGTGCTCCTGGCCCTCCCGGTACTGCTCACCGCCGCCGGCGATCGGGTCGATCCGCCCGAAGATGCGGTCCCTGATGCCGGGCCAGTCCACCTGCGGCTCGCCGAAGGCCACACCCAGCGCCTCGGCCTCTGCGGCCTCCACGACCCGGTTGGCCGGGACCACGAGCATCTTGGAGGGGATGCAACCCCTGTTCAGGCAGGTGCCGCCGAACACGTCACGTTCGACGATGCCCACCTCCCAGTGCTCGTGTTCCGCGGTGAGGACGGAGTTGCCCGAGCCGGTCCCCACGATCAGCAGGTCGAAGTGAGCCATGGACCGAGACTACGGACAGCGCGCACCGCGGCACCGAACCGTGCCGCTCCGTTCGGGGTACCACATCTAGAACGCGTTACAGTTCAGCTGATCCGACCCGCGGGGGACCCAGATGCACCTTGCCTACACGCCCGAGCAGCTCGCCCTGAGGGACGAACTGCGGGCCTACTACCAGAGGCTCCTCACCGACGACGTGCGCGAGGAGCTGCACCGCGAGGTGGGCTGTGGGCCCACCACACGCTCGGTGGTCAAGCAGATGGCCGCCGACGGCTGGCTCGGCATCGGCTGGCCCACCGAGTACGGGGGACAGGGGCGCGACCAGTTCGACCAGTTCATCTTCTACGACGAGTCGATGCGCAGTGGCGCCCCGGTGCCGATGCTCACGATCAACACGGTGGGGCCCACCATCATGGAGTTCGGCACCGACGACCAGAAGAAGCGCTTCCTGCCCCCGATCCTCGCGGGCGACCTGCACTTCTGCATCGGCTACTCCGAACCCGAGGCCGGCACCGACCTCGCCTCCCTGCGCACCAGGGCGGTGCGCGACGGCGACGAGTGGGTCGTCAACGGGACGAAGATGTGGACCTCACTGGCATCGGATGCCGATTTCTGCTGGCTGGCCGTCCGCACCAACCCCGACGCACCGAAGCACAAGGGCATCTCGATCCTCGCGGTCGACATGAAGTCGCCGGGAATCGAGGTGAACCCCCTGCACCTGATGTCGAGCCACGACATCAACGAAACGGTCTGGAACGACGTGAGGGTGCCCGACACGAACCTCGTCGGAGGTGAGGGTGGGGGCTGGAACCTGATCGTCAACCAGCTCAACCACGAGCGCGTGACGCTGCTCTCGCCCGGCCTGCTCGAGCAGAGCTACATGGAGGTGCGTGCCTGGGCGCAGCGGACCACCGGCACCGACGGCAAGCCGGTCATCGACTCCGAATGGGTGCAGGTGAACCTCGCCAAGGTCCACTCCGGGCTCGAGTTCCTGCGCCTGGTCAACTGGAAGGTGGCAGCGGGCGGCGACCTCGACGTGGCACAGGCCTCCACGGTCAAGACGTTCGGGTCGGAGTTCTTCGTGGAGGCATTCAGGCTGCTCATGGAGGTGCTCGGCCCGGCGGCCTACCTCGAGCGGGATTCCGTGGGGTCCGTGCTCAAGGGACGTCTCGAGATGAACTACCGCAGCCTGTTGATCCTCACCTTCGGTGGCGGGACCAACGAGATCCAGCGCGACCTGATCGCGATGTTCGGACTCGGCATGCCACGGGCGATGCGGATGTAGCACCTGACGAACCAGCCGTATCCGCCACGAACGAGAGCAACAGACGATGGATTTCAACCTGACAGAGACCGAACAGGCGATCGCCGAACTCGCGGCCCAGGTCCTCGGGGACGCCTCGGACCACGAGGCCCTCAGGGCCCTCGAGAAGAGCTCCGGGCCGCGCTTCGACGCCGCGCTCTGGGCAACCCTCGCCGAGACCGGGGTGCTCGGGGCGTTCGTTCCCGAACAGCACGGGGGAGCGGGCCTCGGCCTGGTGGCGATGGCGGCCACCCTCGAGGAGGTGGGCCGTACCGCCGCAGCCGTGCCCGTGTGGGAGACCCTGGGCATGGGTGTGCTGCCGGTGGCGGAGTTCGCTCCGGCGGAGCTGGCGGCCGAGGTGCTGCCGGCGGTCGCGGCGGGGGAGATGGTGCTCACCGCCGCCTGGCACGAGACCGGTGGGCACTGCCTCGCGCCGACGACCATCGCCACCCGCACAGGTGACTCGTGGCGTCTCACCGGCTCACGGGTCTGCGTGCCCGCCGGCATGGTCGCGGATGCCGTGGTCGTTCCCGCAGCACTGGAGGAGAGCGGTTCGGTCGGACTCTTCCTCGTGCGAACCGACACCGACGGCGTGGCACGCGAGCCTCTCGTGACCACCTTCGGTGACCCACAGGCGGCATTGTTGCTTGCGGAAGCAACTGCTGAGCTCATAGGGGAGGGACTCGAGGTGCTCGAATGGGCCTACCAGCGCGCCGTGGCGTCACAGTGCTCGGTGGCCGCCGGGGTCTGCGCCGCGGACCTCGCCCTGACGGCGGAGTACACCAAGGAGCGCAAGCAGTTCGACGTGGCGATCGCGACCTTCCAGGCGGTGGCGCACCGGGCGGCGGATGCCTACATGGACACCGAGGCGGTGCAGATCACCAGCCGGTCCGCCATGTGGCGTCTCGGCGAGGGCCTGGACGCCTCCAAGGAGGTGGACGTGGCGAAGTACTGGGCCGCCTCTGCGGGCCACCGGATCGTCCATGCCGGACAGCACCTGCACGGCGGGATGGGCGTCGACCGGGACTACCCGCTGCACCGGTACTTCTTCCTGGCCAAGGAACTCGAGTTGCAGCTCGGCGGCGCCTCGGAGCACCTGGTGAGCCTCGGACGCCGCCTGGCGGCCGAACCTGCCTGAAC
>JAMLGJ010000004.1 GCA_023958095.1 Microthrixaceae bacterium
CACCACCGCCGATGGCCTCTGTCGCACCCTCGTGCGCGCCTCGATCGAGGGCAACCTCGCATCGAAGCTCAAGACCTACACCGCGCCGACCGTGCTCGTTATCGACGACGTCGGCCTCCTCCCGATCGGCGGCACCGAAGCCACCTCGGTGTTCTTCCAAGTCGTGAACACCCGCTACGAGAAGGGCCACCCCACCATCGTGACCACCAACCGGTCGTTGCCCGACTGGGGAACCATCTTCGGTGACACCGTCGTCGCAGCCGCTGTCCTCGACCGGCTCATGCACAACGCCATCGTGTTCAACATCAAAGGCCCCTCATGGCGCCTACGCGAGCACAACGGCCTCGAGATCGCGACCACCAACCCCGGCGACGGAGGCGCCAACTAACCTCACCAACCGCCGGTCCGGACACCGACCCCATGTCGGTTTTCGATGATCCCCAATGACGGGTTTCCCCGATCGCTCACAACAGACACAGGACAACACAGGACAACACAGAGGGCTCCCACGGCCGTTCCCTCCGGGGACTGTCCCGGCCTGCGATGCTGGGCCGGTGCGGCATGTGAAGCTGTTGATCCACCGGCTCGAGATCGATGGGACCGACCTCCCAGTGGCCCTCGCGACCCTGATGGTGGTGAGCCGACCCGGACTCGACCACCTCGACTGGGAGGTGGTCGCGCGCACCGTGGGACAGGCATCGATGGAACTCGGCCGCAACGAGCTGGAGATGACGGTCGTCTCGGGCGCCGACCCCGCGGGCGCACCCGAGCTGTCCTCCCTGTCAGGGGCAGCCGTGGTGGTCAGGCACCCGGACTCGACCGTGGTCTGGCGTGGGGACGGGGCCCTCGTGGGGTTCGAGGAGTCCTGGCTGGACCAGTGAGTCCTCAGCCCAGCGTGGTCCGCAACGGCTCGTCCGCGGCCCGCGGGCGTCCGGTCTCGATGAACCACTCGGTGCCGAAGGCCTGGGCGAACATCTCGTGGTCCATCTCGAGGAACCAGGAATCCTGGGCGATCTGGGAACGGTGCGCCTCCATCGCCAGCCGCTTGAGCGCGAGCTGGTCGCCCACGTCGATCCCGTGTGTTATCTCGTGCTCGGGCTTGCCGAAGTCCTCGTCGACCTGGGGAAGCTCGACCCCGTCGGCTGAGGCCTCGGCCAATGCCGTGGCACGTTCGGCCATCGCCTCCTGGATCCGGGTGCGGTTCATCGTCGCCTGCATCACCCGCGGGACGCCCGCGAGCTCCGCGGCACGCAGCCCGACCCGGTGCACCTGGATGTGGTCCGGATGCCCGTAGCCGCCGTTGTCGTCGTACACGGTCAGCACCTCGGCGGACTCCTCGCGCAGGATCGCGGCCAGCCGCGCCGCGGCATGGTCCACGTCCGCCTGCCAGAACGAGTAGGGGAAGTCGTTGGAGGGCTCTCCCATCATCCCCGAGTCCACGTAGCCGAGGAACTCCACCCTCTGCACCCCGAGCACCGCCGCGGCCTCGTAGGTCTCCGGGATCCTCTTCTCCCAGAGGGACTCCCCCTCCTCGAGGATGCCGGGTACGGGCTCGCCCCTCTCGCCGCGGGTGGCCACCACGAGCACCACCCGGTCACCGGCCGCAGCCGACCTGGCCATCAGGCCTCCGGTGGCGATCGCCTCGTCGTCTGGGTGCGCATGGAAACAGACCAAGGTGGACACGCCAAGAAACTACTCGTGGCACCGCACCCCGATGCACGGCACCGGCGAAGCAGGATCGCGGTGCGTCGCCGGTGGGCATCGGGGGAACCACCATGGGATATCAGCCCATCGCAGGACCGGTCTTCTCGGTGCACACTCGATGTCGGCGGCGGGAGCACCGTGGGCCGGGCGTGCTGCAAGCCGCCCGGCCCGCGGACAGCACAGGGCCACCGGCCCACGGACAGCAGGGCCACCGGCCCACGGACAGCAGGGCCACCGGGCTGCGGACAGCACAGGGCCACCGGCCCACGGACAGCGGGGCCACCCGTTGGCGCCGGTCGACCCGGTCCGGTCCGGTCAGCTCGTCGGCGGAACCACGGCGGAGTCGAACCCCGACACGACAGCGGCGGTGAGCATTGCGATCGCCTCGTTGCGCCCGGGCCGCCGGGACGCCTTCCAGGACTCGATCGCGAACAGCAGGAAGCCGAATGCTCCGTCGACCAGCACGCGGCGCGCCGCCGGGGGGATGCCGGGGTTCGCGAACTCCACCAGACGCCCGCCGCGCTCGCGGATGACCTCCACCAGGGCGTTGTCGTAGAAGCCCCTCTCACCGCTGCGAATGGTCCGCACGAGGAATCCGTATATGGCCGGATCGTGCTCCACGAGGTCGACCAGGGACCCCACGATCGCCCCCACGGCCGAGTCGAAGTCGATGTCGGCGCCCTCGGCGGCTCGACGCTCCACCGTGGCAACCGTCGCTGCGGTCACCTCGTCGGCCACGACCACCGCGATGGCGTCGGCGAGCCCCAGGCGATCACCGAAGTGCGAGTAGATGAGCGGTTTCGACACCCCGACGTCGCCAGCGATGTCGTCCAGGGACACCTCGGCTCCCCGTTCCCGGATGGATTCCATGGCGGCGCCCAGGATCCGGGATCGCTGGGCCGCCCGCTCCTCGTCGGTGAGGCGGGGGCGGCCTCTCCTCGCTGTGCCCGCCATGCACAAGAACCTACCGCCCCCACCACCCGCCGGTTCGGTCCCGGCGGCCGACGGTGGATGCACTAGTGACAGCTTTCACACTCGACTTTCCCTACCGCTCGTAGAACAATGATCTGCATGTCCAGTCCAGCGCCCAGCGCCACCCTTGCCGAAACAACCCCCGCGCAATCGCCATCCGGCCGAGGGGACTCCGGGCCGGTCGCGGCACCCCGCAGGACCGGCTCCGAGCGCGAGATCCCGACGCGGCGGATCGACTTCGGCTTCGGTGAGGTCGACCTCCCGCGACACTTCATGAACGGCGACGTGCTGCCCAGCCACATCGTCGCGGTCCTGAGCTGCCTGTTCCCCGAGGGAGAGGACTTCTTCGTGCAGAGCGTGCGGAACTACCGGGACCAGATCACCGATCCCGAACTGGCCGAGCAGGTGAAGGGATTCATCGGCCAGGAGGCGATACACGGGCGTGAGCACCGGGCCTTCAACGAGGCCCTGCGGGAACTCGGCTACCCGGTGCGCATCCTCGACGGCCGGGTCCGCATCGGCATGGGAGTGCTTTCCAAGGTGGCCCCGAAGCGTTTTCAGCTCGCAGTGACCGCCGCCCTGGAGCACTACACGGCGACCCTTGCCGAGATCCTCCTGCGGTCCCGTTCACTCGACGAGGACACCCACGTGGCGGAGGTGCGCGAGCTGTTCTACTGGCACGCCGTCGAGGAGAGCGAGCACAAGGCGGTCGCGTTCGACGTGCTGGAGCAGGTCTCTGGATCGGAACGACTCCGGGTGAACGTCATGCGGATCACGACCGCCGCGTTCCTCTTCGCCGTGGCATCCGGGGCGCTGGTGTCGATGGCCACCGACCCGGCTGCACGCGACCTCGGCCGGTTGCGCCGGGAGCTCGGCGAGCTGCGCGACAACCCGGCGGTGTCACGCGAGTGCGTGCAGCGGATCCGCGACTACAACCGGCCCGGATTCCATCCCGATGACCACGACACCAGCGGGCTCCTGGCGCAGTGGCGTGAACGCCTCTTCGGCACCGACGGCACGCTCAGGGACCGCCTGCGCCGGACGCGAGCGGCCTGAACCCGGCTGCTGCGGGCCACCCACGGGCCCGGGCCGCCCCGCCACGCGGGGCGGGGTTGCTCAGGCGACCGCGCCGGAATCCCTGAGGGCGGCCACGCCTGAGTCGTCCATTCCGAGCCAGTCGGCCAGGACGTCGTCGGTGTCCTGCCCGGGGTGGGCGGGCACGCGCTGGATCGCTCCCGGCGTACGGCTGAAGCGGGGCGACGGCGCGGGCTGGGTGATCCCGCCGAACTCCACGAAGGTCCCGCGCTCGACGTTGTGGGGATGGCGCGCCGCCTCCTCCATGGTCAGCACGGGGGCGAAGCAGACGTCGCTGCCCTCCATGACCTCGCACCACTCGTCGCGGGTCTTCGTGGCGAACACCTCGGCGAGTTCGCCCCGCAGCTCCTCCCAGTGGCTGGCGTCCATCTGGTAGGGCAGCTCCTTGCCCTTGGCGGCGAGGTGCTCCTCCAGCCCGCTCAGCCTCAGCAGCTCTGCGTAGAACTGTGGCTCGATCGAGCCGATGGACACGTACTTCCCATCGGCCGTCTCGTAGGTGTCGTAGAAGTGGGCGCCGGTGTCCAACATGTTGGTGCCCCGCTCATCGGTCCAGATGCCCATGGCCCGGAACGCCCAGATCATCGTCATGAGCGTGGCGCTGCCGTCGACCATCGCGGCATCTATCACCTGGCCCTTGCCCGAACGCTGTGCCTCCAGGAGCCCGCAGACCACGCCGAATGCCTGGAGCATCCCCCCTCCGCCGAAGTCGCCCACGAGGTTTATCGGCGGGGTCGGCTGCTCCCCCGCGCGCCCCAGGTGGGCCAGTGCCCCGGCCAGGGCGATGTAGTTGATGTCGTGGCCGGCCGTGTGGGCGTAGGGGCCGTCCTGTCCCCAGCCGGTCATGCGGCTGTAGACCAGCGCCGGGTTCCGCTCCAGGCACTCCTCCGGGCCGATGCCGAGACGCTCGGCGACCCCGGGGCGGAACCCCTCGATCAGTGCGTCGGCGTGCTCGACCAGGTCCAGCACGACCTGCACACCCTCGTCGGACTTGAGGTTCACCCCGACCGATCGACGACCCCGGTAGAGCACATCGGCCGGGGGCACCTCGGGGTCACCCCCGGCACGGTCGGCGCGATCCACGCGCACCACGTCCGCTCCCATGTCGGCCAGCATCATCGCCGTGAACGGGCCCGGTCCGATCCCCGCGACCTCGATCACCTTCACACCCGAGAGCGGACCCATGGCGCTCACCTCGCATCCCCGGCGACGGAACGACCTGCGCCATCGCCCTCGGTGGACCGCCCCGCGACGTCCACGACCGCTGCAACAGCACGTTCCCAGTACGCCGGTGGCAGGTCGTGGCCCATGCCGGGCATCACCCTGAACTCGGAGTCCTCCACCAGCTCGGCGGTACGCCGACCGCCGCTTATGTTCACGAGCCGGTCGGCGTCGCCGTGGAGCACCATCGTCGCCCGGGACAGCTGCGACAGCCCCTCGGCACGGTCGCCCGACGCGAGGATCGCGAGCATCTGGCGGGCGGTTCCGTCAGGGTCGTAGCAGCGGTCGACGGCCTCCGCGACCCGGTTGCGCATGTGGGCCGCGTCCCAGGCATCCGGGGTGCCGATCAGCTCCTGGAGCCTGATCCCCGAGTTGATCCGCTCCTCGCGGGACTCCGCCGGAACCATGACCGTGGCGAGACCGGCGAGGCACTCGGGGTCGGGCATTCCGTACTCGGGCTCACCGGTGGTCGACATCACCGAGGTGACCGACCGGACCCTCTCCGGGTACTCGATGGCGATGCTCTGCACGATCATCCCGCCCATCGAGGAACCGAAGATGTGCGCACCATCGACCTCGAGGGTGTCCAGGACGGCGACCGCGTCGGCGGCCATGTCGCGCAGTGCGTAGGGAGCCTCGACGGTTCCTCCGGAGGTCGCCGCGGCGAATGCCTCGAGCACGTCGGGCACCTCCGCGTCGAGGTGGGTCGAGAGGCCGACGTCGCGGTTGTCGAAACGCACCACCCGGAACCCCTGCTGCACGAGGCGTTCGCAGAAGTCCTCCTCGTAGCCCGTCAACTGGGTCCCGAGCCCGTTCACCAACAGGACCGTCTCGGCTCCTGGGTCTCCGAAGGTCTCGAAGTAGATCTCGATGTCGTTCGCCCTGGTGGTCGGCATCCCGGAATCCTCGGCGAACTGGACCGCCCGGTCAAGTGGACCCGACCCTCAGGTGACTCGCTTCCCCGCCCGCCAGCACCCGAGGACCCCGTGGCCCTCGTCGAGCACGACCACGTCCGCACGGTCCCCGGGTCGCAGTCGGTTGCCGGGCAGCCCGAGCACCCGTGACTGGGGAACCGACAACGACTCGACTGCCTCCGCGAAGGGGACACCGGCCCCCGACAACACACCCAGCATGGAACTCGGGGTGGCGACCGAACCCGCCAGGGTGCCGTCACCCAGGCGCGGGGTCGCCCCCGGGTCGACCGTCCCCGCCGCAGCAACCGCGTCGGTGGTGACGGCCACGCGGCCGGGCGCGGCGGCGAACGTGATCCGGAGCGCCTCGGGTGCCACGTGCACGCCATCGGCGATCAGTCCGAGGGTCACCGCCTCGTCGGCCAGTGCCCAGCCGGCGGGACCGGGGTCGCGGTGGGTGAAGCGCCGGTGGGCGTTCCAGCAGTGCGTGAGCACCGAGGCCCCGGCCTCCGCGGCGCGTGCGCAGCAGGCCGCGTCGGCATCGCTGTGTCCGACGGCCACCACCACCCCCATGGAGCGCCACTGCCCGATGAGTTCGAGCGCCCGGTGCAGCTCCGGAGCGATCGTGACCATGACGATGTCACCGGCGTCCGCGAGTGCAGCCACTTCCGCGGGATCGCACCGGGTGAGGTTCGCCGGGTCGTGTGCACCGTTCCATTGCGGCGAGAGGTGGGGCCCCTCGAGGTGCGCCCCGAGCAGGCCTGCGTCGGGGTGCCGGCGCCTGAACTCCGTGATCTCCCCCAGCGCCTCGCAGTACCCCGGGATCGTTGTGTCGTACAGGGTGGGTGCCGCCCACACGATCCCGGCTCGTGCGAGCGCCCCGGCGGCCGAGGCGAGGCCTGCGTGGTCGGCGTCACGGAATCCGACGCCCCCGAATCCGTTGACCTGCCAGTCCACGAAACCCGGCACGGCGATTCCGCCGCCGCGGACGCCCGGGGCCAGGCCGACGGCCGCGACACGGCCGCCCTCGACCGAGAGGTCACCGCGCTGGACGCGTCCCTCCACGAGCGCGGCTTCCACGCCGAGGCGTCTGGTGATCATGGCCCCGAGGTTTGCACGGCGCGCACCGACCGCTGCTGCAAATAGCCTCGGCACGTGCGAAAAGGCGACCAGGATGCCGACGTCCGGACCGACCCGCTCACGGGGAACCTCACGGTGGTGGTTCCATCGCGACAGGGACGCCCGAACCTGCCGACGGATGACAGCTGTCCCTTCTGCCCCGGCGGCCTGGAGGCACCCGAGGGCTCCTATGACGTCAAGTGGTTCCCCAACCGGTGGCCGGCGATGGGCGGGAACCGCTGCGAGATGGTGCTCTACACCCCCGAGCACGACAAGGCCTTCTGGGAACTGGGGACCGAGGGCGTATCGAAGGTGATCGACCTGTGGACCGAGCGCACCCGCGTCCTCGGAGCGCGCGACGACGTCGACTACGTGCTCGTGTTCGAGAACCGTGGTCCCGAGGTGGGAGCGACGATCCCCCACCCCCACGGCCAGATCTATGCCTACCGCGACATCCCCCCGGTGCCGCTGCGCGAGCTGACCGACGGAGTCCTCGAGGTGCCCGGGGGCGATGACCCGCTCGTCGTCGCGACCTTCGGGGACTGGACCGCGTGGGTACCGGAGGCGCCCACCTGGCCCTACGAGCTGCGGGTTGCCACCTCGGGACCCCAACAGGCCCTGGACGACCCGGGCCTCGACCGCGACGGCCTCGCCCGGGTGCTCATCGACGTCCTGGCGAGGCTCGACCAGTTCGCACGGGGACCGATGCCCTACATGATGTGGATCCACCAACGGCCCCGGTCGCCCGAGCAGTTCGCGGCCCAACCGGTGCACTTCCACATCTGTCCCTACTACCGCTCTCCGGGGGTCCCCCGTTTCGTGGCCTCGGCCGAGCTCGGCGGCGGCCTGCTGTTCGACCCGGTCGAGCCCCGCGCCGCTGCGGCCACGCTGCGCGAGCAGCCCGGTGCGGTACCGGGTGGAGCCACGGCGGAACCGCGGTGAGGGTCCTCGCCCGGGCCTCGGGCCGCGTGAACCTGATCGGCGACCACACCGACTACATGGGTGGCCTCGTGCTGCCGATGGCGATCGACCTGGCAACCACCCTCGAGGCGACCCTCGACGAGGACGGAGGCCCTTCGCTGTCACTGCGCTCGGATGCCGAGGCCGACCCGGTGCAACTCGTGCTGCCGGTGGACGATCCGTCCTCGGTGAGCCCTGCGTGGGGGCGCTACGTCGCTGCGGTGGCACACGAGCTCGGATCCTGGCGTGGATTCGCGGGCAACCTGAGCTCCACGATCCCCCTCGGGGCGGGACTGTCCTCGAGTGCCGCCCTCGAGGTGGCGAGCGCCCTGGCCCTGTTGGCGGCGGCCCGGCCGACCGACCGCAGTCCGCGACTCCCCGGGGGGTTGGCCTCCCTGCGGGGCCGTCCCGGTGCGCCGGAGCGGGACCAGCGAAGGGACCTGGCCCTGCTGTGCCAGCGGGCCGAGCACGCCGCGGTCGGTGTTCCCAGCGGCGTCATGGACCAGTTGTGCATCTGCGCCGCCAGGGCCGGCACCGCCACCCTCATCGACTGCTCGGAGCTGTCGGTGCGCCACGTGCCGGTGCCCGAGGCGGCATCGGTGTGGGTGGTGCACTCGGGCACCTCCCGCTCGCTGGCGGATTCCCCCTACGCCGATCGCCGCAGGGCCGCCGAGGCCGCGGAGTCACTTCTCGGGCCGCTGCCGAGGGCCACCCCCGCGAGCATCGAGTCCCTCGGGGACCCCGAGCTGCGGCGTGCTGCCCGGCATGTCCGCTCGGAGTGCGAGCGCGTGGTGCACTTCGCCGAGGCGCTCCAAGCAGGTGACCTCGTTGCGGCAGGGCAACTCATGGTGTCGAGCCATGCCTCCCTGCGCGACGACTACGCGGTGTCGACCCCGGCCCTGGACCAGCTGGCGGCGGCACTGGTGGCGCTGCCCGGTGTCCACGGCGCCCGGCTGACCGGGGCGGGTTTCGGTGGCTGCGTCGTCGCCCTGGCCGATGCCGGGGTCGACCTGTCGGATCCCGGGGTGTTCCGACCGGTGGGGCCGGCGGAGAGCTCCCGGATCTGGCGGGTCCGGCCTTCCGAGGGCATCGAGGTGAAGCTGTCCGCCTGACCGGGACCTCGACGGAGCGGGTGCCGTTGCTCAGCTCTCCAGCAACCTGGCCTTCTGCTGTTCGAACTCCGCATCGCTCAGGTGGCCCTGGGCGTGCAGGTCGACGAGCTTGGCCAGTTCGTCCGCCGTGGACAGCTGTGTGGAGCCCCCGATCCGGTCGAACTTGCGGTTCTCGTTGTCCTCCATCTCCTGGTAGAGCACGTTCTGGACGTGCACCGGGTCGCGCACGTCCTCGAAGGTCTGGCGACCCATCTCGCCCGCGGACTCGATCACCAGGCTTCCCGCCCTCAGGATCCGGTCGAGGAAACCCTGTTCGAAGAAGATGGTGTTGATGCGCTCCAGGGGGATCTCGATGCCGCGCTTGGCGATGATGCCCGACCGGTAGATGCACCGGTCGGTGGTGACCACGAAGTTGGTGGAGTACCACGCGATCCAGCGCTGGGCGAAGTAGCCGAGGCTTGCGACGATCAACAGGATTCCGATCCATCCCAGGATGTCCTGGAACGTGCTGGTGCCGCTCAGGCCGAACAGCAGCCAGATGCCGATGACCGTGGACACGACCACCGCGAGGACGGCCTTGAAGAGCATCACCCAGTGCGGGTGGAGGTCGAGCACGATCCGTTCGTTGCGGTGCAGGTGGCTCTCGTTGATTCCCACGCCGCTCAGCGTAACGGTGATCGGCCGCCGCGGGACGGTTGGGCCGGCCACCCGAGGGGCGGGGCCGTGCCCCCTAGGCCCAGCCGAGCTCCTCGAGGCGGTCGTCGTCCATGCCGAAGTGGTGTGCCACCTCGTGCACGAGGGTCACCCGCACCTGTTCCACGACCTCGGACTCCGAGGCGCACATGGCACAGATCGGGTCCCTGTAGAGGGTGACCGTGTCGGGCAGTTCCATCCCCCCGTAGGCCTCCCGCTCGGTCAGTGGCACCCCCTCGTAGAGCC
Source organism: Microthrixaceae bacterium (assembly GCA_023958095.1). GTDB lineage: Bacteria > Actinomycetota > Acidimicrobiia > Acidimicrobiales > Microtrichaceae > JAMLGJ01. The sequence continues at coordinate 10,031 of JAMLGJ010000004.1, forward strand.
CGAGCAGGTCCTCGTCCGGGTGCTCCTCCTCGATGACGACCACGACGTTGTCGATCCGGGTCGCGAACTCGCCGGGCAGCGCATCGAGCGCGTCACCCACGAGCTGCTCGAAGCGTTCCATCGGGATCGGGACCATGGCGAGAACCTAGGACACCTCCAACGCAGCGGGGCAGCACTCGGGGCGCGCCGGCAGGCCCCTGGCTGTCCCGGGGCACTGGTAGCTTCACCGCCGATGGATGCCTCTGCGCGCAGTGACCCCGAGGACCGCCCGCGTGCGGACGGTGCCACAGGGATCCTCTCGGGGCTCAACCCCGAGCAGCGCGCCGCGGTCACCTCCGCGGACTCACCGCTGCGGATCCTCGCCGGTGCCGGTTCCGGGAAGACCAGGGTGCTCACCCACCGAATCGCCTACCTCGCCGAGACGGGCGCGGCCGACCCGGCACGCGTGCTGGCCGTCACCTTCACCCGCAAGGCGGCATCTGAGCTGCGCGAGCGGCTCGCTCGACTCGGGCTGCGGCAGGGGATCCAGGCCGGCACGTTCCACGCGATCGCCTATGCCCAGCTCCGCCAGCGGTGGGAGGAACGCGGTATCCGACCCCCGGAGTTGATGGACCGCAAGATCGGCTTCGTCGCACGGTTGTGCCCGCGAGGGCCCTCCACCCTCCCACTCGACGTGACCGCGGAGTTGGAGTGGGCCGCCGCACGCATGGTGGAACCAACCGACTACGTGGCCGCCGCCCGGGCTGCCGGGCGTGAACCCCCACTGGACCACGACGCCGTGGCCGAGATCTACGCCCGCTACCGCGACACGAAGAAGCGGCGCCGCGTCGTCGACTTCGACGACCTGCTCCGCCTGGCCGTGCGCGACCTGGAGGCCGACCCGGTCTACGCCACCGCGCGCCGCTGGCGCTTCAGGCACATCTACGTCGACGAGTTCCAGGACGTGAACCCGCTGCAGCACGCACTGCTGTCGGCCTGGCTGGGTTCCGAATCGACGCTGTGCGTGGTCGGCGACCCCAACCAGGCGATCTACACCTGGAACGGCGCGGATGCCCGCTACCTGGTCGACTTCGACCGCTACTTCCCGGGAGGCTCCTCGGTGACCCTGGTGGAGAACTACCGCTCCACGCCGGAGATCCTCACCACCGCCAACTCGGTTCTCGCCGCCGGGCAATCACGGATGCTGCGCCTCAGGGCCAACCGTCCATCCGGTGCGCGGCCGACGGTCACCGGGTTCGCCGACGACACCTCCGAGGCACGAGCGGTCGCCAGGTCCTGCCGGGACCGGCGCCGCCCCGGTGACCCCTGGCACGCCCAGGCGATACTGGTTCGCACCAACGCCCAGGCGGCCTCCCTGGCCGAGGCCCTCGGCGGTGCCGGAATACCGCACAGGGTCCGCGGCGCCGGCTCGCTGCTGAAACAGCCAGAGGTGACCGAGGCGCTGCGCCGGCTGAGGGGCTCGCTCTCGGTGGCCGAGTTCCTGCGCGACTGCGAGCAGTCCGCCGCGGAGGGTCCGGGCCACGACGACGGGACGCACCTGGGCGACGAGCGGCGTGCCAACCTCGAGGAACTGGTACGCCTCGGCAACGAGTACCTGGCCATCGACCCCGGTGGCACACCCACCGACTTCCACTCCTGGCTCCACGCGACACTGCGCGACACCGACGCCTCGGGCGACGCGGTGGAGATCGTCACCTTCCATGCCGCCAAGGGGCTCGAGTGGCCGATCGTGCACATCTCAGGGCTCGAGAAGGGCTACGTGCCGATCCACCACGCCGAGGACGATCCCGAGTCCACCGAGGAGGAGCGCAGGCTGCTGTACGTGGCGCTCACCCGGGCCCGCGACGAGCTGCACTGCACCCACGCGGCCGCGCGGACCTTCGGCACGAGGACCGTCAGGCGTTCGCCGTCGCCCTGGCTCGACGACATCGAGTCGGCCCTGGGCACCCCGCCGGGTCCTGCGCACCGTGACGAGGTCGCCCGCAGCGCGGCCGGAGCGCGATCGCAGCTGCGGCGCCGGTCCCGCCGCTCCGCGGCCACGGACCTCACGGAGGCCGACTCGGAGCTGTTCGAGGCACTGCGCGCCTGGAGGCTCGAACAGGCCCGCAAGGCCGACGTCCCGGCATACGTGGTGTTCAGCGACAACACGCTCGCCGCCCTGGCCACCCAACGCCCGGGGAGCCCCGAGGCCCTGCTCGAGATCCCGGGTATAGGAGCGGTGAAGGCGGAGCGCTTCGGCGACTCGGTCCTGCAGTTGATCGCCGACGCCGGCTGACTGCTCAGCCGCCGCGCGCCTCGAGCAACACCTGGAAGTCCCCGGGTCCGAACGCGACGAACAGGGCCTCGGCCTCCGCACACAGTCGCCGATCCACATGGAGGGTTCCCCGCGCCCAGATCTTGCGCCCCTCCGTGCGCTGCACCCACCCCGACAGCTCCAGGTCCTCGCCCAGGGGCGTGGGGCTGCGGTAGTCGACCTCGAGATGGGCGGTCATGCCCTGGGTACCCGAGAGCGACTGCGCCGCTCCGAGCAGTTCGTCGAAGGTTGCCGCCACGTGGCCGCCGTGCACACAGCCGGGCGGCCCCTCGTACGCGGGCCCGAAGTTGACCGTGCCCCGTATCCGCTCGGGCGAGGAGGGATCGTGCTCCAGCACGAGGGGCGGTGACAGCGGGTTGGCGAGCCCGATCAGGGGGCTCTGGTCGAAGAACCCGAGTCGCTCGGAACGCTCCTCGTCGCTCTCGGCGGTTCCATGGTCCGGATCCTCGCCGTTGCCCTCACCCGAGTCGATCGCCATGGCCATCGCCATCGCCCTCAGCGCCGGACCGGCATTGGCCGCTTCCGAGAAGCCCTCGTAGATGTGCTCCGCGGGCATCTCCCCCAGGAGGTCGACCACCTCCTCGAGACGATCCGCCGCCGCGGCCAGGTCGGCCTCGCCGGCACTCGAGGTGACCATCCTGGTGATCAACTCACGTGCCGCGACTGCCAACCTGCGTTGCTGTCGACGTTGGGGGGTGGCGGGCAACGACGACAACCCGTCGACCCGGATGCTGCGCGGGGTCCGCTCGCCCACGGCCGGCCGACCGTGCCGGTCCCCGGGTTCCTGTGTCCCACCGCTGTCCATCGCTCTCCTCAGGCGAACCAGCCCAGGACCGGGGCGTGGTCGGAGGGTTTCGTGCCCTTGCGGGCGTTTCGGTCGACGATGTCGGCCCTGCTCCTCGCCGCCAACGGCTCCGAGGCCATCAGGTAGTCGATGCGCATTCCACGGCGCTTGTGGAAGTCGCCGTTGCGGTAGTCCCAGAAGGTGTAGATGCCGGCGTCACCGTAGCGCTGCCTCATCGTGTCGGTCAGGCCCCACTGCGCCACGTGACGCACCGCGTCGCGTTCGGCGCCGCTCACGTGTGTGGAACCCTCGAACGCCGCGGGATCCCAGACGTCGCGGTCCTCGGGCGCCACGTTCCAGTCACCCAGGACCACGAGGTCCTCACCCGGGTCGTGGTGCAGGTCGAGGTGGGCCCGCAGGCGGCCCAACCAGTCGAGCTTGTAGCGGTAGTGGTCGTGGTCCAGCTCCCTGCCGTTGGGCACGTAGACCGAACAGACCCGCACCCCCGAGCAACTCGCCCACACCGCACGCGCATCGGGGTCGGGTTCCCGCCCGTCGTCGAACCCCTCCACCACGTCCTCGAGTCCCACACGCGAGAGGATCGCCACGCCGTTCCAGCGTCCCTGGCCGTGGTGCACCGATTCGTAGCCGAGCTCGGCGAACTCCGCGGTGGGGAACGCATCCCGGGCGAGCTTGGTCTCCTGCATGCACAGGACGTCCGGGCCGACGTCCTGGAGCCACTCGGTCACCCGGGGCATCCGGGCCTTGAGCGAGTTCACGTTCCAGGTGGCGATGAGCACGGCGCGCACCCTACCGCCCCGGTGACGTGGGGATCCCAAGGTCGCCGGCTTCGGTAGGATCGGGCTGTGAGCGACACCTCCACCGCAGATCAGGAAGACCCGGCCGACCCGATCGGACCCAACGCATGGTTGGTGGAGGAGATGTACGAGCAGTACCTGGCGGACGCTTCCTCGGTCAGCCCCAGCTGGCAGGAGTTCTTCGAGGACTACCGACCGCCGGGCTCACAGCACGCCGGGGCCACCCGCAGCACCAGCGCGACCGGTGCCTCTGGCAACGGGACCACGGCGGCACCGGCACCTGCCGCTGCGACACCGGCCGCCGGACCGGCCGCCGGGACCGCACCGAGCCGGCCGGAGCCCGCCACCGCGACACCCGAGCCCCCTCGACCCGAGGCCACCCCGGCCCAGAAGCCCGAGGTACCCGGGGAGGAGATCCGTGGGGTCGCCAAGCGCATCGTGTCGAACATGGAGGCCAGCCTCGCCGTACCCACCGCGACCTCCTACCGCGAGGTGCCCGCGAAGCTCCTCGAGATCAACCGGCGGGTGATAAACGGCTACCTGGGCCGGACGAGGGGCGGGAAGGTGAGCTTCACGCACCTGATCGGCTACGCCCTGGTCCGTGCGCTCGCCGAACACGTACCGGCGGTCAACTCCTCCTTCCTGGAGGGCCCCGACGGTGAACCCCGGGTGGTCCGCAACGAACACGTCGGCCTCGGCCTCGCCATCGACATGGAGAAGTCCGACGGCTCGCGCAGCCTCATCGTGCCCTGCATACGCAACGCCGAGTCGATGGACTTCGCCGAGTTCAGCGCCGCCTACGACGACATCGTGCGCCGGGCGAAGACCAACAAGCTCGGCGTCGACGACTTCGCAGGCGTGACGGTGACCCTCACCAATCCCGGCACGATCGGGACCGAGCGTTCGGTGCCGCGCCTGATGCCCGGCCAGGGAGCGATCATCGGCGTGGGCAGCCTCACCTTCCCCACCGGGTTCGCCGGTTCGGATCCGCGCACCATGGCGGACCTGGGTGTGTCGAAGGTGATCACGATCTCCTCCACCTACGACCACCGCATCATCCAGGGCGCAGAGTCCGGTCTGCTGCTCAAGAAGCTCGACGAGCTCCTCCTCGGCGCGGATGGTTTCTACGACGGGATCTTCGCCGCACTCGGCGTCCCCTACGAAGCGGTCCAGTGGCGCCAGGACGTGCATTCGGGCGACCGGACCGAAACCCAGGTCGCCAAGCAGATGCAGGTCTCGACGCTCATCAACATGTACCGCGTGCGCGGCCACCTCATCGCGGACCTCGACCCGTTGTCGGCGCAGCCCCCCGAGATGCACTCCGAACTCGACCCGGCCACCTACGGCCTGACCATCTGGGACCTCGACCGCGCCTTCCTCACCGGCGGCAACCAGGGCATATACGCCCGCGTGGGTGACACCGACCGCATGGCCCTCGGCGACATCCTCCACGTGCTGCGCGACGCCTACTGCCGCACGGTGGGAATCGAGTACATGCACATCCAGGATCCCGAGGAGAAGCGCTGGATCCAGGAGCAGGTCGAGGGTGCATCCACCCATGCCGACAACGAGGACCAGCGACACGTGCTCGCGAAGCTCAACGGGGCCGAGGCCCTCGAGAAGTTCCTCGCGACCAAGTACCTGGGCCAGAAGCGTTTCGGGCTCGAGGGGGCGGAGTCCCTCATCCCGCTGCTCGACGGCGTGCTCGAGGCGGCCGCCGACAGCGGAATGGACAGCGCCGTGATCGGCATGCCCCACCGTGGGCGCCTGAACGTGCTGGTGAACATCGTGGGCAAGGCCTACAGCCAGCTGTTCCGGGAGTTCGAGGGCTACCTCGCACCGGATTCGATACAGGGTTCCGGCGACGTGAAGTACCACCTGGGCCAGGAGGGCACGTTCCGGGCACGTTCGGGGGCCGAGTTGCCCCTGGCGCTGGCGGCCAATCCCTCACACCTGGAAGCGGTGGACCCGGTGGTCGAGGGGATGGTGCGGGCACGCATGGACCAGATCCCGCCGGGCACCGATCCCGCCTACCCCGTGCTGCCGGTGCTGGTGCACGGCGACGCCGCCTTCGCCGGCCAGGGTGTCGTGGCCGAGACCCTGGCGATGAGCCAGATCCACGGCTACCGGGTCGGGGGAACGATCCACGTGGTGGTCAACAACCAGCTCGGCTTCACCACACCACCGGAGTCCGCACGCTCCTCGGAGTACTGCACCGACGTGGCCAAGGCGGTCCAGGCTCCGATCATCCATGTGAACGGCGACGACCCTGAGGCCTGCCTGCGCGTGGCACGCCTCGCGTTCGCCTACCGGCAGCGCTTTCACAAGGACGTGGTCATCGACATGGTCTGCTACCGGCGCCACGGGCACAACGAGGGCGACGACCCGAGCTACACCCAACCGCGCATGTACCGCACCATCGACTCCAAGCGCAGTGTCCGCAAGACCTACGTGGAGAACCTGGTGCGGCGTGGCGACATCACCCTGGAGGAGGCCGAGAGCGCACTCGAGGACTTCCACGAGCAGTTGCAGGCGGCGTTGGACCAGACTCGCTCCGCTGCCCCCGAGGCCGAGATCGTCGCCGCACCCCACCCTCCCGAGCTGGGGGTGCTGCCGAGGGTCGACACAGGAGTGCAGCGCGCCGAACTGGAGCGGATCTACCAGGTCCTGGACCGCGTGCCGGACTCCTTCACGATGCACCCGAAGCTGGCCAAGCAGTTCAAGCGACGCACCGAGATGTTCGAGGGGGGACTCCTCGACTGGTCCCTGGGTGAGACCCTGGCGCTCGGTTCGCTGCTGGCCGAGGGCACCTCGGTGCGCATGGCGGGACAGGACACACGACGTGGCACGTTCTCCCAACGCCATTCCACCCTGTTCGACTTCGACACGGGGACCGAGTACGTCCCGCTGCGGACGATCGCCGACGGGGCCGGTTCGAACCTGTGGATCTACGACTCGCTGCTCTCGGAGTACGCCGCTCTCGGCTTCGAGTACGGGTACTCGGTGATGAACCAGGACGCCCTGGTGCTGTGGGAAGCCCAGTTCGGCGACTTCGCCAACGGTGCCCAGATCATCATCGACCAGTTCCTCGTTGCTGCGGAGGACAAGTGGGACCAGGACTCGGGACTCGTGCTGCTGCTTCCCCACGGCTACGAGGGACAGGGTCCGGAGCACTCCTCGGCACGGCTGGAGCGGTTCCTCATCCTGTGTGCCGAGGACAACATCCAGGTGTGCCAGCCGACCAATCCGGCGCAGTACTTCCACCTGCTGCGACGGCAGGTGCGCCGCGACGTGCACAAGCCGCTCGTCGTCGCGACGCCCAAGTCGGGGTTGCGTGACCGGCGCTGGCAGTCCCCGGTCGATGACCTCACCCGGGGCGCGTTCGAGGAGGTGCTGCCCGACCCGTCGGTCGGCGGTGGCGACGACGTGACGAGGGTCGTGCTCGCCTCCGGCAAGGTCGCCATCGACGCGATCGCCAAACGGGACGAACGCGGGGTGCGCGTGCCGGTGGTACGGGTGGAGCAGCTCTACCCGTGGCCCGCCGAGCTCCTGGCGCAGGAACTCGAGCGGTACCCCAACTGCCGCGAACTCGTCTGGCTCCAGGAGGAGCCGGAGAACATGGGCCCCTGGAACTTCGCCAAGGGCCACCTGTACGAGAGCTTCGGGGACCGCCTCGATATCCACCGCGTCAGCAGGTCGGCCGAGGGTTCGCCCGCGACCGGCAGCCATGCGATCCACGTGCAGGAACAGGAGATGATCATGCACGCGGCCTTCGAGCCCTTCTGAGGGTCCGCGCCCGTGCACCTGCCGGGGCAGGCACGCAGGTGGCCGGTCGCTACCGAACCGGGAGTTCGACCCCGACGGCGCGGCCCAGTTCGCTGAGCGCGGTGGCGGCATCGGTGACCTTGATCGTGTGCATCCCCATCGCCGCAGCCGGCTTCAGGTTCACGCCGAGGTCGTCGAGGAACACGGCCTCGTCGGCCCGGATGGCGAGCCTGTCCAGGGCGTACTCGTAGAAGGCGGGCTCCGGCTTGCGGCACCCGACCACGGACGACTCCACGATCACGTCGAACAGGTCGTGCAGTTCCGCGAAGGAACCGCCCGATGACCACTCCGGGTTGCCCGACACGAAGTTGTTGGTGAGCAGCCCGATCGCGAAGTCCTCGCGCAGCACCTCGATCGCCCTGACCATCTCCGGACGGATCTCACCACGGAGGCATGCGAGAACCTCGTGGCCGGACAGTTCGTAGCCGAGGGAGCGCGCCTCTGCCTCGAAGAGCTCGGCGAACTCCTCGAGGTCGACCTCAGCTCGTTCCAGGCGGGCCCATGCGTTGGTGTCGGGGTTGGTCGCGTTGATCCTGCGAATGGCACCCTCGTCGACTCCGCGGCTCCTCTCGTAGCGCGCGAAGGCATCGAAGGGGCTGGTGAGGATCACCCCACCGAAGTCGAACAGGACCGCTCTGAACATCGGGGACACCACCCTATTGGGTGCTCCCCCGCACACCGGGGCGTGGTGGGCACCGGTGGCGGATCGTGATAAGCGCGACTCGCGTGCCAATAGCTGCTTCACTTGTGCACGTCATGACCGAATCCCATCTCGTCGTCGACGGCTCGAACATCGCGACCGAAGGACGATCCGAGCCTTCCCTCGCGCAGCTCGATGAAGCGGTGCGCGCGTTCCTCGCCGAACACAGCTTCGACAACGTCGTGGTCGTCGTCGACGCGACCTTCCCCAACCGCATCGACCCCTCCGAACGCGACGAGTACGAAGAGGCTGTTCGAGCCGGCGAGATCCTCGTGCCCCCGGCGGGCACCGTCGGCCGGGGGGACGCCTTCGTGTTGATGATCGCCGAGCGCAGCGGTGCCACCGTCCTGTCGAACGACTCCTTCCAGGAGTTCCACCCCGACCATCCATGGTTGTTCGAGGAGGGCCGACTGCTCGGCGGCAAACCGGTGCCTGGGGTGGGTTGGGTCTTCGTCGACCGCACGCCCGTGAAAGGGGCGAAGAGCAGACGGGCGACCGCCGAGGCGAAGCGCAAGAAGTCCTCGGGAGCGAAGTCCACCTCGAAGCGGTCCACCTCGAAGCGCTCCGGCTCGGGAAGGTCACCGGCCAAACCCGGGACGAAGACCAAGAAGGGCACCCCGGCCACCTCCGACTCCGACAGCGCGGAACCCTCCGGGCGAGCGAAGGCACCCGCGAAACGCTCCCGGTCCGGGGGTGGCGGCAAGAAGGCCACCTCGACGAGGTCCGCCGGCGGCGGAGCGGGCAGCAGGGACCCGGAGCCGATCAACTCCCCCACCGAGTTCCTCAGCTTCATCACCGATCACCAACCCGGGGCCACCATCGAAGCCGAGGTGGTGGAGTTCACCTCCCATGGCGCCTATGCCGAACTCGAAGGGGTCCGCTGCTACGTACCACTCAAGTTGATGGCCGACCCCGCGCCACGCAGCCCGCGCGAGCATCTCACCGTCGGTGAGACGAGGCCCTTTGTCGTGCAGGAATACGACACCCCCAGGCGGGGCATCGTTCTTGCACTACCCGGAGTCGGCGATGCCGATTCCGGATACCGTGAACAGTCGCAGTCCGCTGGGGAGGACGGCGACCAGTTGACGACAACTGCACAACAAGCACAGCCCGCCGAGGAGGCATCAGTGGCAGCAACCAAGAAGGCACCGGCCAAGCGCAAGGCGCCCGCCAAGAAGAAGGCGCCTGCGAAGAAGAAGGCCCCGGCCAAGAAGGCACCTGCCAAGAAGGCACCGGCCAAGAAGAAGGCACCCGCCAAGAAGGCACCGGCCAAGCGCAAGGCGCCCGCCAAGAAGAAGGCGCCTGCGAAGAAGAAGGCCCCAGCCAAGAAGGCACCAGCCAAGCGCAAGGCACCCGCCAAGAAGGCACCAGCCAAGCGCAAGGCACCGGCCAAGAAGAAGGCACCCGCCAAGAAGGCGCCTGCCAAGAAGAAGGCCCCAGCCAAGAAGGCACCAGCCAAGCGCAAGGCACCAGCCAAGAAGGCGCCTGCCAAGAAGAAGGCACCGGCCAAGAAGAAGGCGCCTGCCAAGCGCAAGTAGGTGATTGCGGTTCGCTGCCGGTCGGCTGCGGACCGTCGGATCGACCCGGGGACCCGGCCCGACAGGGCCGGGTCCCTGCGCGCCGCCGAGGACGCGCCCCCGAGGACATGCCCCCGAGCGGGACGCGCGTAAGGTGCACACCCATGGCGGCGCAGTTCATCTTCACCATGCGTGGGGTCACCAAGTTCGTCCCACCCGACCGCGAGGTCCTGACCAACATCAGCCTCTCGTTCTATCCGGGGGCGAAGATCGGTGTCATCGGCCCCAACGGGTCGGGCAAGTCGACGCTGCTGCGCATCATGGCGGGCCTGGACGACGAGTTCGAGGGCGAGGCGCGTCTCACCGACGGCTTCACCGTCGGACTCCTCGAACAGGAGCCCGCCCTGGACGAGGACCTCGACGTGCTCGCGAACGTCATGCAGGGAGTCGGGCCCACCAAGGAGCTGCTCGAGGACTACGAGACGCTGATGGCCAAGTGGTCGGACCCTGACGCCGACTACGACAAGCTCGGCAAGGCCCAGGCGGACCTGGAGGCACGCATCGAGGCGGTCGGGGCCTGGGACCTGGACCGCACGATCGAGATCGCCATGGACGCGCTGCGCCTGCCACCGGGCGACGCGGCGGTGGACAACCTCTCCGGCGGCGAGCGTCGGCGCGTGGCGCTGTGCAGGTTGCTGCTGTCGAAGCCGGACCTGCTGTTGCTGGACGAGCCGACCAACCACCTCGATGCCGAGTCGGTGGCCTGGCTGGAGCGCTTCCTGTCGGAGTACCACGGAACGGTCGTCGCGATCACCCACGATCGCTACTTCCTCGACAACGTCGCACAGTGGATCCTGGAACTCGACCGGGGCAAGGGTGTCCCCTTCGAGGGGAACTACTCCGGTTGGCTCGAACAGAAGCGCGACCGGCTCGAGCGCGAGGAGAAGGCGAGCGAGGCACGGCGCCGCACCCTCGAGCGCGAACTCGAGTGGGTGCGCATGGCACCCAAGGCACGCCACGCCAAGTCGAAGGCGCGGTTGGCGGCCTACGAGCAGTTGCAGTCGGAGGCCGAGTCCGACCGCGCACGCGACAGGGAACTGCAGATCACGATTCCTGCCGGACCTCGCCTCGGCGACCTGGTCATCGAGGCCGACGGCCTCACCAAGGGCTTCGGAGACCGACTCCTGATCGACGAGCTGAGCTTCAGCCTGCCCCGTGCAGGGATCGTCGGGGTCATCGGACCCAACGGCGCGGGCAAGACGACCCTGTTCCGCATGATCGTGCAGGCAGCCGGAGGGGACGCGGGTGCGGATGCAGAACCGGACTCGGGTTCGCTGCGCGTGGGCAGCACCGTGGAGCTCGCCTACGTGGACCAGTCCCGGGACTCACTCGACGGCACCCGGACCGTCTACGAGGAGGTCACCGACGGCGACGAGGTCCTCGACGTGGGCGGCCGCGAGGTGAACGGACGGGCCTACTGCGCGAGCTTCAACTTCAAGGGGTCCGACCAGCAGAAGCTGGTTGGCGACCTCTCCGGCGGGGAACGCAACCGGGTGCACCTGGCGAAGCTGCTCCGCACCGGTGGCAACGTGCTGTTGCTGGACGAGCCGACCAACGACCTCGACGTCGACACCCTCCGGGCACTCGAGGGCGCTCTCGAACGCTACCCGGGTTGTGCCGTGGTCATCTCGCACGACCGGTGGTTCCTGGACCGCATCGCAACGCACATCCTCGCGTTCGAGGGTGAGTCCCAGGTGCGTTTCTTCGAGGGCAACTTCAGCGAGTACGAGGCCTTCCGGAAGCGCGAACTGGGAGCGGAGGCCGACCAGCCGCACCGGATCAAGTACAAGCCCCTCACCAGGTAGCAGCCGGGCGCGGCCCGCGAGCGGGAACCCTAAGCAGCTCGGTGGTGCTGCCGACTGGTGTTGCATGGCTCCCAGGACCAGCACGGCTCGAAGCGGCACCAGCGCGTCGAGGAACAGCAAGGGCGCCCGGCGGTCCTCCGGGCGGGCGCCGGCCAAGAAGCGATCCAGCCGCGCGGTGTTGCGTGATGTGGAACCGGGCAGCGCGGTGGAGTGCGTGCACTGCGGTGAACGCGTGAAGTTCGCGGCGAAGATGCGTCACAAGCAGGTGATCTGCAACGTCTACGTGCGTGGCCGCTGGGATCGTGTCGAGCACTTCCACGCGGACTGCTACGGCGAGGCCGGTGAACCGCATGGCGATGTGGACACCTCATCCCCCCTGAGGCAGCGCAACGCGGCGTCCCGCGCCTCCTGAGGCCCGGAAGCACGCCGGGCCGCGGGGTCACCCGAGCAGGTCGCGAACCGCTGCTGCGGCCTCCTCGACCCCGAGCTCTTCGGTGGAGAGCACGAGATCCGGGTTCTGCGGGGCCTCGTAGGGATCGTCGATGCCGGTCATCCCGCTGATCTCCCCCGCCCGGGCACGAGCGTAGAGACCCTTGGGGTCACGTGACTCGCAGACCTCGAGCGGGGTCGCGACGTGCACCTCCACGAAGCGCAGGCCCGCCTCCTCACAGCGTTTCCGGACCGCCCCGCGCGACTCCCGGTACGGCGAGATGATCGGAACCACCGCCACGAGTCCTGCGTCGGCCAGCAGCGCTGCCACCTCACCCACGCGCCGGATGTTCTCACGGCGGTCCTCGGCGCTGAACCCGAGGTCACCGTTGAGTCCGTGCCGCAGGTTGTCACCGTCGAGCAGGTACGCGCCGCGTCCGGCGGCCACGAGCAGCTCCTCCAGCCTCGCCCCGACGGTGGACTTCCCCGATCCGGAGAGGCCGGTGAGCCACACGACCGCACCCTCACCACCGGTGACGCGCCGTCGGTCACCACGCCGCACCGAACCCTCGTGCCAGCGCACGTTCGGAGAGGTGCCACCCAAGGGTCAGCTCCTTCCCATCCGGCAGGTCCGGGGACCCGCCGCTGCGGCACGCGACTGCGTCACCGTTGCCCTCGGGGTCACCTGGGTTCGCCGAGGATCATGCCCGCGCCCACCGTGTTGTTGGTCGCCTCGTCGATGAGGATGAACGAGCCGGTGGCACGGTTGCGGCGGTACTCGTCGAAGAACAACGGCTGGGTGGTCCTGAGGGTGACCCGGCCGATCTCGTTCAGTGCGAGACGCTCGACCTGTTCGTCGCGGTGCAATGTGTTGACGTCCAGGCGGTAGCGCAACTCCTTGAGCATGGCCCTGGCCGAACGCGTGGTGTGCTTGATGGCGTACTTGGCACCCGGATCCAGGCTCGAGGAATCCGAGAGCCAGCAGACCATCGCCTCGATGTCCTGGGAGACCGTCGGCTGGTTCTGGGGCCGGCACAGCATGTCCCCCCGACTGATGTCGATCTCGTCGGAGAGGAGCACCGTCACCGCCATCGGCGAGTAGGCCTCCTCCAGTGCGCCGTCCATGGTCTCGATGCGCTCCACGGTCGAGCTGAACCCCGACGGAAGCGCCACCACCTCGTCCCCGGGCTTGAGCACGCCTCCGGCCATGGTCCCCGCGTAGCCGCGGTAGTCGTGGAACTCGTCGCTGTGGGGACGAAGCACGTACTGCACCGGGAAGCGCACGTCGATGAGGTTGCGGTCAGAGGCGATGTGGACCGTCTCCAGGTGGTGCAGCAGTGAGGTTCCCTCGTACCACGGCATCGCCTCGGAGCGGCTCACCACGTTGTCGCCCTTCAGCGCCGAGATCGGGATGAAGGTCAGGTCACCGATGTCGAGCTTGGAGGCGAAGTCCCCGAACTCGGCGACGATCTCCTCGAAACGCTCCTCGCTGTAGTCGACCAGGTCCATCTTGTTGACCGCCAGCACGAGGTGCGGGATTCGCAGCAGGGATGCGATGAACGCGTGGCGTCGCGACTGCTCGAGGACCCCCTTGCGGGCGTCGATGAGGACGATCGCGAGGTCTGCCGTGCTCGCACCGGTGACCATGTTCCGCGTGTACTGGGTGTGGCCCGGGGTGTCGGCGATTATGAACTTGCGCTTCGGGGTCGCGAAGTAGCGGTAGGCCACATCGATGGTGATGCCCTGTTCCCGCTCTGCCCGCAGACCATCGGTGAGCAGGGCCAGGTTGGTCTCCTCGAGCCCCATCCTCTGGCTCGCGTCGCTCACGGAGTCGAGCTGGTCCTCGAAGATCGACTTGGAGTCGTGCAGGAGGCGACCGATGAGGGTCGACTTGCCGTCGTCCACCGAGCCGGCTGTGGCGAACCTGAGCAGTTCCATCAGAAGTAGCCCTCCCGCTTGCGATCCTCCATCGCCGCCTCGGTGGCACGGTCATCGGCGCGGGTGGCCCCGCGCTCGGTGATCCGGGTGGCAGCGACCTCCTCGACGACCGCGTGCACATCGCCCGCGTCGGAGTCGACCGCGCCCGTGCAGGATGCGTCACCAATGGTGCGGAACCTGACCTTTCGGGTCTCCACCACCTCGTCATCGGCGAGGGTCACGTACTGGGTGACGGCCAGCCACATACCGTCGCGCCGGAACACCTCGCGCTCGTGGGCGTAGTAGATGTGGGGCACCTCGATGCCCTCCGCCGCGATGTACTGCCAGATGTCGAGTTCGGTCCAGTTGCTGAGCGGGAAGACGCGGATGTGCTCGCCCCGGTGGTGGCGGCCGTTGTAGAGGCTCCACAGCTCGGGACGCTGGTTCTTGGGGTCCCACTGGCCGAACTCGTCGCGGAAGGAATAGAAGCGCTCCTTCGCTCGGGCCCGCTCCTCGTCGCGGCGCGCACCCCCGAAGGCTGCGTCGAACCCGTGCTCCTCGATGGCGTCCAGCAGGGTCGTGGTCTGCAACTGGTTGCGGCTCGCCCGCGGGCCCGACTGCTCCACCACCCGGCCCTTGTCGATCGACTCCTGGACCGACGCCACGACGAGGCGCAACCCGTGGTGCTCGACGGTGCTGTCGCGGAACTCGTAGACCTCGTCGAAGTTGTGGCCGGTGTCGACGTGCATGACCGGGAACGGCACCCGCGCGGGCCAGAAGGCCTTGATGGCGAGGTGCAGCATGACGATCGAGTCCTTGCCACCGCTGAAGAGCAGCACGGGTCGCTCGAACTCCGCCGCGACCTCGCGCATCACGTGGATCGACTCGGCCTCGAGTGTCCTCAGGTGTTCCAGTTCGTAGCTCATTGCACCGCCATGTGCCTGCCGACCGACCCATCGTGCTCGTCGCCGCGGCCGTGGGCACCTATTCGGATCCGTGTGTGTCCCACCGGGACGCCCCCGCTTGGCCAGCAAGGTTACCGGTGTTGTGCCCGCACCCACGATTCGGGGCGAACCACGGTCGCCTATCCTCGGTCCCCGATGGCCGCCACCGAAGATGACCACGAGCTCGCTGCACGCCTGGCCTCGGGAGCCGGCGAGGTTCTCCTCGCCCTCCGCTCGGAGCTGCTGGCCGGAGGAGCCGAACCCCGGACCATCAAGGACCGTGGCGACCGGGCGAGCCATGACTGGCTCATGGCCGAGCTCTCCTCGGATCGGCCGGGTGACGCCGTGCTCTCCGAGGAGGCCACGGCGTCCGAGGAGCGCACCTCGGACCGCCTCGACAACGCCCGCACGTGGATCATCGACCCCGTCGACGGCACCCGCGAGTACGGCGAGGGCCGGTCGGACTGGGCCGTGCACGTGGCGCTGGTGGAGGGTGGCCAGCCGGTCGCCGCAGCGGTCGCGCTGCCGCAGCTCGGCGAGGTCCATTCCACGGCCGACCCGGCAGAGCTGCCTGATCCCCCAGGGCGGCTCCGGGTCGTGGTGAGCCGCACCCGGCCACCCGCGGAGGCCCTGGCGATCGCGGAGGCCCTCGATGCCGAACTGGTCGAGATGGGATCCGCCGGGGCGAAGACGATGTCGATCCTGCGTGGCGTGGCCGACATCTACCCGCACTCGGGCGGCCAGTACGAGTGGGACTCCTGTGCCCCGGTGGCGGTGGCCCGGGCGGCAGGGCTGCATTGCTCGCGCATCGACGGATCCGCGCTGGAGTACAACCGGCCCGATCCCTGGCTGCCCGACCTGCTGGTATGCCGCCCCGAACACGCCGACCGCGTGGTAGGGGTGGTCGCTTCGTTCCAGGGACGAGCGTGACCGAGCCACGGGACCGGACCCGTTGGGCGTTCACCGAGTCGGGCCCGTGGGAGGTACGTGAGCCGGACCTCACCTGGATGGCCGGCATCGATGTCCTTCGGGCCTCGGTGCGCAGGCAGGTCCCATTGCTCACGAACCGCCGACGCCTCCCCGACCTGGGCCGGTTCGCCACGGTCACGGCCCGCCTCGGAGGTGCGCTCGCGGGGTGGGCGGCCCGGGAGCGACGACACGGCGGCTCCGAATCGCGCGCCGGGCTGTCGCGGCGCCTCAGGGTCGCGGCGGAACACCTCGGTCCGACCTACATCAAGCTCGCCCAGATCATCTCCAGTGGTGAGGGCCTGTTCCCCCCCGAGCTCGTCGAGGAGTTCAGGCGCTGCCGGGACCAGGTCCCCGCCGAGGACTTCGGCACCGTCAGGGCGGTGGTGGAGGGTGACCTGGGCTGTGCCCTGGAGGAGACCTTCTCGAGTTTCGACCCGGTCCCCCTCGCCGCGGCCTCGATCGCGCAGGTCCACTGCGCACGCCTGCGCACCGGCGAGGAGGTGGTCGTGAAGGTGCAGCGCCCGACGATCCGTTCCGCGGTGCACCGCGACCTCAAGGTGATGGCCTGGCTCGCCCCGATGCTGGTCGGCCGCATCCCGATCTCGGCGCTGGCCAATCCTCCGGCGCTCGTCGAGCTCTTCGCGGAGACGATCGGCGAGGAGCTGGACTTCCGCCTGGAAGCGCAGAACATGCTGGACGTGGCCGAGGTCTTCGCGGAGCTCGACCAGCGCGGCTACGTCGTGGCCAGGCCGCACCCGCACCTGGTGACACGGCGGGTGCTGGTAATGGAACGCCTCCACGGGTTCGCGTTCGAGGACCTCGACGCACTGCGCGACGCGGACATCGACACCGAGGCGGTGATACGCACCGGAGTGCTCGGCTTCACCGAGGGATGCCTGGTGCACGGCATCTTCCACGGCGACCTGCACGCCGGGAACCTCTTCATCACTCCCGAGGGCCGCATCGCGCTCATGGACTTCGGGATCACCGCCCGCCTCACGCCCCTGGAACGGTCGGCCTTCCTGCGCCTGATGCTCTCCGGTGCGGTGGGCGACGTGAGGACCCAGATCGAGGCGTTCCGCGACCTCGGTGCACTCCCGGCGGACACCGACATCGACGACGTGATGCACGAACTCGGACTGGACCGCGCACCGATGGACCCGAGCAGCCTCAGCCAGGAGGAGCTGCTCGGCGAGATCCAGCGGATCGTCAAGTCGTTGCTCGCCATGGGAGCCCGCCTGCCCAAGGTGCTCATGCTCTATGTGAAGAACATGGTCTTCCTCGACGGCGCGATCGCCCTGCTGGCCCCCGACCTCGACATCGTGGGCGAGATGGCCCGCCTCTCGACCCACATGGCGACGACCCACGGCGAGACCCTGGCCCGCGACGCCGGGATGGACCTGGGCTCCTTCGAGGCCGACCGCGGCGCCATCCGGGCGGGTTTCGGGATCGTCGATGGAGACTCCGACGCACCGGTGACCTACCGTGAGCTCAAGGCGCGGCGTGACCTGATCCGCCGCCGACTCGGCTGAGCACACCCCTGGCCGGGGTGCGAACGACCCCGGTGAGGACGACGTGGATACCGACACCTACCAATCCGATGGCGAGCAGGTGGACGCCGGCGGGACCCGCCCCGTGGAAGGCATCCGCAACGTGGCGATCATCGCCCACGTCGACCACGGGAAGACCACCCTCGTGGATGCCCTGCTGGACCAGGCCGGTGCGATGGGACGGCGTTCGGGCGAGACCGACCGCGTCATGGACTCCCTCGACCTGGAGCGTGAGCGGGGGATCACGATCCAGGCCAAGAACACCGCTGTGCGCTGGGAGCTCGAGGACTCGACCACGGTCAAGATCAACATCGTCGACACCCCGGGCCACGCGGACTTCGGCGGCGAGGTCGAACGCGCCCTGACCATGGTCGATGGCGTGCTGTTGCTGGTGGACGCGTCCGAGGGCCCGCTCCCCCAGACCCGTTTCGTGCTGCGCAAGACCCTCGAGTTGCACCTCCCGGTGGTGCTCGTCGTCAACAAGGTCGACCGGGAGGATGCGAGGATCGCGGAGGTCGTCTCCGAGGTGGAGGAGCTGTTCCTCGACCTCGACGCGGACGTCGACCAGATCGACTTCCCGGTGCTCTACGCGTGCGCACGCGACGGCCGGGCGTCCGCACAACGCCCGGATGGACCCGACGACCTGGATCCCGACCTGTCGGTGCTGGTACGCACGCTGGTCGAACACCTGCCGGCTCCCGTGCACCAGCCGGGGCACCCGCTCCAGGCGTGGGTGACGAACCTCGACGCGAACGAGTTCGTGGGACGCCTCGCCATGTGCAGGATCCGCCAGGGCCACATCCGCCGTGGGCAGGAGGTCGCCTGGTGCACCCGCGAGGGGACCGTCGAACGCGCACGCATCGGTTCGCTGTACGTGACGGAGAACCACGAGCGGGTCGAGGCCGAGAGCGCCGGCCCGGGGGAGCTGATAGCCGTGTCCGGTCTGGACTCGGTCACCATCGGCGAGACCCTCGCGGACCCCGAGGATCCGCGGCCGCTGCCCGCCATCTCCGTCGACGAGCCGTCGCTCGCCATGACGATCGGGGTCAACACCTCACCTCTGGCGGGCAAGGACGGCAAGCTGCTGACGGCACGACTGGTCAAGGCACGACTGGATGCCGAGCTCGTCGGCAACGTGAGCCTCAAGGTCCATCCAACCGACCGGCCCGATGCCTGGGAGGTTCACGCCCGGGGGGAGCTGCAGCTGGCGGTGCTGGTGGAGACGATGCGCCGCGAGGGATTCGAGCTGACCGTCGGCAAGCCCCAGGTGGTCACCCGTGAGGTCGACGGCAAGCTCCACGAGCCCATGGAGGCGGTGTCGATCGACGTGCCCGAGGAGTACCTGGGCGCGGTGAGCCAGCTGCTGGCGACCCGCCGTGGCCAGTTGGTCAACATGGTCAACCACGGAACCGGCTGGGTGCGCATCGAGCAGCGCGTACCGGCCAGGGGCCTGCTGGGATTCCGCACCGAGTTCCTCACCGAGACCCGTGGAACCGGAATGCTCCACTCGGTATTCGACGGCTGGGCTCCCTGGACCGGGGAGATACGCACCCGCGACCGCGGATCGGTGGTTGCGGACCGCTCGGGCAAGGTCACGCCGTACTCCATCGTGGCGCTGCAGGAACGCTGCACCCTCTTCGTCGGGCCCACCGAGGAGGCCTACGAGGGGATGATCGTGGGCGAGAACTCCCGCGCGGAGGACATGGATGTGAACATCTGCCGGGAGAAGCACCTCACCAACATGCGCGCGGCCGGCTCCGACAACACCCAGAAGCTCACTCCCCCGACGACCATGTCGCTGGAACGCGCGCTCGAGTTCCTGGCCAACGACGAGTGCGTCGAGGTCACCCCGACCAACATCAGGCTCCGGAAGGTGGAACTCGACGCCGGGACCCGCGCCCGCAGCCGCAAGTCCCTGAAGGCGGCCCGGGACTGACCCGGCCCTCGTGGCACGGCGATCCCGACGATCCCACCGGAATCCCGACAATCCCTACTTGATTGGTCAGGATTGGCCGCGTAGCGTTCGCCCCATGACCGCGGCAACGACCAGCTCCCACCGGGTGCTCGGCTTCCCGAACCCCGTGAACGAGAAGGCTGCAAGGGTCGTCGCAGCCGGCGCCACCGCCATGGCGCTCTCGGTGGCCCTGCTCGGTTGGGGTTGGATGCTCATCCCCCTCACCTACGGATTCATCGCCCGGGTCCTGACCGGGCCCACCCTCAGCCCGCTGGGTCGCTTCGCTGTGGACCTGGCCGCACCGCGGTTGGGAAGTCCCCGCTTCACCGCGGGCCCTCCGAAGCGGTTCGCCCAGGGAATCGGCGTCGTGTTCAGCGTCTCGGCCTCACTGCTGTGGCTCGCCGGTGCGCCCACCGCCGCCCGCGTGGTGGCGGGCGCGCTCGCCACGGCGGCCTTCCTCGAGGCAGCATTCGGTTTCTGCCTCGGTTGCCGCATCTTCGCACTGCTGATGCGGATCGGGGTCATCCCCGAGGACGTCTGCGAGGAGTGCAACGACCTGTCCCTGCGGATTCCCGCGCTGCGCACGGCCGGCACCGACTGAGACGAGGACCTTTCGACCCGGCGCGCCTACTGTCGACCGGCGATGCGCCTCGTCATCGCCAGATGCACCGTCGACTACCAGGGCCGCCTGGCCGCGCACCTGCCCGAGGCGGTGCGCCTGATCATGGTCAAGGCCGACGGCTGCGTCGCGATCCACGCCGACGGTGGGGCCTACAAGCCCCTCAACTGGATGAACGCCCCCAACACCCTGCGTGAGGATGGCGGAACCTGGTCGGTCACCAACCCGGCCGGTGAGTCGCTGACCATCACCCTGCACGAGGTGTTCGAGGACTCCGCCCACGAACTGGGCCAGGACCCGGGGCTCGTCAAGGACGGGGTCGAGGCACACCTCCAGGAACTGCTGGCCGCCGACCCGAGCACCCTGGGCGACGATCTCGAACTCGTGCGGCGGGAGTACCCGACCGACATCGGCCCGGTGGACCTGCTGTGCCGCGACCGCAGCGGAACCGCGGTGGCCGTCGAGGTCAAGCGCCGCGGCGAGATCGACGGGGTGGAGCAACTGACCCGCTACCTCGAACGTCTGGAACGGGATCCGGCGTTGCGCGGCATCCAAGGGGTGTTCGCGGCCCAGGTCGTGAAGCCGCAGGCCCGGGTCCTGGCCGAGAGCAGGGGCATCCGCTGGGTGGAGATCGACTACGACGCGCTTCGGGGGATCGAGGTTCCGCAGATGCGCCTGTTCTGAGCGCCTCCCGGGGGCTGCACCAGATCGGCCCAACAGCCCGTTAGCCTGTGGGTAGCTCTCCGCAACACCCGCGGTCGTCCGCCATCGGGCCCGCACATCATGGCACCGACCGCCACCGGGGCGATCCCGGAAACGGCTGAACCGATAGCGATCCACCCCACCCCGTAGCGAGCACCAGGAACTGGCACCCCGTTGGACCCCGAGGACGACCCTCAGCACGACCCTGCCCCGGGCAGCGCCGGCACGACCACCCGCACACCTGGGGTCGAGCCGGGTGACGCAGCCACGACGGCAGCCACGGTGCCCCCCTCCACCACACCCCCCGGCGCCACCGCCCACGATGTCGCCGCACCTCATGGCCCCGGCATGGCAACCGAGCGCCCGCCAGGCGACCCGGACCCTCCTGTGGGCCCCGACTCGCCCGCCAACCCACCACCGGTGGCCCGGGTCGACAGGCCGCGCCGGCGGCGCTGGCCCCGAAGGGTGGCGTGGGTGCTCGGCACCGTGGTCGCGGTCCTCGCACTGATCATCGGGGCATGGGCGCTCGACTCGGCGCTCGCAGGCGACTCGGTGCCCCGCAACACCCAGCTCGCAGGGCAACCGGTGGGGGGCATGGCCCCCGGCGAGCTCGAGGAAGTCGTGGAAGTGCTCGCCGACGAGCTGCCCGGCACCGCGGTGGTGATCGAGACACCCGAGATCGAGCTGCGGGGCAACGCCGGGGAACTCGGCATCGAGCTGGACGCTCCGGCCACCATCGAGGTGGTGAGCGAGGTCGGCACCTCTGCACCGTTGTGGCAGCGTCCCTTCGAATGGCTGGGTTCGTTCGCCACACCCCGGGCTGCACCGGTCGAACTGGCCGTCGACCAGGAAAGGATGGCCACCACCATCGAGCGTCTCGAGGGCGAGGACCGGGTCGCGGCGGTGGAACCCTCCCTGGTGATCACCGACGGCGTAGCCGAACTCGTCCCCGGCGTGGAGGGCGTGAGGCTCGAGACATCCGCCGTGGTCGAGGCCCTGCCCACCTCGCTCGACTCGGTCTCCGAGCCGATCACCGTCGAGGTGCAGCGCAGCGTCACCTCACCGGGGATCTCCGACGAGCAGGTCGCTCCGCTGGTCGAACAGGCCAACGCGATGGCCCAACGCACCACCACGGTGCGAGCCGGGGAGCAGGCCTTCGAGATCGAGGGTGCAGCGATCCTCCCGGGCGTGAGTGCCGACCTCTCCGGGGATGCCCCACGACTCGTGGCCGACGACAACGTCGTGGGCACCCACATCCTCGACGTGGCCGCCGACTACGCGAACCCGACCGGGGTCACGTTCGCCGTCGGGGCCGGTGGCCTGGTTCCGGTGGCCGGCCATGACGCCGAGGTCTGCTGCGGAGAAGGAGCGACCGACGCGATCGTCGAGGCACTGCTCTCGGGCGCGCCCGAGGTCGACGTTCCGACCAGGACCATGACGGCTGCGGAGGGCGTCGAATGGGCCTCCGGCCTCGGGGTCGAACAGATCGTCTCGGAATTCACCACACCGCACAAGTGCTGCCAGGGGCGGGTCACCAACATCCACACCATCGCTGACCGTGTTCGTGGCACCCTCATACCTCCGGGCGCCACGTTCTCGGTGAACGAGCTCACCGGACGGCGCACCACCGACAAGGGCTACGTTCCCGCACCCGCGATCGTCGACGGCGAGCACGTTCCCGACGTGGGCGGTGGTGTGAGCCAGTTCGCCACCACGCTGTTCAACGCCGCGTTCTTCGCCGGACTGCCCATTCCCGAGTACAAGATGCACTCCGAGTACATCTCGCGGTACCCCTATGCCCGGGAGGCGACCCTGTTCTACCCGAGCGTCGACCTCGAGGTGCGCAACGACACCCCCTACGGGATCGTCATCTTCCCGACCTACACCGACACCTCGGTGACGGTACAGCTCTGGTCGACCCCCTGGGCGAGGGGCGAGGAGACGGGCAAGTCGAAGGCCTCGGGATGTGGAACCGTGACGACCTACCGCACGGTGACCTACCCCGACGGCAGCACCGACGACGACTCCTTCACCGCCAACTACCGCTGCACCTGACCCACCTGCGGGTCCCCTCCCGATCCCGGCCCCGGCACGCGACACGGCGTGGTGCCACAATGGCTCAGCACGCGGTCGTCGGCCGAGGGAACGGATCGTGCACACAGGGGATCGGTGAGACATGGCCAGTGACACAGGCGAGGCGACCGGACAGGCGGACCCGGCTGCCGACGAGCGCGGCGCGGAGACACCCACGGCGGTGGCCTACCACGACCGGATGAACGACAGCGACGCCCTGATGTGGAACATCGAGAAGGACCCGATGCTGCGTTCCACCATCACCACCATCGTGTCGATTTCCGGCCACATCGACCGCGACGAGTTGCACACCCACGTCGAGCGGCTCTCCCGGGCGGTGCCGCGGCTGCGCGAGAGGGTGCGAGGCAACCCGTACTCCCTGGCTCCGCCTCGCTGGGAGGTGGACCCCAACTTCGACCTCGACTACCACCTGCGCTTCGTGCGGGCGCCGGGCGAGGGCTCGGAGTCCGACGTGTTGCGGCTCGCCGAGCCGATCGCCATGCAGGGCTTCGATCGGGCCCGTCCGTTGTGGGAGATGACCTACGTCGACGACCTCGCCGAGGGCAACTCCGCACTCGTGGTGAAGATCCACCACTCGGTCACCGACGGGGTCGGTGCGATGCGCCTCATGCTGGAGCTGTTCGACCTGGAGGAGCATCCCGCACCACGCGCCCAACCGGACCCCCCGGAGGTGCACGTGTTGAACCAGGCACAGCGCTTCATCGACGCCCTCGGCCACCAGGCACGTGCCCAGCGCGACATGGTGGGCCGCCTGGTCAAGGAGGCCGGCGAGGGCTCCCGGGCGGTCCTGCGGGGGCCACTCAGCTCGATGGAGGCCGCTACCCGCATGACGGAGTCGGTGGGCAGACTCCTCGCACCCGCCACCAGGCCCCTCGGGGAAGGGATGCAGGGCCGCTCGCTGTCGTGCCACTTCGACGTGCTCACCCTGCCCCTGGCTCCGCTCAAGACCGCGGGCCACGTCGCCGGGGGCAAGCTCAACGATGCCTTCGTGACCGGGGTGCTCCTGGCCTTCCGCCACTACCACGCCGCCCTCGGCAAGGAGGTGGACGCACTCCGGATCAGCATGCCGATCAACATCCGTTCCGAGAACGGCCCCACGACCGCGGGCAACGCGTTCGTGCCCGCCCGCTTCGTGGTCCCGGCCGACACCGATGACGTGCTCACCCTCCTGTGCGACACCCACCAGCGCCTCGATGCCGTGGTCCACGAACCGGCCTACGCCCTGGTGGAGCCGCTGGCCTCGGTGCTGAACCGGTTCCCCGCAACGGTGACCACGCGCGTGTTCGGCTCGATGATGCGCGGACTCGACTTCCAGGCCTCCAACGTGCCCGGCTCACCGATCCCGCTGTACCTGCTCGGCCACCGGGTCGGCTCGATCGTGCCCTTCGGCCCGATGGCCGGCGCAGGGGCCAACCTCACGTTGTTGAGCTACGAGGACACCGTGACCATCGGGGTGAACGTCGACCCCGCGGCGGTGCAGGATCCGGAGCTGTTCATGTCGTGCCTCCGCAGGGCGTTCGACGAAGTGGTGGCGGTCAGCCCCTGAGGGTTGCCTCGGGAGGCCCCCCGCCCCGGTCCCGAATGGCCGCCGCTTTGAGGTGGCCCTAGGGTCGGGTTCGTGAGGACCCGGGATGCGATCGTCATCGGAGCGGGTCCTGCGGGCACCGCAGCGGCCACGACGATGGCAGAGGGTGGACTCGACGTCGAGGTGATCGACAAGGCCGTCTTCCCCAGGGACAAGATCTGCGGCGACGGCCTCACCGCCCTGGCGCTGCGCATGCTCGAGCAGCTCGGCGTGGACCCCTCGGGACCGGACTCCTGGAAGTGGGTCGACGAGTGCCTGGTCCGCTCCCCCAGCGGCCACGAGGTGGCATTCCCCATCCCCCGCCACGACGGCCACCACGTGGCGGTGGTACCCCGTATGGAGTTGGACCATGCCCTTGTTGACCGTGCCCGTGGGGCAGGGGCGACCGTCACCGAGGGCACCGACGTGGTGGGTGCCGTTGAGTCATCCGACGCGGTCGAGGTCGTCACCGGGGACGGCCAGCGTGTCCGTGCACGCTGGGCCGTGGCCGCCGACGGCATGTGGTCACCCATGCGCAAGTACCTGGGGGTGGCGAGTGAGGGCTACCGCGGCGAGTGGCACGCCTTCAGGCAGTACTTCGCCGATGTGAGCGGACCTGCGGCCGAGCAGATGGCCGTCTACTTCGAAGCGGACCTCCTCCCGGGCTACTTCTGGACCTTCCCCCTCCCCGGCAACCGGGCGAACGTCGGATTCGGTGTCCAGCGGGGTGGCAAGGTGCCGATCGGCACGATGGGCACCCTGTGGGACGAGTTGCTGCAGCGCCCCCACATCCGTGCACTGCTCGGTGGGGACGCCCGGGGCGAGCGGACACGTCGGGCCTGGCCCATCCCCGCACGGGTCGACTCGGTGCTGCCCGCGACCACACGCACGATGTTCGTGGGCGACGCGGTTGCCGCATGCGACGTCATGACGGGCGAGGGCATCGGTCAGGCCCTGCTGACCGGGATCCTGGCCGGACGCGAGGTGATCCGGGACGGACCCCGGGGCAGGACCGCGGCCGGGCGCTACGCGGCATCGATGCGCCGCGACCTCGTGGCCGACCACCGGATGTCGGCGCTCCTGGTCAGGGCGCTCAAGCACCGCAAGGGTGCCCGGGCCGCGGTTCGGGTGGCTGGTGCGACCCCCTGGACGAGACGCCACTTCGGTCGCTGGCTCTTCGAGGACTACCCACGCGCGGTGCTGGTGACCCCGAGGCGATGGAGCCGCGGAATGCTCACCCCGCCGGGCAGCTTCGCGCAGCGCGCGACCGGGGCGACCTCAGCACCCGCCGGGCACGCATCGCACTAGTGTCGCCCGGATGCAGACCGCTCTTACAGAGAAGCTAGGCGTCCGACATCCGATAATGCTCGCGGGCATGGGCGGTGTCTCCTACCACCGTCTCGTGGCGGCGGTGTCCGAGGCCGGCGGGTTCGGTTGCCTGGGGGCCTCGACCATGGGCGACGAGGAGATGGTCGCCGAGATCGCGGCAGTGCGCGAGCTGACCGACAAGCCCTTCGGCGTGGACCTGTTGACCGCGGCGCCCCAGGACATGCCATCGAAGGTCCAGGCGATCATCGACGGCGGCGCGAGCGTGTTCGTGGCCGGTCTCGGGGTCCCCCGGGAGGTGGTCGACCAGTGCCACGAACAGGGCCTGCTCGTGGTGAACATGTGTGGCAAGGTGCACCACGCGGTGGACGCGGTGGACGCCGGCTGCGACATCGTGGTGGCCCAGGGCACCGAGGCCGGCGGACACACGGGCCGGGTCGCGACCATGCCCCTGGTACCCCAGATCGTCGATGCGGTGGGCTCGGAGGTCCCCGTCGTGGCGGCCGGTGGCATCTTCGACGGACGCGGCCTCGCCGCGGCCCTTGCGCTCGGCGCGGTCGGGGTCTGGGTGGGAACGCGCTTCATCGCCACCCCCGAGGCGCGGGCCGTGAACGGCTTCAAGGACCGCATCGTGTCCTCCGACGAGACCGGCACCCTCGTCACCCGGGCCTACACCGGCAAGACCTGCCGGGTGCTCGCGACCGAGTACGCCGATGCGTTCGAACGTTCAGGTGAGAAGCCGGAACCCTTCCCGGGGCAGTTCCTGCGCTCCCTGGCCGACGGGGCCAACCACCTGGGGGGTGACGAGGACACTCCGGATGTCGACCCCGACAAGGAGTTCATGCCCGCCGGGCAGGCCGTCGGAGCCATCCCGGCACTCCTCCCCGCTGCGGAGATCGTCGAGGCCATGGCGGCCGACGCCGAGGCGGTCCTCGCCGCGCTAGCCGGAAGTTAGCGGCCCCTGCTACCATCGGAACAGCTGTGATCACGGCCCGAGAGGCCACGACTGGGGGCAACATGACCGGAACAGGTCGGAAGCGCACTCGAAAGATCCGCAAGTGGACCGCACCGCTGGCCGCTGCGCTGGTGGCCGCGCCCCTGGCGATCGCAGCGTTCGCGACTCCCTCGGGTGCCGCCCCCTCCCAGGAAGGCGCGATCCCCGAGGACGCCAACTTCACCCTCGCGGGCATCAGCGCCAAGGGTGAGACCCTCACAACCGGCGCCGTCGTGAACGGTGACTTCTCCTATTGCAGCAACGCCAACGGTCTCGGCTCCGAGCTCTACTTCAACGCCTCGGCATCCAATGGCGTTGCGGTTCACCACGCCTCGGTGTCACCGATGGTGATTCCGCTGCACATCGGCCTGGTCACGATCGTCGACCCCACCAACGAGGAGCCCATCGACGGTGACTTCATCACCCTCGGGGTCGTCGAGGGCACGCCTGCACCCTTCGGTGCCACCTCGCCATCGAGCGCCACCTACGGCGGGCTGGTCGTGTCCAATGCCGGCATCGGAATCATGGCCTTCGACTACGCGAACGATGCAAGCGACTGCTCGCAGTCCAAGGTGATGCCGATCCTGCAGCCGCTGATCGACGGCAACGCACCCGCGGTCACCTCGACCACCGCTGCCCCGACGACGGCGCCGAGCACCACCACGACCACGCAGCCCACCACGACCACGACCGTGGCCCCCTCGAGCACCACCACCACCGAGGCCACGACGACCACCACCGAGGCCACCACCACGACCTCGACACCCTGAGGCGCTCGGACCGGCCCGCTCGAGGAGCCGGCCGGTCCCCGACCCGGTTCAACCGGTGATCAGGAGATGAGCTCCTTGACCTTGGCGACCGTGGCGGCCATCGCATCGAGGTCGGCGGCCACGGGTTCGATGTTGAGCACGGTCACCCCGGCCTCGCGGTACTGGGCGATGCGGTCCGCCACGTAGGCCTCGTCGCCGCAGAGCGAGGTCTCCTCGAGGAACGACTGGGGAACCGCGGCCGCCGCCTCGGCCTTCTTGCCGTCCAGGTACAGGTCCTGGATCTCGGCCGCCTCGGCCTCGTAGCCGTAGCGGGTGAAGAGCTGGTTGTAGAAGTTCTTCTCCCTGGCGCCCATTCCACCGACGTAGAGGGCCACCATCCCGGCGGTGAACCCCCGGATCGGCGCCACCTCCTCCTCCTTGCCGATCGCCAGCAGCCCACCGGCCACGACGTCGAGGTCATCGAGGTCGCCGCTCCGCTGCGCACGTCCGATCTCGAGGTCCTCGCCCCAGACCTCGTGTGCCTTCTGCGGGTGGAACAGGATCGGCAACCAGCCATCGGCGAGCTCGGCGGTCATCTGCACGTTCTTGGGGCCGAGCGAGGCGACATGGATCGGGATCCGCGGTCGCACCGGGTGCGTGATGATCTTGAGTGCCTTGCCGAGGCCGGTTCCCTCGTCCTCGGGCAGGGGCAGCTGGTAGTAGCGCCCGTCGTGGACCACCGGTTCCTCGCGGGCCCACACCTTGCGGCAGATGTCGATCACCTCGCGGGTGTGGCCGATCGGAGCCTTGTAGGGCACGCCGTGGAAGCCCTCGATGACCTGCGGGCCGGATGCCCCCAGCCCGAGGATGGCCCGGCCACCGGAGAGCTCGTCGAGGCCCGCGGCGGTCATCGCGATCAGCGTCGGTGTGCGGGTGTAGACCGGCAGGATTCCCGATGCGATCTCGATGCTGTCGGTCTCGGCCGCGAGGTAGCCCATGAGGGTCGGCGCGTCGTACCCGTAGGCCTCGGCCACGTACACGATGTCCATGCCCGCCTTCTCGAGGGCCTTGACCTTCTCGACCGACTCCGCGAAGCCTCCGCTGTAGCCGATCTGCATGCTGAGTTTCACGTGGTCCCCCTGGGTCCTGCCGGATCGCTCCGGCGGTCTCGAGTGCTTGTGGTCGGGTGTCTCAGGCGCCGGCGCCGGTCGGCTCCCCCGCCTCCTCGGCAGGGGCTTCGTACTCTCCGACGGCCACGAGGTGGCGGTCGTCGAGCCATGGCACCTCGACACCGTTGTCGAAGCGGACGCGGTAGCGGATCCAACTGAACCCGGTGCGCATCATCACCTTGCCGCGCGTGCCGGCGGGCACGTCGGGGAGGTCGACCGCTGCGACGACCTTCTGGTGCGCCTTGAAGGTGCTCGGAGCCGATTCGCTAGCCATGGCCCCACACGCTACCCGTGTGGAACTCCGGTGCCCGAACCCGGGGTCCGCCCTTCCCGGGCGGCCGATCCATGCCTGGACTCCGCCCATGTGAGCCCCGCTTCCACATCCGGTTCACTGGGCAGGCCGAGCACGCGCTCGCCGAGGATGTTGCGCTGCACGTCGCCGGTGCCACCCCCGATGGTGAGCGCCTGGGAGAACAGCCAGCCGAAGTGCCAAACACCCGGGTCGGCACCCATGGGACCCGAGTCGGTGAGCAACGCCGCACTGCCCGCCAGGTCCTTCGCCGCAGCCATCAGGTGCTGGCCGTGTTCGTCGGCGAGCACCTTGCGCACGGAGGCCTCGGGTCCCGGCTCCTCACCCCTGACGGCCGCGGAGACGGTCCGCAGCCGGATCAGTCGGAGGATCTCCGACTCGATGTGCAGCTGTGCCAGGCGCTGCCGCACGAGGGGGTCCCGCACCCCACCGGCCTCGCGCACCTGGTCGAGCAGGTCGGAAGCCACCGGCCCGTTGCCCCACAGCGCTCCCCCGCCGCTGAGCGACACGCGTTCGTTGGTGAGGGTGACCTTCGCCAGGCGCCAGCCGTCGTTGACCTCCCCCACCACGTTGTCGTGCGGGATGCGCACGTCGGTGAAGAACACCTCGTTGAAGGTGTGCCCGCCGGTCATCTCGATGATGGGGCGCACCTCTATGCCCTCGGCCTCCATGGGGCACACGAAGTAGGTGATCCCCTTGTGCTTGGGAACGTCGCGATCGGTGCGGGCGATGAGGATCCCGTAGCGGGCCAGGTGACCCATCGAGGTCCAGATCTTCTGGCCGTTGACGACCCACTCGTCACCGTCACGAACCGCCGAGGTGGCCAGCGATGCCAGGTCGCTGCCCGCACCGGGCTCGCTGAAGAGCTGGCACCAGATGTCGGCCGCGGAGAGCAGGCGGGGCAGGTAGCGGGCCTGCTGTTCGGGTGTGCCGGCGGCCAGCAGCGTCGGTCCGGCCCAGCCGATCCCGATCATGTTCTGGGGTCGCCTCACCCCGGCCCGGCGGAGCTCCTCGTCGATGACCAGCTGGTGGATCGGGTCGGCATCGAGTCCGTAGGGCCTCGGCCAGTGTGGCGCCACGTAGCCCGCCTTGGCGAGCTGCTCGTCGGAGGGTTCTGGGTGCTCCTCGAGCCATTCGCGCACGGCGAGCCGGCGGGGGTCGTCCTCTGGTGGGAGCTCGAAGTCCATGGCGTCAAGCTACCGGCGGCGGAGCGCGCCACGCCCGGGCGGCTGGTGGGCCCAACGGTGGGGTTGCCTACAATCCGGGCTGCGCCCGTCAGGGAGATCACTGCGGGACGACGAGAACTGCGACAGGGGGCTCGATGAGCGGCTCGACCACGAACGGATGGAACTTCGCCGACCTGTGGGAGGAGGTGGCCGCGCGGTTCCCAGACTCCCCCGCCCAGATCCAGGGGGAACGGCACATCACCTGGTCGGAGTTCGACCGCAGGGCCGACGGGCTCGCGAAGTACCTGCTCGACCACGGTGCCGAGCACCAGGACAAGGTGGCGCTGTACCTCTACAACTCCCCGGAGTACCTGGAGGGCTGCTTCGGGGCGTTCAAGGCCGGCCTGGTGCCGCTCAACACGAACTACCGCTACCTCGACGACGAGCTGCTCTACCTGTGGGAGAACGCGGATGCCACCACGGTGGTGTTCCACGGCACCTTCGTGGAACGCATCGAGGCGATCCGCTCCCGACTCCCCAAGGTCGTGAACTGGCTCTGGGTGGACGACGGCACCGAGGCGTGCCCCACCTGGGCCACTCCCTACGAGGAGGCCGTGGGCACCGCCTCAGAGGGGCGGGTGCACGGCCCCTGGGGCCGCAGCGGTGACGACATCCTCATGATCTACACCGGTGGCACCACCGGGATGCCCAAGGGCGTCATGTGGCGCCAGGACGACATCATCGGTGCGCTGTGCCGGACCGGCAACGCACTGCTCGGAGAGGACCCCGACGCGGTGGGCGGCGCGGCCGGCGCGATCGCAGGCCTGGAGGGCCCCGGCGCACCGGGGCTGCCCGCCTGCCCGCTCATGCACGGCACCGGTTGGCTCACGGCCAACATGTACCTGACCCAGGGTGGTTCGGTGGTGTGCCTCGAGAGTCGCCACCTCGACGTCGTGGAGTTGCTCGACACGATCGAACGCGAGGGGGTCGGCGCGCTCAGCATCGTGGGCGACACGTTCTCGCGCCCGATCATCAAGGCGCTCGACGCGGAACCGGACCGCTGGGACCTGTCGAGTCTCATGCTGATCACCTCCTCGGGGGTGATGTGGAGCGAGGCGTCCAAGAAGGCTCTGCTCGGCCACCATCCCGGGATGATCCTGATCGACTCGTTCTCCTCCTCGGAGGCACTCGGCATGGGACAGTCGGTCTCCGCGGCGGGTTCGGAGGAACGCACCGCCCACTTCTCCCTGGGCGCAGGGGCGATGGTCTTCGACGACGACGGCAGGCCCGTGGAGCCGGGATCAGGGGTGCGGGGCCGTGTCGCGGTGCCCGGTCACGTGCCGATCGGCTACTACAAGGATCCCGAGAAGTCAGCCGCCACGTTCATCCAGCACGACGGCATCCGCTATTCGATGCCGGGCGACTACGCAACGGTCGAGGCGGACGGCTCCATCACCCTGCTGGGACGCGGCTCGGTGTGCATCAACACCGGCGGGGAGAAGGTGTTCCCCGAGGAGGTCGAGGAAGCACTCAAGTTGCACGACTCGGTCACCGACGCGGTCGTCGTCGGCGTGCCCGACGACAAGTTCGGCCAGGCGATAACCGCTGTGGTCCAGCCGAGCAACGGGAGCATCGACGAGTCCGCACTCATCGCGCACGTCAAGGAGCACCTCGCCCACTACAAGGCCCCCAAGCGCGTGCTCACCATCGACGACATCGGACGCGCCCCCAACGCGAAGGTCGACTACAAGGCGATGACCGCCTACGCACTCGACCAGCTCGGCATCAGCGCCGAGTGAGCCGGCCGGCGGCGCCCCGGCGGTTTCGGGTTGCCGGCGATGTGCCGTAAGTTTGTGCGCTGCACGGGCCATGCGGGTCCGTGCCCCCTACCGAACAGCAGACCCGCGCGTCGATCAGCGCCGACGGGCAAGGAGAAGCAATGAGTGATCTCGGATTCGACGGTCAGGTCGCGATCATCACCGGTGCCGGTGGTGGACTCGGGCGGTCCCACGCCCTGGAGCTCGCTCGCCGTGGCGCACGCGTCGTGGTGAACGACCTCGGTGGCGCGGTGGACGGTTCGGGTGGCAGCGACAGCGCCGCGCAGAAGGTCGTCGACGAGATCACCGCGGCCGGCGGTGAGGCAGTGGCGGACCACAACTCGGTCGCCACCGCCGAGGGTGGCGAGGCGATCGTGCAGACCGCCCTCGATGCGTTCGACACCGTCGACATCGTCATCAACAACGCGGGCATCCTGCGCGACAAGACCTTCCACAACCTGACCCCCGAGCTGCTCGAGCCGGTCATCGCGGTGCACCTCCTGGGTGCGTTCTACGTGACGCTTCCCGCGTGGAAGATCATGCGCGAGAAGGGCTACGGGCGGGTCGTCAACACCAGCTCCAACTCCGGGCTGCTCGGCAACTTCGGCCAGTCCAACTACGGCGCAGCGAAGCTCGGCCTGGTGGGACTGACCCGAGTGCTCGCCAACGAGGGCAAGGCCAAGGGCATCAAGGCCAACGCCATCGCGCCGGTTGCCAAGACCCGCATGACCGAGGATCTGCTCGGCCCGATGGGCGACAAGCTGGAGCCCTCCGAGGTGACCCCCACCGTGGTCTACCTGGCCCACGAGGACTGCCCCGTCAACGGCGAGGTCTACTCCGTCGCCGGCGGCGTGGTCGCCCGCTACTTCATCGGACTGACCCCCGGTTGGTACTCCGAGGGCCACTCGGTGGAGGACGTGCGCGACCACTTCGATGAGATCCGCGACGAGACGGGCTACATCGTGCCCGAGGACCCCTCCGGAGAGCTCAAGAAGCTCCTCGAGACCCTGCAGTAGTACGCCCACACCGACTTCGGGCAGGGGTCCGTCGCTGCGGCATCGCCGCACCGGCGGACCCCTGCGCGTGGGCCCTTCGCGGGCACTCCCGCCGCTGGTGGCCCGTCCGTGTGATCGTCGGCGCCCGGATCCCGGCGCCCGTCGGTGCGCACTGCCGTGCGCCGGCGGCCACCTAGATTCCCGGCAGGTCCTCCTCGAGGCCGAGGTGGATCTGGGCCGCGTCGATGTAGGTCTTCTCGGAGATGAAGGCGTGCTGGGTGCCGGTGTACATGTCGCGGAACGCCCGTTCGAGGCGTGAACCGTTGCGGATGGCGGTGGTCCCGGCCGCCAGGTGCGCCCACTGGGTCACCTCACGGCTGGCCTCGGTGGCGTAGGTGGCCGCCACGCGCAGGTCGGCGCGCATCGACGGGGTGAGTTCCGCTCCGCTCGCAACGGCCTCCTCGACACCCGAGAACGCCTCGATCACCCCGGCGTGGGCGGCGCGCCACATGCCGGTGTGGTGGCTGAGGTTCCTCTGGAAGGTCTGGCGCAGCGCCAGGGTCTCCATGTCGGACATCCGCACCTTCTCCTTGGCCAGGGTGGCGACGTCCCGGAGCATCGAACGGGACACACCCAGCGCCCATGCCGCATGCCCCGCGGCGGTCACCGCCATGATTCCCATCCGGTAGATCGGGGCGCTGCCGCGCCTGGGTTCGCGGGTGAACAGCGGGTAGGTGCGGTACTCGGGGACGAAGACGTCCTCTACCTCGTAGTCGTAGCTCCCGGTGCCGCGCAGCCCCTGGACGTGCCAGCCATCGGTGAGGGTCACATCGGCTGCGTCCATGACCGCCACGCTGAACTGGTCGATGTCGATCACGGGTTCGCCGTCGACGACCTTCATGAACCCGCCGCAGACCACCGGTGAGTGCGCCACCCCGGAACCGAAGTTCCATGCCCCGCTGATCTCGTAACCCCCCTCGACGGTGTTGCCCATCCCGTTGGGGAACAGCTGTCCGGCGCTGGTGACCCGCTCGCCGGAGCCGAAGACCTCCTCGAAGCCCTCGTCGGGCAGGTAGGCGGCGGCCGCCATCGCCGTTGGGAGGTTCGCGATCCCGGTCCACCCGGCGGAGCCGTCCGCGCTGGCGAGCTCGATCCAGGTCTCGATGAGCTCCCTGAAGCAGGGTTCGCTGCCCCCGGCCGCAGTCGGGTTCAGGTAGGTCATGAGCCCGCTGTCCCACAGGGCATCCACCGCCGGCTGGCTGAGGGTCCTGGCCTGCTCGCTGGGTTCGGCCTGCTCCTCGAGCACCTCGCGGATCGACCTCGCGGCCTCGGGTCCGTTCATCACAACATCCCCTCGCGCCCGGGTGTGGGTCGGCTCTCAGAACTCATCGAAGAACCCCACTCCCAGTCCGGCGGTCATCCCGCCGTCGACGACCATCGCCGTTCCGGTCACGAAGGACGCCTCGGAGGAAGCCAGGAACAGCACTGCGTTGGCGACCTCCTCGGGTTCGCCGAAGCGACCCAGCTTGTGGGCATCGAGCATCTTGGAGCGGTATGCCTCCATCCCGGGCTGGTCGATCAACGACATCAGCAGTGGTGTGCGGATGCCTCCCGGGCATATCGCGTTGACGCGGATCCCGGTCCTGCCGTAGTCGATGGCCATCGACTTGGTGAGCAGCACCACACCGCCCTTGGAGGCGTTGTAGGCAGAGCCTCCCTCGGTCCCCTCGAGCCCCTCGATGCTCGCGATGTTGACCACACTGCCGGAACGCTGGGTGACCATCTGTGCACACACGTGCTTGCACACGTTGAAGGTGCCCTTGAGGTTCACGTCCACCACGCGGTCCCATTCGTCCTCCTCCACGAGGTGCACCGGACCCCCACCGGCGATTCCGGCCGCGTTCACCACGACGTCGATCCGGCCGTGTGCCTCGACGACCGATCGAACCGCCGCAGCGACCGCGGATTCGTCGCGCACGTCGAGGCTGAAGTCGGCGTCGCCCGCGACGTCCATGGTGAGCACAGTCGCTCCTTCCCTCGCGAAGCGTTCCGCGGTGGCCGCACCGATGCCGGAGGCACCTCCGGTGATGACCGCCACCTGGTCCTTGAGTTGATCCATCCCTGATTGCTCCTGGTCGTGGGGTCCGCAGCCACGGGTACGTGGTCGGGCGGTCTCCCGCGGGACTCCCGTGCCCGATGGCCCCCTGTGACGGCACGGGACCGGCAACGTAGCGGATCGGGCGTTGCGCTGCGCCGGGAAGCACACATCGCTCCACCATGCCCGGAGGTCCGGGGCTCGGCATCAGACCGGGGACCACCCCGGTGGGGCCAGCTCGAAGCCATCGGGGTCGAACCCCGGCACCACCACGCAGGTGACGAGGGTCCAGGAGCCTCTCGGCACCGCCGACTGCCAGGCCCCTGCTGGCACCACCGCCTGGGTGTGCGGGGCCGTGACGAGGTCGTCACCGAGGAAGTGCTCGGTGAGCTGGCCATCGGCGGCGACGACCGAGAGCGTGAGCGGGTCGCCGCCGTTGAAGACCCAGAGCTCACTCGCATCCACACGATGCCAGTGGGAACGCTCACCCGCCACCAGGAGGTAGTGGATGGCGGAACCCGACGGCCTGCCGGTCGGTCCCGGTGGCCCGGTCCAGCTCCGCCGGTAGTGGCCTCCCTCCGGGTGCGGCTGCAGGCCGAGGTCGGCGATGAGAACTGCTGGGTCCATCGGCTGCACCGTAGTGAGGTGGCGCCGTGGCTCCCGGTGGGGCAGGCGTCGCTGGTCGGGGCCCTATCCGATCGAGGACAGGACGTACAGGCCGAGGGCCAGCAGCGCGAAGAAGCCACCGATGGACAACAGGTCCAACCCGAGACCCACCGGCGAGCCCCAGCTGTGCCACTGGGGGATCGTTGCCGGGCCGTCACGCCCGGGGTCGTCGTGGTTCATGCATCTCCTCCGCCCGCAGGGCAACCGCCGGGCGCCCGTTCCCGGGGCGTGGGGTGCACCCTTCGCGTAGCGTCTCCGGGAACGCTTTGGTGGTGCCGGTGGGTGCCACCGCAACAGGAGGGACGATGGGAACCGAGACGGTTGCGGGTTCACACTGGACACGGCTGTGGGCCACGAGTCCACAGCGCATGATCGCGGGCGTCCTCGCAGCGGTCCTCGCAGTGCTCTCGGTGGCCTGCGGGGTGCCGCCGTCGCCACCGCCGGCGCCGGTCGGGCCCGGTGCGCTCTCGCTCGGCAACGGTGGGGTGTTCGGCGAAGCAGCCACCTCGGCTGCCGCCATCAGCGCCGACGGCAACGTGGTCGCGTTCGCCTCCGCAGCGGAGAACCTGGTCCCCGGCGACTCCAACGGCCTCACCGACACCTTCGTGCGCAACCGCGCCAACGGCGAGGTCGTGCGCGTGGCGCCCAACACCGTGGACGACCCGAAGATCAGCCGCAACGGACGTTGGGTCAGCTACGTGGCCTTCGGTGGCACCTACGGCGTCTACGACCGCTACACCGGTACCCACCGGAGCTGGAACACCGTTGCGGCACGCAACACCCCGATCGTGCCCGATGACGGCTCTGTTGCCATCTACGGCCGCACCAGCTCACTGGGGATCTTCGCCACCTCCTGCATCGTGCGGGACCTCGACACCGGTACCGAATCCGACTGCCCCCACCAGGGCCCGGGGTACGGCACGGTCGCGCTCGACGCGGTGAGCGGCAACGGCCGCTTCGTTCTCTACTACTGGCTGGACCAGGATGGGGGCGGCACCAGCGGGCGCTTCGTGTGGGACCGCACCACCGGTGAGGTGCGCCCCGCCCCCGAGGACCTCGTGGTGCTCGGCGACTCGGTTGCCATCTCCGACGACGGCAACCACATCGCCGCCACCGACCTGTCCAGCGGTTCGGTCTGGTCCGCGCAGCTCTTCGACCTGGAGGACGCAACGGTTGAGTCGCTGCCGGTGGAACCCGACGGGCACGCGATCCCGCGGGACCTCACCGCCGATGGTGGCGTGGTCGTGATCCTCAGCGAGGCGGAGAACCTCGTGGGCGACGACACCAACGGGACGGTCGACATCTACCTGTGGCACACCGACACGGGCGAACTCGAGGCGGTCTCGCGCCGAATCGACGATCCGGGTTCGCACCCGGTAGGCGCCACCGAGTGCGGAACCGGCCCGGGGTCGATCACCGCTAACGGCGACGGGGTGTGCGTGCTCACCGACGAGGCGCTGCTCGCGCAGGACACCAACGGGGTGCTCGATGCCTGGTTGGTGCCCGGCTGATCGTTCGCCAGTTCGGCTCGGCGCCGGGTACGGCACGACGGCACACCCCGGTGGCCGGACCGGCGACGCGACGGCTCGTTTCTCAGCTATTCTCATTCTCGTGTCCGAGATCCACGCCGTTGCCCGCCGGCAGTTGACGAACGCCGGCCACAACTACACACGCGGACGCCAGGACCTGGTCGACGTCCTCGCCGGGATCGGCGCTCCGGCCACGATGCCGATGATCATGCAGCGATCACCTGGGTTGGCGCAGAGCTCGCTCTACAGGAACCTCGCGGTCATGGAGCAGGCCGGGGTGGTGGCGCGGGTGGACGTCGGCGACACGAAGTCCTACTACGAACTGAGCGACCTGGTCACCGAGGACCCCCACCACCACCTCGTGTGCAGCGACTGCAGCGCGGTCGTCGACATCAACCTGCCCCCACGAGCCGAACGGAGCATCGAGCGGGCCCTCGGTGACGCCGCCCGCGACGTGGGATTCGAGTTGACCGAGCACCGCCTCGACATCATCGGTGTGTGTGCGCAGTGCTGCGCCGCCTAGCCACCTCGACCAGCTCCACGGCCGCCATCACCAGGAACAGCTGGGCCACCGCGACACCGGCCACGGTCGCCGAGGCCGCCAGGTTCGCGTGGTAGCTGATGGCCAGGCCGAGCACGACGCTGGTCCATCCGAGCAGCACGGCCAGGACCATCGCTGCGGGGATCCGCCGCACGATCAGCACAGCCGTTGCGGGTGGAGCGATGAGCAACCCGAACACCAGCAGCGTCCCCACGACCTGGAACGTCGACACGACGGCCAGGGCCAGCAGGACGAGCAGGGCGGCATTCGCGAGGCCCGGACGCAGTCCGAGCAACGCCGCCTTGTCGCGGTTCACCGCCAGCGCCAGGAACGACCGGTGCCCGGCGGCGACCACGACGATGACCACCAGCAGCACCACCGCTCCGAGCACGAGGTCCTCCTGGCGGATGCCCAGCACATCACCGAACAGGAAGCTCGTGAGGTCGCCCGTATAGGTCGGTTCGTGGGAGATGATGACCACGCCGAGGGCCAGCATGCCCACGAAGAGCACCCCGATTGCGGTGTCGTCGGACAGGCGTGTGGACCGCCGCACGAGGTTGATCCCACCGACCATCACGATCGCGCTGACGGTCGCCCCGAGTGTCAGGTCGAAACCCCACACCGCGGCGAGCGCGATTCCGGGCAGCACCCCGTGGGCCATGGCGTCGCCGAAGAACGCGAGCCCCCGCAGCACCACCCATACGCCCACCAGGGCGGTGACGGTGGCCGCCAACAGACCACCCAGCAGCGCGCGCTGGGTGATCTGCGACGAGAACGCGTCGAGGAAGAAGTCGATGACGGCCACGCCGGGAGGCCCTCAGCCGAGCGCGTCGGCGATCCGCTGCGCGTTGGTGGTCATCATGCCCGCGTAGGTGTCAGCACCCGAACCCGGCTCACCAAGGCTTCCGGTGTAGAGCTGGACGACCTGCACGTCGCTGCCAACCTCCTCGGCGAGTGCGTCGACCAACTCGTCGGACTCGATCGTCTCGCTGAAGATCGCCGGCAGATCGTGTTCCCGGATGAGCGCCGCGAGCTCCTCGAGCTCCGCAGCGGATGCGGCGGCGTCGGTGGTGAGCGATGGGATCGCAGCACCCAGCATCTCGAAGTCGTAGCGGTTCACGAAGTATCCGAAGGCCTGGTGGTTGGTGACCAGCAGGCGGTCCTCGGCAGGCACCACCTCGAGCGTGGTGGCGATGTCCTCGTCCAGCGTTGTCAACTCCACGATGTAGTCGTCGGCCTCCGCATGAACGGCGTCCGGATCGTCACTGAGTTCGGCCAACTCCTCGGCGAGGGCTTCGACACCCGCCGCCATCTGCGTGGGGTCCATCCAGATGTGCGGATCACCAGCGGAGTGGTCGTGGTCGTGGTCGTCCTCGGCCTCGTCGTGATCGTGGCCCTCTTCACCCTCGGCCTCGTCGTGGTCGTGGTCGTCGCCCCCGGAGCCCGGGAGGACCTCCACGTGGTCGGCGAAGGTGAAGACCTCGGTACCGGATTCCTCGGCCGACTCGATCACCCCGGTCAGGCCTTCTTCGAGGTTGACACCGTTGGTCACCAGCAGGTCGGCCTGCTCCATCGCCTCGGCCTGCTCGGCCGATGCGTCGAAGCCGTGCGGGCTGACCCCGATCGGCATGATCGTCTCGACGGTGAACTCCTCGCCGACGAGGTCCCCGAGTGACTCGGTCACGATGTCGCCGAGGATCGAGGTGGTCACCACCACCGACACGGGCTCGCCCGCGGGATCCGGCTCGGCCTCGGAGGCGTCCTCGGAACCACACGCGGCAGCGGAGACGACCAGCGCGGCCACACCTGCGGTGCCCATCACGCTCCGCCATGGAATAAGAGTGGGAATAATTCTCATTCCGACACGGTATCCGGTAGAATCGGATCATGCCAAGCAGCCCCCGAACACCTCCCCACGGCTCCGCGGATCGCGCACCTTCCACGCCGCGCCAGCCCGGAGACCACACGATCCGTCTCGATGCCGTGACGGTGCACCGGGGTGACCACAAGGCCCTGGAGGTCGACTCGCTGGTGATCGGGCCGGGGATCACGGCGCTGGTCGGGCCCAACGGTTCGGGCAAGTCGACGATGCTCCACGCCATCGCGGGGCTGCTTCGCACGACCGGCTCACTCAGCGTCGGGGGAAGGTCACCAGCTGCGGCGCGGCGCGGCGTCGCCTACGTCCTGCAGGCCCAGCACACCTCAGAGCAGCTGCTGGTCACCGCGCGCGAGGTCGTCGCACTCGCGCGTTCCGCCGAGATCGGCGCCTTCCGGCGCCTCTCCGGGGAGGATCGCAGGATCGTGGATGCCGCACTGGAGCAGCTCGACCTTGCAGACCTCGGGGGCCGACACTTGGCGGAGCTCTCCGGTGGGCAGCGTCAGCGCGTGTTCATCGCCCAGGGCATCGCCCAGCGCGCCCCCATCCTGTTGCTCGACGAACCCGTTGCCGGGCTGGACGCGACCTCGGCCGAACGCATCCGCGAGGTCATCGAGCACGAACGCGAACTGGGTCATGTCGTGGTCGTGGCAACCCACGACCTGGCCTACGCCATGCAGGCCGACCATGCAGTCCTGCTGGCCGGCCGCGTTGTCGCCGAGGGGACCCCATCGGAGGTGCTCGTGCCGTCGCACCTGCGCGAGGCATACGGCGAGCGGGTGCTGGACCTCGCCAACAGCGGGCCCGTGGCGGTCGACGACGGCGTGCACCACCACGGCGCGGCCTAGCTGCAGGCCATCGCCAGCACATCGAGCCAGGCAGCCCAGTAGCCCTGCCACTCCGAGTCGTCAGCTCTGGGTCGACTCCTGTGCGACGAGCAGCTGCCGCAGACCACGTGCCACCTGGTCCCGCAGGTTTCCCTCGCCCAGGAGGTCGTCGACCAGCTCGCTCTCCGCGTCGGTGACCGCGCGCAGTGCCCGGTCGATGAGATCCGTG
Source organism: Microthrixaceae bacterium (assembly GCA_023958095.1). GTDB lineage: Bacteria > Actinomycetota > Acidimicrobiia > Acidimicrobiales > Microtrichaceae > JAMLGJ01. The sequence goes on from JAMLGJ010000004.1 coordinate 50,885, forward strand.
CCCGCGGCGGTGAGGGCTATCAGCACCCCGCGCCGGTCGTTGGGATCGTTGTCGCGCTGCAGGAGTCCCTTCTCCTCGAGCCGGTCCAGGCGCTTGGTCATGCCACCGGAGGACAACATGAGGGAGCGCTGCAGTTCCCTCACGTTGATCGCCGAGCGGTAGGCCTTGCGTCGCAGGGTGGCCAGGACGTCGAAGTCGGCGGCGGTGAGCCCGAAGTCGTGCAGTTGCACCTCGCGCCGCTGCTCGAGCTGGCGGGCGAGGCGTAGCACCCGTCCGACGACCGGCAGCCCGACCGGTTCCAGGTCGGGGAAGTGCACACGCAGGTCCTCGAGGATCTCGTCGATTGCGTCGGTTGCGTCGGTTGGGGCGTCTGCATCCACATCGACATCTTACCAAGAAGATTCTTGACAGCAAGATTCTCTGTGGTGATACTCATCATCTCTTTCCAGTAAGACACTTTCTGGAAATCCACTCTATTCCACGAGAACCACTCATCCGCACGAGCCAAGAAGGAGGCCCGGCAATGACCGCAGCGAATCCACCGATCAACTCCCCTGTCGAGCCCCGGGTGGTGGTCATCCCGGCCAGCACCCGCAGCGGGTCGGTCAACAAGGCCCTGGCCGAGATGATCGCAACCGAGTTCCACCGGCAGGGCGAACCCACCCGTGTCATCGACCTGGCCGAGTACCCGATGCCGCTCTACGACGGCGACCTCGAGGCCCGCGACGGCGTGCCGGCCACGGCGGTCGAACTGGCCCGACGGCTCACCCGCGCCGAGGTCCTCGTGGTGGTCTCACCCGAGTACAACGGCACCTTCACCCCGCTGTTGAAGAACACCGTCGACTGGTTGACCCGGGTGGACGTGTCGGTGCTGGCACACCTGTTCGTCCTGGTCGCGTCCGCGAGCCCCGGCCGCGGCGGCGGAGCGAACGGCACGGCCATGGTCCGCCAGTGGATGGCCAACATGGGCCTGTCCGTCGCTCCCGGGATCCTGGCGGTTGCGGAGGCCACCCTCGATGACCACGCACAGCTCCGTGGGCTCGACCGCTCGGAACTGGCGGAGTTCGTCTCCCAGGCCGCCCCGCTCCGGCGCGCCGCCTGAGTCGACGAGATGACCACCACTGCTGCGACCGCTGCGCTCATCGGCGGAACACCGAGGTCCCCGGGTGCTTCCAGGCGGGTCGACCTCGCGATCACCGCCTTCGCCCCAATCGCATGGGGCACCACCTATGTGGTGACCACCGAGTTGTTGCCGGAGGGCCGACCGATGCTCACCGCGGTGCTGCGGGCGCTGCCCGCCGGGGTGCTGCTGGCCGCTGTCACCCGATGCCGGCCCACCGGGTCCTGGTGGTGGAGGTCAGCGGTGCTGGGAGTGCTCAACATCGGGGCGTTCTTCGCCCTGTTGTTCGTCGCCGCCTACCGGCTCCCCGGCGGGGTGGCCGCCACGCTCGGGAGCATCCAGCCGCTCGTCGCAGCGGGACTGGCCGCCGTGCTGTTGAACGAGAGGCTGCGCTCCTCGAACGTGGTGGCGGGGTTGTTCGGAGTTCTCGGCGTGGCACTGCTGGTGTTGCGTTCCGATGCGGCGCTCGACCCCGTGGGCGTGCTCGCAGGGCTCACCGGTGCGGTGTCCATGGCCACCGGCGTGGTGCTCACCAAACGCTGGGGCCGACCGGTTCCGCTGGCCGCCTTCACCAGCTGGCAGCTCATCGCGGGCGGGCTCCTCCTGGTGCCCGTCGCGCTGCTCACCGAGGGCCCACCACCACCGCTCAGTGCCGCCAACTACCTCGGCTACGCGTGGCTGGCCCTCGGCGGCACCGCGGTTGCGTACCTGGTGTGGTTCCGTGGCGTGGCGCGGCTGGCGGTCGCCGAAGCCTCACTGCTCGGACTGGCCAGTCCGGCGGTGGCCACCCTCGCCGGGTTCGCCGTGGTCGGCCAGAGGCTCACCCCCAGCCAGGTCGCCGGCGCCGCGGTCGTGCTGGGCGCCATCTGGCTCGGTCAACGGCCCGCCCACCACGAACCACCCGCCGAGTCACCGGCGCTTGCCGACTGCGGGAGTTGAGCCGTGACCCGACCGAGCCATCCCCACCCGAACAACAGGTGATCCGAACCGAACAAGGAGAAGCCCATGACAACCACCACCGCTCCACCCACCCATGTCACAGCCCGATCCGGGCCGTCGCGGCACCCCTACCCCACCGCCCGGATCGCGGGCGTGTTGTACGTGGTCATCGTCGTGTTCGGACTCTTCGCCGAGGTCGGGGTGCGCTCCGCTCTCATCGCGCCGGGTGATCCCGTGGCGACCGCGTCCAACATCGCCGATTCCCAGTGGCTGTTCCGGGCCGGGTTCGCCGCCGATGTGGTGGTGTTCCTCGCCGATGTGGCCCTGGCAGTGGTGCTGTTCAGGCTCTTCGAACCGATCAACCGCACGCTGTCGATGGCCGCCGCGGCCTTCCGGTTGACCCAGACCGCCATCATCGGGTTGAACCTGTTGAACATGTTCAACGCGCTTCGGATACTGGGGGACGCCGACTACCTGGACGCCTTCGGTGCCGAGCAGCTCCAGGCCCTCGCCCTGGAATCGCTGGACACCCACCGCTACGGCTACATCCTCGGGCTGACCTTCTTCGGCGTCGCCACGATGATCATCGGCTACATGGCCATCACCTCGGCTCGGATGCCCACGTCCATGGGCGTGCTGCTCTGCGTGGCCGGAGCCGGCTACGTGGTCGACTCGGCGATGTTCTTCCTGATCCCCGGCTACGACGGCGCCGCATCGCCGATCGTGCTCGCCCCGGCACTCATCTCCGAGGCATGGTTCGCGCTGTGGCTGCTCACACGAGCCCAGCGCCTCGCCCCCACGAGCACGGATGGCTCCTCGGCTACCCCTTCACACCCGCAGCAGGTCGAGGCCACGGCGTGAAGCCCGCCCCGACCTCCGACCGACGCGACGATCCGACCCCCACCAACAGCGAAAGGAGCAGATGATGCTCACCGACGGACTCCACCACGCCGCGATCCTCACCAAGGACACCGACCGGTTCACCGAGTTCTACCAGCGTGTCTTCGACGCCACCGTCGAGGCCTCCCAGGACGACGGCGACGTTCGCCTCACCTTCCTCGCCATCGGTGAGCACAGCGAGTTGAACGTCTTCGAGATCAAGGGCAACGACGAAGCGGACCGCCAGCGCCCGATGTTTGGCCGCGGGCGCCTGGACCACATCGGGCTGCGGGCCGCGTCCATCGAGTCCTTCGAGCAGATCCGCGACCGGCTCACCGCCGAGGGGGCCTCTGATGGCTTCGTCACCGACTTCGGCCCGGTGCTCAGCATCTTCTTCACCGACCCCGATGGCCTCGAGGGGGAAGTGTGCGTGCCCAACCCAGATGCCGAAGCCGGGAGCCGCAACCCTCCGGGTACACCGGCGCGCCGCTACCACGGCTGAGTCGAAACCGCTGCGGAACCGCTCCAGCTCCGGAGTGGTTCCGCAGCGAACACTCCCGCGGTCTGCTCGCGTGCCCCGGGTACCGGTGAGCCCCGTGCTGTGCTTCGTGAAAGACACGGTCCCACCCGAGACGAGCCTGATCGGCTCGGTGTGACTCGTCCGCCTCGATGACCTGCTCGCGCTTCTCACTGGGAGTGGGCAGCGCCGATCTCCGATGTCGAGAGCGTCGCCCGCCTGGCAAGGACCCTGCGCACACCGACACCCTCGGTTCAGCCCGCGGGGTCACCGCCCCCCGGGGCAACGCGGACAGCCAAGGGCACCGCTCCGGGCATGCGCGATCGACACGCCCCGAAGGAGAACAAGGCGAACCGCAGCAACAAGGCCAACAAGTCGACGAACAAGCGATCCGGCACCGGACTCGAGTGCACCCACCCCGGGCAGGGTTGGTCGGCCTCGCTGCTGTGGCCCACCGAAACCGACCCGACGCGTGTGCCTGCCGCCTACGAGATCGTCTCGCTCGTACCGGAGATGACCATCGACCCGAAGCTCTGGCTGAAGGACCAGAGCGCTCCGGCACCCACCACGGGACTCGGACCGGGCACCCACCTCGTCATCGCATCCCAGGGCATCCTCGCCGATGGAACCCGCCTGCAGCCAACGACCACGACGCGCATAACGCCTAAAGAGCCCTGCTCGGTGTGGGCCCACAGACGTTGTGGACGCGCGATGCGGGTGGTCCACAGACGGAGAGATCACCCCCGCCGCCAACCGGCCGAAGAACAACAACTCCGTAGGTCGCGCACGCTCGGAGCACTCGCACGCAACCGGTCAGTTCCTTCCGCCGATCTCGGCCAGGCGGGCCTCGACGAGGAGTTCGACAAGCGACGTCGGCAGCTCGGCGTCAACCGCGAACTTCAGCGCACCCTTCGAGGTCTCGTAGCTGGCCGTCTCGTCAGCGAGCGATTCGAGCACCGACCCGCTGTGCGGCAAGTAGCTCAGGTGGTTCTTGAAGGACGCGAAGCCTGCGACGAGTTGGCCATCCTGTCGAAACGCTGGCACGCCGTAGGAGATGCACTCGTCCGAGTCAGGCAGCAGCTCTCGAAGCGTTCGTCGCAACGCCTCGAGGGTGGAACGCCCGGGCTCCTCGACTTCCGAAAGATACGTATCGACCGGATTCGCCGTCACCGTCTCATCCTGTCACGGGCGCGCTGTCCGTCCCCGAAGTGACGATAGGGGACGGTCAGCCACCTGGTCCGGGGACCCATATCCACCGGACCGTTCGCAACAGTCCCCTACCGGCCACTGGCGGCTCATCGAGTAGGCGTTGGCGGTTCGTGTCGGAGGACCTAACCGACTCAACTCCGAGTGGAGATTGGCAGGCTAAGGAACCTGTCGGGCCGGTCGACCAGCCCTGCCCTCATATCCGGCGTTCAGGGGCAGTCGACAACGCGTCCGGCACTCGGCATCGGGCGGCTATTGGATTACGGGGAGCCTGGAGTCCGAGTGAGGTTCTCTGCCCGTCGCCGCAGCGACCCAGCGGCCGTTGTCGTCCAGCTCGGCGGGGCGGGTGCCGTTGAGCCGCTGATCGAGGATTTGCCCGGTGACCGCCAGCGCCCTGGGCGACATAGCGGTCGTTGATCCGGTGGCGGCGGCGAGGTCGAGTCCGTGGACGGTGAGTTCGACGACCCGTGTTGCGAGTCCCTGGTCGAACCGGGTCCAGGCGATGCCACCAGGTGCCACCAGCGTCGCGCCGGGTTTCATGGTCGGGAGCATCTCTTTCGCCTGCTGTACAGCCGATCCGATCAGTTCTCGCAGTTGTTCATGGGAGCGCTTCGCGGCGTATCGGTGCGAGAAGGTGTCGTTCATTCCGGGATCAACGCCGTCCCACCAGGCAACAGCGTCGATTTCAGGTGCGTCCGGAGGTGGGTCTGCCTGCCACCGCGTGAGCGCCTCCACCGCGGTGCTGACGTGACCGATGAGCACGGCACAATCCCATCCTTCGAGCGCCGTCGGCGTCGACAAATCGCGGGTGTTGTGGACGAGATCGACGAATGTCGTGCTCTGCTCGCCGAACGCGGCTCGTAGCTGTTCGAATTCAAAGTCCATGAACCGACCCTACGCCCTCCTGTCTGAGCCGACCTTCGATCGCGAGTGGCGCTGAGCCGGCGGTATGGGACACCCTTCGACGGGTCAGAGCGGCAATTCCATCCAGTTCGGGTTCGGCTTGAACCCGGCGCCTTCGTAGAGCGACTTCCCGCCAGGTGTCGCGTACAACAGGAGCCGCCTGAGGCCGAGCTCGTCTGCTTCGCGTCGACAGGCTGCGAGTAGCTGTCGCCCCAAACCGTGACGCCGATGAGCAGGCGCGACGTACATGTTGATGATGTAGCCCTCGACCCCCGAGGTGTCCTCGGGTCGAGGTGCGAGGTCGAGCAGCAGCATGGTCACCACGCCCACGGCGATGCCGTCGTGCTCGGCCAACCAGGAACGACTCGTGGCGGACTCCTGCTGTCGGCGGGCCGACGTGAACCCCCACGTCGCCACCAACTGCCCGAACGTCCACCGCCGCACGGAAGTGCTCAGGAGGACCGGTCGTTGCGCTCGGACTCCTGGGGAGCCGACTCCCCCACCACCCGGCCGGTGGCGACGTCGATCTCCTTGCCGGTGGAGACATCCACCGCCGTCTTCTCCGCGGAGAACGTCAGCTTGATCTTCTGGAAGCGGAGCTCCACGTACTTGTAGACCGGAATCGCGAGGGCGAACGAGAGCACCCACACCACCACCGCCCTGGCCATGTCGACCACCACGCTGCCCGAGTCGGGCACCAGTGCGAACGCGAACATGATCGCGAGCCCGTGCCAGATGTACAGCGAGTAGCTGAGCCGCCCCACGTACATGAACGGCCGCCACTGCAGGAACCGGCTGACGCCCCAGTCCTTCACCCGTGCCATGGCCAGCACGAAGGGCAACGACGCCCAGATCACCAGCGTGTGGCCGAACTGGATGAAGAACAACCCGCCGTGTGACTCATTGGGCACGTAGCGCTCCACGGTGCGTCCCCCCGGACCCACCACGTCCGCGCTGAAGGCCTCGTATCGGTCCGGGTAGCCCTCGAAGTACGGCAGGCCCAGACGGTTGAACAGGTGCGCCGAGGACAACATCGTGAGCACCGCCACGGTGAGCCCGATGCCCCCCGCCCAACGCACGTGGCGCCTCGCCCGCTGCGACAGCTCCCCCCAGTGGGCATTCGCGATCGCGAGGGACGCTCCGAGCAGCAGCCCGTCGGGGCGCTGCATCGCGATCATGAACGGTCCGTAGTGGCCCGTGGCACGCCCCCACTGCGCGGCGAGCGACAGGGCGACCGCCACGACCACCAGGGCGCGGATCCAGCGCCGGGCGATGCAGACCACGATCACGATGCCGATGACCAGGTAGAACTGCTCCTCGAGCGACAGCGTCCACAGCTGGCTCATGGAGCGCTGCGCCACGATGTCGGGGCGGAAGATCGTGGTGCCCGGCGGGTAGAACAGGTTGTAGACGTAGAAGAACGCGGCGGCTGCGTCCTTGAGCACCTCGCCCAGGTACTCGCGCGCGAAAAGGGCGGTGAGCCCTATGAACACGACCAGGTACAGCCACACCGATGGCAACAGCCGCAGCCCACGGCGGTAGTAGAACTTGCGCAGTGCGATCGCTCCGTTGGAGCGGTCCTCCTGCAACAACAGCGTCACGATCAGGAACCCGCTGAGCACGAAGAACAGGTCCACGATCGGCCCGAAGCTGTAGATCCCGAGCACGCTGTCCGCGAGGGCGTGCTCGTAGAGCACCATGCAGATGCCGATGCCCCTGGTGCCGTCGAACGCGGGCACGAATCCGAGCTTGGGTGCCCGGCTGACGAAGCGTTCCCGCTTGGCGGTCGCGGTCACGGCGCCCCACCGTCACCGCGCTCGGACCCACCCGTGTCCGGGCGTTTCGTGCCACGGGCCGCGGAGTGCTGGTCCAGGGGGACCATCTTGCCGGTGTTCAGGTCGAGCACCTCCTTTTCGGACGCGAAGCGCAGCTTCACCTTCAGCATCCGACGCTCGACCCCGTAGTACACCGGCAAACAGGCCAGCACCGCCAGCGCGGCGAGGATCGGCACCCGCCACTTCTCCCCCAGCACCGTGTCGAACCCCAACAGGTCGAGCACGATGAAGTACACCAGGGTGTGCCACACGTACAGCGTGTAGGACATGCGTCCGAGGAAGCGCAGCGGCTTCCAGCCGAGGGCCCGGTTGGCGTACCACTCCTTGATGCGTGCCATGCACAGAAGCGGCGCCATGAACGCGAGCGCGCACACCGTGTGGCCGAAGCTGATCCAGTAGGTGCCGGAGGTGTCACCCAGATCCGCCGGGGCCATCGGCACGTACGGGAACGGCAGCCCGACCCGTCCGGTGAGTTCCTTGAAATACGGGCTCGCGATGATCATCGTGCCGAACGACACCACCAGGCCCACGATGCCCACCCGTGGCAGCCAGCGCCGCCACACCGCCGGCAGCGGCTCGGGGATCCGGGCGTTGAGCACCGCCAGGGCGACACCCCACATGAGCGAATCGGGCCTGCTCATCCACAACAGGCTCAGGCCCCGCACCGCTGGGTTGGCGTTCGCGGGGTCCTCCGGGATGGGGATCGGACCGGGAATCCCGTTCCAGCGCTGCCACGCGATCCAGACCGCGATCACCACCATCACCACCGCGAGCTGTTCCATCCAGCGCTTGCGGATCGCTACCAGCACCGTCACCGCGATCAGCAGGTAGAACTGCTCCTCCACGGCGAGCGACCAGAACTGGTCGATCGAGAGGTTCTCCACCGCCTGGGGGTCGAGCGCTCCGAGGCCGACCGGATAGAAGATCTCATAGAGGTAGGTCACCGCCGCGGCAGCCTCGCCCAGCAGGGTGTGGAGCCTGTAGCGGGCGAACAGGATCGTCACCACCAGCCAGGCGAGGATGCACAGGTACGCCGAGGGCAGCAGCCGCACCCCGCGCCGGGCGTAGAACTTGCGCATGTCGATCGTCTGGGAGTCGCGGTGCTCCTGGAGCAACAGGCTGGTGATGAGGAACGCGCTCATCAGGAAGAACACGTCGATGATGCCCGCGATGCTCGGGAACAGCGGCGAGTAGGCGTGGTTGAACAACACGCCCAGGATTCCGATCCCGCGAACCCCGTCGAACCCACCTATGAACCCGAGCCTGGGTGCGACGGATACGAACGGCCGCTGTGCTTGCGCCCCCGCAGTGGCCATGGCGGCAGCGTACGGTCGATACCGGGTGCACACAACACGGGAGCACCCGGGCAGGCACCCGGGTCGTGGGTCTATCGTCGCCCGGACGCGACAACGGGGGGCGACGACACGAGATGGCCAACGGAACTGCTGAACACGACCGCACACAGGGGGCAGCCCCGTCGGTCGAGGAGTTCGCGGCCACTGCCCGGCAGTGGCTGGCCGCCCACGCGCCGCAGGCACCACGCGACTACGGGGCGATCCTGCCGCCGGAACTCGCCGACGAGGGCCGCCGCTGGCAGCGCAGGCTCTTCGAAGCCGGTTTCGCGGGCGTCGCGTGGCCGAGCGAGTACGGCGGCCGCGGGCTCTCCCCGGAGCACGCCTCGGCCTGGATCACCGAGTGCGCCCTGGCCCAGGTGCCGCCGTTCCTGAACATGGTCGGCTGCGTGCTCACCGGCAGCGCCCTGTTGGCCTTCGGCACCGCCGAACAGAAGCAGGCACACCTGCGCCCGATCATCACCGGGGAACGGATCTGGTGCCAGCTGTTCTCCGAACCGGATGCCGGATCCGACCTCGCATCGCTGAGCTGTTCGGCGGTGCGTGACGGGGACCACTACGTGGTCAACGGACAGAAGGTGTGGTGTTCCAACGGGCGGGTGGCCGACTGGGGGATCCTCATGGCACGCACCGATCCCGGGGCACGCCACAAGGGGATCTCGTTCTTCCTGCTCGACATGCGAAGCGAGGGAGTGCAGACCCGGCCCCTGCGACAGATGAACGGCGAGGCCGAGTTCGACGAGGTGTTCCTCACCGAGGTCCGCATTCCCGTTGCGAACCTGCTCGGTCCCGAGAACGAGGGCTGGAACGTGGGCATGTCGGCGCTCACCAACGAGCGCGGCTACATCGGCGCCTCGGGGATCTCCCTCAAGCGGCGCCTCGACGCGATGCTCAGCCCCGGCGCCTCGCTCGACCCGCTCCAGCGCCAAGAGCTGGTCGCGTTGTGGGCACGGGGAACCGCCCTGTGGGCGATGGGACGCCGCCAGGGTCCCACCGCGTCGGTGCTGGGATCGCTCGCGAAGCTCGGCACCACCGAGTTGATGTACGACCACGCGGTGTTCGTGGCCGAACTCGAGGGGCCCGCGTCGATGCTGGACTCGCCGGCTGCCACGGCGCTGCTGAGCGCGCCGGGGGCGCGCATCGCCGGTGGGACCTCCCAGATCCAGCGCAACATCATCGCGGAGCGCATCCTGGGCCTGCCCAAGGAGCCCCGAGGTGGAGTGCCGTAACCTCGGGACATGAACGCCGAACGACTCCCCGCCGAGGTCGACCCCCGCGACGTGCTCGCCACCGACTCGCTGCTCAGCGAGGAGGAACTGCTGGGCCGTGACACGGTTCGGCGCTTCGTGGCCGACAAGGTGCTGCCCGAGGTCGGGCAGTGGTTCGACCAGGGCCGATTCCCAGCCGAGATGGCCAAGGAGTTCGGGGCCCTCGGAGTGCTGGGCATGCACCTCGAGGGCTACGGCTGTGCGGGTGCCAGCGCCACCCAGTACGGGCTCGCCTGCATGGAGCTCGAAGCCGGCGATTCCGGGGTGCGCAGCTTCGTTTCGGTGCAGGGCTCACTCGCAATGTTCCCGATCTGGGCCTTCGGCTCCGAGGAGCACAAGCAGACCTGGCTGCCGGGCATGGCCGCCGGTGAGCTGATCGGGTGTTTCGGGCTGACCGAACCCGATTCCGGTTCGGATCCCTCCTCGATGCGCACCACCGCCCGCCGCGATCCCTCCGGGGACTGGATCCTGGATGGTTCCAAGATGTGGATCACCAACGGCTCGCTGGCGGATGTGGCAGTTGTCTGGGCACGCACCGATCCCGACGGCCCCGACTCGGGCCGGGTGCGCGGCTTCGTGGTGCCCACCGACACCCCCGGTTTCAGCGCCCCGGAGATCCACCGCAAGGTCTCGCTGCGGGCGTCGGTCACCTCGGAACTGGTGATGGACTCGGTGCGCCTCCCCGCCGATGCGGTCCTGCCGGGGGTCGTGGGCATGCGCGGTCCGCTGAGCTGTCTCAACGAGGCCCGCTTCGGGATCTCCTTCGGAGCGGTCGGCGCGGCCCGGTCCTGCTACGAAGCCGCCCTCGACTACGCCGCCGAGCGCACCCAGTTCGACCGGCCGATCGCCTCGTTCCAGCTCACCCAGCGCAAGCTTGTGGACATGATGGTGGCGGTGCAGCGGGGCACCCTCGTGGCGATCCACCTCGGACGCATGAAGGACTCAGGCACCCTGGCCACCCCACAGATCAGCTTCGCCAAGATGGACAACGTGCGCATGGCCCTTGACGTGGCCCGTGAGGCGCGTTCGGTCCTGGGTGCCAACGGGATCACCACCGAGTACCCGGTGATCCGCCACATGAACAACCTCGAATCGGTCTACACCTACGAGGGCACCAACGAGATCCACACCCTGATCCTCGGCCAGGCCGTAACCGGCATCCCGGCGTTCTCCTGAGGCGCTGCCACAGCTGCCCGCGCCGTCGCGCCCGCAACTCAAGCTGGGCGCTGGGGTGCCGATGTAGGAACTGTGCTGCGCCACCAGAATCCAGCTGCCACCAGCAGCGACCGGGTCCTCAAGGTCCCCGACGGGTTCGTGGTGCGCCGCAGCGGGAACCACTGGGCCGTTGCGGGTCCCACCGGGTTGTTCCTGGTCGGCAAGGCCGGACCCGTTCCCGAGACCGATGCCGAACGGACCGCAATGGGCGCCCACCGGCTGCGCACCGGCCTGGCCGAGGTGCTCGACGTCGTGCCCTTCGTCGACCCGGTGCTCGTGTCCTCACTCGAAGGGCACGTCAACGGCTGTGCCCTGGTCGAACCGGATCTGCTCGAATCGTTCATCGCCCACGGCCCGAGGGTGGTCTCCGAGGGAGAGCTGCAGCTGATCCGCCACCACCTGCCGGGCGTGATCACGAGCATCGAGCTCGACGGCGGGCTCTGCTGAGACGACAGCGGGCTCTGTTGATCCGCGTGCCCGGTGGCATTCTGGGCCGATGCACGCCCCCGTGATGCCCCCAGCGCCGCGTTGGCCCGAAGCGATCCCCGTGGAGTCGACCGACGGCGTGACCCTTGCCGCCTACCGCTCCGAGGAGACCGCTGCGCGCAACACCTCTGGCCGCGAGGTGTTCCTCGCGCACGCCAACGGGTTCTGCGCCGCGGTGTTCGCCCCACTGCTCGACTCCCTGGGCGACACGGCGTGGACCGCCTACGACGCGCGTGCCCACGGGGGGTCCACCCGCGCCGGAGCCGACATGTCCTGGGAAGGCCACCGGGACGATGCTCTGCACGTGATCGATGCCTGCGGCGTGAAACGCCCGGTCGGTGTGGGCCATTCGATGGGTGGGGCCGCGCTGCTGCTGGCCGAGCAGGCCCGCCCGGGGACATTCGCCGCGCTGTGGCTGTTCGAACCGATCGTGTTCCCCGACGGGATCGACGAGCCTGCGGACAACCCACTCGAAGCCGGTGCCCTGCGAAGGCGCGACAGCTTCCCGAGCCGCGAGGAGGCCTTCGCCAACTTCGCCTCCAAGGCTCCACTCGACGAGTTGTGCAGCGAAGCCCTCGCGGCCTACGTCACCCATGGCTTCGTCGACACCCCCGACGGGATCGCCCTGGCCTGCCGCCCCGAGGACGAGGCAGCGGGATACCGCATGGGGGTGCGCCACAGCGCCTGGGCGCACCTGGGAGAGGTGCGCTGCCCGGTGGTGGTCACACGCGGACGCAGCCTCGGCGCTGATCCGGCCGCCATCGCGCCGCTGATCGCCGAAGGCCTGCCCGGAGGACACCTCGAGGACCACCCCGAGCTCGGCCACTTCGGACCGCTCGCGGAGCCGGGGACCATGGCCGGATCGATACGCCGGCTCGTCGAGGGCCTCGGGGCCTGAGCCACGGTGTTTCCGCACCCCCGGAGCACGGGTGCCCGCCGGGGTTGGCCGCGCAGCCCGAGGGCCAGCATCGACTCGAGCGTCCCAGGGTCCCCCTACGATGACCCCATGACGGTCGAGCAGCCCCCCCGCGATGCGACCACAGCGTGCCTGGAGCCCCCCTCCACGTTGTCGCCCTCGAAGGTCTCGGCGTTCAAGAACTGCGCCCTGTCGTTCCGCTTCTCGGCCATCGACCGGCTCCCCGAGCCGCCTTCGGAGCCGGCCATGAAGGGCACGACGGTGCACCGGGCCCTCGAGTTCCTGCTCGCCGAGGAACCGGCGGACAGGACCCCCGAAGCGGCGCAGGGCCACCTGCGCACCGCGCTCGAGGAGATGCGTACGAGCCGGGAATGGGCCGAACTCGGACTGGACGACGAGCGGAGTGCGGCCTTCGAAGCCGACACCGAGACGATGCTGGGGCGCTACTTCCAGCTCGAGGACCCGCGAACGATCGAACCGGTGGGCCTCGAGTTGATGCTCACCTCGGAGATCGACGGCGTCACCGTACGGGGCATCATCGACCGGCTCGAATGCGATGCGGACGGTTCGCTCGTGGTCACCGACTACAAGACCGGCCGGGCTCCGCGGCAGTCCCAGGAGCAGTCGAAGCTCGGCGGGGTGCACTTCTATGCATTCCTGTGCAAGGAGACCTACGGCGAGCTCCCCTCGCGCATCCGGCTCGTCTACCTGGGCCGCGATCCCCAGGTCATCTCGACCACCCCGACCGAGCAGTCGGTGCGCGGGCTGCGCAACAGGGTCGCCGCCATGTGGGCCGCGGTGGAGCGGGCCTGCGAACACGACGACTTCAGGCCCAACCCGTCCGCCCTGTGCAACTGGTGTGCCTTCAAGCAGTACTGCCCCGCCTTCGGCGGCGACCCCGACGAGGCCCGGGCGGTGGCGGTGCAACTCCACACGGACACCTGAGTGGCCTCCCTCGGCACCACCGCTGCGCAACCGCCACCCTCGTTGGGTGGACGGTTGCTGCACGCCGAGGAGGCCATCGCCGCAACCGCGTCGGCGTTGCGGGGCCATCCGGGCGCCGACCGCGTCGCCTACGGCCTGTCACAGGCCGCCAACCACTCGGTGTTGTGGCACTCCCTCAACGCCGCTGACCTGACCATCGGCATACTCGGCGGCGACCCGCTGCGCAGGCGGCGGGCGATCCGGCGAAGCGTCGTGCAGGGCATCGAACAGGCCGTGGTGAACGGGCCGCTCAAGTCGCTGGTGCGCCGGGCCCGTCCGGCGGAGGAGCACTCGCACCCCCACAGGTTGCGCCAGCCCCTCACCAGCAGCTTTCCGAGTGGGCACGCCACCGCGGGCGCCTGTGCCGCGGAGTTGATGGGATCCGACCTCGGGCACCGGGCAGCGTGGTGGACCCTCGCCGCCGCGGTCGGTTGGAGCCGGGTCCACGTGGGGGTGCACCACCCCGCCGATGTCGCAGTCGGCTGGCTGGTCGGGGGCTTCGCGGCCCATCTGGCGCAGCTTCTCTGGCCCGCGCCGGGCAGTTCCGGTTCCCCGGCGCAGTAGCCTCGGAACGATGTCCGGGGGCGACGAGGACCACCAGAACCACATGAGCGACTTCGAGGCGCTCATGTGGAACCTGGAGAAGAACCCCGCCCTGTCCAACACCTTCGCCAACGTCACCCTGATGGACCGGGCGCCCGACCGGGCACGCTTCGTCGAGAAGATGTCCGTGGCGGTGCACAAGGTCCCCAAGTTGCGCCAACGGCCGGTGCAACCCCTCGGCAAGCTCTCCAACCCCGTGTGGGAGTTCGACCCGGACTTCGACCTCCACCACCACCTGCGCTGGGTGAACCTCGGCGGTGAGGCCGACGAGCGCCAGCTCTACGACTACGTGGCGCTGCTCTCCGGCCAACCCTTCGACCGTGAGCGGCCCCTGTGGGACTTCACCATCGTCGAGGGGCTCGCCAACGGGCGCGCAGCGATGCTGCAGCGCCTGCACCACACCATCACCGACGGCGAGGGCGGCATCAGGCTCTCGGTGGCGTTCCTCGACCTCGAACGTGCACCCGACGAACCCGACCGGCTCACCGAAGCGCACCGGGTTGGTCCGAAGCACTCCGATGACCCGCCGCCGGACGAGCCCACCACCAACGGCGGCGTGGCAGAGGTCGTGGGCAACCTCGCGGATTCCCTTCGCCAGCGCGGAGCCCAGCTGGTCGACGCCCTCGGAAGCGCGGGGTCCTTCGTGCTGCATCCGGACGACGCAGCAGCAGTCGCCCGCAGCACCGGACGCCAGGCCCAGGTGCTGCGTCGCTGCTCGCCGCTGTGGACCGAACGCTCACTGCAGCGCTGGTTCGGCACGACCTCCCTGGAGCTGGCCCACACCAAGGAGCTGGCCCACCACCTCGGAGGCACCGTCAACGACCTGTTCGTGACCGGCGCTGCCGCAGCCGCCGGTGCCTACCACGCCGAGATGGGCGCCGAGGTGGCCGAACTGCGGATGTCGATGCCGGTGAGCATCCGCAACACCACGGAGTCCTCCGACCCCATGGCCGGGGGAAATGCCTTCGCCCCGACCCAGCTGCTGGTGCCGACCGGCGCCATGGAACCCCCGGAGCGCTTCGAGCTGGTGCACCAGTGCCTCGACCAGACACGGTCGGACCCGTCGATCGGCATCATCGACGGCATGGCGGCGGTCATCAACCTGTTGCCCACCGCGGCCCTGCTCGCCACCGGTGAACGGGTCACCGCCGGGGTCGACTTCGTGTGCAGCAACGTGCGCGCCGCTCCCTTCGACCTCTACATGGGCGGGGCACTGTTGGAGGCCAACTACCCCGTGGGGCCGCTCGCCGGCACCGCGTTCAACCTCACCACCATGTCGTACCGGGGAACCCTGTGGCTGGGCCTGCACGTCGACACCGAAGCGGTGCAACGGCCCGAACTCCTCCTGGAACTGCTGGAAGCCGCCTACGCCGAGCTGGGCGCGGCCCGGTAGGCGCAACCGGAATCAGTTGGGTGAGACCTCGGGGTCGAGTCGGGCGAGCACGCTGCGCACGTCGAGCAGCAGGTCGGCAACCTCGGAGGTGGACACGATCTGACGCTCCGAGATGTCACCCAGACCGCGGTCGATCAGCGACATCGCCTCCCGGATCGAGTCGTCGTTGTCGAAATCGAGATCCTGTACCTCGGTCATCGCACACTCCTGTGGCTCGTGCTCACTGGATGGCCAGCTCGCCCGGTGCGGTCCCGCAAGCCGCGGCCCGCGACCACAACGATACAACCCCGGGCCGACACCGCAGCGTCGCTTTCGGCCGCGACGCACGACGCCGAGCCCGGGTAGCCTCCCCCCGATGACCCACACCGATCGGCCCCAGAGCACCGGAGTCACCTTCGCGAGCTTCCAGGCACTCGGCATCCCCGCAGCGCTGGAGATCGCCCGACTGGCCCGTGACAGCGGGTTCAGTTCGTACTGGACCGCCGAGACGACCGGGCCGGAGGCCTTCGCCACCCTCGGAGCCGTCGGGGCGTCGGTCGGGGGGATGGACCTCGGAACCGGGGTGCTGGCGGTGCAGCTGCGCACCCCGATGCTCGCCGCCATGGGTGCGGCAACCCTGCAGGAGGTCGTACCCGATCGCGACGTGCTGCTGGGGGTGGGGATCTCCTCGCCGGTGGTCGTGGGCCGCTGGCACGGCGCCGAGTACGGCGACGCGCCGCTGCGCCAGATGCGCGAGTACCTCCAGCTCACGAGGGACTGCCTCGCGGGCGAGGCGGTCACCCACGACGGGGAGCACTACTCGGTCAACCGCTTCAGACTCGGGATGCGCTTCTCGACCGAGCGCCGACCCAGGCTCGTGCTGGGTGCTCTCAACTCGGGAATGCTGAGACTGGCCGGGGAGCTCGCCGACGGCGTGTTGTTGAACTACCTCCCCGCCAGCGCGGTGCCGTGGTGCGTGGAACAGGTCCGCTCGGGTGAGTCAGCAGCCGGACGGCCACGAGGCAGCTGCAGGGTGTACGCCTATGTGCACGTGGGGGTGTGCGACCCGGGCCCCGCGGCCGACCCGGCTCGCAAGGACCTGTTCTCCTACGCGGTGGTCCCCGCATACGCGAAGGCCTTCGAGCGGGCCGGATTCGGTGACGAGGTGCAGCGGATCAACGATGCCCACGCCCGACGGGACCGCGCCGCTGCACTCGAGGCGGTGTCGGACGAGATGGTCGCCGCGATCGACATCTGCGGTGACACCAAGCACGTGGCCGCTGCGGTTCAGGCCTACCGCGACGCAGGCGTCGAACACCCGGTGGTCATGCCCCTGCCATGGGGTGCCGACCGGATGGCCACCATCGAGGCGACCCTGGCAGCCGCCCGACCGGCGAAGCACGCCTAGGCGATGGCCCGGCACAGCTCCCCACCGTTCGACCCCGCCGGCAAGGTGGCGGTGGTCACCGGTGCGGCCGGTGGCATCGGAGCCGCCCTCGTGCGCGCCCTGTGCGCGCAGGGTGCCTCGGTGGTGGTCGCAACGGACCTCGACGCCGACCACACCGCAGCCGTCGCCGAGGTGCTCGACGCGGAGGCACCGTCCACCAGGGTGGTCGGAACGGGCCTGGACGTCACCGACCGGGATGCCACCGCCCGACTCGTCGAGCAGGTCGAGGCCGGACACGGACCGATCGCGCTCTGGTGCGCGAACGCAGGTGTGGGCACCGCACAGGGCGCCGACGCCGAACCCGCTGTGTGGCGCTCCACCTTCGAGGTGAACGTCATGGCCCACGTGCACGCCGCCGCCGCACTGCTGCCGCGCTGGCTCGACCGCGGCGCCGGCCACCTGCTCGTGACCGCGTCCGCTGCGGGCCTGCTGACGAACCTGGGCGACGCGCCCTACTCGGTGACCAAGCACGCGGCGGTGGCCTTCGCGGAGTGGCTCTCGGTGACCCACGGCGACGACGGCATCGGGGTGTGCTGCCTGTGCCCCCAGGGGGTTCGCACCGCCATGGTCTTCGGCCGCGACGCGGACGAGTTCGCCGGCCTGCGAAGCGACGGGGACGACGTGGCGGACCGGGACCTGCAGGCAGCCACCGCCATCCGGGCGGTGCGCACCCAGGACATCGTGGAACCCGACCAGGTCGCGGCCGAGGCACTCGCCGCACTGGGTGAAGGACGGTTCCTCGCCCTGCCGCACCCCGAGGTGGCCGGCTACGAACGCCTGCGCGCAGAGGACCACGACGGTTGGATCACCGGAATGCGCAGACTCCAGCAGCGCCTCGCAGCCCCGGGGTCGTCCGGACCCGACCAGGGGTGACCGGCACCGGGCGGCCGCTCTCCGCGTCGAGCCGCTTCCGAGGACTCGACCCGGAGCGGGTGCCGATGGCCCTGCACGCGCTCCACCGGAGCCTGTCACCGGGCGAGGAGGTGCACCTCGACTTCGCCGCCGTCGACGCGGAGGTCGACCAGGACACCGCTGCGGGCCCCCGGGGAACTCCCCCGCGCTGGCCGACGGAGTTGCTCGTGTCGGTGTTCGAGGGTGCCGGGTTCGCACCGGTGCACACCGAAGCGCCTTTAGCCGGGGGCACCGGCGCCGGGCCGCGCGACCGCTGCGAGCTGCACGTCCGCGCGGTGCGTGCCGACACGCTCGCCGACACCGTGGGACCCGGCATGCGGATGCTGCTGGTGGGCCTCAACCCGAGCCCCGCGGCCGCACGCAGCGGGATCCCCTTCAGCGGCCCGTCCAACCGGGGTTGGCCGGCACTGGCCGGGAGTGGCCTGGCAACGGCCGGGCAGGATCCCGAGGCGTTGTTGTCGCAGTCACGGGTGGGCATGACCGACCTGGTCAAGCGGACCACCGCACGCGCCGCTGAGATCGACCGCGATGAGTTCCGCGCCGGATTGGCACGCCTGGAGCGCCTTTGTTCGTGGCTCACCCCGGCGGTGGTGTGCGTGGTGGGCCTGTCGGGATGGCGGGTGGCGGCGGACCGCGGCGCCGGACCGGGCTTGCAGGACGCAACCCTCGGGGGAAGCCCGGTGTGGTTGATGCCCAACCCGAGCGGGCTCAACACCCATGTCGGACTCCCCGAACTGGTGGCGCACCTGCGCGGTGCGGCCGAACTCGCCGATGCCCAGTTGCGCTGAGGTGGGCGTCCTGCGAGCACGACGCGGGGCTGCGCACCTAGATTGACGCCATCGGGTGGGCCGCACCCGGGAAACGGGGGTCGATGACATGGCGGGTTCGACGATCGAGGTACGTCTCGAGGACTCCGACGAGTTCATGCACCCGGGACCCGAGGACACCTTCAACGAGTCGATGTACTTCAACCTCTACGACCCCGCCGAGCGCATCGGAGGGTTCGTGCGGATCGGCAACCGTCCCAACGAGGGCCACGCCGAGGTGACCGCCTGCATCTACATGCCCGACGGACGCGTCGGTTTCATGTTCTCCCGGCCCGGGATCACCGGCAACGAGCGCTTCGACGCAGCCGGGGCCAGCTTCGAGGTGATCGAGCCGTTCGCCTCGTTGGAGGTGCGCTACGACGGCAGGCTGGTGATGCTCGAGGAGCCCCTCGAGATGGCCGATCCGCGCTCCGCGTTCAGGGACAACCCCTACGAGGACGCCACGATCGAGCTCAGGTACCGGGGTGCTTCCGACCCCTGGGGTGGTGAACCCCAGGGCGTCAGCGAACGTGCCGGCGAGGAGTTCGCCAAGGGCCACTACGAGCAGTTGATGACCGCTACCGGTTCGATCACCGTCGGCGACGAGGAGTTCGTCGTGTCGGGCAGGGGCCTGCGGGACCACTCCTGGGGGCCGCGAACCTGGCAGGCGCCGTGGTACTACCGCTGGTTGACGGTCAACATGTGCGACGGCACCGGGATGATGCTGTCACGCATTGCCCGCAAGGACTCCGACGGCATCCGCCAGGGTTTCGTGTGGGACGGCACCGAGGTGCTGCCCGTGCAGACGCTGTCGCTCAGCACCCGCTGGAGCGGCGAGGACCGCTACCACGCGCACGTGCACGCCACCTTCACCGTCGAGCACCCCGACGGGCGAACCGTGGAGCGCGACCTCGACGGCGAGGTGCTGAACCTGATCCCGCTGCGCAACCGCCGCGACGGACGGGTGACACGCATCAGTGAGGGCGTGACCAGATGGAGCCTCTCGAGTCCCCTCGGCAACAGGGCCACCGGGGACGGGGACGCTCCGGTGGACGACACCGGGGCCGACCCGGCACTGGTCGGCTACGGCTGGTCGGAGTACTTGGACCAGATCATCGATGGCGCCCCGGTGGGCATCAGGGAGTAGCCGATCCCAGCAGCTCCGCGACCTCGCGTGCGATGGCGAGCTCCTCGTCGGTCGGCACCACCATGACCGACGCAGCGGATCCGGGTGGGGAGATGACCTGCGCGGTGCCCCGCGAGGCACCCACGGCGCCGTTCAGCTGCTGGTCCACCTCCAATCCCAGGAAGCCGAGTCCGTCCACAACACCGGAGCGCACCACCGGATCGTTCTCGCCCACACCCGCGGTGAACACCAGTGCGTCGATGCCGCCCATCACCGCGGCGTAGGCCCCCACGTACTTGCGTGTCCGGTGCAGGTACACCTCCAGGGCCAGTTGAGCCGACGGGTCACCGGCGGCGATCGCACGGTGCACGTCGCGCATGTCACGGTGCCCGCACAGCCCGACGAGCCCGCAGCGGGTGTTGAGGAAGCGGTCCACCTCTGCGGCGGACATGTCGCCCATGGACTGCAACAGACCGGGAAGTGCCGGGTCCACGTCCCCGCTGCGGGTACCCATGACGAGCCCTTCGAGGGGGGTGACCCCCATCGACGTCTCCACCGCCATCCCGTTGAGCACCGCGGAGGCCGAAGCACCGTTGCCCAGGTGCAGCACCACGATGCGTGACGCCGACTCGGGGCCCAGTCGGGCCGCTGCGAGGCGCGACACGTAGCGGTGCGAGGTGCCGTGGGCGCCATGGCGGCTCAGTGACAGCCTCCGGGCAACCACCGAGTCGATCGCGTAGGTCGCCGCCGGAGCAGGCAGGTGGGCGAAGAACGCCGTGTCGAACACCGCCACGTTGGCGACGTCGGGGAACTCGCGCCGCGCCAGTCGGATGCCCGCCAGGTTCGAGGGGTTGTGCAACGGGGCGAAGGGCACCATCTGCTCGATCGAACGCTGCACCGCCTCGTCGGCGATCACCGCACGGTCGTGGTTGCGGCCGCCCATGACGACCCTGTGGCCGATGGCATCGAGGCCGGCCAGGGTCGTCGCGTCACCACGCAGCGCCGCGAGCATCTCCGCGAAGGCCGCCGCGTGGTCGGGCACGTGCGCCACGCGGCGGGCCACCGGTTCGGTCCCGGTCGCGTGCTCGATGTGGGAGTCGTCCTCCCCTATCCGGTCGATCGAACCGGCAGCGAAGCGCCGGGCGGACAGCGGGTCGAGGACCTGGTACTTGAGAGACGAGGAACCCGAGTTGAGCACCAGCACGCGCATCGCATCGCGGGATCCGGCCGGCGGTTCGTCAGCCCGGTCGGACGCGCCCGGACCCGCCTCGGAGGGCTCCGCCGCGATCACTGCTCGACATAGGCGGCCTGTGCCGCGGTGATCGAGATCGTGTTGATGATGTCGCGCACCGTCGCACCGCGGGACAGGTCGTTGACGGGCCGGGCCAGACCCTGCAGCACCGGCCCGATCGCGACGGCACCGGCCGTGCGCTGCACCGCCTTGTAGGTGTTGTTGCCGGTGTTGAGGTCGGGGAACACGAACACCGTTGCCCGACCCGCCACGTGCGAACCGGGCATCTTGGTGGCGGCCACTGCGGCGTCCACCGCCGCGTCGTACTGCATCGGGCCCTCCACCATGAGGTCCGGACGGCGCCGGCGGACCAGCTCGGTGGCCTTGCGCACCTTGTCCACCTCGGCGCCACTGCCGGAGCTGCCGGTCGAGTACGAGAGCATCGCGACCCGGGGTTCCACCCCGAAACGCTGGGCGGTCTCCGCGGAGGCGACGGCGATGTCGGCCAGCTCGTCGCTGTCGGGGTCGGGCACTATCGCACAGTCCCCGTAGACGAGCACACGGTCCTCGAGGCACATGAAGAACACCGAGGACACGATGTCGAACCCGGGTGCGGTCTTGATGACCTGGAACGCCGGGGTGATCGTGTGTGCAGTCGAGTGCGCAGCACCCGAGACCATCCCGTCGACGAGGCCCTCGTGGACCATCATCGTGCCGAAGTAGGACACATCGGCCACCACGTCGAACGCGGTGTCCTCCGTCATGCCCTTGTGGGCGCGCAGCGAGGCGTACGTTGCGGCGAAGCGGCCCCGCAGCTCCGAGGAGGCGGGGTCGATGACGTTCGCGGAGGAGATGTCGAGGCCCATCGAGGCCGCCCGTGCGCGGACCTGGTCGGGCACGCCCAGGATCGTGAGGTCGACCACCTCCCTGGAGAGCAGGGTGGAGGCTGCCCGCAGGATCCGGTCGTCGTCCCCCTCCGGCAGCACCAGGTGCTTGCCGGCCTCCCGGGCGCGCTGCATGAGCAGCGACTCGAACATCAGCGGGGTCATCACCTCGCTGCGGGGCAGCTCGAGCAGTGACAGCAGCTGCTCGTCGTCGATGTGGCGGTCGAACAGCGAAAGGGCCACGTCGGTCTTGCGCTGGGTGGCGCCGCGGAGGCGCCCGCTGGTGGCGGTCGCGATCCGCGCCGCCTCCAGCGATTCCTGGGGCGCCATCAGCACCGGCAGGTCCCGTCCGAGGTCGCCGAGGAGCTGGAGCACGCGCCCACTGGGTTCGTACCCGCCGTTGACGACCACCCCGGCGAGCGTCGGGGCGTCAGGAGCCGCATGGGCCGCGCCGATGGCCAACAGGAGCCCGGGCCTGTCACCCGGGGCGATGCAGAGCTGACCGTCCGCGAGCCGGTCCAGCACGTGTTCGACCCCCATGGCGCACACCAGCACCGACTCGGCCTCACGGCCCAGCAGGGCGGGATCCCCGAGGAGCAGCTCGGCACCGAGCGCGGCCTGCAGCTCCTCGACCAGCGGCGCGTGCAGCAACGGGACCTCGGGCAGCACCCAGGTGGGCAGTCCGAGTTCGCCCAGCACCTCGGCCACCGGGACCATGAGTTGTTCCGAGCAGCGGTTCGCCACGAGTGCCGCAGGTGTCGCATGGGACTCCGCGAGCTCGCCGAGGGCGATCTCCGCGAGCTGTCGCAGTTCGGCGGCCGAGCGGCCGTCACCGCGCAGCACCACGACCATCGGGCTCCCAAGGTTCGCCGCCACCGCTGCGTTGAAGGAGAACTCGGCCGGGTCGGGAACCGTGGTGTAGTCGGATCCCACGACCACGACCGCGTCGCTGCGCGCGGCCAGGTCCTCGTAGCGCTCCACGACCGTCGAGAGGGCTGCGCCCGGGTCCTGGTGGACCGAGTCGTAGGTGACCCCACAGCCGGCGAGGATCTCACGGTCCTCGCCCGCCTGGGATCGCAGGAGGGTCAACATGTCGTCGGACTCCGCACCCGTCACCGACACCGGCCGGAACACACCCAGACGGCCCACTCGTGACAGGAGCAGGTCGACCACACCGAGTGCCACCAGGGACTTGCCGGTACGACCCTCGGTGGATGCGATGTAGAGGCTCTTGGCTGCCTCGCTCACCCGGACAGTCTGTCACGGCCCACCCGCTGGCCGGTCCGGGCGGATCCGGGACCCCGATGTGCTGGACACCGGCCATCGCAGGGACTATTGTACGGACATTCGCACAATAGATGGAGGTTCCCAGATGTGCAGCCCAGCGACATGCCGCTCCTGTGGCAAGGCCACCTACACCGGATGCGGAAACCACGTCGAGCAGGTCCTCGGCCACGTGCCGGCCGACCAGCGCTGTTCGTGCCCGCCCGCTCCCAGGCGGGGGTTCTTCAGGCGCTGAGCCCTGCGGGGGCACGCTAGAACGGAAGGCGTGTTCCTCTGGGAGATCCTCGACAACGCCGCCCGGGCCGTGGCGGACCGCACCGCGCTGGTCGACGGGCGGCGCCGCTTCTCGTTCGCCGAGCTCGCCGACCTCTCCAACCGGGTGGGGGCGCTCGCCGCGGGCTGCACCCGCCCCGGGGAGAGGATCGCCATCGTCTCGGACAACTCGGCGAGCTACGTCGCCGCGCTCTACGGGGTGCCCCGTGCGGGTGCCGTGCTGGTGCACGGCAACACCAGGCACACCGTGGAGGAGATCGGCTCACTGGTGCGGCGCTGCGGTGCCACGGTGCTGCTCACGGACCGGGGCCAGGCCACCCGACTGGAGGGCCTCGACGCACCCTCGCTGCGCCAGCGGCTGGTGCTCGACGACGCCCTGGACACTGGTGGATCCGACCACGCCGGCACCGTCCCCACCGTGGCAGGACGTCGCGATGGTGACCTGGCCTGGTTGATGTACACCTCGGGTACGACCGCCGCCCCCAAGGGCGTGATGCTCACCCACCGCTCCCTGCTGGCGGCTTCGCTCAACACCACGATGGCCCGACCGGTCGCCGCTGACGAGGTGTACCTGTTCCCCTTCCCGCTGTTCCACGTCGCCGCGTACAACGTGGTCCACCACCACCTGCGCCACCGCCCGGTGGTCCTGTTGCCGCGTTTCGAACCCGAATCGGCGATGGCCGCCATCGAGGCCGAGCGAGTCACCTCGGTCTCGCTGGCCCCCACGATGCTCGCCATGCTGCTCGACCACCCCGAGCGGCCACGACACGATCTGTCGTCGCTTCGCAACGTCTCCTACGGCGCCGCCGCCATGCCACGTGAGCTCCTGTTGCGCTGCACGACCGAGTGGCCCGCGGTGGGGCTCTCCCAGGGCTACGGGATGACCGAGCTGTCCGGCAACGCGGTGTTCCTGTCACCCGAGGACCACCGGCTCGCCGCCACCACCAGGCCCGAGTTGCTCACCGCTGCCGGACGTCCCGGACCGATGGCGGCACTGCGCATCGTGGCGCACGACGGGACCGACGCCGACCCGGGACAGCCCGGGGAGATCCTCCTGCGCGCCGACCAGGTCTGTGCGGGCTACTTCGAGGACGACGACGCGACCGCCGCGGCGATGGGCGACGGGTGGCTCCGCACCGGAGACGTGGGCCGCATCGACGCCGAGGGCTACCTGCACGTCGTGGACCGGGTGAAGGACATCATCGTCACCGGTGGTGAGAACGTGAGCTCCCGTGAGGTCGAGGACACCCTCGGCACCCACCCCGCCGTGCGCCAGGTCGCCGTGGTCGGCACACCGGACCGGCGGTGGGGAGAGCTCGTCACCGCGGTCGTGGTGCCGGCGGATCCAAGCCGACCCCCCGACCTGGGCGACCTGCGGGGCACCTGTGGCGCCATGGCCGGGTTCAAGCACCCACGGCGCCTCGTGCTGGTCGACGAGCTGCCCACGAACGCTTCGGGCAAGGTCGACAAGCGTGCCGTGCGCGAGGCGGTGGCGGCGGGCGACGGCCCCTGACGCCTCCTCAGGGGGCCCGCCGGCTCAGGTCGGGGCGAGGTCCCGCAAGGCCTGGCGCTGGTCCAGCCCGAAGGGAAGCAGCGCGAGCGCCGGCGTGGTGATGCCCGCGTCGCAGTAGCGCCCGATGTGCTCACGGCACTGCTCCGGTGATCC
Organism: Microthrixaceae bacterium; assembly: GCA_023958095.1. Lineage (GTDB taxonomy): Bacteria > Actinomycetota > Acidimicrobiia > Acidimicrobiales > Microtrichaceae > JAMLGJ01. The sequence continues at coordinate 76,109 of JAMLGJ010000004.1, forward strand.
GTGGACGATCAGTTCGTCCACGAGCGATTCGGGGATCGCCTCGAGCGCTGCCTTCCTGTCGCCCTCCCTCCAGAGCCGTTGCATCTCGGCGAGTTGCTCTCCCCGGCCCAGCCACTCGTGGAAGGCCGCGTACACCGGCACGGTGAGGTAGGCAGCTATCGCGTAGCGGCCCATGCCGACCACCAGGTCCCGGTCGGTGGTGGGCGCCACGAAGATGCGTGCCACCACCTCTGGTGTGGGGCGTCCCGCAGCGGCTGCCGCCTCCGCGACGACCGGGGCCACCGTTTCCACGTCCCGGGCGGAGAGCCAGTTCACGATGGCGCCGTCGCCATGACGGCCGGCGAGACGCAGCATCCCCTCGCGGAGGGCTGCGACCAGCACCGCCGGCTGCTCCGCGGGCACCCGTCCCAGCCTGAACCCCTTCACCTCCGAGCGTCCGAATGTGCCGCTCACCTTCTCCCCGGCCAGCGCCAGTCGCAGGAAGCCGACCATGTCACGCACCTGCGCGTAGGGCTCCTCGAAGGGGATCCCGTTCCAGCGCGAGACGATCACCTCCGAGGAGGTGCCGATGCCGAACGCGAAACGCCCCGGAGCGGCGTCGGCCAGTGCAGCGACGCTCTGGGCGAGCAGCGCCGGACCGCGAGTGAACGCCGGCACGATCGCAGTGCCCAGTCGCAGCTCCGGCGCCCAGGCGGCGGCCATGGCCAAGGGAGTGAAGCCGTCCGCCCCGTCGGCCTCCGAGGACCACACGTCGGTGTAGCCGAGGTCGACCAGCTCACGCAGCCACTCACGGTGCTCGGCCAGGGGCACACCGTCGAATGGGATCGTCATGCCGTAGCGGCGGGTGTCGGAGCTCACCGCGCGACGGTACCGCAGCCCGACGGCCGGCGACGGCGTGATCCAAGCCCTCGGCGGCCCCTGCCCGGTCGCTCAGTGGCGCTGGCTGCGCAGCAGGGCGGACTGCGACGCGGTCGCCAGCAGGTCACCCGACTCCGACCACAGGTAGACGGTCCCGTGGCCGAACCCGCCCGAGACGCCCTCCACGCGCACGTCCACCAGCACCCACTCGGTCTCCGCGAGCGAGACGATGCGGATCGTGTTGTCGAGGCTGTTGGAAGGCCACCAGATGCCCTGGGACTGGGAGATGCCGAAGGGCACGTAGTCACCGAGGATCGCGAGCGCCGAGGCCGACATCGCCAGCGCGGAGCCATCGGCGTTGGGCAGCCGCACCCACAACGCGCTGCGTCCGTCGGTGACCGGATGCCCCTCGAGCTCGTCCCACTGGCGGCCCTTGGCCAGACGCATGTCGAGCCTGGTCATGATCGACCGTTCGTCCTCCTCGCGGGGCGGGCGCTGGGCGCACTCGAGTGGACCCGGGAGGTCGGGGAACTCGACGTACTGTCCCTTGGCCGGGTGGTCCTTCGACCCGAGCGCCGCGTTGACGGTGAGGATGTCGCGCTCGCCGACGTGCGCCACGAGCCGCGCCTGGGTGGTGGCGTGGCCCGCCACCGGAACCGACACGTCGAGGTCCACGACGTCGTCGATCATGGCGTAGCTCAGGTACTGGGCTGTCGCCCACACCAGCGGCCTGCCGGTGGTGGCCTCCAGGGCCGCGACGGCGGCGCCCAGCCCACATCCACCGAAGAGGAATCGCCCCCTCGTGGCGATGCCCTCGGTCACCGGCAGGTACCAACGGTGACGATTGTGGGTTGCCTGCAGGCCGAGCCAGTCCGAAGCATCCATCGGCGCCCAAGCTAGTGCCGTACACTCCCGAACCCTGAAGGCATGATCACAGGGGGAAACGACATGGCGGACACACCGTGGTTGGGCGACGCGTGCTCGCTCGTGGAGGAGTTCAGGGCCGGTCGGCGATCCCCCACCGAGGAGCTCGAGGCGACCCTCGCCGCGGTTGAGGCCAGCGGCCTGAACTGCGTGTCGTTCGTGGATCCCGAACGCGCACTTGCCTCGGCGGCCGCAGCGGACACCTCCAAACCCTTCGGTGGCGTGCCATTCGGCATCAAGGAGCTCTCGCGATACGAGGGCTGGCCCGACACCGAGGCCTCACTGGTGTTCCGCGACCGGATCGCGGGCTGGACCGAGACGAAGCTCGTGCGTGCCGAACTCGACGGCGGCGTGGTGCCCTTCGGCCTGACCACCGCCTCGGAGTTCGGTGGGCTGAACGTGAGCGTGACCAGGCTGAACGGCGTCACCCACAACCCGTGGCTGCAGGGCTGCACCGCGGGCGGCTCCTCGGGCGGCAGTGCGGCGGCGGTCGCGGGCGGCCTGTGCACGATCGCGTCGGGTGGCGACGGCGGCGGCTCCATCCGCATCCCCGCCGCGTTCTGCGGCCTGCCCGGCATGAAGGGCACCGCCGGGCGCATTCCGAGGGGACCCCACACCAGCATCCACCCGATGACCGTCGTGACGGGTGTGCTCGCACGCTCCATTCGCGACATCGCCCGCTACTACGACGTCACCTGCGGCTATGACTCCCGTGACCCGTACTCACTGCCCCGCCACGACCGTTGGGAGGCCGAGCTCGGGACCTTCCGCGAGGCGCTCCGCAACAAGCGCGTCGCGATCGTCGCGGACCTGGGCAACGCAGTGGTGCGCCCCGAGGTGGCCGAGCTCGTCCAGGCCGCGGGCGAAGCCCTCGCAGCCGATGCCGGGCTGCGGATCGTGGACATCGACTTCAGCGCACCGAGCCTCGGTCTCGAGTGGGCGATGGGCAACCTCGCCTCCCTGCGTTCGGAGCTGTCCGCGCACTGGCCGGACTGCGAGGGCGAGCTGACCCGCGAGATGGCCTTCGGCATGCGACTCGCCGAGGGCGAGTACGACCTCGACATGGCTGCGCGCGCCGAGGCGGCCCGGACCCGTGCCAACGAGACCCTCGCAGCGGCCTTCGACGAGGTCGACTTCATCATCTCGGCGACCAACCCCGACGTGGCCTTCCCGGCCGAGATCGGGGCGAACACCCGCGTCGGCGACCAGAAGGTCGGCCTCGAGAACAACGGTGCACTGACGATCCCCTACAACATCTACGGCAACCCGTCGCTGTCGATCCCGGTCGGGACCTTCGCCGACCTCCCGGTGGGCATGCAGGTGGCAACCCGCCACCACGACGACGCCCTGCTGTTCGAGCTCGGGGCGATCGTGCAGAGCGAGCGCCCATGGGCTCCGACCGCTCCCCTGGCACCCTGCTGAGACCGCTCCCGGAGGGGCTGTCACACCCCTGATTCAGACTGGTTCCCATGAAGAACCAGCTCGTGCTCATCACAGGCGACGAACTCCCCGCACGGCCCGTCCGCCCGAGGTCGGCCGGCCCGCGGCGCACCTCGCGTCGGGACCTGGCACGACGCCAGCTGGCACACGCCGGTGCCGCGGCCGCACGCGCCGCCCTCGAGGAGGCCGTGCAGCGCACCGAGGCCCGCGAACAGGCCCGCAGAGCCGCCCGCGAAGCGGCGTTGCTCGAGGCGATCAGCCGTGGCCGCGGTTCACGTTCGGCACTGCACCACGACGGCAACGCGGCCTGAGTCCCCGTAGGATCCCCCCATGGCATCAACCCCAGCACCCGCTGCACGCGAAGTGGTCATCATCGACGCGGTCCGCTCCCCCATCGGCCGACGCAACGGCGGGTTCGCCGGGCTCCATCCGGCCCAGCTGCTCTCCGAGGTGCTCTCGGCGCTGGTGGAGCGCAGCGGGATCGATCCCTCCGAGGTCGGTCAGGTCGTCGGAGGGTGCGTGAGCCAGGTCGGTGAGCAGTCCTTCAACATCACCCGTACCGCCTGGCTGAACGCCGGACTACCCCTCGAGGTGGCGGGCAGCACCGTGGATGCCCAGTGCGGCTCATCCCAGCAGGCCACCAACCTCGCGGTTTCGCTGGTGGCCAGCGGAGCCGTCGACGTCGCCGTCGGATGCGGGGTCGAGGCGATGTCCCGCATCCCCATCGGATCCGCCATGAGCAAGGAGGTCGGCCTGGGCGTTCCGATCCCCAAGTCGTACTTCGGTCAGTACGAGTTCACCACCCAGTTCGAGGGAGCCGAACGCATTGCCGAGCAGTGGGGCATCTCGCGCTCCGACACCGACGAGTTCGGCCTCGAGTCCCAGCGACGCGCCCGGCAGGCATGGGACGAGGAGCGCTTCGCCTCCCAGGTGGTGCCCGTGGACGCCCCGGTCCTCGACGACGACGGCAACCCCACCGAGGAGACCCGAACCGTCGAGCGCGACGAAGGGCTGCGCTCCACCGACCTGGAGACACTCGCCAAGCTCAAGCCGGTCGGGCGCCCCGACGGCGTGCACACCGCAGGGTCTGCCTCGCAGATCTCCGATGGTGCCGCAGCAGTGCTCGTGATGACACGGGCCCGGGCCGAGCAACTCGGGGTCGTGCCGATGGCACGGGTCGCCGACACCATCCTCGTGGGGGTGGATCCGGTGCTGATGCTGACCGGCCCGATCGACGCCACCCGCGCCCTCATGCAACGCAACGACCTGACGATCGACGACTTCGACCTCTTCGAGGTCAACGAGGCGTTCGCGTCGGTGGTGCTGGCGTGGTCCAAGGAACTGGGCGCCGACCTGCAGCGCACGAACCCCAACGGAGGCGCGATCGCACTCGGCCATCCCCTCGGGGGCACCGGGGCGTTCCTCGTCACCAAAGCCGTGCACGAGCTCACCCGCAGCGGCGGTTCGAGGGCCTTGGTGACGATGTGCTGCGGTGGCGGTCTGGGAACCGGGACGATCATCGAGGCGGTCTGAGCCCATGACGGCCCCGCGGGCCGGCCGGGCCCACCCGCCGCTGGGCCCGGTCGCGGTGCTGTGGGCCCTGCTCGCCCTGGTGGGGTCGAGCGCATGTGGCAGCTCCGGTGAGGTCGATGCCTCGGCAGCGAGCGAACCCAACGCCACGGTCACACGTGTGGTCGACGGCGACACGATCATGGTCGAGACCGGTGGTGTCGAGGAACGCGTGCGCCTCATCGGGATCGACACACCCGAGACGGTCAAACCCGGCACCGAGGTGGAGTGCTTCGGCAAGGAGGCGTCCTCCCATGCCCAGGACCTCATGCCGGAGGGAACCGAGGTCGTCCTCGTGCGCGATGTCGAGGCACGTGACCGCTACGACCGCCTGCTCGCCTACGTCTACCGCGCATCGGACGGCCTCTTCGTCAACGAGTCCCTGGTGGCCGACGGCTACGCGCAACCGGCCACCTACCCCCCGAACGTCGAACACGCCGAGGATCTCGTGGCGGCCGGGCGCGAAGCGCGCGAGCACGGCCTGGGCCTGTGGGGCAGGTGCGGGGGTGACGACCTCTACGGCTGAGCACCTGCCGGCTCTGCGCTGCGGGCACGGCGCTGGAGGTCACGCAGTTCCCGCCAACCGATGAGCACGATGCCCGATCGTTCGATGGCCGCACGCAACTCCGAGTCACGGGTGATGAGGTGGTGATCATCCACGCGGTCGGCCCAGTTCGGGTCGAACGAGCGGATCTCGGAGTGGTCGGTGCTGGGATGCACGTAGACCTCGGTGACCCCCGGCCGCAGGTCCATCACGGCCCGTTCCAGCACCCGCCGGGAACCGACGCCGTTGGTGACCACCAGGTGGTCGGGGGCGACCACTCCCTCCTCCGCGGCGAGGTCGCGGAACGGGAAGCCGACCACCTCCTGGGTGGATGCGCCCGAGAGGCGGATCGGCAGGTCGAAGTCGACCGCGAGGTCCAGGTAGACGTCGAAGAACTCCGGGCGCAGCTGCAGGGTGCCCATGTGGGAGTCCAGGTGGGTCACGTCGAAGCCCCACAGGATCGCCCGTTCCACCTGCGCCTTCAGTTCGCGGCGCACCTCGTCGAGGTCGGCGTGGTCCCACGCCTCCGCCACCGTCGGGGCCATGCCCCCGTCACCCCCGAACAGCGACGGCGAGCGGGTGCAGGGGCCCCAGCGGTAGAGCTCGAACTCCGCGGTCAACGTGAGGTGCACCCCCACGTCCTCGCCCCGGTAGCGCGCCGCGGCCTCCCGGGCCCACGGGCAGGGCACCATGAGCGACGCGGAGGTCGCGACCCCGTCGCGCAGCGACTCGTAGACACCCTCGTTGGCCGAATGGCACATGCCGAGGTCGTCGCAGTTGATGATGAGGATCCGCGCCTCCTCGCCGTACCCGAGGCGTTCGGCGAGGCTGCTCACGGGCTCAGGCTACCGGAACGACCGGGCACCCCTGCGAAGAGGTCGTCCTCGGGCAGGTCGGTCTCCACCAGCGACCTCGCGAGGATGTAGTCATCCCACGGGTGCACGTCGCGTGCCACCTCCGTGGGCAGTCCGAACCAGAACGGGCTCGTGGGGTCGACCTGGGTGGCATGCGCGCGCAGGGCCTTCTCGCGGACCTCGTAGTGGTCGCGGATGGGCACCTGCGTGGTGATGCGGTCGTCCTGGTCGGTCTCGGAGAAGCGCTTCTGCCAGTCCTCACCGAAGGGCGACTCGAGGCCCATCCGCAGGAAGGTCTCGTGCAGCGCCACCATTCGGCGGCGGGACCAGACGGTGTAGTAGAGCTTCAGCGGCTGCCACACGTCGCCCAGATCGGGATACCACTCGGGATCCGCTGCCCGTTCGAACGCCGGAAGCGTGATGTCGTGGACCCTCAGGTGGTCGGGATGGGCGTAGTGCCTCTGGTCGTCGCCGTAGGTCACGATCACCTGTGGTCGGTCCCGCCGTATGACCGCGACCAACTTCCCGATCGCTTCGTCCATGTCCGCGTTCCAGAAGTTGTCCGGCCGGGCGTTGTCCTCCGAATCCGGCATTCCCGAGTCGTGGTAGCCCAGCAGTTCCACCCTGTCGTAGCCGATGATCCGGGTCGCGGCAGCCAGTTCCTCACGCCGCACCGCGGCCAGGTCCGCGTTGACCTCCGGTGTGTCCATCGCCGGGTTGAGCACCGAACCTGCCTCACCACCGGTGCAGCACACCAGCGTTGCGGGAATACCCTCCTGCGCATAACGGGCGACCGTCGATGCGCCCTTGGAGGACTCGTCGTCGGGGTGGGCATGCACCGTGAGCATGCGCAGTGGCTCGTTCATCGGGTCCCACGCTACAAGGGCGACCACGGCGACCCCTTCGCGCCCGCACACCGACGCGAAGGGTGTCCACGACCTGCTGTGGTCCGAAACCCACGGCCGCAGCGGCTCCGCCACCTTGTACGGTGAAGGACATGGAGCCGGTCGATGCCGCGGTGGTGTTCCTCGTGCTCGGTCTCGGCCTGTCCGCAGCCGAGATCGTCGCACCCGGACTGGTCCTGTTGCCCTTCGGCCTCGGTGCGGTGGTTGCCTCGCTCACCGGCTTCGTCGGTGCCGACCCGGTCGTGCAGGCCATCGTGTTCATCGTGGCCTCCCTCGGCATCTTCCTGGCACTGCGACCGGTCGCCCGCCGACTCAACCAGTCCGACCAGGACGAGGGCATCGGCGCCCGACGCCTCGTCGGTGCCAGGGCGACGGTTCTCGAGGCGATCCCCGCCAACGACTCGGGGATGGTGCGCATCGACAGGGAACAGTGGCGGGCCGAGTCGATCGATGACGCCGCCATCCCCGCGGGCACCTCGGTCACCGTGGCCGAGGTGCGCGGCACCCGGGTGCTCGTCACCGCCGAGAGCCCCGGGCATTCCCTTCCGGGGTCCGCTACCCCACCACCGGACGGCCCACCCACCCGACCCCCCGTCGACGGAGGACAACAATGAGCGTCGTAGCCCTGGTGATCATCGCGATCATCATCATCTTCCTGTTGATCGTGGTCGGCTCGAGCGTGCGCATCGTGCGTCCCTACCAGCGGGGTCTGGTCGAGCAGCTCGGCAAGTACAAGGAGACCCTCGACCCCGGACTGCACCTCATCATCCCGTTCGTGCAGACGATCCGGCTGGTCGACATGCGCGAGCAGGTCGTGGACGTGCCACCCCAGGAGGTGATCACCTCCGACAACGTGGTGGTGGCGGTGGACGCGGTGGTCTACTACGAACCCACCGACCCGCAGCGGCTTCTCTACAACGTCGCCAACTTCATCCTCGCGGTTACCAAGCTCGCCCAGACGAACCTGCGCAACGTCATCGGTGACCTCTCCCTCGACGACGCGCTGACCAGCCGCGACAAGCTCAACCTGGAGCTGCGCCAGATCCTCGACGACGCCACCGACAAGTGGGGGGTCAAGGTCGTGCGCGTGGAGATCCAGCGGATCGATCCCCCACCCGATGTGATGTCGGCGATGCACGAGCAGATGAAGGCCGAGCGCAACCGGCGTGCCCAGGTGACCACCGCCGACGGGTTCCGGGAGGCCTCGATCATGAAGGCCGAGGGCGAGAAGCAGGCCGCCATCCTCGCCGCCGAGGGTGTGCAGCGCTCGCAGGTGCTCGAGGCCGAGGGGCAGGCCGAGGCCGTGCGCACCCTCGCTGAGGCCGAGCGGTTCCGTGCCGAGACGACCGCCGCGGGCGAGGCCGCGGCGATCCGCAACGTCTACGGGGCCATCCACGACGGAGACCCGACCAACGACCTGATCGCGGTGAAGTACCTGGAGACCCTCGCCCAGGTTGCCGACGGCCAGGCCACGAAGATCTACCTGCCGATGGAATCCGGTGGAATGAGCGGTGCCCTCGCCGGCGTCGCCGAGCTCTTCAAGGGCGCGGGCGATCCGCCTCCCGGCTCCAAGCGCAAGGTGAAGCGCACCGAGATCGACGAACTGCTCACCCCACCGGAGCCCCCGAGCATCTCGGTTGAGGTCGAGGAGGACCCCGAAGCCGACATCGCCCGCACCGAGGCGGCGATCAAGGACCTGGGCGTCGGCGCCGGCAACGGTCCCGGCTGGTACCCCGACCCGGAGAACCCATCCGCGATGCGCTGGTGGGACGGCAACGAATGGGGCGAACGCCGCTGAACCATGGCTCCTGAGCGGCTGTGCTGAGCCCTGCCGCCGCCGCTCTCAGTGCCGCCGCGACGCCTCGAGGGGCACCAACTGGACCACGCCGGTGGGGTCGTCGTCGTGGTGGTCCATCCACCAGCCGCACGTCTCGGCCAGCAGGTTCTGGCCCTCCGCCGGCCCCGACGCGATCAGTTCGTCACCCGGGTGCAGCGCCACGTACCCACGTGGCCGGTACAGGTACCGGTGGTCCCGCCTGATCGCCAGCACGTGGAACCCGGGCTCGATGTCGAGCTGCAGGTCGACGAGGCGCCTTCCATCCGCCGCGGAACCCGCGGCGACGGGAACCCTCGTGGCCACCACGTCGGCCTCGCCGAACGCGACGTTGACGATCGGGTGCAGTTCGTAGTCGTCGGCGATCAACCACACCATGTGGTTCGCCTGGTCGCCGAGCTCCTCGGCCGCCGAGGCCAGCTGGAGCAGGCCGCGCAGCTGTGAGAGGTCGGGGTCGGCCTTCGCCGCCCTCAGCACCCACAGCTGCAGGTGGTCCTTCATCTCGTCGAGACGCTCCGCGAGGTGGCGCACCTCGGAGGCCAGCCCGACGTCGCGCAGAGCGAGTGCCGAGTAGGCCAGGCCGACCGCCGCCTCGGAGATGTTCTTCATCTCGACCAGGACGTCGACGGCCCGGTCCAGGTCGCTGAGCACCCCACCCGAGGGAACCAGGGGGTCCCACCTCGGCGCCGCGGCCAGCTCGTGCAGGCGCGAGATGCCTGCGGGTGAACCCCGCAGGAACAGCACGTCGCCGGGTTTGAGGATCAGGTCGCCGTGGACCTCGTCGATCATCCAGGAGCGGTCGCGGCGGATCGCCATGACACGCATGCCGCACTGCACCGGCAACTCGAGGTCCTTGAGCGGCCGGTGCGCCATGTGGGAGCCCTCGCGCACCCAGACGCGGTGTGACACCTCTTCGGCGTTGGAGAGGTCGGCTATCAGCACGTCGGGGATCCCGAGGCGGTGCGTCACGATCCGGGTCACGTCCACCGATGCGTTCGCGATGCCCTCGATGGCGGAGATCACCTGCAGCACCGAGGCCATCCCCTCTGCCTCGGCCGGCCGGCGCACCGCGAGGATGCAGACCTCGCGCATGTCCTGCACCAGGTCGTTCATCCGGGACTCGAGTTCGGAGACCTCGCTGGCCATGCCCGGATCGTTGAAGTAGACCGCCGCGTACGCGAGGTCGATCATCAACTCGGAGCTGTCCTTGGCCTCCGCGAGCATCGCTCGGAGGCTCCTGGGGCGCTCATCCATCGCCGTGGTCACCCATGGCGCTGCAACGCGTTCGTCGTGTCCATAGCGGTGACGACATGTTAGGGCCACCACGCCGCCTCCGCCCGTGAGGTGCCGTGGCCACCCGACCGCACCCGGGTACGATCTCTGCTTGCAGAACTGCCGGACCGGCCCGAGGGCGGGGTTGCGGCACCGTGAACGACCCCACGAGGCGACACACATGTCCCGGAACCCGATCCTGACCGACAAGGCCTTCGACCCGGCCAACTACGGCGGCACCACGACCACGGGGGTGTCCCCGGCCGAGGAGTGGCAGCGTGCCCAGGCGGGGCACGGGATGGCGACCGGCTCGGTCGATGCCCGGCTCCAGGGCGGTGCACCCCCTGGGCCGGTGGTGACCGGCGGGCGCACCATGACCCTCGGCGGAACCGCGTGGGCCACGCTGTTGTTGCTCGTCGTGGCCGCCGCCGTCGGCGTCTACGGATGGTCCACGGTCACCGAGACCCCCGTGCCGCTCGCGCAGCAGGTGGTCGGCGAGCCGACCGTCACCACGACGCTCGACCAGCCGGTGATGCTGTTCGTGGCGCTCTTCGGGGCCCTCGGGGTCGCGATCCTCACCGCGTTCAAGCCCAGGTTCGCCCGCTTCACCGGACTGCTCTACGCGGCGCTCGAGGGATACGTGCTGGGAGCGATCTCGCACCTCTACGACGCCCAGTTCAACGGCATCGTCATCCAGGCCATCCTGGGTACCGCCGGTGTGTTCATCGCGATGCTCGCCCTGTACGGCCTGCGGATCCTGCGGGTGACCCCCCGGATGACCAAGGCGATCGTGGGCGCCACCTTCGGCATCCTGTTGATGTACGGCGTGGCTTTCATCGTGTCGCTCTTCGGGGTCGACATGGGCTTCGTCTACGGCACCGACGGCGGGGCCTTCGGCATCGTGTTGAGCCTCGTGATCGTCGGGGTCGCTGCGTTCAACCTGCTGTTGGACTTCGACTTCATCGAGCGCGGTTCGAAGGCGGGCCTGCCGGCCTACATGGAGTGGTACGGAGCATTCGGCCTCATGGTCACCCTGGTGTGGATCTACATCGAGATGCTTCGCCTGTTCGCCCGCATGCGCAACTGATCACCGCGGCCACGACGCCGCACACCCGTCGCCACGGTGCCACCGGGCACCGCGTCGTCCGGGCAGCGGTCGTCCGGGCAACCGGCCGTCCGGACAGCGGGCCGTCGCCGGCTCAGGTCCCGTTGGTCGACCAGTGCCACGGCTCGGAGGGCAGGTTGTAGAACCCGAACCTCGAGGCATTGGCTGCCAGCCACTGGAAGGCGGGGTTGGAGCGGCTCTGGATGAGCACGCCACCCGACTTGATGTCGAGGGCCAGTCCGCGTTCGTGCATCGAACGGCCCGGGATGGCAGTCGGCGGGGAACACTGCGAAGCCGGCTTCTGGTAGATGTCGTAGTAGGAGGTTCCGCAGTGCGCCTGGCGCAGCTCGATCTGGGAGGCCGGATCCCGGAAACCCCCACCGGTGAGGCTGAACCCCGCTGCGCTGGCGGCGCTCAACAACGCCGAGACGTTGGATGCGATGCTCCTGTGCACCCAGAAGGTGCCCACCTTGGTCACGTCACTCCAGGTCACCACCCCCGAGGGCGGGGAGGGAGCAGGAGTCGAGGGTGCGGGTTGGGTGGTCGGTGGACTGGTCGTGGTGGCCCCTCCACCCGAAGTGCTCGAACCCCCGCTCGCCGTGACCGGCTGCCGGGTCGTGGCCGGGGCGGATCCCGACGACGAAATCCTCGACTCGTTCGCCAGGGCGACCTCGGCTTCGCGCATCTCCCGGGCCGCTTCCTCGTCGACCTGCTGGAGTGCGGCCGCCTCGGCGAGGGCGCTGTCGAGGCGTTGGTCGATCTGGACGCTGAGGCGACGCTGGGACTCCAGTGCCTCCTCGAGGGCGTCGAGCTCCGAACGGGCCTGCTCCTCGAGTGCCCGGGCCTCCTCCGCCGCCTCCGCCGCCTTCGCTGCAGCCCTGCGTGCACCGGCCTCCGCGTCGGCGAGTTCGTCCACGACCCGGCCCTGGTCGTCCGCGGTGATCGCCATCAGGTCGTGTGCCCTCGATGCGCTCTGTGCGTCCGAGACCGACAACACGGCCATCGAACCCGCTGCGGGCGGGTTCATGAAGGCCTCGACCGCGTAGTCGCGCACGCGCTGCTGGGCATCGGCGACCTTGCGTTCGGCGTCGATCGCGACCAGCGCCGAACGATCGAGCTCCTGCTTGGCGGCCTGGGCGGCGAGGTTGCTCAGTGCCCAGCGCTCCTGTTGGCGGTCACGTGCCGCAGCCGCACTCTGCAGTTGTGCGCGGACCGCTGCACGGTCGGTCTGCAGGGTGGCCACCGAGGCCTGCACCTCGACCAGCTCCGAGTCGGCGTCGCTTCCTGCAGCCGCCCCGTCGGTCTCCGTGTCGGCGCCAGTGGTGGTCACCGTCGTGCTCTCCCCGGAGTCGGTGCCGCCGGCACCTCGTGCGGCCGCCACCGGAGCCTCGGCCACCAGTGACACCAAACAGGAGGCGAGCAACACGGCGAGCGCACGCGGGAGGGGTCTTTTCGCCATACCCCCTCAACATCGGCACTCCCGAGCCCGAGTTGAGAAGGTCCGACCCCGCCGGGTGGTGCCGTCCGGCCCGGGCCTGCCGCGCCGGGAGGGGTCTCAGCCTCCCATCAGGTTGCCCATGAGACCACCCGCGCCCGACTGCTGCTGTTGCTTCTGGTGGCCGCCCTCGACGACGCTCTCGGCGGGTTGCACCAACACGTAGCCCTGCCCACCGAAGGCCATCTGGATCAGCTCTCCGGTGCCCCCTCGCAGCATCGACTTGAGGCCACCGGTGTCGACCCTGATGTCCATCGAGACACCCGAGGTCCACAGCACCACCGCCTGGGCATCGGCGAAGGTGGGTGAACCCGAGACGTCCAGCGCAACGGGGTCGCCCTTGGTGGTGACCGCCACGTAGCCGGTGCCCCGCAGCTCGACGTTGAACATCCCCCCGGCCATCATCGAGGCCTTGCCCGCGTTCACGCGCTTGATGTCCCATTCGATCGAGGCCGAGAACGCCAACACGTTGGCGCCGTTGACCGACACGGTGTCGTTGTCGAGGTAGAAGACCTGGATCTCCGAGGCCATGTCCGCGAGGAACAACTCGCCGGTGCCCTCGCACTGCATCATGTTCACGCCCTCACCGGTGAGCTTCGACTTGAGCATCTTGTTGAGCCCACCCGAACCGGTGTTCTGGAAGCGGACGTCACCCTGGTAGGCGACCATCGAACCGAGCTTCGCGAAGATCGGCCCGAAGCCCATGTGCACCTTCAGGAGCTTCTTGTTCTGGTGGGTGAACGGATCCTGGCCGGTTGTCTCGGTGTATTCCTCGAAGAGCGATCCGATGATTGGCATTGAGGTCTCCTGGGTCTGCTTCGTGTGGTGGCTCACGCCTGCGCGGGGATCTGCATGCCCCCGGGTGCAGGAGGCCCACGGTACCGGTCCCGCAGCACCGCGTGGCGGAACGAGCCGAAGGGCCCCGGCGACGGTCCGCTGCCAGCACGCAACGCGCTGGTTCCGGCGCCGTGCACCGGGTGGTCCCCCAGGGCGGGCACTCCAGCGGCGAGGCTGTGGCGATGCAGGGTGGGACAACTCTGATCATCGGCGTCGCGGTGGTCGCCTACGCAGCGATCGCCCGGAGGCTGGATTCGACACCGGTGAGCGGACCGATGCTCTTCGTGGGACTCGGGGTCCTGCTGGGCGACACCGGGTCGGGCTGGCTCGGCCTCGAGCTGTCGGCCTCCTCGATCAGGATGCTGGTGGAGGCGACCCTTGCGGTGGTGTTGTTCTCAGATGCCTCGCGGGTGGACCTCGCCAACCTGCGCAAGCACCTCGCACTGCCGGGCCGGCTGCTCGCGGTGGGCCTGCCGCTCAGCATCGCGTTCGGGGTGCTCGCGGCACTCGGGCTGCTCCACGGAATCCCCTGGGAGGGCGCGCTGCTGGTCGGGATCATGCTCGCTCCGACCGATGCGGCCCTGGGCCAGGCGGTGGTCACCGACCCGTCGGTGCCGGTGTATGTGCGCCAGGGGCTCAACGTCGAGAGCGGCCTCAACGACGGCATCGTGTTCCCGGTCTTCGAGATCGCGGTCACCGTCGCCCTGGTCGGACTCGAGGGCGTCGAGGCGGGCAGCGCCGTGGCCACCCTGGCACGCGAGATCGCCTTCGGGGCGCTTGCCGGGGCGCTGGTGGGCGCCACGTGCGGACGTGTGCTGTCGTGGTCACGGCGCCATTCGTGGACCGGTCGCCACTGGCACGGGATCGCCACCCTCGGCATCACCGCCGCCGCCTACGGGCTGGCACTCGGGATCGGCGGCAACGGCTTCATCGCGGCCTTCGCCGCCGGGCTCGCCTACCGGCCAACGGTCGGTCTGCCCTCCGCCGACGACGTGTCCCACGATGCGGCCGAGCTGCTCACGATGCTCGCCTTCCTCGTCTTCGGAGCCGTGGTGCTGGGTGACCACCTGGGGTCCTTCGACTGGCACATGGTGCTCTACGCGCTGGTGAGCCTCACCGTGGTCCGCATGGTCCCGGTGGCACTGGCGCTGCTCGGCAGCAACAACCGTTTGCCGACGGTGGCCTTCACCGGCTGGTTCGGCCCCCGGGGCATCGCCAGCGTGCTGTACTCGTTCCTGTTGCTCGAGGCGGTCGACGAGCTCGCCGTGTACGAACCCGTGGTGGCGGTGGTCACGCTGACCATCACCCTGAGCGTGGTGCTGCACGGCATGACCGCCTCACCCCTCGCTGCGGTCTACGGGCGCTGGTACGCCTCGATGGCCCACGAGCACGACACGATGGCCGAGTCGGCACTCGTGTTCGAACACCGCCTCGGACGCTCCTCGGGCGCCCTTCGCCAGCACTCCGACCGCACGCCACCGACAACCGCCGGGCGAGACCCCGGGTCCCACGAGCCTTGACACCCACGAAGCCTGTGATGTATCCACGTTGCATCCGGCCGTGGGGCCGGCGGGAGGGGATGATGGCTCACATAGACCTGCCCGAGGGGCTGCCCGGGATCCTCGGGCCGATGGCCTTCAGGCCCGAGACCGCGGGCCCGCTCAACGAACTCGCCGAGGTGCTCCTGCGCGGCGACAGCACCCTCTCGCGCGGCGAACGCGAACTCATCGCCTCCTACGTGTCCCGCTTGAACGACTGCCACTTCTGCCACACCTCCCACGGCGCCTTCGCGGCGCGCCAGCTGGAGGGGGGCTGGGAGGTCGTCGACGACGTGGTGGCCGCACCGACCACGACCGACGCCGTCTCGCCGAAGATGCGCGCACTGCTGGGGATCGCCGCCCTGGTCCAACGCGGCGGGGCATGCGTGAGCGAGGAAGCAGTGCGAAGTGCGAGGGAGGAGGGGGCGAGCGACGTGGAGATCCATGACACGGTCCTCATCGCCGCTGCGTTCTGCATGTTCAACCGCTACGTGGACGGCCTCGCGACCTGGGCCCCCGCCGACCGGGCCGACTACGAGGACTCCGCCGCGATGGTGACCGAGCACGGCTACACCGCTGCGGCCCCCGGGCCCGCCTGAGCGATTCCGACCGCCGGGGCCAGCCGCAGCGGTGGGTGCCCGGTTCAGCGGAAGTCCCTCGAAGGGACCTCGCCACGCACCGGCAGGGCCTCCAGACGTTCCGCTACGACGTTGACCACACCCTCCACGGTGCGTTCCAACCGGCCCCTCACCAACAGGGCCGGGGCCTCCGTGGCGACACGACGGTGCCGTTGCCAGCACCCGCGCGAGCACACCACGTTCAACAGGCCGGTCTCGTCCTCCAGGTTCACGAACGTGACGCCCCCGGCGGTGGCGGGACGCTGCCTGTGGGTCACGACCCCCGCGACGAGGACCCTCTCCCCATCGGGGTGTTCCGGGAGCTCCTCCACCGGCACCACCCCGGCACTGCCCAGTTGCTCACGCAGGAACCTGGTGGGGTGCCCGTCGGGGGCCACGCCGGTGGCCCACAGGTCGGCCAGGGCCTCCTGTTGGGCGTCCATGCCCGGCAGGCGTGGGGCCTCGATCCCCTCCACCACGCCGGGCAGGCGTCCCGGGCGTACCCGGGAGGCGGCACCGGCCGACCAGAGCGCCTCGCGCCGGTCCAGGGGCCGGCCGTCGCCACCCGCGAAGCAGCCGAGGGCACCAGCGGTGGCCAGGGCCTCCAACTGGGTTCGTTTCAGGCCCACCCGGCGGCTCAGGTCATCGGGACCGGAGTAGGGGGCCGCCTCCACGATCCGCTTGGCCAGATCCTCACCGATTCCCCGCACCGAGGAGATGCCGAGTCGCACCGCGGGGCCTCCCAGGCCCCAGGTGCGGGGGTTCGGGTCATCCCTGCGGGAACGCTCCCGGGACCCTTCGCGGCGTTCCCCGGTGGACTCGAGCGTGGAGTTCCACCCCGAGGCGTGCAGGTCGGGGGTCAGCACCTCCACACCGTGGCGGCGGGCGTCCTGGACCAGTGACTGGGGTGAGTAGAAACCCATCGGCTGGGCGTTCAGCAGCGCAGCGCAGAAGGCTGCCGGATAGTGGTACTTGAGCCACGACGATGCATACACGAGGTAGGCGAAGCTCACCGAGTGCGACTCCGGGAAGCCGTAGTTCGCGAACGCCGCCAGCTTCTCCCATATCGCCTCGGCGACCTCGCCGGTGATGCCGTTGCGGGCCAGGCCCTCCTCGAAGCGTCCCCTCAGCTCGGCCATGCGCCTCTCGGAACGCTTGGAGGCCATGGCCTGGCGGAGCTGGTCGGCCTCGCCCGCGCTGAAGCCGGCCACGTCGATCGCCATCTGCATCAGCTGTTCCTGGAACAGGGGCACGCCGAGGGTCTTCTCGAGTGAGTTCCGCAGCAGCGGGTGCAGGTAGGTGACCGGTTCCTCGCCGTTGCGGCGCCGGATGTAGGGGTGCACCGACCCCCCCTGGATCGGACCCGGGCGTATCAGGGCCACCTCCACCACCAGGTCGTAGAAGCACCTCGGGGCGAGCCGCGGAAGGGTTGCCATCTGGGCACGCGACTCCACCTGGAAGACCCCCACGGTGTCGGCCCGGCAGAGCATCTCGTAGACCCCGTCCTCCTGGGGCAGGGTGGCCAGGTCGACCTCGACGCCGTGGTGCTCCGCCACCAGGTCGATCGCGTAGTGGATGGCCGAGAGCATCCCGAGCCCCAACAGGTCGAACTTGACCAGGCCCGCAGCTGCACAGTCGTCCTTGTCCCACTGCAACACGGAACGGTTCTCCATGCGGGCCCACTCGGTGGGGCACACCTCCACCACCGGACGATCACAGATCACCATCCCGCCGGAGTGGATGCCGAGGTGCCTGGGCAGGTCCTCGAACTCCGCGGCCAGCTCCAGCACCGATCGGGGTACGGGTGACGACTGGGACCCACCGTTGGCCAGCACCCCCCGGGCGGCACGGCCCGGGTAGCGGTCCTCCTCGGGAGAGCGGACCCCGCCCCAACGATCCATCTTCTTCGAGAAGGCGTCCTGCTGGCCCGCGGAGAAGCCCAGTGCCCGGGCGGCGTCGCGCACCGCCGAGCGTGCCCGGTAGGTGATCACGTTCGCCACCTGGGCCGCGTGGCTGCGGCCGTGACGCTCGTAGACGTACTGGATCACCTCCTCCCGGCGGCCCGATTCGATGTCGATGTCGATGTCCGGTGGGCCGTCGCGCTCCGGGGACATGAACCGCTCGAAGAGCAACCCGAGACCGACCGCATCGGCGTTGGTGATCCCGAGCGCGTAGCAGACCGCCGAGTTGGCCGCCGATCCCCTCCCCTGGCAGAGGATGCCGTTGCGACGGCAGAACTCCACCAGATCCCACACGACCAGGAAGTAGCCGGGGAAACCCAGCTCGCAGATCAGTTCCAGCTCGTGGTCGATCTGGGCCCATGCGCCATGGACCCTCTCCGCGTGACGGGGTCCGTAGCGTCTCGTGGCCCCCTGTTCGGTCAGGTCCCGCAGGTACTCGGCCTCCGTGCGGGGGGAGCCTTCGGGCCCCGGGGGACACGGGAACGGCGGCAGCGACGGGGCGACGAGGGACAGGTCGAATGCGCAGCACCTCCCCAGTTCGGCCGCCGCCTCCACCGCTCCCGGATAGCGGGCGAAACGGTGGTGTTGTTCCGCACCCGAACGCAGGTGGGCCATGCCCGCAGCGGGCAGCCAGCCGTCCAGCTCGGCCATCGAACGGCGTGCCCTCACAGCAGCCATCGCCGCAGCGAGACGGCGGTCCGACGGAGTGGCGTGGTGCACGTTGTTGGTTGCGACCGGTTGCAGTCCTGCAGCCACCGCGAGGCGGGCCATGGCGTCGTTGCGGTGGGAATCCAGCGGATCGTTGTGGTCCCACAGCTCCACGAAGGTGTTCTCCGCCCCGAACGCGGCAACCAGTGCCCGGAGCTCGCGTGCCCCGGCAGCGGGGCCCTGCTCCACCAGAGCGGAGGGGACGGTGCCCTTGCGGCACCCGGTGAGCACCGCCCAGTGGCCCCGCGCCCGCCCCGAGGCCGCTTCTGCCACATCCGCGAAGCTGAGCTGCGGACGCCCCTTCTCCCCCGCCATCTGCGCCTTCGACAACAGGGTCGAGAGCGCCGCGTAGCCGGTCGGGTCCCGGGCGAGTATCACCAGGTGGCGCCCGTCGGGGTCAGCCGGGCCCTGCCGTGCCCCGGCGGACCCGAGGGTGACCTCCGCGCCGAAGACGCTGGGGAGCCCCACCGAACGGGCAGCACGTGCGAAGCGCACCACCCCGTAGAAGCCGTGGTGGTCGGTGATCGCGAGGGCGTCCAGTTCGAGCCTCGCCGCCTCCTCGACCAACGCCTCGGGTGTGGACACCCCGTCGAGGAACGAGAACGCGGAGTGGCAGTGCAGCTCCGCGTAGGGGTACCCGTGCGCCACCTCCGCACCGACCCGGTTCGTGTCACCGGCGGTGCGTGCAGCAGGACCGCCGTCCACCGGGTGGGTGCCGCTCCGCTCCGTGCCACCGGCTGGACCCCGGGCGCGAGGCGGACGATCCGAGAGCCGACGCTCGATCTCTCCCCAGGGGACCCGGGGGTTGTTGAAGCCCACGAGCCAAGGCTATCGAACACCTGTTCGATGATCCATGCCCGATGGGCGTGCCCGGGTGGTCGTGTCGTGCGGGTCATCGGGTCGGATGACAACACCGGGCGAAGTTACGATCGGGCCATGTTCGTGCGCATCGCAACGAAGGCGGCTCCGGCCATCGCCGCGGTGGCCCTGCTCGCGGCGGGCTGTGGCGACGGCGGCACCGAGGACTCGGCGGGCACCGCGGAACCCGGTGACCCGGCGGCGGGCCAGCAGCTGTACGCCGACTACTGCGGGGCCTGCCACGGACGCGACTTCGAGGGTTCCATCCAGGGGCCGTCGCACCTGGATGAACACTTCGCTCCCGGGACCACCTCCGATGAGGACTACCGCCGGGCGATCCGCAACGGAACCGACGGGTCCGCGTTCGACTTCGGACGCATGCCCGCCATCACCAGCCTGGACGACCAGCAGGTCGAGGACGTGATCGCATACATCCGCTCCGTGCAGGAGGAACGCGGCTTCGACGACTCCTGAGGAACCGGCGAGGGCGCAGTCGGGACCGCACCGGCCGCGGGTTACCCTGCCCCCATGACCTCCCAGAGCACCACAGCGCCGAACGAGCCGGGACGCGACGAGGCCCGCAACGACACGACACCCGGCGACACGGCCCACGGCGACACGGCCCCCGGTGAGGAGGACCTGACCGCAGCCGGGATCCGATGGGACCTCGAGGGCCTGCTCGACGGCGGGGGCACCGAGGCCCTGCTGGAGCGTGCGGAGTCGCTCGTGGATCGCATCGCCTCGTACCGGGGCGGCATCGCCGAGCTGGATGCGAAGGGGCTCGCGGACCTGATGCAGCTCTCCGCGGAGCTCGAGGACGTGCTCGGGCGGGCCGGCAACTACGTCATGTTGCGCTTCGCCGAGGACACCACGGATCCCGCACGCGGCGCCGCCATGGCGGCCTTCGAGGAGCGGGCGACGGCCATGTCGACCAAGCTCGTGTTCTTCGAGCTCGAGTGGGCCGCCCTCGATGACACGCGTGTCGAGGCCCTGCTGGGCGACCCCGTGCTCGACTTCTGTGCCCACCACCTGCGCAACCTGCGCCGCTACCGGCCACACCTGTTGTCCGAACCAGAGGAGAAGCTGCTCACCGAGAAGTCCGTGAGCGGGGCGGGCGCGTGGGTGCGGCTCTTCGACGAGCTCACCTCCGCGCTGACCGTGGAGCTGCCCGGCAGGCTGCTCGGGGACCCGGATGAACCGAGCGTCGAGGTCGGCCTCGAGACCGGCCTGTCGCTGATCCAGCATCCCGACCGCGAGACCCGCGCCACTGCTGCGGAAGCCGTGACCGCCGCCCTGGAGCCGGGGCTCCGCACACGCGCGTTCGTCTACAACACGCTGCTGCTCGACAAGTCGGTCGACGACCGTCTCCGCAGCTACCCGAGCTGGGTGTCGTCGCGGAACCTCTCCAACGAGGCCGATGACGACTCGGTGCAGGCGCTCATCGAGGCGGTCGTGGGCCGCTACGACATCGCCCAGCGTTGGTATGCGGCGAAGGCACAGGTGCTGGGCCTCGACCGGCTCGCCGACTACGACCGGATGGCGAGCGTCGCCAGTGACGAGTCGACGATCGGCTGGTCCGAGGCCCGCAGGATCGTGCTCGAGGCCTACGCCAGCTTCTCACCGGAGATGGCAGCGATCGCGGAGCGGTTCTTCGAGGAGAACTGGATCGACGCACCCGCCGGCGACGGCAAGCGGCCCGGGGCGTTCTGCGCCTACACGGTTGCCTCCCACCACCCCTACGTGCTGTTGAACTGGACCAGCCGCAACCGCGACGTGCTGACGCTCGCACACGAACTCGGTCACGGGCTGCACGCCTACCTCGCGGCGGACCAGGGGGTCTTCCACCAGTCCACTCCGCTCACGCTCGCCGAGACCGCATCGGTGTTCGGGGAGGCGGTCACCAACAACGCCCTGCTGGAGAACCTGCAGGACCCGAACGACCGCTTCGCGCTGCTCGCGTCGACCCTCGAGGACTCGATCGCGACGGTGTTCCGCCAGGTCGCCATGAACCGGTTCGAGGACGCGGTGCACCACGAGCGCAGGGATGTCGGGGAGATCTCGGTGGAGCGCTTCGGCGAGCTCTGGGCCGACACGCAGTCCACGATGCTCGGTGACGCGGTCGAGCTCACCGAGGGCTACCGCACCTGGTGGAGCTACATACCGCACTTCATCTCCACACCCGGTTACGTGTACGCCTACGCGTACGGCCAGCTGTTGGCGCTGTCTGTGTACGCCCGCTACCGCAGCCAGGGGCGCGAGTTCGTGCCCGCGTACCTCGAGCTGCTCAGGGCCGGTGGTTCGCTCCCACCCGAGGAGCTGGGCAGGATCGTCGACTGCGACCTCACCGACCCGGGGTTCTGGGACGCCGGACTCGACATAGTGGAGTCGCAGCTGGACTCGGCCCTCGAGGCGGGCCGGGCCGCGGGCCGGCTCACCCAGCGGTGAGGCGCTCCAGCATCCGCGTGGACCGCACCGGCGAGTCGTAGGGTTGCCGCGAAGCGGGAGGGTGCCGGACCGGGTCCCAATCCCGATCCGCACGACGACGACCCAGACCCTCCCGGGAACCCACTTCGATGCAGGCCCACAGCCGAACACATGCGCTCTCGGCCAGTTCCATGGACGCGCTCCGCGAAGGGATCGTGATCATCTCGGCCTCGGGGGCGATCGAATGGGTCAACGCCTCCATGTGCCAGATGCTCGGCAGGTCGGCCGACGACGTGGTCGGACACAGCGTCCATGAGCCTCCATGGAACCTCGAGTCACCCTCGGTGGGCATGCTCGACGCATCGGAGTGCCCGGCGGCACTCGCACTGCGCGGAATCCGCCAGCCCGAACTGACGCTGCTGCTCCACGCCGCGGGAGCGCCCCGCTGGGTGAAGGTGCGCACGGTGGCAGCCGACCCGTTCGACCCGGCGAGGGGTGTGACCATGCTGGTGGAGGACCTGAGCCAGCTGGTGGAGGCACAACACGGCCTCGAACGGGCGCTCAACGCGGATCCCCTCACCGGCCTCGCGACCCGCAACCGGATCCTCTCACTCGTCGAGGCGTCCCTGCCGGGCGGACATCCGGAGACCCGGGCCCAGCGGGTCGGGGTGCTCCACGTCGACCTCGACGGCTTCAGGCTCATCAACGACTCGTTCGGCTCCACCGTCGGCGACGCGGTCCTCGTCGAGGTGGCGAGCCGACTTCGCTCGGTCGCCGGCCACGTCGCCGAGGTGGGCCGGATGGGGGTGGACGAGTTCCTGGTCCTGGTCACCACCGACGACCCCTCGCTCGCCTTCGACGCGACGCTCTGCGAGCTCGCCGACGAGATCCGCCGCTCGCTGGCCGTGCCGGTCCGCCACGACGGCATGGAGCTGCACCTGACGGCGTCGCTCGGCGCCGCCCGGGCACCCGAGGACGCCTCCGACGGTCCCGAACTCCTGGCGGCGGCGGACCGGGCCGTCCGCGCGGGGCGACAGTCCGGGCGCAACCAGTTCCGCTTCCACGACGTCACGATCGACATACGCAACCAGGACCGCATCAACCTCGACCGGTCGCTGCGGCTCGCCACCGCCCGCCGCGAACTGGAGGTCTACTACCAGCCGATAGTGCAGGTGGCCTCGGGTCGGGTCTGCGGTGCCGAGGCCCTCGTCCGCTGGCACCACCCACAGCGCGGACCGGTGCCGCCGGGTGAGTTCATACCGACTGCCGAGACGACCGGCACGATCGGTGCGATCAGCGACTTCGTGCTGGAGACGGTCGGCAACGACATCCGCGGATGGACCGAGCGTGGCGTGATGTCCCACGACTCCAGGATCTCGGTCAACATATCCGCCTCGGAGTTCAACCGACCCGACCTGCTGGACCGCATGGACAGGATCCTGCGGGCCACCGGCACCGACCCTTCCCGGATCGAGCTCGAGATCACCGAGTCGGTGCTGCTCGATGACCTGTCGGGGGCGGCGAAGCGGCTCGAGGAGATCGACCGGTTGGGCATGCGGGTGGCCATCGACGACTTCGGCACCGGCTACTCGTCGCTCTCCTACCTGCACGAGCTCCCGCTGCACACACTCAAGATCGACCGTCGATTCATCACCGAGGTGTCACGGGGACGTGCCGGCGCGGTCACCCGCACGATCCTCGACCTCGCACGCAACCTCGGGTTCACCGCGGTCGCCGAGGGGCTGGAACACGATCACCAGCTCGAGTTCCTGGCCCGGAACGGCTGTGAGCTGGCCCAGGGTTTCCTGTTCGCTCCCCCACTTCCCCGGGAGTCGTTCGAACAGCACGTCGCCTGAGCACCGCAGCGCTACCTGCGCGGCTGCACCAACCCGGCCCCGCTGCACCGGCGGGCCGGGCACCGCGACGGGCGGGGCTCAGCCGGCCGCGACCCCTTCGGCCGGGGACTCCTCCGCCCTCCAGTGTGCCGATGGGAGCGTCACCACGAAGGTTGCGCCGCCCGAGGGGGCATCCTCGACGTGTATGTGCCCACCGTGGCGTTCCACGATCCGGCGCGACAGGGCGAGTCCCAGGCCCGCACCACCGCGGTCCCGGGCCCTGCCCTCCTCGAGTCGGGCGAAGCGCTCGAAGATCCGCTGGCGCTGCGAGGCCTCCACGCCGGCGCCGTCGTCACTGACGCGCAGCACCACCCACGGGCCCTCCTCGCGCAGAGACATCCACACCTTGGACCCGGCGTGACGCGCCGCGTTGTCGGTGAGGTTGCGCACGACGCTGGTCAGTTCGCCGGCGTTGCCCCAGACACGCCCCGCGGAGACCGCTGATATGTCCACCTCCACCCCGGTTAGCCGTTCGACCTGTGGGAGCACGAGGTCCTCCAGGTCCACCTCGCTGCGCCGGCCGAGGCGTCCCTCGTCCAGTCGGGCCATGGCCAGGAGGTTGCCCACGAGGTGGTCGAGGCGTGCATCCTCGGAGAGCACCACCTCGGCCACGCTCTCCCACTCGACGTCCTCGGGGTACCGGAGCGCAGTCTCCAGCTGTGCCCGGATCGACGCGATCGGCGAGCGCAGCTCGTGGCTCGCGTCCGAGACGAACTGGCGTTGCGCGTCGGAGGCGCGTTCGAGACGTTCGAGCATCGCGTTCATGGTGTCCGCGAGTTCGGATATCTCGTCGTGGCTCGGCGGGACGGGCACGCGCGCGTCGAGGTTGCTCGCGCTCAGCTCGCGCACCCGGCGGCTCATCGCCGCCACCGGAGCCAGGGTGCGGCCTGCGACGACCCACGCCATCCCACTCGCCGCGAACACCAGCGCGGGCAGCACCACGAGCAGGGCCCCGGTGAGGGCGCGCACCGACCGCGTCACGTCCGCACGCGGGGTCACCGCGTGGATGGTGAGCGGACCCACGGTGCTGCTCAGGGCCCTGGTCGACTCGATGTACCCCTCGCCCTCGTCCGGGGGCAACAGGGTGCGGCCGAAGAGCACCACGCGGCCCTCCTCGTCGACCGCCGGCGCCACCCCCGCTGCGCGCAGCCCGTCACCGTCTATGTAGAAGAAGGTGCTGCCCAGCACGTCGTTGAGGTCCGCCACCCCACCGGCGCGCAGGCGCCGTTCGAGGTCCTCCTGTGACACGAGCAGCTGGGCCGGCAGCTGGCCGTCGCTCAGCACCCGTGCCATGGATGCGAGTGCGGCCTCATTGCGGTTCCGCACGTCGTTGACCAGGGTCGCCTCGACCCACTGCACCAGCAGGTAGCCGCCGAGCAGCAGCGTCACCCCCACCACCACCGCCACGATCATCGTGACGCGCCAACGGACCGAGGTGAACACCCGCGCCCAGATGCTGGAACGGTGACGCGCCGGTCGACCCGGCCCTCCTTCCGGAGCCAATGCGGGGTCGACCGCAGCGTGGGAGCGGGCGGAGCCGGCGGGCTCAGCCACCACCCACACCCTGGGGGGTGCTCATCCGGTAGCCGACGCCCCGCACCGTCTCGATGTCACGGCGGTCGAACGGGCGGTCGATCTTGCGGCGCAGGTAGCCGATGTAGACCTCCACCACGTTCGGGTCGCCATCGAACTCCGCCCCCCAGACCTTCTCCAGGAGCTCCTGTTTCGACACGGGCGTGCCGGGGTTGCGCATCAGGGCCTCGAGCAGTTCGTACTCCCGGGTGGTGAGCTCGATGGGAACCTCGCCGCGCCTGCAGGTCCGCGGCAACGGGTCGAGCACGAGGTCGCCCACGACCATCGGTTGGGCCTTCGCGTCGGTGGAGCGGCGCAACAGGGCGTGGAGACGGGCGACGAGCACCACGAAGGAGAAGGGCTTGGACAGGAAGTCGTCGGCTCCGGTGTCGAGCGCCTCGGCCTCGTCGTACTCACCCGACTTGGCGGTCAGCATGAGGATCGGCGTGCCCACGCCCTCCTCGCGCAGGTTGCGGCACACCTTGTAGCCGTTCATGCCCGGCAACATGATGTCGAGCACGATCGCGTCGACCTCCTCGGATCGTCCCCTCTCCAGGCCCGCGAGCCCGTCGTGGACCACCTCCACCTCGAAGCCCTCCTTGTCGAGGCCCCTGGCGATCCCGTCGGCGAGGACCACCTCGTCCTCCACCACGAGCACCCTGGGCTCCTTCGCCTCGCGTGACGCCGCGGAATGGACCTGACCCTCTGTGCTCGACACCCGTGCTCCTTTCACATCCGTGGAACCCACATCCGTGGAACGCCCGCCGGCTGCTTCCGACAGCCTGCGTTCCGCCGCCACAGCTTCTCAGGAAATGGTGCCCGCGAACAGGACCCCGGCGGGTGGTGCCCACGGACGGGGCATCCGGGTCGTCTCAGTCATATGTCGCCTCCAGGCGCCACTGACCGTGCTCGAGGGTGACCAGGTGGGCCCCGGAACCCAACAACACCTGGATCCTGGCCCTGCGTCGCTGCCCCAGGGGATCCCACCACCGCTCGTCGATGCACCAGGGACCGGCCCACGAGAGGACCTCCTCCGGGCGCCCCGAGAGGTCGGTGCACACAGCCGGTGGCGCCGAGACCAGGCCACGGCCGTTGACCGCCACGGGCGCTCCTTCGCGGTCGAACAGACCGAGTGGCTGCGGATCCCTCCAGACCAGCGTTGGCTGGGGGGACGGTGGGGCCCCGGGCCATGGGGCGGCGGGTTCACCACCATCCGGGCCCTCCACCCCGAAGGGACGCTTGTCATGGCGCTCCGCCGGCGAGCGCCCTCCACCCAGTCGGGGACTGGTGACACGACCCGGACCCAGCATCGCGTCAAGTCTTGCGACTCCCTTCTCGACGCGCTCGGGGGTCTTCCCGGGCCGGCTCCACAGGCCCAGCTGGTCACCCTGGTGGGGAATCGCCTGGTCGGCACGCAACAGCAGTGAGGCAACACCCGGGTCGGGCGCCGCACCGTCCCTGTCCGCCGGATCGCCGTCGGTGCCGGGTGGGCACTCCCGCGAAGCGGCGTTGCGGGTCACCCAGCCCTCCAGTTGCCAGCGGGTGCGCTGTGCCACCCCCGAGGGGTCGAGTGCACCCTCGTCGCGCCACAGACGGTCGATCCGGTCTCCGCCGGCAGTACGTACCGACACCAGGACACGGGTGCAGACCAGGCCACGCTCGGCCAGCCCGGCCTGCATCTGCACCGCGGAGCTCCTGGCCATGAACGCGACCTGCTCGACCGTCGTGGCGGGCGGGTCGAACACGGTGGAGACCTCCAGGTCGCCAGGGCGTTCCGATGGGCACAGGAGGGACGACTCTGCGCCCCGGGCCATGTCGTGGGCGCGCAGGCCGAGGCGACCGAAGCGCGACAACACGTCGGAGGGTTCGAGGTTTGCGTACCTGCCCAGTGTGTGAAGGCCCAGCCTCTCCAGCACCTCCACCAGGTGTTCCCTGTCCTCCGCGGGACCCCACGACCCACCTCCCTGCATCAGGGCGGCCGTTGGCAGTCCCCCCAGGTGTCGTGCAGCGGCGCCGGGGGGCACCACCACGATCGGGGTCCCACCCGGGTTGCCCGTGGAGCTGCCCGGAGCCCCCCGGAGCAGGTGGGAAGGGACGGAGCCGGCCGCGCGAGCTGCGCGTTCCGCCAGCACGGCGGCCGCCCATGGGCCGTCGACCACCGACACACCGACAGCCGGCGGGTGGGACGCTGGGCCCGTCGGGTCCTTTCGTGCCAGCCCACCGATCGCCGAGCGGACCGCCTCGAGCACCTTCCCGGCGACGGCTGCCTCACCGCCGAAGAATCGGGCAGGGCCCCTGGAGGGCACCGAGCAACGGCCGGGTGAGGTCACCTCCCAGCGTGGGGCGAGTTGTTCCAGTGCCGCCATCACCTTCTCGAACGCCCTCGCGTCGCGCTCGGGATCGGCGGCGACCAGTTCGAGCATCGGGCACATGGACTCCGCCTCCCGCTTGCGCATCCCGGGACGGACCCCTTCCAGGCGCGCCCCGGGAGTCACCGAGACGACACGGTTGCCTGACAGCACCGCCAACGGGACAGCTGTTCCCCGTCCCGATGCCAGGGCAGCGAAGCCCTCACAACACACCGCCAGGGTCCGCAAGGGTTGGATCCGGCCGGCTTCAGCCCCTGGCACCGCCTGCCACCTCAGACTGCCCGGCCCAACCACTCCCGGGGCCCGGAACCACCGGTGGCATCGGCCACCTCCGGGGTGCCCCCGGCACGGCGGAGAACGGGACCCGACCCCCGACCGGACAGCAGCGGGGTCTCGAGGATGAGTTCGTGGACACGTGGACGTGCGAGGACACCCCTGCCGGACACCTCGACGGTGATGCGACGTTCCGAGAGGGTTCCCCAACCCTGTCCCAGACCATTCCAGCGGGTGTTCCTGACCTTCAGCTCCACATCACACCGGGACCAGCGGGTGCTGCTGCGGCCCATGGCCGGCGTCACCCCCACCAGCACCACACCACGTTCCCTGGCCCTCGCACGGAGCCTCCCCAGCATCGCATCGCCCAGGGGCACTGCCGGTCCGCACAACACGATGTCGAAGGCATCGACCATCGCTGCGAGCACCGACGCCGCTGCGCTCCCCCGCGTACCGGATGGGTCGCCCTGCCCTGAGGAGAAGGAAGAAGAAGGGGAGGAAGAAGAAGGGGCGGTGAGCTCCACGTCCACGACATTGCCCAACGGGAGTCCCAACTCCGTTGCGGCTTCCCAGCCGAGCTGGGGGAAACCCACACATCCCAACCATCCGCCCGCTCGGCAGGGACCGGCGACGATCCCCAGGGCAACCGTCGTCGCCCCGGCGGCTCCGGTTACGTGCAGGGAGCTGCCGGGCCTCAGGGCTCCACCGGGAACCAGTGGAGCGAGCGCGTCGACGAGGGGAAGGAACCCCTGGTGCCCCCTCGGGGCAGTGTCCCCGATGATCGCCTCCAGCTCAGCGGAACCGGTCCCCCGGCGCAGGTTCCTCGTGTCCTGTCCGGCACCTGCCGGGGAAACCGCCTCAGTCATCCAGCCCAGTATCGAACATGTGTTCGATACTGGCAAGGGCGGTCCGCGGGAACGGGCAGCCCCGCTCGCTCAGTCCTCGTCGGTCGCGAAGTCCTCCGGGGTGGGCACGGGGACACCAGGGCGGTAGTAGGTGTAGAGGTCGCCGATCAGGTCCGCGATCCCATCGGTGTCGCCCCCACGTGCCAGATGCACGGTGATCACGTTCCCGTTCACGTGCACGCGTTCCACACCGCCGCGCTCGAACAGGCGGCGGGCCACGAGGTCCGGGGGTCGTTGGCCGCGGATCTCCTCGTCCTGCCGGTAGGCCTCATGACCCGTGCCGGTCAGTGCCCGGTTGGTCTCGAAGCGGACCACGCCCGGTACGGCCGACTGCTTCTCCAGGACGGTTACTGGCTGACCCATGCGCCGGATCGTAGTCCGGGGTGGCCGAAAAGCAGAAAGGTCGCTACGTATCGGACCCCATCAGTACCGATACGCAGCGACCCTTCGGTTCACGTCGTCCAAATGGGAGAGGAAGGGTGGATGGGAGGACGACATGCTCCACAGCAAAGCTGCCCCGACATAATGCCCCACGCGGAGCCGAACTGTTAGCCAATCAGGGATTTTTCTTCTGAACGACCTTCGAATATCGAGAAAACTGTGACCAGCCACAGGGCGATCGACGACAACCCGATCACCGCATGGACCGCCACGAAGGCGAAGTCGTGGGACCCGTTCGTGGCGATGCCGACCATCCGCGAGGCCCACACCACCGCGTTCCAGGCCGCCATCACCACCACCGAGACCGACAACGTCGTGGTCGGCCACCGCTCCCCGAGACGCCGCTGCCTCACCGCATCGACGGCGGCCAGCACGACCACCAGGCTGCCCGCCAGGAACGACGCGCTCAACAGGAGCACCCCTGCCAGCGCGCCACCTTCGAGGGAGTCGTCGCCGAGGGCGTTGCGGATGCGCGTGGCCCACACGAAGACGGTCCAGGCCACGGCCACACCCAACGCCAGGAGCGGTCTCCGCTTCACGAACCCAACGCTAGCCACGACACCGCCGCTCCACGGCACCAGCCGGCCCATCGCGCACCAGCGGCCCGCGCGGGCCGCTGGCGCCGCCGACCCCGCCAGCGGCTAACTTGACTGAACAGTCAAGTTTCAGCGTCGGCTGCACACCCGCGTGTCACAGCCGCAAGGAATGCCAGGGGGCCAGATGGGCACACCAACCGCGCCGAGCGTCGAGGAGTTCACACGGGAAGCGACCGCCTTCCTCGAGGAGAACGCCGAGAAGCGTCCGCCGGCAAGGGACTTCAAGTGGGGTGAGGGATCCGACGACGTCGGCGTGTTCGACGAGAAGGACCGTGCGGCGGAGGCCGCCGACGCGGAGGCCGCCAAGGCCTGGCGCAGGAAGCGCTACGACGCAGGCCTGGGTTGGATCACCGGTCCCGAGGAGTACGGCGGACGGGAGCTCAGCGCAGCCCACGAGCGCGCGTACCAGGCCGTGGAGAGCCGGTACGTCACACCCAGCATGGGTGTCTTCGCCATCAGCCTCGGCATGGTCGCCCCCACGATCCTGGCCCACGCCGTCCAGGAGGTCAGGGACCTCTACCTGAGGGATCTCTACCGGGGCGACATGGTGGCCTGCCAGCTCTTCAGCGAGCCGGGGTCGGGCTCCGACCTGGCGTCGATCTCCACCAGGGCCGAACGTGACGGTGACGAGTGGATCATCACCGGCCAGAAGGTCTGGACATCCGCTGCGCACCTGTCCCAGATAGGCGAGGTGATCTGCCGGACCGATCCCAGCCTGCCCAAGCACCGCGGGATGACCGCCTTCGTGGTCGACATGACCGATCCGGGCGTGACGATCCGTCCGCTGCGCCAGATGACCGGCGGCGCCAACTTCAACGAGGTCTTCTTCGACGAGGTGCGCGTGAACGACAGCCACCGCCTCGGTAACGTCAACGGTGGATGGACGGTCGCCCTGACGACGCTCATGAACGAGCGTGCCTCCATCGGTGGCGGCGGTGCCGGTGGTGGCGCCGGGCTCACGACGCCCGGACGCATACGCGCCATGCTCGAGCACTTCGGCCTCGCGGATGACAAGGTCGCCCGCGACGAGATCATGCGCATCTACACCTCGTTCGCGGTGGCCAAGTGGAACAACCAGCGTGCACTCGACAAGATCAAGGCCGGAGGGCTGCCCGGACCCGAGATGTCGACCGCCAAGCTGGCCCTCACCAACAACCTCAAGGCCTATGCCGACTGGGCGGCCAACGTGCTGGGACCGCGCATCACCGCCGATTCGGGCGAGTGGGGCACCTTCGCCTTCTCACGGCTGCTCTGCGGGGTCCCGGGGATGCGCGTCGCAGGAGGCACCGACGAGGTGATGCGCAACATCGTCGCGGAGCAGGTGCTGGGACTCCCCAAGGGACCGGGCGTCGACAAGAACCTCCCCTTCTCGGAGCTCAGGGTGGGCACCCAGCGCGACGACTGAGCCGCTACCCGGCGCCTACCAGGTGGGTCCGGTCACCGCGGGGACCGCACCCGGGGAGGTGGCCTCGAACAACCTGCCCTGCGGGTCGGCCCGGGTGACCCTGGTCGCCAACCAGGGGAGGTTGTCCATGAACGACCACGAGCGACGATGGATCGCGGTGGGTCCGTAGCCCTTGAGCGCCAGCTTGTGGCGCGGGCACGGGTACCCCTTGTTGCGCTCGAAGTCGAAGCCCGGGTGGTCGGTTGCCGCCTCGCGCATCCGGCGGTCCCGGGTCACCTTCGCCACGATCGACGCGGCCGCGATGGACAGCGACACGCGGTCACCCTTGACGATCGTCTCCACACCCGGCCTGCCCACGAAGTCCCACGGCCCGTCGAGCAGGATCGCATCAGGTACCTCACCCAGGGCGTCCAACGCCCGGGAGGCAGCGAGGCGCTGCGCATCGGACATCCCCAGGCGGTCGCACTCGTCGTGGCCGGCGTGGCCCACCCCGACGGCCCGGCACCAGGGCACGATCCGTTCGAAGAGCTGTTCGCGCCGGGCCTCGGTGAGTTGCTTGGAGTCCCTCACCCCGTACACACGGCGGTCGCGGGGCAGCACCACCGCTGCGATGGTGAGGGGACCCGCCCAGGCTCCCCGGCCGACCTCGTCGAGTCCGACGACCACGTCGGCACCCTGTTCCCAGTACCGCTTCTCCACCGCGAGGGTCGGCCCGCGTCGCCGCCCGGACATGACCGCGACCCTACCGGCCGGGCCGGTCGGCCACCTCCGTGGCGAGCCAGTCCAGGTACGGCCGGTGACCACCGAGGACCGGCTGCACGAGTATCTCCGGCACCTCGTAGGGATGTGCGGCCGCCCACGCATCGACGAGGTTCGCGGAGGCCTGCACGGTCGACTTGGCCACGACCCGCCACTCCTGGTCGCTGCAGAGCTGGCCCTTCCACCGGTAGGTGGACAGCACCGGCCCCTCCAGCTGTGCACAGGCGGCCAGGCGGGACTCGACCGCTGACCGGGCCAGTCGCTCGGCGACGCCGCGGTCGTCCACGACGGTGACCACCAGCGCCGCTGCGGGCGTCCCGCCCCGGTCGTCGTCCTCGTGGTTGCTCATGGGTTCCACTCCCCACAGCATCACACACGCGTGCCCGGCGACGGGCCCCGGGACCCACCCGCCGCAGGGCCCATTCCGACGGACCGACCTCGCTGCGGCGGGGGGTGGCAGACTTGGCCGATGCTGGAACCAGCCGAAGCAGACGCGCTACTGGCATCAGCCGTTCTCAGCGACGAGGGCCGCCAGGATCCCTACTCGATCTACGCCCGGTTGCGCTCCGGATCCCCCCGGTGGCAGAGCGCGTTCGGTTCGACCGTGCTCACCACGTATTCGGACTGCATGGAGGTGCTGCGCAACCCCCGGCTCGGGCGTCCCGAGCCCGACATGCCCCAGGGCACGACCATGAGTGGCAGGCCCCAGAGGGCCCGCGAGGACACCTCGGTGATGCTGTTCCTCAACCCGCCCGACCACACCAGGATCCGCGGCCTCGTCGCACGGGCGTTCACACCCAGACGTGTCGAGGGTCTGCGCGGGCGCCTCGTGGAGCTGCTCGCACCGATGCTCGAGGACCTGGCCCGGGACGGAGGCGGCGACGTCATGGACACCGTGGCGATCCCGTTCCCCGTGGCGGTCATCTCGGAGCTGCTCGGGGTACCCCGCGAGGAGAGCGACGAGATAGCCCCCCACGTCCACGACGGGGCACGCCTGATCGACGCTGCCGCCGACGAGGAGGTCATCGCCCGTGGCGAGGCGGCGACCGCGGTACTGGGTGAGTACTTCTCGGAGCTGGCGGCCCGCAAGCGGACCGAACCCGACGACGGCCTGTTCAGCGCGCTCATCGAGCTCGAGGCCGAGGGCGACCGCCTCAGCGAGGTGGAGCTCATAGCCAACACGATCCTGTTGTACGCGGCGGGCTTCGAGACCACCTCCAACCTGATCGGCAACGGACTCCGCCTCCTGTTGACCAACCCGGACCAGCTGCGCCTGCTGCGCCGGCAACCGGACCTGGTCGCCTCCGCCGTCTGGGAGGTGCTGCGACACGACTCACCGGTGCAGTTGAACGTGAGGGCGGTGCTGGAGGACACCGATGTGCTCGGCGCCCCGCACGTCCGCGGCGACTCGTTCGTGGTCCTGCAGGGAAGCGGCAACCACGACGAGGCCGTGTACGAAGACCCCGGCCGCTTCGACATCAGGCGATTCGAGCCCTCCGCCGGAGCCCCCGAGGACGAGACGGCACCGACTCCGCTGAGCTTCGGTTGGGGCGCGCACCACTGCCTCGGGGCACACCTGGCACGTGCGGAGGGCGAGATCGTCTTCGGCTCGATGCTGCAGCGTTTCGACTCGATCAGCCTCGACACCGAGGCGCTGGGGGCAACCGGTGGAGTCCCCCACTACCGCGAGGCGTTCACGCTCCGGGGACTCGAGTCACTGCCCGTTCGGGTCCAGTAGCGCCTCACCGCTCCAGCCCGCGGCGGACCAACCGGGGGCGAGACCCGAGGCGGTGACCACGGGCACTACCTCGCCGCCGGTGCTGCCCGCCCAGGGGGCGATGTCCCAGAGCAGCGCTGCCCGCTCGCCGTGCCAGCGCAACCCGGCGGAGACCACGCCCCACGACGTCGGCACCCGGTGCACCTCCACGGGCCGCCCGTTCCAGTGCTCGCGCCACATGCCCAGAAGGTCGGGTCCGGGCGCAGTGTCGGCGACCACGGACTCGAGCAGTTCGTTGCGCAGCGCCGCGACACGCCAGATGTCGAACCCTTCACGCCCTCCGGTCTCCGATGCCTCATGCCGCGCCCCCGGGGTGTCGCGGGCTCCGGGCATGCACGCGGCCATGGACTCGACCAGCACCTTCGCCCGGTCCGGCGGCTGCACCGGGGCGAGCAGTGACACACGGCCGTCGTCGCCTCCACGGTCCTGACCCGGGCGACCGGCGTCACCGGAGGCCTCGGCAAGTGCGAGAGCCCACCGCGCCACGTCGGGCTGTCCCACCAGGGAGAGCCCCACCGCCAGGCGCCTCAGGGCAGGACCCGTCCCCGCACGCCCGGTGCCGGGAGGGTCGTCGCGGCGTTCGAGGTGGCGCAGGGCCTTCGCCACCGGTCCGACCACCTCGGGCGCATGGCGTTCGCGCGTCGGTGCGCCCAACAGGGCGGCGCCGAGCCACAACAGAGCCGTCGTGGCGTCCTCGCCCGAGACCGGCTCGACCAGTCCCGAGAAGCGCTGGGCGTGCACGAGTGCAGCGAAGGCGGCGTCGTGGAGCTCACCCGCCGCAAGGCCTGCGAGGGCACGGCCGAGCTCGTCGAGGCGCACTCCCGCCGTGGCTCCGGGATGCTCCCGCTGTGGGTCCAGGCATGCGGTCACTTCGTCCGAGGCCGCCAAAGCGAGCATCGCGGCGGACCACCGGGTGAACCGGTCCCCCACCTCCGAGGCCCATTCCATCGCCGCTTCTCCGTCGCCGTGTGCCTCCCAGCCGCTGCGGACCGCTGCAGCCGTGGGCAGTCGCACCGGCAGTTCCGGACGTGCCGGCCGTGCCCTGCGGCGCAGCCCCCCGGATGTGCGCCGCTCCACCGGGGCCAGGGCGACCCGCAGACGGCTGGTGTGGCTCAGCGGGAACACGAAGGCGACCTCGCCGCTGCCGGGTGCGGATCCCCCGGGCACACCGCCCAGGAAGCCCTCGAGGTCGTCGAGGGCCTCGTCACCACCCGAGGCGAGCAACGCGTGCACGGTGTCGGGGTCACCGGACGCGCCCCTCGACGGCAGCTTCTCGAACACCACCGCGTCGGATTCGTTCACCGAGACCACGAAACCGCCGGGCCCCGCGTCGGCGCCCGGGTCCTCCGGGCCGCTCAGCGCGACCGAGTCGATCCGACCCGGCCCGTCGAGCACGTGGGGACGCAGTACGAGCGCGACCGCAACCGGAACCGCGGAGTCGTTGTGGACCTCCACCAACGCACCCGGACCGTTCCATCCCCGCGACCGCAACTGGGCACCCGCACAGCGATGGGTCACCTCACCGCCGGGAACGCGCAGGGTCGTGGCAAGCACCGGTGTGTCCCCGTCGGAGCGCTGGTCGACCGTCGCATCCATCGACGGATGGTGCCAGCGTTGCTCCGAGCGCACCCACCAGTCCAGCGTCCAGGGGCGGCCCTCCAGCTGGACGAGGCCTGCCGGGTCGACTCGTGCGACCACTCCCGAGTCGATCGTTCCCACCGGGGTCCAGCGCACCGGCCCGCCACGCCGGACCGCGAGCGGCAGCGGGGCGGACACCCGGCGGCGCCGCGGGATCCCCACCAGGGATTCCGTCCCGGGCTGGTTGGGCTCCTGTGGGTCCGCAGCGGGCGCGGAGGTGTCGGGGCGGGCGTCACCGGGCATGCCGCGAATCTACGACAGCCCCACCCGGTGTCCATCACCGGCGTCGGGCGGGGGAACCGGTACGGCGGCGTATCCGCCGCAGCCTCAGCGGTACTCGAGAGTCGGGTGTTCGACCCCGCCGTTCTGGCCCCGGATCAGCCCGCGGTATGCATCCACGGCGGTGGCCTCTCCGCGGCACACCTCGTGCACCTCGTACGCGATCGGCATGTCGACACCGTGTTCGTGGGCGAGCGACATCACCACCTTCGAGGTCTTCACCCCCTCGGCGACCATGTTCATCTCCGCGATCACCTCGTCGATGGTGCGTCCGCGACCCAGCTGCTCACCCACGAAACGGTTGCGCGACTGGGTGGACATGCAGGTGGCGATCAGGTCCCCCATGCCCGCCAGACCCGAGAAGGTCGCGAACTCGCCTCCCATGGCCTCCCCGAGCCGTGAGATCTCCGCGAGGCCGCGTGTGATCACTGCGGCCTTCGTGTTGTCCCCCGCACCCAGACCGTCGGCCATTCCCGCAGCGATCGCGATCACGTTCTTGAGTGCCCCTGCGACCTCGCAGCCGGTCACGTCGCGGTTCACGTAGACCCTGAAGAGCTGCTGGTGGAAGATCCGCTGCAGGTGCTCTGCGACCACGGGGTCGTGGGTGGCCACGACGGCCGCCGCCGCATCGCCCGCGAGTATCTCCTTGGCCAGGTTCGGACCCGTGAGCACCGCTGCGGGATGGCCGGGCAGCACCTCGTTGATCACCTGGGTCATCCGCAGGCGGGTTCCCTGTTCCAGGCCCTTGGTGAGCGACAGCACCGGCACCCAGGCGCGCACGTGCTCGGCCACCTGCTCCAGCGCGGAGCGGAACCCCTGCGAGGGCACACCCATGACGACCAGGTCGGCGCCGCGGACCGCTTCCACGAGGTCATCGGTGGCCCGCAGGTCCGGATGCAACCGGTATCCCGGCAGGTAGCGCTCGTTGGTGTGCTGCTCGTTCACCTCACGAGCGAGCTCACCGCGGCGTGCCCACAGAACCGTCGGCACGCTGTGGGCTGCGAGGTGGGCGACCGTGGTCCCCCAGGAACCGCCTCCGATGACCGCGACGCGTATGTGCATCGGCCCACCATAGGCCCGGCGGGGCATCGGTGACGTCGGTCACTCCGGGCGGCGCCCCCGTGCCTTCGTGCGCGGTGTTCCCACGGTCGTATGCTCCACGGATGCCGGAGCAACCCACTCCCGCGCGAGGCCCTTCGGGGACGGACGTGCCCGGCGCCACGGAACCCACCGCGGTCATCGTGCCCATGAAGTCCTTCGCGCTCGCCAAGTCCCGCCTGGCAGGGGTGCTGGACCCTTCACAGAGGTCGGCCCTGGCACGCTGGATGGCCGAGCGCGTCCTGGCTGCGACAGGAACGCTGCCGACGATGGTCGTCTGCGACGACCCCGAGGTCGCCGACTTCGCCACGGCCCACGGAGCTCGAACGGTCTGGACCCCCGGCAAGGGTCTCAACGCAGCGCTGGCCTCGGCCGTCAGGACCGCTGCGGGCGATGGCCATCCACGCGTGGTGCTCGCAGCGGGCGACCTCCCCTTCGCCCACCACCTGGACGACCTGGCGGGCCTCGTGCAGGCTCCGGTGCCGCAGGACGCCGTCCTCGTGGTGCCCGACCGCCACCTGGAGGGGACCAACGTCGTGTCGTTCCCCAGCGGGGCGCCGTTGCGCCTGGCGTTCGGCCCCGACTCCTACCGGCGGCACCTGCAGGGGGCGGAGCGTACGCAGTTGCCCGTGGTGGAGATCCACGACGAAGCGCTGGGCTGGGACGTCGACACCCCCGCGGACCTGCAACCACCGCGACACCTGGGCGCGCTGCCCCTCGCGCCCGCACCTGCGCCGAGTGGCCCCCGGGCCGACTCCCCGGAGTGTGCCGACGCCACGGTGGACGAGTGCGTCACGAAGGAACGCTGCCGGTGAGTGCGCACGGCGGGGAACCCCTCGCCACCCCCGAGGGACCCGGCATC
This sequence comes from Microthrixaceae bacterium, assembly GCA_023958095.1. Taxonomy (GTDB): domain Bacteria; phylum Actinomycetota; class Acidimicrobiia; order Acidimicrobiales; family Microtrichaceae; genus JAMLGJ01. The sequence goes on from JAMLGJ010000004.1 coordinate 113,721, forward strand.
CCCGTGCCCGGCAGCGCCCTGGTGATCGCTGCACACCCCGACGACGCAGAGTTCCAGTGCGGCGCCACGCTCGCTTCGTTCGCACGCCAGGGATGCGAGGTGCACCACCTGGTGCTCACCGACGGTTCCAAGGGCACATGGGATCCGGACTGTGACCGCATCGCCCTCGTGGAACGCCGACGCGACGAACAGCGCGAGGCGGCCCGCCGGCTCGGAGCCGGTGGCGAGGTCCTGTTCCTGGATCGGGTCGACGGCGAACTCGCTGCCGACGACGTGACGGTGGGCGAGGTCGCCGCGGTCATCCGACGCCTCCGCCCGCGGGTCGTGCTCTCGCACGACCCCTGGCGCCGCTACCGGCTGCATCCCGACCACGAGGTGGCCGGCCGGGTGGCGGTACGAGCGGTCGTGGCCGCGAGGGATCCCTTCTTCTACCCCGACCAGCTCGGCGCCGGACTGCACACCCACCGTCCGGACACGCTGTTGCTCTTCGAGCCCGACGAGGTCAACCACCTCCAGGTCGTCTCGGAGGCCGACCTGCAGGCGAAGCTGTCCGCCCTGGAGGCCCACGAGAGCCAGCTCGAGACGACCCACTTCTACCGGCTCGACGAACCGGGGTCCCGCGCCCTGGCCCTGGAGCAGTTCCGCTCCCGCGAGAGAGCCCGCCTGAGCGAGGTGGAAGGCGCCCCCGGTGGCGGCCTCGTGGAGGTCTTCCACCTGCTCGCCGAACAGCTCTGAACCGTGGGTGCAGGGGTGGGGGGGTGCCGTCCGCGCTCGGGGGACCACCGCCAGCTGGGTGCGACCGCTCAGTTGCCCCCGGTCTCGTCGGCTGCCCCGGTCGGGGAGTCGCCGGACCCCGCAGTCGGCTCGGATCCGCTGCCGGCGCCGTCCTGTGCGTCCGGGTCCGCCTCGTCGGTTCCCTCGCGTTCGGCGGGGTCGACCCCACCGGGAGCGAACTCGGCGGGGGCGACCCGCTCCAGCACGGAACGCTCGACCTCACCCAGGAACCCGTCCGGGGAGGGTGTCGGTGCCAGGTACTGGATCGCGATGATGACGTCGCCCACGACCATCATCGACCAGTCCTGCACGCCGGTGGGTGACTGGAACCTGCGGCCCACGTGGTCGGTCACCGGCGGGTCACGGTCGATCTCGCGCGAGGTGACCCTGGTCCGCTGGCCGGCATCGGTGCGGTAGAAGGTGTCGCACTCCTCGAGCTCGTCGGCCACCTCCTCGATGTACTGCTCCGCGTCGCTCCAACGGGTCACCCGTAGGGCCTGGGAGATGATCCGCGCGCTGTTGGTGTCGTCGGCCCAGACCGCGACCTCCTTGGCCGACAGCGGCGTGGGGGTGTCGATCTCGGTGCCGCACACCGGGGCACCCAGCACGCCGAACACACCCAGTGCCTCGTCACCGGGCACCCATCCGGGGCCGAGGTCGCCCTCGGCCACGAGGGCGGCCTCGACGTCCACGGTCCCCGCGAGGGATGCCTGGTCCAGGGAGATCGCCGAGGAGGCCTCGTAGTCCACGTACCTCAGGGGGAAGCCGAGCGCGTAGCCGACTCCCATGCCGAACATCGCGACCACGGCTGCCAGGAGCAGCACGCGCGAGCCCTGGTTGCCGGCACGCCGCAACCAACGGCGGACCCTTCCCGAGCCATTCCGTGGCCGCCGGCCGGCTGCCGGGTCGCCGGGGTCCCCGGCGGTGTCGTCATCGGCCAAGGTCGTCCCCTCCCCCGAATCGATCCTCCCAGGCCGCCAGGTCCTCGGAGCTCAGTTTCGTGAACAACAGCCCGGGCGGGCTGAAACGGTCCCCGGGGGCCAACGACCCGCGGGCGTCGTCCACCAGTGTCGCGTCCAGCGTGAACCCGGTGTGCGCGGCATCCGGGAATGCTTCCGCCAGGCGCCGGGATGCCTCGGGTACGAACGGCTCGGAGGCGACCGCGTGCAGCAGTGCCAGTCTCAGTGCGTTGCGGAGTATGCACGCCGCACCGCCGGGGTCCTCCTTGACCACCCGCCACGGCTCGCGTTCCTCGAGGTAGACGTTGCCCTCCGCCCACAGCGCCCGCAGGGCTGCCGCCGAGCGACGGAACTGCAGTTGGTCCAGCGCGTCGGTGTAGTCCCGGAGCCGCTCGCCGACGCGCTCCCAGAGCAGATCCTCCGCAGCCCCGTCGGGATCACCGTCGGGCACCACCTCCCCGAAGTGGCGCACCACCTGGGTGGCGGTGCGGTTCACGAAGTTCCCGAAGGTGCCCACCAGGTCCTTGTTCACCGCATCACCGAAGAGCTCCCAGGTGAAGCTCGCATCGTCCGATTCCGGCGCATTGGCCATCAGGTACCAGCGCCAGTAGTCGCCGGGCAGCAACTCGAGGGCGTCGGACATGAACACGCCACGTCCCTCCGAGGTGGAGAACTTCCCTCCGTAGTAGGTGAGCCAGTTGAAAGACTTGAGGCGGTCCACGAGCAACCAGTCCTCGCCCGAACCGAGCAGGGTGGCGGGGAACGACAGGGTGTGGAACGGGACGTTGTCCTTGCCCATGAACTGGGTGTAGGTGACCTCGTCGGCACCCGCACCGGTCCGCCACCAGCGGTCGAAGGCGGCCCGGGGATCGTCGCCGCCGAGGCCCGCGTCGGCCCATTCCCTGGTGGCCCCCAGGTAGCCGATCGGAGCGTCGAACCAGACGTACCAGACCTTGCCCGCGGCCTCCGGGAAGTCGTCGGGGTCGACCGGGATGCCCCAGGACAGGTCGCGGGTGATCCCGCGGTCCTCGAGGCCCTCGTCGAGCCACTTGTAGGCGATCGAGCGCGTCAGGTTGGGCCAGTCCGACTTGGAGTCCACCCACTTCCGCAGCCGGTCGGCCAGCTTCGACTGCAACAGGAACACGTGCGCGGAGTCGCGCACCTCGAGCTCGGTCGAGCCGGACAGCGCCGAACGGGGCTCGAGCAGGTCGGTGGGGTCGAGCTGCTTGCCGCAGTTCTCGCACTGGTCGCCGCGTGCCCGGTCGTAGCCGCAGTTCGGGCAGGTGCCGATCACGTAGCGGTCGGGCAGGAAGCGACCGTCGGCCACCGAGTAGACCTGCGAGGTGGTGCGTGTCTCAGTGTAGCCCTCCGCCTTGAGGCGCCGGGCCAGGTGCGCCGTCAGCTCGTGGTTCTGCGGGGAGGAGGTCCGCCCGAACCAGTCCCAGCTGAGCCCGAAGCGCTCCCCGAGCTCACGCTGGGTCTCGTGGTGGCGGGCGCAGTACTCCGCGACGTCCATGTCCTCGGCCAGGGCTCCGAGCTCCGCGGGAGTGCCGTGCTCGTCGGTTGCGCAGATCGCGAGCACCTCGTGGCCCGCCGAGCGGAGGTAGCGGGCGTACACGTCCGCGGGGAGCATCGACCCGACCAGGTTTCCCAGGTGCTTCACGCCGTTTATGTACGGCAGCGCGCTGGTGATCAGGTGTCGGGCCACGTCGCTCCTCGGGGTTCGCTCGGCGCAGGGGATCGCCGCCGGTCGGGCCGGGTCGATCCGTTGGGACACCCGATCGTACCGGCGGGCACCGGCGCGGTCGCACCCCACCCCTACGATGCCCACATGGGCTTCCCCGCTCTCGATGCCCCGACCCCGACGCTTGCACCACCGGTCGCCCCGACCGAGTTGCCCCTGGTGGGCTTCGACATCGAGACCGACACCACCCACGGCGGCCTCGACCCGGAGACCTCCTCGGTGGTGGCGGCCGCCATCGCCCCCCACGTCGCCCCGGCCCGGCTGGCGGGGAGCACGCCGGAGCAGCGCGCGCTCCCCACTGCCGACACCGCCTGCGAAGGGGCCGGGTTCCTCGAGCCCGAGGTGTTCCTCGGCGACGAGGCGGACCTGCTCGAGCACGTCGACCAGCGGATCGCAGCGCTGGGTCCCGCGATCCTGGTGACCTGGAACGGCGCGCGCTTCGACCTGCCCTTCGTGGCCCACCGGGCTGCGGTGCTCGGGATCGAGCTCGGGCTGCGCCTCGGCGGCGACGCCGGCAGCGGGGAGCACGGCGGACCGGCACGCTGGCGCTGGCACCAGATGGTCCACCTCGACGGGTACCGCCTCTACCGGGGCGACGTGGGGCGCACCTTCGGGCTGTCCTGCGCACTCAAGTCGCTCGCCCGCCTCACCGGCATTCGGGCCGTCGAGCTGGACCGCAGCCGCCTGCACACCTTCAGCGAGGCGGAGGTGACCGAGTACGTTGCCTCCGATGCGCGAGTGGCGGTCGAACTCGTCCTGCGGAGGCTACCCACGGCGCTGTGGGCAGCCGACTGGGCGGCAATGCGCCGGCAACCCGGTTTTGGCCCCCCGGAAACCCTTCGGCAATCCGGGTTCACCCGAACCGCGCGAGACTGACCCGATGCCGGCGATCCGTCAAGGGGTGGGTGCACGACCGTGAGTGCTGTGACGTTCGATGAGGTGACCAAGGCGTTCGGGGAGACCGTCGCCGTGGAGAACATGAGCCTCGAGGTGATCGATGGCGAGTTCATGGTCCTGTTGGGGCCCTCCGGATGCGGCAAGTCGACCGCCCTGAGGATGATCGCAGGCCTCGAGGAGGTCACCTCCGGAATGCTCTCGATCGGCAACCAGGTGGTGAACGACATCCCGCCGCGCGAGCGCGACATCGCCATGGTGTTCCAGAGCTACGCGCTCTACCCGCACATGACGGTCCGCAAGAACATCGAGTCCCCACTGGTCGCCAACAAGAGGACCCGCCTCGCCCCCGCCGAACGCGAACAACGCGTGCACGAGGCCGCCGAGATCCTCGGGCTGACCGAGTACATGGACCGCAAGCCCGGAGAGCTCTCCGGGGGCCAGCGCCAACGTGTGGCACTCGCGCGTGCCATCGTGCGCCGCCCCCAGGTGTTCCTCATGGACGAACCCCTGTCCAACCTGGACGCGAAGCTGCGCACCCAGACCCGCCTCGAGCTCGTCGAACTGCACCGACGCCTCGGCACGACCTTCGTCTACGTGACCCACGACCAGGTCGAGGCGATGACGATGGCCGACCGCATCGCGATCATCAGCGACGGCCGTGTGCAGCAGGTCGGCCGGCCCCAGGAGGTCTACGACCGACCCGAGAACCTCTTCGTGGCCCAGTTCATCGGCAGCCCGCCGATGAACACGATCTCCGGCACGCTCACCACCGGCTCCTCGGGCCGCACCGTGCAGACCGCCGTCGGCAGCTTCGCGGTGTCCGACGGCACCGGGGCGCCCGACGGGACCCCGGTCGTTGCAGCCGTGAGGCCCGAGCACATGGCCGTGGCCACCACCGACGGAGCGGGCCTGTCGGGCACGGTTGAGAACATCGAGATGCTCGGCCACGAGCGTCACCTGCTGGCCCGGGTGGACGACCGGGTGATGGTGGCACGCCTCGGCCCCGAGGACCCCTCCCCAGCGATCCACGACCGGGTCGCGCTCACCGTGGACCCCGACCGGGCACACCTCTTCGACGCAGCCACGACCAGGCGACTGGACGACTCCGCGGTCGCCGCACCGGGGAACGCCCGGTGACCACGACCCTCGGGGGCGCACCCGACCGGGCGCCCAAGCGGACCTCCCAGAAGGTGCGCGAAGGCCTGCTGGGGTGGCTCTTCCTGCTGCCGGCACTGGCGGTCTTCGTCGCCTTCTTCTACTACCCGCTGTACCTGCTGGTCGACATGTCGCTGCACCGCGAGAACCGGTTCGGCATCGGCGACCCGCCCTATGTCGGACCGTCTCAGATCGTCGACACCCTCACCGGCAGCGACTTCATCGAGGGCCTCACGAACTCGGGGCTGTACATGGTCTACACGGTGCCCCTCGGGCTCGTGCTGGGCGTCCTGCTCGCGGTCGCGGCCAACCGGCGACTCCGCGGGATCCGCGTGTTCCAGACGATCTTCTCCTCCACGGTGGCCACGTCGGTCGCCGTCGCCTCGGTGATCTTCTTCACGCTGGTGAACCCCGAGGTGGGCTACTTCAAGGACGTGTCCTGGCTCAGCCTCGACAACCCCGACTGGGCGCTGTTCTCGGTCAGCCTGTCCTCGGTGTGGCAGAACCTGGGACTCACCTTCATCATCGTGCTCGCAGCCCTGCAGGCGATACCCGCGGAGATGGAGGAGGCCTCCGCCCTCGACGGCTACGGACCCCTGCGCCACTTCTGGCAGATCACGGTGCCCCTCATCAGCCCCGCGCTGTTGTTCCTCGCCGTGGTTCTGGTGGTGCACGCCCTGCAGGCCTACGCCCAGATCGAGCTGCTCACCAACGGCGGGCCCGGTACCGCCACCGAGACCCTGCTCTACAAGATCGCGGACCCCCAGGGCATCCGTTCCATCGGCACCAAGGCCTCGATGTCGCTGGGTCTGTTCGTGCTCACCGCCGTGGTGGCCGCCGCCCAGTACGGGCTCCTCTCGAAGCGGGTGCACTATGGCGACTGAGGCGATGACCCTCGGCGAGGGCCACCTGCGCCGCAGGTTCGCGACCTTCGGCTGGTACACCACCCTGGTCGCGCTGTCGGTGGTGATCCTGTTCCCGATCTACATGCTGGTGCTGCGCGCCATCTCCTCACCCATTGCGTTCATCAACGCCGGCCAGCCGCTCCGGCTCGTGGACCCGGAGTGGGACATCTTCTCGAGGGCATGGAACGACGCGGGGCTGGCACGGGCGATGCTCATCAGCGTGGTCGTCACCGCCGTGATCATGGTCGGGCAGTTCCTCACCTCGGTCATGGCGGCCTACGCCTTCGCGTTCCTCGAGTTCCCGTTCAAGCGGCTCATGTTCGCGGTGGTGATCGGAACCCTGTTGTTGCCGATCGAGGTCACCCTCATCGCCAACGTGCGCACGATCCGCGACCTCGGCTGGTTGAACTCCGTGCAGGGTCTGTCGGTTCCGTTCCTCGCCACGGCGCTCGGCATCTTCCTGATACGACAGGGGTTCATGGCGGTGCCACGGGAGCTGCGCGACGCCGCCACCCTGGACGGCTTCGGCCACCTCGGCTTCATGTTCAGGGTCGCGGTACCGCTGGCCAAGCCCGTGATCGGCTCGTTCCTCGTGATCTCGTTCCTCTCGGCGTGGAACCAGTACGTCTGGCCGCGCAATGCCACCGACGAGGGTGCCTGGCAGACCGTTCAGATCGCACTTCGCACCCTCACGACCACGCGTGTCGACGAGCTGAACCTCGCCTTCGCCGGCGCGATCATCGCGGCCCTGCCACTGGTGCTGCTGCTCATCTTCTTCCAACGTCAGATGGTCTCCGGGCTCACGGCCGGGGCCGTGAAGGGCTGAGCCCCGCTGCTCACCCGCCTGCGAACGAAGTTCCACCACAACCCAGAACACCACCAAACACACCCGAGGTGACGATGATTAGGTCAAGAACCACCAGAGGCCCGGCCGGAACGTTCCTGGCCCTGCTGGGCGCGCTGGCGCTCGTGGCGGCGGCGTGCGGCGGCTCCGACGGGAACGGTTCCTCCGGGGGCTCCGGTGGCACCGAGGTGTCCGCCAGCGACTGCCCCGTGGATGCGCTCGAGGACGCCGACGGACCGGTCGAGATCACCGTGTGGCACGCGGTGCTGGGTCTCACCGCCGACACCGTCGAACAGTTCGCCGAGGAGTACAACGCCTCCCAGGACAAGGTGAAGGTGACCGTCGAGTCCCAGGGCGCCAGCTACGAGGAACAGCAGACGAAGTTCTTCGCGGCCCTGCGCGACCCCTCGACCCTGCCCACGATCATGCTCGCCGAGGACACCAACACGCAGTCGATGATCGACTCCCAGGCCGCGATCCCTGCATCGTCGTGCATCGAGGCGGACCCCGATGCGGGCGAGATCTACGACACGCTCATGCCGGCGGTCGCCAAGGGCTACACCGTGGAGGACGTCCAGTGGCCCGCAGCGTTCGGGGTCTCCACCCCGGTGCTGTACTACAACAAGTCACACTTCGCCGCCGCCGGGCTCGACCCGGAATCGCCTCCGGGCACCCTCGCCGAGGTCCGTGAGGCGGCACAGTCCATCGCCGACGCGAAGGCGGCCGGCAGGATCACCCAGTCCGACGGCTCACCGGTTCCGGACGGTCCCCCGTTCGTGTACCGGGCCGATGCCTGGTGGCTGGAGAACCTCGCCAGCACCAACGGCGACGCGATGGTCAACCAGAACAACGGACGTGACGGCCTCGCAACCGAGTCCGAACTGCTCAACGACACGACGACCGAGTGGACCGAGTGGCTGGAAGGCATGAAGGACGCCGGGCTCCAGAAGACGGTGGCCTACTCCGCGACCTTCGATGCATACCTGTCGATGGCCACCCAGAGCTCCTCGATGCTGATCGAGACCTCCACGGCGGCCACCACCGTCGACGCCCTCATCACGGGTTCGCTCAAGGCCGAGGACATCGGCGCCGACGCCGGCACGGACCTGTCGGGGCTCGCGTTCCCCGACCTGGACGTGGGTGTGGGCCAGCTGCCGGGCATCGAGGGCGCCGGCAGCGGCCAGATCGGCGGCAACGCCTGGTACCTGATCGGAGCGGGACGCTCGCCCGAGCAGATCGCTGCCGCCTGGGACTACCTGAAGTGGGTCAACGAGACCCCACAGCAGGTCCTGTGGACCACCCAGGGTGGCTACCTGCCGGTCTTCTCCAACGCGGAGGAGGCCCCCGAGATGCAGGCCTACTTCTCCGACACCCGCCCCGGCAGCTGGTCGGCCACGGCCCTGGAGAGCCTCAAGAACGTGAACCCGGACTTCCCGGGTCCGGTGATCGGACCGTTCAAGGAGTTCCGCACCGCTGTTCGCGCAGCCCTGGAGGAGTCCCTCATCGGTGACGCCCCCATGGACGAGACGTTCGCGGCGGCCAACGAGGAGTTCCAGGCAGCCCTCGACACCTACGCCGAGGAGGTCGGCGGCTGATCCCGGACACAGCCGGGTGCGGGCCGCGGCCCGAACTCAGCTGAGCGAGAGCCGGCGGGCGAGGTCACTGTGGATCCGCCCCGCCGGGTCGAGCTTGGAACGCACCTCGCGCCACTGCTCGAGGCGCGGGTACATGAGGGGTATCAGCTCGGGACGCACGCGGCTGTCCTTGGCCAGGTAGATGCGGCCACCGGCATCCACAACCGCTTCGTCCAGTTCGTCCAGCAGCGGACCCAGACCCGGGGTGACGGGCATGTCCAGGGCGAGCGTCCAACCCCGGATCGGGAACGACAGGTGACCGCCGTTGCGGTCCCCCATGCGCTTCAGCACCGCCAGGAACGACGAGATCCCCGCCCCCGAGAGGCGGCCCACCGCGTTGCGGATCACCTCGTGGCCCTCGTCGGGCACCACGCACTGCCACTGCAGGAACCCGCGCTTGCCGTAGATCCGGTTCCACTCGGCGATCATGTCGAGGGGGTGGAAGAACGCCTCGATGCTCATCAGCGCGTCGCGCCTGCTCGCGGGGGCCTTGCGGAACCACAGCTCGTTGAACGCCATGATCGTCGCCCGGTTGAGCAGCCCCGATGGCACGATGTCGGGCGGCGAGGGAAGCTGCGAGGTGGCGAACTCCAGGGGCTGCCGGATTCCCTCCGCCGTCACCTCCTCCTCCGTGGCGAACGATCCACGGTCGAGCACCGAGCGGCCCATCGAGGCTCCCCGGGCGAGGAGGTCGATCCATGCCACCGAGTAGTCGTAGCGGTCGTCACCCTCGACCATGAGTGCCATGACGGCATCGAGGTCGTCCGCCCGGTCGGTGTCGACGCGCAAGCGGCTCGAGGTGATCGGCTTCATGCGGATGGTCGCCTCGAGGACCACTCCGGTGAGACCCATGCCCCCGGCGGTCGCCCAGAACTCCTCGGGGTGCTCCGTCGGGGTGAGTGTGCGGATGTCGCCGTTGCCGTCCAGCAGGCGCATCGACTCCACGTGGTTGCAGAACGAGCCTGCGCGATGGTGGTTCTTGCCGTGGATGTCGGCTGCGATGGCCCCTCCGACGGTGACCATCCGGGTACCGGGGGTGACCGGCACGAACAACCCGAGGGGCACCAGGCGTTCCATCAGCTCGTGCAGGCTCGTGCCCGCCCGGGCGGTCACCCGCGCCCCGGGCAGGTCGATGTCCACGATGCCGCTGTTGGCCGGGCCGTCCAGCACCACACCGCCGGCGTTCTGTGCGCAGTCCCCGTAGCCACGCCCCAGGCCCCGGGCGACGAGTCCCCGCGAGCCCACCGAGGCCACCGCGTCGGCCGCCTCGGCATCGGTGTGCGCTTCCACGAGGTGCGCCGCGCTGGGCGCGGTGCGGCCCCATCCGCTCAGGAGTCGTGTCGCGTCGCTCACGGGTGGCATTCCATCACGCGTAGACACCGATCGCTATGCATGCCACCAGCAGCACTCCCATCAGCTGCATCTGGCGGTCGTGCAGGATCACGTCCTCCGGTGCCGCTCCCTCCCCCTTGTCCACCAACAACGCATAGCGGAGCACCGCTATCACCATCGGGATGATCGAGAGCTGTGCCCAGGGAGTGGCGACGGTGGTCACCTCGGCATCGCCGGAGCCCGCCTCCACGGCCCACATGCAGTAGCTGATCACGGTTCCCGAAGCCGCCACCGTCTGGGCCAGACCCAGGTAGCGCTCGCTGTACTCCCCGAGCGTCGCGCGCAGCTCCGAGGCCCTGTCACCCAGCTCCACTGCCTCGGCATGGCGCTTCGCGGAGGCGATGAACAGCGACCCGAACAGCGAGATCAACAGGAACCAGTCCGACACGTCGACACCTGCGGCGAAGGCACCACCCAGCAGCCGCAGGATGAACCCGGCGGACAGGATGACCAGGTCGAGCACGACGACCTGCTTCAACCAGAAGGAGTACGCGGTCGTGAGCACTGCGTAGCCCGCCACCACCCCCGCGAGCGCCCAGTTGGGCGACGACAGGTCTCCGTGGTTGAACAGCGCGAGCAGGACCCCGCCGGTGAACATGGTCGCCGCGGCGACCACGGCGACCCCCATGGGCACCACGCCGGCGGCGATGGGCCGGTACCGCTTCTTGGGATGTGCCCTGTCCGATTCGACATCCAGGATGTCGTTGACGATGTAGGTCGCCGACGACACGAGGCAGAAGGCAACGAACGCGGCAACGGTGATCCGCAGGTAGTAGGTGGATTCGAGGGGATTCAGCACCCCGGCGGCGGCGGGCGCCACGAACACCAGCACGTTCTTGGCCCACTGCTTGGGGCGCGACTCCCTGAGGAGTCCGTGCAGGAGCGACTCCTGTGCTGGGTCAGGGCGTTGGTCACGCTCACTGGTGCTGGGCTGGGTCACCTCTGGTCGGTCCTCGCAGTGGGGGCATCTAGGGGCACTCCGATGCGCTCCAGTATGCCGTCGATGGTCTCGATGTCCGCATTGTGCTGGAGGTGCCCGTGGGCGGCACGAAGCAGTCGATCGTTGACCGCCCGACCCAGTCCCTCGGGGGGAAGCGCCGAGACCACGGCGGCGTCCACCCGGGTACCGCCGGTCGGTGGTTCGTCGAGACCCCGCAGCAACGAGTAGAGGCCGCGTGCTGCCTCGGTGGCCTCCGGCAGGGGCAGCTCCACGGCGCGCAGGCCCCGGGAGCGCAGCCCGGCGGCGACCGCAGCCGCCAGCCCGGGTGTGTCGACGGTGAACACGACCGGGACCTCGGGGGCGTAGTGGGAGACGGAGGTGCCCGGTGAGTGAGCAGCGACTCCCGGGTCCACCGAGGCACTGCCGAGGTCCTCCAGGGTGCCGGGGGGAAGCACCGCCACGAGGTCCTCCAGGGGTACTCCGCCGGGGCGCAGCAGGCGCACCGATCCGGGTGGGCAGCCGGCCGCCTCGCCCACCCCGACCACGGTCGACTCCACCCCCAGTGGGGTCGACCCTCCGTCGAGCACACAGCGGATCCGCCCTCCCAGCTCGGCCAGCACGTGCTGCGCGGAGGTGGGGCTGACCCGTCCGAAACGGTTCGCCGACGGGGCCGCCACCGGCACCCCGGCCGTCCGCAGCAACTCCAGGGCGACGTCGTGGGCCGGACAGCGCAGGCCAACGGTCTGCGTGGGCGACACCGCTGTGGCGAGACGGGGGCCCGGCCCCTCCACATCCGACTTGGGCACCACCACGGTGAGCGGTCCGGGCCAGAACGCTTCGACGAGCATCCGTGCCAGTCCCCCATCGGTGTCCAGGTCACCCAGTGCTTCGGCCGACCCGACCCCCGCCACGTGGACGATGAGTGGATCCGTCGAGGGCCGGCCCTTGGCCCGGAACACCGCGCCCACCGCTTCCTCGTCGAACGCGCACGCCCCGAGTCCGTAGACGGTCTCGGTCGGGAACGCCACCAGCTCGCCGTCACGCAGCAGATCGGCAGCGGCCCGTATGCCGTCCGCGTCGGCCTCGAGCACCTCGGTTGCGGTCTGCGGTGCCGACTCCTCGTGTGCCGGTGGCATCGAGGCTGCACGTTACCCGGAGCACCCGGCGGATCCACCGACCGGGCCCGCGACCCGGGCGGTTCGGGCGCCGGTAGGCTCGCCGGAACCGACAGGAGGGCGATGGAACAACGACGAGTGCTCGTGATCGGCGGCGATGCCGCCGGAATGTCAGCGGCGTCCCAGGCGCGGCGCATGTGCAGCGCCGAATCGACTCGCATCACCGCGTTCGAACGCGGACCGCGCACCTCCTACGCGGCCTGTGGGTTGCCCTACCTGGTCGAGGGGCTCGTGGAGGACCCCGCCGACCTGGTCGCCCGCAGCCCCGAGGAGCACCGCGAACGCGGCATCGACGTGCACGTGGGCCACGAGGTGACCTCCATCGACCTGGATGCACGCAACGTGGTCGTCCGGGATCTCGCATCCGGCGAGGAACGCACCGAGGGCTGGGACGACCTCGTGGTGGCCACCGGGGCCCGCGGGATCGTCCCGCCGCTTCCCGGCATCGAGTCCGAGGGCGTGCAACAGCTGCGCACCCTCGACGATGCCGCTGCCATCGAGCAGGCGATCGCGGCAGGAGCCCGCAACGCGGTCGTGGTCGGTGCCGGCTACATCGGACTCGAGGTGGCCGAGGCGCTGGTTCACCGTGGACTGGCGGTCACGGTCATCGAGATGGCCGATGTGCCGATGGCTGGCAACCTCGATGCGGACATGGCCGAACTGGTCGCCGAAGCGGTCCGCGACGCAGGTGTGGACCTGCGCCTGGGAGCGGCCGTGGAGGGATTCGAATCCGTGCAGGGACGTCTAGGGGCGGTCGTGGCCGAAGGCACCTCCTTCGACGCCGACCTGGCGGTGCTCGGCCTGGGGGTGCGTCCCAACAGCGAACTCGCGAAGGCCGCGGGCCTCGAGGTGGGACCCACCGGGGGCATCGTGGTCGACGAGACGATGAACGCGGGTGTGCCCGGGGTGTGGGCGGGAGGTGACTGCGTGCAGAGCACCCACCGGATCACCGGCGAGCCGGTGGTGATCGCCCTGGGAACCCACGCCAACAAGCACGGGCGCATCATCGGCACCAACATCGCCGGGGGCGACGCCACCTTCCCCGGGGTGATCGGCACTGCCATCACCAAGTTCGCGGACACCGAGATCGGCCGCACCGGGATAGGCGAACGCGAGGCAGACCGCGCGGGCATCGACGTCGTCACCTCCAGGTCCACCTCGCGGACGCGGGCCGGCTACTACCCGGGCGGTTCACCGATCACCGTCAAGTTGTCGGTCCGCAGCGACGACGGTGTGCTCGTGGGTGCCCAGGTCGTCGGGGGCCCCGGGTCGGGGAAACGCATCGACGCCCTCGCGACCGCGATATGGGCCGGGATGACCGTCGACGACCTGGCCATGGCGGACCTCTCCTACGCCCCGCCCTTCTCACCGGTGTGGGATCCGGTGGTGTTCGCCGCAGGTGTGGCGGACACGAAGCTCCATCGCTGATCCGTCGGTCCTCCGGCACCGCGTCACCGACCACGATGTCAGCCACCAAGCCACTCCAGCTCCGGTTCGCGGGTTCGGCCGCCAGCGATGCCGACCTCCCCGGCTTCGGCGCCGAGGTGGCCGTCGCCGGACGCTCGAACGTCGGGAAGTCGTCTCTGATCAACGCCCTGGCCAAGCAGCGGGACCTGGCACGCACCTCCAAGAGCCCCGGGCGCACACAGATGCTGAACGCCTTCGAGCTGTGCGAGGGGCCCGAACCACACCCGGGGGTCATCGACCTGCCCGGCTACGGCTATGCAGCCGTGCCCGACCACCTGAGGCGTGAATGGGGGCCGATGATCGAGTCGTACCTCCTCGGCAGCGAGGTGCTCGAGATGGTGCTGGTGCTCATCGACGGCGAGGTCGGCCCGACCCGACTCGACCTCGGGATGCTGGAGTGGGTTCGCCACAACCAGCTCCCCCACTCGGTGGTGGCCACCAAGCACGACAAGGTGAAGGCCTCGAAACGCGACCGGCGGCGCCGCGACCTGGCCGCGGGATGTGACCTCGAACCCCGTGACGTGCTCTGGGTGAGTGCCCACAAGGGCGTGAACGTCGACCTGCTGCGGTCACGGATCCGGGGTTGGCTGCTGCCCGCGTGAGCCCGCTCGGGTCAGATGGGCCGGGAGACGAACACCGGATCGCCGCTGGGCTCATCGGACCCGCCATCGGGTTCGACCGTGACCGCCCATCCGGCCACCCCCGAGGGCGTGCCCACGGGCACCTCCACCTCACCCTGCTGGTCGGCGTCGAAGACGCCGGCGTCGAGCATCCCCCCGTCGGGGGTGACGCCCCACAGCTGGTAGGTCGACCCCTCGCCCGCGCTGTGCACGTGGTCACCCACCACGACGGTCGCGTCGTGGGTCGCCGAGTGGACGACCTCCAGGTCGGTTGCCTCGCGTGCGGGGTCGTCCGAGGTCATCACGAACACCGTCGCGTCCGGGGCCTCGAGGACCGTGGCGACCTCGTCGTCGTTGGCATCGTCGTCCAGCGCCACGACGACCGCTGCAGCGACGACCACCAACACGACGGCCGCTGCGGCTCCCAGCAGCCACCGTGGGACCGCGGGACGCCTCGGCGGCGGTACGGGGGCCGCCGCAGCGGGTGCAGCCGGCCCCGGGGAGCCCACTGCGGACCCATCGCCGCCCCGCGCTCGGGAAGGGGGAGACGGTGGGGCCTGCGGGGTGGAGGCGATCATCTCGAGGGTGGACGCACGAAGGCCGGAGGACGGTTGCGTGTCACCCTCCACCAGGTGGGAGGCCACCTCGAGAAGCGTGTCGACCTCCTCGCGGCACTCGGCACACTGCGCCAGGTGCGACTCGAAGCGGCGCCTCTCCAGCTCGTCGAGTGCGTCCAGCGCGTACGGGGCCGCCAGGGAGTGGAGTTCCTCAGACATCGGCCACCTCCATCGCGGAACGCAGGCGCGCGAGGCCGTCCCTGATGCGCGTCTTGACGGTGCCCTCGGGGGCACCCAGCCGGTCGGCCACCTCACGGTAGGTGTAGCCGCCGAAGTACGCGAGCCGTATCGATTCGAGCTGTGTCGGCGAGAGCGACTCGAGGGCTTCGCCCAGCATCCGGTGCTCCTCTCCGGACTCGACCTGCTCGGACACCTCGTCGGGATTCGCTCCCTGTGCCGTGCCGCGACGCAGGTCCACCTCGTCACGGTTCCTCGCCGCCTGCGAGGACCTGACGCGGTCCACCGCTCGTCGGTGTGCGAGCGTCGCGGCCCAGGTGCGCACGGAGCCCCGCGAGGAATCATGCCGTGCTGCGTTGCGCCAGATCTCCACCATCACTTCCTGGGTCACCTCCTCTGACTGCGCCGGGTCCCTGAGAACCGCCACCACGACCGCGTGCACCTTCCCGACGATCAGGTCGTACAGCTCCGCGAAAGCTCCCTGGTCGCCTGCGGCCACGAGGGCCAGGAGGTCCGCCTCGCGCTGACGGGCGTCACCGGGACCGCCTGGACCACTCGACCTCCGGGCTGCTCCCACGCCGACCATGTTGGCACCTCCGCCCGGTCGTCGCGGGTTCAGGCCCACCGAAGGACCCGTGCGAGGCGCCCCGGCGCGCTCCAGGAGGGCGGTCGGGCGGTCCATGTACCCGGTTCGTAGTCCCGGCCCGCCCGGATTGCCGCACCATGCCCCCAACCCCC
>JAMLGJ010000040.1 GCA_023958095.1 Microthrixaceae bacterium
CATGGTGATGAGGCCAGCATCCCGGCCGCACCCGTACACCGACGGGTACGGTTCGGTGATGGGTGACTTCCTGTTGGGTGTGGCCGCGGCAGGGATCGGGGCGCTGTTCTGCTTCCGGGGCTACCTGACCATGCGGATCGTGATCCCCATCTGGGGTGCGTTCGCCGGATTCTTCGTGGGGTCGGGCCTTGTGGCCGGCCTCGGTGGGGAGGACTTCCTGGCGAGCGCCGCTGCGTGGCTCCTGGGCATCGCGCTCGCAGTGGTGTTCGGGATCCTCGCGTACGCCTATTACGAGGTCTGCGTGGCCCTGGCCCTCTCGGCGGTGGGATTCGTGATCTCCACGAGTGTGCTCGTGGCGCTCGGGGTGACCTGGTCGTGGCTGATCGTGCTGGTCGGTGTGGCGGTCGGAATCCTGTTGGCCGTCGGGGCGATCGTGGCGGACCTGCCGATGGTCGTGCTCACCGTGTTGACCGCGCTCGCCGGTGCGAGCGTGACGATCGGCGGGATGATGCTGATCGTCGGGACGATCGACGGGGTCGACCTGGGGGAGGGGGCGAGCACCGAGGTGCTCGATGGGAGTCCGTGGTGGTACGCGCTCTACCTGGCGTTGGCGATCGGGGGGATCGTGGTGCAGCTGATGGCACTCGACTCGGTGGAGGCCTCGATGCGCGAGTCGTGGGCCGAGGACGGAGGCCGTCAGATGCGCCAGATCTGACAGGCACCAATCCATCGGGCCCACCGCTACGAAGGAGAGGACATGGACCCAACCGACACCAGCTTCGATGATGCGGACGGCGCCGGAGGTGTCGAGGGGGTGGTTGCCAGCGGTGTCACACCGCGGCGCCTGGCGGACCTGCGTCGCTGGAACTACGGACTGACCGGCTTGCACGCTCTGCAGGCACTGCTCGTGGCGGTGCTGGCGAGCGGGTTCACGATCGATGTCACATCGAGCTTCCCGACCGGCCCACCCGGCGCCGCACCGCCCGCACCGGAGGTGCTCTTCTCGGTCTGCATAGGCCTCGCCATCGTGGCATTCCTCTCCCTCGCCGCGATCGACCACCTCCTGACCGCAACGGTGGCGCGCAGGGTCTACGAGGGCGACCTGCGACGCGGCATCAACCGTTTCCGCTGGGTGGAGTACAGCCTCAGTGCGACCCTCATGGTGATCCTGATCGGCTTCTACACCGGACTCACCTCGATCAACACGATCATCGCGATCGCCGGTGCGAACATCGCGATGATCCTCTTCGGCTGGCTCCAGGAACGGATGAACCCACCGGGTCGCTCCGAGACCACGATGATGCCCTTCTGGATGGGCACGATCGTCGGTCTCGCCCCGTGGATCGCGATCCTCGTGAACGTCGTGGGTGCCGACACGGTTCCCGGGTTCGTCTACGGGATCCTCGTCGCCCAGTTCGTGTTCTTCTTCAGCTTCGGTCTCAACCAGTGGTTGCAGTACTCCGGTGTGGGGCCGTGGCGCGACTACGCCTTCGGCGAGAAGAGCTACCTGGTGTTGAGCCTCGTGGCGAAGTCGGTCCTCGCATGGCAGATCTTCGGCGGGTCCCTCGCCGGATGAACGCGTCCGTGGCTGAGCGATCCGCCGGGCGGATGTCGGTGGTGGCCGGATCGCTCAGGGAGCGGTTCCGAACCAGCCTGTTCGGACTCCCGAGCCTGTGGGTGGTCGGGTCGGTGCTGCTGTGGCTCGTCATGGGCCGGATCGACGACTGGCTCGTCGGGCAGGACGTTCCCGCCTGGATGGACACCACCGTGGAGAGCGCCCGCGTCCTGCTGAGCGCGGTTGCCTCGGGCACCATCACCGCCGCCTCGGTGGTCTTCTCGCTGACCCTCGTCGCCCTGCAGCTGTCCTCGAGCAGCTACTCCTCGAGGGTGCTGCGCACGTTCCTGAGGGACCGCTTCCAGCAGAACATGATCGGGATCGTCCTCGCCACGTTCTTCTACAGCCTGCTGGTGCTGCGGGACGTGCGTGGGCCACTCGCCGAAGGCGGCTCGGCCGACGTGCCGGGCGCATCGGTCGCGCTCGCCACCGTGCTCGCCCTGGTGGCGATACTGGCGCTGCTCGCGTCGATCAGCCATACGGCGGCCAGCGTGCGGGTCTCCCGGGTCTCTGCTTCGGTGCTCGCCGAGGCCCGAGGGGTGATCCGCGACCGCCTCGGCGAACCGGGACCGGAGGGCCGCGTCGACCTGCAGGCGCCCGGGATCGTTCCCTCGCCCCTGGCCGTGGCCTGCGGACCTCCCGGGCCGGCGGTTGTGGACCCCGGCCGGGATGGGTCGTTGGTGGTGTGCTCCGCCGCTGGAGGTTGGGTGCAACAGATCGGTCTCGACGCGGTCGTCGGTGCGGTCCCTCCGGGTTCGGAGGTGACCCTCGAGGTGGCCGTCGGCACCTACGTGTTCGAGGGCGGCCCGCTGGCAACGGTTCGACGCCGGAATCCCACGGGCACCGATGACGCGGACCAGCCGCTTGGTTCCGACCCTTCCGGCGATACCGAGGACGCGCTCCGCGGTGCTTTCGACATCGGACGCGAACGCACGATGCAACAGGACGTCGCGCTCGGGCTCACCACACTCGAGGACATCGCCCTGCGGGCGCTGTCACCGGGCATCCATGATCCGAACACCGCCCGAACGGTCATCCCACAACTCGGTGATCTGGTGTTGGAGATCCTTGCTTGCGACCTGCCTCCCGCGGAGGCCGAGATCGGTGGTGTGACGATCAGGCGGGTGGCGGCACCGGCGCACCTCGACTACCTGGAGGCGGCTTTCGGGCAGATCCGAAGGGCTGGTCATGACCAGCCGGAGGTGAGGCTCACGCTGTTGCGGACACTCGTGTCGATCGACGCCGAGTTGAGGCGCCGGGGGCAGGACTCGGAGGAGGCGACAGACGCGCTCCGCGTCGCGATCTCGCGTGCCGCTCCGGCCGCCGGCGACGCTGCCGCAGCCGGCGACGGACACCACGGGACCTGGTCCGACCCCGCCGACCCTGCTGTCGGGGCCGCCCGGGAACTGCTCGAGAGCACCGGCTGGTCCGTACCCTGAGAGCTCAGCTCGCGATGAACCGGCCGACCGCTCCCATCAGCTCGTCGGCCTGCTCCTTGGGATCCTCGGGCCCGCCGTGGCCGCCGATGAGGCAGTGGCGCACGTGGTCGTCCACGAGGCCGAGGGCCACTCTGTCGAGTGCCGAGCGGATGGCGCTGATCTGGGTGAGCACGTCGATGCAGTAGCGGTCCTGTTCCACCATGCGTGACACGCCGCGGACCTGTCCCTCGATTCGTGCGAGGCGGGTCTGCAGTTCGTCCTTGGTGGCGGTGTAGCCCCGTTCGGTCATCGCTCCTCCGACAGGTCGCTGGCGGGTTCGTGCCCCGGGTCGTCGGGCATTGACGAAGTATACCCCCAGGGGGTACCTTCCAGGAAGGACGACGAGAGCAGGAGCCGTTGCGGTGGTGGCATCGCGACCAGATGAACTGATCCGGGAGGACGGACGATGGCAGAGGTCGAGACGTTCGAGGTCGTTGGCATGACCTGCCAGCACTGCGTGGCCGCGGTCACCGAGGAGCTCAGCGGCCTCCCCGGGGTGATCGGGGTTGACGTGGACCTCGGCACCGGACGAGCGAGCGTGACCAGCACCGAGCCGGTGCCGGGAACGCAGATCGACGCAGCGGTCGCCGAGGCGGGCTACGAAGTGCGCCGTTGAGCACCGGCACCGGTGCACGGGAGGTCGTGAACCCATGAGGATCGAGGAGGCCCCCCACAAGCTGGAGCTCGACATCTCCGGGATGACGTGCGCCTCCTGCGCGGCTCGCGTGGAGAAGCGCCTCAACCGTCTCGAGGGTGTCACCGCCACGGTGAACTACGCGACCGAGAGGGCGAGCGTCACCAGCGACGAGGACCTCGACGCGCAGCTGCTCATCGGCGAGGTGGAGGCAGCCGGGTACTCGGCGCGCCCAGCCACCGACCCGTTCTCCGGGGTGGCTCCTGTGGACGAACGGCCCCGCGGGGGCATGGTTGGCGCCGCTGCCGCTGACTCGCCACCGGTCGACGCCGCGCCACGCGGCGACCACGACCATGGTCCGGACACCGACACCGAGGTCGAGGCGCTCCGCAACCGCCTGCGGGTCTCCGCTGCGCTCGCGATCCCGGTCATCGCAATGGCGATGGTGCCGGCACTCCAGTTCGACAACTGGCAGTGGCTGTCGCTCACCCTGGCCGCTCCGGTGGTGGTCTGGGGTGCATGGCCGTTCCACGTCGCCGCGTGGAGGAACCTGCGTCATGGGGTGGCCACCATGGACACGCTCATCTCGATGGGTACCCTCGCAGCGTTCGGCTGGTCGCTGTACGCGCTGTTCCTCGGTGACGCCGGTACCACCGGCATGACGATGCCCTTCGAGTTCACGATCTCGAAGGGCTCCGGGGCCGACGAGATCTACCTGGAGGTGGCTGCCGGGGTCACGACCTTCATCCTCGCCGGGCGCTACTTCGAGGCCCGCGCCAAGCGTCGCACCGGCGCCGCGCTGCGATCGCTGATGGACCTCGGGGCCAAGGACGTGGCGGTGTTGCGCGACGGCACCGAGGTGCGCGTTCCGGTCGCGCAGCTCGCAGTGGGGGACCGCTTCGTGGTGCGTCCGGGTGAGAAGGTCGCCACCGACGGGGTGATCGAGAAGGGCACGTCCGCGATCGACGCATCGATGTTGACCGGTGAGAGCGTCCCCGAGGAGGTGGAGCCGGGTGATGCGGTTGCCGGTGCGACGGTGAACGTGGGCGGACAGCTCGTCATCGAGGCGACCCGCGTGGGTGCCGACACCCAGCTGGCTCGCATCACCCGCCTGGTCACGGAGGCGCAGACCGGCAAGGCACAGGTCCAGCGACTGGCGGACCGTGTCTCCGCGGTGTTCGTGCCGGTGGTGATCCTGTTGGCACTCGCAACGCTGGTGTTCTGGTTGGCGGTGGGCGAGGGCCCAGCAGCCGCGTTCACCGCTGCGGTGGCGGTGCTGATAATCGCCTGCCCCTGCGCCCTGGGTCTCGCCACCCCGGTGGCGCTCATGGTCGGCACCGGCAGGGGCGCACAACTGGGGATCCTCATCAAGGGCCCGGAGGTGCTCGAGTCGACCCGGCGGGTCGACACCATCGTGCTCGACAAGACCGGCACCGTGACCACCGGTGAGATGGCACTCGTCTCGGTAGCGGTGGACGATTCCACCGACGAGGCCGAGGCGTTGCTGTACGCAGGGAGCCTCGAGCACGCCTCCGAGCATCCGATTGCTGCGGCCATCGCCCACGCCGCCGCGGAGCGGTTGGGCGAGCTGAGCCCGGTGGGGGAGTTCGCCAACCGTGAGGGTCTGGGCGTTGTCGGTACCGTCGGCGACCGGCGCGTGACGGTGGGTCGCAGCGGGTTGCTGGCCGCCGAGGGACTCGATGTGCCCGACTCGCTCGCCGACTCGGTCGCCGCCGCGGAGTCGGCCGGCCGCACCGCGGTCCTGGCGGGCTGGGAAGGCTCTGCCCGAGCGGTCCTCGCCGTCGCCGACGAGGTGAAGCCGACCTCGCCCGAGGCTGTGTCACGCCTGCGTGAGCTCGGTCTTGCCCCGGTGCTGCTGACCGGGGACAACTCCGCCACCGCGGCCAGCGTCGCCGCGCAGGTCGGCATCGACGCTGTCACCGCCGAGGTGCTGCCCGAGGACAAGGTGGCAGCAGTGCGCGACCTGCAGGACCGGGGCCGCGTCGTTGCCATGGTCGGCGACGGCGTCAACGACGCAGCGGCCCTCGCCACGGCGGACCTGGGAATCGCCATGGGCACCGGGACCGACGCGGCGATCGAGGCGAGCGACCTGACGCTCGTGCGCGGCGACCTGCGGGTGGCGGCCGACGCGATCCAGTTGTCGCGCCGCACGCTGGCGACGATCAAGGGCAACCTCTTCTGGGCCTTCGCCTACAACGTGGCGGCCCTACCTCTCGCCGCCGCAGGCCTGCTCAACCCGATGATCGCGGGTGCCGCGATGGCCTTCTCATCGGCGTTCGTGGTTGCCAACAGCTTGCGCCTGCGCGGCTTCACTCCTTCTTCACGCGCCGTTCAGCCCGGATCACAGCTGCGGCCCGCTCACGATCGGTAGCCTCGACTCCAACCCAGCGACTGGAGTCAAATGAACAGCGAGCCAACAGGTCCCGATCCCCTCGACACGGTACCGGCCGACATACCGGTGCACGGCAGGCGTGGATTCGTGACCGAGGTGGACACCACGCAGTTCCCCGACCACGGCATGGCGGCCGAGGAGGCCTACGAGCTGTTGCACACGGCGCTCATGCTGGACGGCCGCGAGACGCTCAACCTCGCGTCGTTCGTGACCACCTGGATGGAACCCGAGGCCGAGACGCTCATCCACGACACGCTGCGCAAGAACCACATCGACCACGAGGAGTACCCGGCTGCCTCGCTGGTGGAAGAGGCATGCGTGCACATGCTGGGCGACCTGTTCAACGCCCCCGATCCAGCCGAGGTCGTCGGGGTCGGCACGATCGGTTCCTCCGAGGCGATCATGCTGGGCCTGCTCGCCCACAAGCGTGCCTGGGTGAACCGGCGCAAGGCGGCGGGCGAGCCCACCGACCGGCCCAACGTCGTGTTCGGGGCCGAGACGCACGTCGTGTGGGACAAGTTCGCCAACTACTTCGACGTGGAGATGCGGAAGATCCACATGAAGCCCGACCGCTACGTGGTCACCGCCGCGGAGGTCGAGGAGCGCATCGACGAGAACACCATCGCGGTCGGGGCCGTCCTGGGCACCACCCACATCGGTGAGGCCGACCCGATCTCGGAGATCAACGACATGCTGGTGCGCGTCGAATCCGAGAAGGGCTGGGACATCCCGCTCCACGTGGATGCCGCCAGCGGTGGGTTCGTCGCCCCGTTCGCGCATCCCGACCTGCTGTGGGACTTCCGCCTGTCGAAGGTCGCCTCGATCAACGCTTCGGGTCACAAGTACGGACTCGTCTACCCGGGCGTGGGTTGGCTCGTGTTCCGGGACCGTTCGAAGCTGCCCGAGGACCTCGTGTTCAGCGTCAACTACCTCGGTGGTGCACAGCCCACCTACACGTTCAACTTCTCTCGCGGCTCCGCGATGATCCAGGCCCAGATGTACAACTTCCTGCGCCTCGGCCGCACCGGCTACGAGTCGATCGTCGCCAACACCATGGCCAACGCGGCGCACCTGAACGAGAAGCTCGCGGAGTCAGGTCGCTTCGAGATCCTCAACCCGGGCCTCGCCGAACCGGTGGTCACCTTCAAGCTCACCGGTGACCCGGGCTTCGACGTCTACCACCTCTCGGCACGCCTGCGCGAGGACGGATGGATCGTGCCCGCCTACAGCCTCCCACCCGATGCGGAGGATGTGCATCTGATGAGGATCGTGGTGCGCCTCGACCTGAGCCGCCAGATGATCAAGGTGCTGCTGCGCGACCTGCACAAGGCCTACGAGGATCTGCAGGCCGAACAGCCGACCCAGCGTGCGTCGTCCAAGGCCGATCTGTGGACGGCACCGGCGCACGCCGCAGCGCACGGCAAGGCGCGCATGGGGTTGCACAACTGAGCTCCGTGGCGACCGCTGCCGGTCCCCTGGAGGACCTGCCACCCGGTTGGACCCTCGAGGAGACCACCGGCCCGCTCGGGTTCGTGACCCGCGCCCGTCTGCGCTCGCCCGACGGTGAGCGGCTCGAGTGGACCTCCAGGCGTCACCGCAAGGGTCTCGGACTCCTGCCGGGCGCACTGGAGACCGTACGTGCCCGTGCTGCGGGTCACCCCCGGCCCGACAACACGAGCATCGCTCTCGCAGCCCTGTTCGGCATCGGCTCGACGTGTTTCGCCCTCGGTTCGCTTCCGCCGTACTTCAACGCCTTCTCCGCGAAGACGGTCGGGGTGACGTTCTTCATCGGGTCGATCTTCTTCACCACCGCGGCCTACCTGCAGTTCCACGAGGCGATGCACGCACCGCAGGGGATCACCTCCGATGCGCGGCGACCGGGAGTGATCGCCAGCCTCGTGGGCTGGCAACCGAGACGCCTCGACTGGTGGGCGACCGCAGTGCAGTTCGTCGGCACGATCATGTTCAACGTCTCCACGTTCGCCGCCATCGGAGCCGGCGACGACCTCACGAGGCTGGAACGCTGGGTCTGGGCACCGGACGTGGGTGGATCGATCTGCTTCCTCGTGGCCAGCTGGCTCGCCTACTCCGAGGTCAACCGCGGCGTGCTGCCCCGAAGTGACCACTCGATGGGTTGGCGCATCGCGGCAGTGAACATGGCCGGCTCGATCGCCTTCGGGGTGTCCGCGGTCGCGGCCCGGTACCGCGACGGACAGGTCGCGGATCCGGCTCTGGTGAACGCCTCCACCTTCGTGGGTGCGCTGTGCTTCCTCGCCGGAGCGCTGCTGTTGCCGGTGGAGTCATCGGTCGACTCCGCGCCTGCCGGTACGATGCCGCCAAGGGCTGCAGGTTCGAACCCCGGCGCCCCTCGAGCACGCACGGTCACCCCAGGTGAACCGCCAGGACCCGGAAAGGCACATCCGAATGGCACCCGATTCCGAAGGTCCGGACACCTCCGACTCCGCGGAGGTTGCACGCCTCGCTGCGGAGAATGAACGCCTGCGGGCGGAGCTGGCCAAGGCCGCACAGCAGCCCTCCGGGGGCTCGGGGCGGTTCCGCTCCGTGGCCGCCTGGGTGATGCTGGTCGCAGGAGCCGTGCTCATGGTGGTCTCGGTACTCGGGGTCTGGATGCGCACGATCGTGCTCGACACCGACCGCTACGTCGAGACCGTCGCCCCGCTGGCGGACAACTCCGAGATCCAGGATGCGCTGTCCCAGCGCATCGCCACGACCATCACGGACTCTCTCGACC
Source organism: Microthrixaceae bacterium (assembly GCA_023958095.1). Taxonomy (GTDB): domain Bacteria; phylum Actinomycetota; class Acidimicrobiia; order Acidimicrobiales; family Microtrichaceae; genus JAMLGJ01. The sequence continues at coordinate 8,893 of JAMLGJ010000040.1, forward strand.
TCGAGGAACTGGCCACCGAGGTACTGCCCGCGAAGGCCTCGATCCTGGCCGCACCGATCGCATCGGGAGCGGAGGGCCTGATCCAGGATGCCGCGGACAAGGTGGTCTCGAGCGACCAGTTCGAAACGGTGTGGGTGGACGCCAACCGGGTCGCCCACGACGCTCTGGTGGCGGCGATCACCGGCAAGGACGAGGGTGCGCTGTCACTCAGCGACGGCCAGGTGGTCATCAGGCTGGGCCCTCTCGTCGAGCGGGCGCTCGACCTCCTCGACGAACAGTTCGGCACCGACATCTCCTCGCGGGTGCCCACTGACAGCATCGACACAGAATGGGTGCTCGTGGACTCCGAGCAGTTCGCCTCCATCCAGGACAGCGTGCGGATCATGGACACCGTGGCGTGGGTGGCAGCGGTGCTCACGCTCGCGCTCCTGGTCGGATCGGTGTTCGTGGCCCACGACAGACGGCTCGGCGTGCTGCGCCTAGGGGTGGCGGTCGCGCTGGCGATGCTCGTGGTGGTGCTCTCGATGTCACTGGGGAGGGACGCGCTCGTGTCCAACCTGCCCGACACGGTCCGCAATCCGGGTGCGTTCGTGGCGTTGTTCGACATCGTCACCCGGTTCGTGGTCAGGGCGGTGCGGTTCGCGTTCGTGGTCGGTGTCGTGCTCGCCGTCGGCTCCTGGCTGGTCGGACCCGGCAGCGTCCCCACCCGCGTTCGCGACGCTGCCGCGAACCTCATCGGGAGGGGATCCCGGGCGGCCTCCGAGGTGAGTGCCCTGGGCCCCGTGCCCGGATGGGTGGCAACCAACGTCCGCGGACTGCGTGTCGCCGTGCTGATAGCCGGCGGTCTGTGGCTGGTGATCTGGAACCGTCCCACCGGCAAGGCGGTGCTGCTCGTCGTGCTGGTGGTGCTGGTGCTGCTCGGGGTGATCCAGCTGCTCGCCGGCATGGCACAGCAGCTCGATGCAGACTCCGACGCCACCCCCACTGACGGTGCCGGTTCCACCGGCCCCGGTACCGACGATCCCGGTTCCGGGGGCTCTCGGTCCGGCGAAGCTGCCACGGGTACCGCCACCTGAACCCCGGCCCCCGGGGCACCGCGGGCTGCCCCCGGCGGGGGACGTTGGGATTCCCGGGGTTGCTCCCTAGCGTGGATGTGTGGTCTATCGGAAGGGGCCACGCATCCGGGTACGGGGGTGATCCGTGACGACGTCGATGAGGGCAAGCCACTACGAGGTTCTGGGCGTCGAACCCGGCGCCACCGGGGCACAGCTCAAGGCCGCCTACCGCAGGAAGCTCAAGACCGTCCATCCGGACTCCGGCGGCAGCGAGGAGGCCTTCGAGGCGCTGCAGGTCGCCTGGTCGGTCGTGGGTGACGCCGAAAGGCGTCGGGAGTACGACAGGTGGCTCGCGGATGTCCGACCCGTGATGGGGGGTTCGAGACTCGCGGTCCAGCAGCGCTACGAAGAACGCGAGCTGGCTGCAGAGCGCGCCGCGTGGGATGCCCGCCGGGCCGAGGCCCGCCGCGTGGCCGCGGAGCGCGCCGCTGCCCAGAAGCAGGCGGCCGAGGCGAAGTGGCGCGACGAGTCGGAGCACGTCGGGATCCACCGACACCTGAGCCTCGCCGTTGCAGCACTCGTGGTGGTGGTCACCGCGCTCGAGATGCTCGCGGGTGACTCGATGTCCAGCGGATCGTTCGTCGTGTTCGGAACCGAAGTGCCGCTGCCGCCCGAGGGAACGACCGCGCTCATGGTGCAACTCGGCCTGGGCGTGCTGCTGGCCGTGGGAGCGATCGTCTCGGGCGGACCGGCGTGCCCCGGTGAGGAGGCTTGTCGGGATGTCCCGCTGTGGTGTTCGGGGGCCTTCAGGGTCGTCCTGGGCACCGTGGCCGCACTGCTCGCCGCCCTGGTGCTGGTGCCGTTCGTGCTTGCGGTGATCTGAGGGCCCGCAGCACACAGCCCACGCGCCGGGTCAGCTCGGGTTCAGGGGGCAACCACCACGCTGGCCTCGCCGGCTTGCTCGTTGTCGGATCCCGCTTGCTCGGGTACTCCCCGGGCCGGGCGGGGCCCCCGCCAGGCCACGAACACGAGGGCGACCGCGGCCATGGCGGCACCCGCCCACATGGATCTCTGCCAACCGACGACCAGGGAGTGCTGGGCCGCGTCGATGAGGTCCGCACCTGCGGGACCCATCTCGCCGGCCACACCGAAGGCGGCACCGATCCCCTCGGATGCGGCCTCGGCCGCTTCTGCGGGCAGGCCGGCGGTGGCGTCCCCCATGGCGGAGCGGTAGCCGGCGTTGAGGATGGAGCCGAGCACTGCGATGCCCAGGGCTCCTCCCAGTTCGCGCACCGTGTCGTTGAGTGCCGAGGCGACACCCTGCTTCTCCACGGGCAGCGACGCTGTGATGGCGGTGGTGGCCGGCGTCATCGACAGGCCCATGCCCACACCCACGGCCATGAGCCCCGGCATGATCGACCAGTACCCACCCTCGGCCGACACCATCGTGGCGAGCAGCACCAGCCCGCCGAGGAACACGGTGAGCCCGGTCAGCGCCACTCGCCGGGTGCCGACGCGTTCTGCGATCCGCGGTGCTGCCGCGGACAGGGGCATCATCACCGCCGCCATCGGGAGCAGTCCCGTTGCCGATGCCAGGGCGGACCAGCCCACGACCGCCTGGAGGAACTGGATGAGCACCAGGAATATCCCGAACATGATCCCGAACAGCGTGAGCAGGATGAGCGCTCCCGAGGCGAGCGCTCGGTCGGCGAGCAGCCGCACGTCGAACAGCGGGTGGCTGCGCCGGAGCTCCCAGAACGCGAAGGCGGTTGCGGCCAGCGCTCCCACGACCAGCGCGGCGACGGTGATGCCATGGGTCCAGCCCTGCTCGGGACCCTCGTGCACGCCGAGCACGACTCCACCGATGGCCACCGCCGACAACAGGGATCCCACGGTGTCGAAACGGCTGCCGTCGTGTTCGGAGGAGTTGGGAACGGCGAAGAGTGTTGCTCCGATCGCGACCACTGCGAGCACTGCGGGCAGGGCGAACAGCCAGGGCCAGGTGAAGTAGTCGATCAGGAACGACGAGGTGAACAACCCGATGATGCCCCCGGCCCCTGCGAAACCCGCCCACACCCCGACGGCCCTCGCACGTTCGGAGGCGGGGAACGAAGAGGTGATCACCGACAGGGTCACCGGCATGATCATCGCCGCCCCGACTCCCGCAGCCACCCTCGCGACCAGCAGGGCGGTGACGCTGTCGGCGAGTCCCGCCCCGAGGTTGGACAGGGTGAAGATGACGAGTCCGGTGAGCAGCACGGGGCGGCGTCCCCAACGGTCGCCGATGGCGCCGATGGGCATCAGCAGCGCTGCCAGGGCGAGCGTGTAGCCGTTGATGATCCACAGGATCTGGCTCTGGGTGGCCCCCAGGTCGATGGCGATGTCCTGTTGGGCGGTGTTGAGTCCCGACACCGAGGCGACGACGGCGACCAGCGCCACGCTCATGGCGGCGAGGATCACGTTCTGCTGGCGACGGTCGGTCACCACCGGGGAGTCGTGGTCGAAGTGGTGGTGCTCGTGGTGGTGCTGGGGGGCGGTCGTTGGAGGTGTGGTGTTCGACATGGCGCGTTCCGGGGTTCGGGGTATCGGGGGACTGGACCTCGGGATGGACCCGACAGGAACAGTACGAAACGGTACGGTACTGTTACTTGGGTTCCGGATCAACGGCGCGGACAAGTGTCACACTTGGTGAACTCACAGGAACGGCAGATGGAACACCTGGACCCGAGAATCGTACGGACCCGCGAAGCGGTGCTCGACGCCGCCACAGCGCTCCTCGTGGAGGGCGGGCCGGACGCGGTCACGATGGACGGGGTCGTGCAGCGCAGCAGGGTGGCGAAGTCAACCATCTACCGGCACTGGTCCGGCCGCGACGAGCTGCTCACCGAGGTGTTCGACCACAACGCTCCCCACATCGACACCCCACCGGTGGAGCTGGGATTCCGCGAGGCGCTGGAGTACGTGATGGCGCAGGTCGTGGATGCGCTGAACGACCCGCGCTGGTCGGAGCTCATGCCCGCACTCATGTTGCTGAAGATGCACGAGGCCGGCCCTGCCCGGCTCGAGGCCGAACTCAAGGACGAACAGGCCCAAGCGCTCACCGAAGCCCTCCGGCGCGGGGTGGCGGAGGGCGTCGTGGCCGAGGACTGCACGCGCCAACAGGCGATGGTCCTGCTGATCGGCCCACTCGTGTTCGCCAGGATCAGCGGACTCGTGCAACTCGACACGGGCCTCGCCAAGCGCGCTGTCACCGGCTTCCTCGCGGTCTACGGCACCCAGCACGCCGGGGTGTGACCGAACACCCCTGACGGCATTCACGGAGGTGTAGTAGAACGGGTGTTCGTACCGATTCGGTGCGCCGGGAGTCGAGGAGGGTGCAGTGGGGGAGAGGTCGAATCACGAGATCCAGCTGGCTCCGGGGGCGTGCAGCGTGCTGGAGGCCCTGGTCACGCTGATCGACGTGCTGGAACCACCCGAACCCGAGCCCTGCGACCAGTTGTCCGTCGACCCGCGGATCCTTCCCATGAGCACCGGTCGGGTCTACCTCGACCGGGTGTTGGGAGGTGGGCTACGAGCCGGCACGGTCACACTCGTTGAGGCCGGGCACGCGCACGACACCCGACCGTTGCTGGTCGATTTGGCACTGCACGCCCCGCACCACGTGCTGTTCGCCGGTGGCCATGCCCTCGAGCTGACAGCGGTGCTGCTCGCGGCAGCCGCGAGGGTGCCCACGGCGGAGTTCTCGAGGGCCGAGCTCACCGAGGAGTCGTGGAGCAGGGTTGCCAACACGATCGGCCAGTTCGCCGACCGCGACATATGGGTCACCGAGCGCAGATCGGCTGCGGGCCTGCGGGTCGACATCCACAGCGCCGATGCCGATGTGCTCGTCATCGATGACCTGGCCAGGATCGGAGAGCCCTCCAGGGCGCTGAGGACGATGCGGCAGCTGGCGGCAGAGACCACCACCGCGGTGGTGGCAGGGTGCGGGCCCCTGGGAGAGGATGGGCTCAGCTCGCACCCGAGTGTCGTGCGGGTCGCCTTCGAGGAGGGTGACCTCCCCGGACGCAACGTGTTGGTACGCGCCGACGAGACCGACCTCCTGAGAGTCGAGGACGTGCTGGTCGACCCGGTCACCGAGGCACTGAACTGAACGAGGAGGCACCGATGTCCAACCGTTTGGAGACCCACGAGGTCACGAACCAGTCGGTGGTGCTGGAGGGCCACGACGCCTATCGCACCAACGCGCAGCTGCGCGAGGCCGTTGACCGCCACGGGGCCGGGCATGCCTCGGCCGAACTCGAGGAGCTGGGACGCCTCGCCGGATCCGGCGAGGCCCAGCAGTGGGGGCGCGACGCGAACCGCAACCCGCCGGAGCTGCACACCCACGACCGCTTCGGGCACCGCATCGACGTGGTGGAGTTCCATCCCTCCTACCACCGCTTGATGGAGGCCGCGGTCAGCCACGGGATCCACGCGTTCCCATGGGCCGACGAGCGGCCCGGAGCCCATGTGGTCAGGGCTGCGAAGATGCTCACCTGGTACGGGGTGGAAGCGGGGCACTGCTGTCCGATCTCGATGACCACCTCGGTCCTGCCCGCGCTGCGCAACCAACCCGACCTGGCATCACGGCTCGAACCGCAGCTCACCAGCCGTTCCTACGACCCGGCGAACGTCCCGATCGGGCAGAAGGCCGGGATCACCGCCGGAATGGCCATGACCGAGAAGCAGGGTGGTTCGGATGTGCGTGCCAACACCACCGTGGCACGTCCACTCGGCAGTGGCGGTCCCGGTGGGGACTACGAGCTCACCGGTCACAAGTGGTTCTGTTCGGCGCCCATGTCGGACGGGTTCCTCGTGCTGGCCCAGGCTCCCGGCGGACTCAGCTGCTTCTGGACCCAGCGTTGGCGGCCCGACGGGACACGCAACCCGATCCGGATCCAACGACTCAAGGACAAGCTCGGGGACCGCTCCAATGCCTCGAGCGAGATCGAGTTCGCCGACATATGGGCGGTGATGGTGGGCGAGGAGGGTCGCGGCGTGCGGACCATCATCGAGATGGTCAACTCCACCCGGCTGGACTGCACCCTGGGCTCCGCGGCGATCATGCGCCAAGGTGTTGCACTGGCGACCTGGCACGCGCACCATCGCAGCGCGTTCGGCCGCACCCTCGACGAACAGCCACTGATGGCCAACGTCCTCGCGGAGCTCTGTGTGGAGTCCGAGGCCGCCACCGCGGTGGCGATGCGCCTGGCAGCGACCTTCGACGCCGAGGCCTCCGAACAGGAGGCCCTGTTGCAGCGGATCCTGTTGCCGGTGGCCAAGTACTGGACCTGCAAGCGAGCCCCGATGCACGCAGCGGAGTCCCTCGAGTGCCTCGGCGGCCTCGGCTACGTGGAGGAGTCGGACCTGCCGCGCCTGTTCCGCCAGAGTCCCCTCAACGGGGTCTGGGAGGGCTCGGGCAACGTGATCTGCCTCGACGCCCTGCGGGCCATGGGGCGTTCCCCGGAGTCGTTGGAGGTGTTCCTGGCCGAGCTCGACCTGGCCGCGGGAGGCGATGCCCGGCTCGACGCCGCCATTGCCGGGTTGCGCAAGGAACTGGGCGACCTCGATGACCTCGAGGTGCGTGCCCGTTCGCTGGTCGAGTCCATGGCCGTGGTCATGCAGGCGTCGCTGCTCGTCCGTCACGCGCCCGCAGCGGTGGCGGACGCGTTCTGTGCAGCCCGTCTGGGGTCCGGGGGCCCGGTGGCCTTCGGCACCCTGCCCCCGGGGGTGGACTGCCGATCGATAGTCGAACGGAATCGCCCCGTGGTGGGGTCCTGACGCTGCGCGACAGCTCCAACTGGCGCGACAATGTGGCAGTGCGGGTTCACATCGGTCCTGTCTCGACCAGGAGTGCGAAAGCCTGGTTCGACTACGCGGAGCACGTGATCGCGCGCCTGCGCGAGATCGGTGCGGACCGTGCCCCGCCCGAGGCCCTCGACAACTTCCAGGGCCTCGTGCGGGAGTGGCGCGAGCACACCAGGCAGCTGGACGACGCGCAGTCCGACTTCACATGGTCCACCGAGCGTTCCGACGACGAGGTCGGCTACCTGATCAACGCGCTCTACGAAGCGGGACTTGCGGTCGAGGCGGCCCACGAGGCGGGCGAGCTGGAACTGCGACCCGCGGAGGCGGACGAGTTCCACTACGCGGTGGTCAACCAGGTGCTCGCAGCACTGGAAGCCGAAGGAGGCTCGCAGTCGCACCTGGTCGAGATCCTGCGCGAGCACTGGAACGTCGCCTCGGAGTAGGCCGCTGGTCCCGCTTGCTCCGTCGGCAGCAGATTGGGGACCTCCGACCCGCTCGCGCGGTAGGTTGCAACCAGGCGTCAGGGCCCGAGGGGGGCGTGACCCAGGAGACCATGGCAGTACGCGAACAGGGGACGACCACGACCGCAGAGCCGGTTCCCGGTGACGGCTCGGGCAAGAGCCGGCCGGCGCCCAACGGCGCGCCGCTGTCGCCACGTGCGCGTCGCATGCCCCGCGACAAGCGTCGCGAGCAGCTCCTCGACGTGGCGGCCACGTTGCTCACGACCAGGGGGGCCCAGGCGGTCACCATGGAACGCCTCGCCGAGTGGGCAGGGGTGTCCAAGGCGCTTCCGTATTCCCACTTCGACAACTCCAACGACGTGCTGCTGGCCCTTCGCAACCGTGAGAACCAACGGCTCGCGGACGTGGTGTGGCAGGCCGCGGAGTCGGCTCCGGTGGGCAACCGCGCGGCGAGTGTGATCGCAGCCTTCTTCGACGCCGCGGAGGACCAGAGCGACCTGCTCGGGATGCTCACCGGGCCCGGCGCGATCGTGGCGGGTCCCGACGAGGCACGCGAGCGCGAAGGAGCCGAGTTCGTCGCCGAGGTGCTCGAGGTGCACTTCTCGATGACCCCGCGCCGCGCGGCCGCAACCGCTCCGGTTCTGCTGGGAGCATGCATCGGCGCCGCGGACGGCTGGGGCGAGGGAGAGATCACCCGCCACACCGCCGAACAGCTCCTCCTCACGGTCACCCGCGCGCTGCTGGCCGCCGACCCGGTCGTGTTCGGTGAGCCGCCCAGGGGAGCGAACTAGCCACACCGGCTGGCGCGGCCACTGGTCCTGCAACCGGTCGTGGAATCCGGTCGTGGAGACTGATCGCGGGAACTGATCGCGGGAACTGATCGTGGTGGTGCCCGACAGGTCGGCACCACCACGATCAGTTCGAGGGCTCGATCAGTTCGAGGGGAGGTGGTCGTGCAGCGCCGAGGCCTCGCAGTCGGCCACCAGCTCGCCGTTGGAGAGCACCAGGCCCCGGTCGAACTGGTCGATGACCTGTGGATCGTGGGTGGCGACCATCAACGTCGCCCCGTCGGCCGCGGCCTCCGCCAGGAGCTCGAGCATCGTCTCGCGTCCCTGGGCATCGAGGCCCACGAAGGGCTCGTCCACGAGCAGCAGCTCGAAGGGCCTGCACAACGCGACTGCGATGGCGGTCTTCTGTCGCAACCCACGGCTGAACTGCGACGGCAGGTCGTCGCGGCGTTCCGAGAGGCCGAGGCGTTCGATCAACTCGTCGATGCGCCCACCCTGTCCGGGGCCACCGTGCAGGCGGCTCACGTAGCTGAGGTGCTCGTCGACGGTCAGGTCGTCGTAGAGCACGGGGTTGTCCGGTAGCCACGAACGGGCCCGGCGGGCTTCCACCGAATCGGGAGGGTTGCCGGCGATCGAGGCGGAGCCGCCGGTCACCTCGAGCGTCCCCGCGAGCATTCCGAGCAGGGTGGACTTTCCCGAACCGTTGTGGCCGACGAGGACCACGGCCTCTCCGGTGGGCACCTCCAGGTCGATCTCGGCAAGGGCGACGATGTCCCCGTAGCTCTTCTCCAGCTCCTCGGTCTCCACCATCGGGGCGGTCCGCCTCTTGCGGCGCGAAGCCTTCGGGGCCGTCCGGGCCACGCCGTGGTCGCTGCGTTCGGGCGTGGTCCCCGACGGCTCGTGGTCATCTTCCACGGTTCCGGTGGTGCTGCGCCCCAGCCCGCTCTTCCGGGGGGCACCGCTTCGACGTCGCTGGTTCACCTCTGCACGCTCCTCACTGCTGTGGGTGGCTCATCCCGGCATCGACTCGGCCAGCGCCTGGTGTATCCGGGTCCTCAGGCGCACCCATCCGGCGACGATCCCCACCAACGCGAACACCGGCAGTGCGGCCGTGGCCGCCAGGCCGGCGGGGTCCGAGCCCGCGGAGGCGTTCGCAGCCAAGAGCGCTGGAAGGAATCCAACTGTGGCCAGCAGAGGTGGCCATGCGGTTCGCATGACCAGGCGCGGGCCGGCCACCTCGGGTGTGATCGCCATCGCGTTGTCGGTTCCCGTGTCGACCTGCGAGACCGTCGACACGGCGGAACCCGCCACGGCGGTGAGCGAGGCGCACACCACCGTTATCGCACCCACACGCAACACCTGTGCCGACGGGTCCAGCAGGTACACCACCAGCAGTGCCGCCGATCCCATGAACATCAGGGTGATCACCGGTGCCGCCAGGTGCTCCAGCATGATCCGGCCCTCCTCGTGGGGGTAGGACTCGAGCAGCGCCGGGTGGTCCACTTCCTGGGAGAGCCCCTCGGTGGCGTCGGTGGCGGCCACGAATGCGGCGATGCCCGCCACCACCACGAGCGGGGTCGTGCCCGAGAACACCCCCCGGGTGGCCAGGGCTGCGACGAGGGCGAGCCCGAACACCCGCAGGATGCGCACAGTCGGCCAGTGCGAGATGCTCTGCATGTCGCGGTCCAGCACCGCGAGGCCGGGGCGCCTGGAACGGGGCCAGGGGAACCACCTGCGTCTCCGTGGGATCTCCGATGCGAGCTGGCGGCGGAGCAGCACCACCGAACGCAGGTCCTGCTGGGTGACCGCGAAGCGGAGCTGCCCCACCAGCTGGGTGCGCCGGCGGGCCGCCTCGATCGACAACCCCCCGATGAAGTGGACGCCCATGGCACACAACGCGAGCGCCACGACCACCCAGACGAGCCCGGCCGAACCGGAAGCGGCGCCTTCCATGGGCCAGAACAGCAGACGGCCGGCGAAGGTCGTCGGGGCCATCGGGGCACGGTCGGCCAGGTCGGCCACCGCCCAGAGCACGAGGATGCCGGCGATGCCGGCGACGACCCAGGCGGGGACCAGGCGCGACGCGGTGAACAGTGCGGCGCCGAGGGCAACCGCTGCTAGCACCGCGCCGAAGAGGGCACCCGACCACACGAACTCCGAGGTGCCCCCGGGGAACCGTTGGGAGAGCAACGACCCGGTGAGCGCCAGGACCACCAGACCGGTGAAGACCCCGTAGCCGAGGATGCCCGCCACCGGACGTCTCAACGTCCGGGAGCGGTCCGCAGGCGACAACAGCAGGTGTGAGACGTCGGCCTCCTCGAGCGCGAGGGGTCCGCCCCGTGAACCCGAACGTGTGGCAGCGAGCAGGACCACCGCCAACAGCAGACCCGCCCACGCGGGTCCGACCTCGCCCGCGCGCTCTATGGCGCTCTGGGAGGCGGGACGGTCGCCGATCGCGCCCGACACCATGATCACCACCACGAAGACGAAGAACCCGGTCGTGTAGACCCGGTAGGCAAGCTCCCCCCACTGGGTGTCTCCGAGCCGGCGCCGCTGCCGGGTCGTTCGCATCTCCGCCACCACGGCGGCCGACCCGGCCGGGCCGACCCCCTCCGGGGTGTGTGCGTCCGCGCCCTCGGGCTCTGCCGATGCCGTGTGTTCCGGGTCGGAGACGCGCTGTGATCCCATTGCTCTGCCAAACGTAGCGGTCCCCGGCCACGGCACCCGAGTCGGGACCACCTTGCGGGTCGCCGCAGGGTCGGCCGATGATGGAACCACCGTCAGATCCGTCCCAGGGGAGTCCGCATGACAACGACCACGGCAACCGAAGCCATCCCGCCGAGCGCTTCCCCGGCGTCGCCGGATGCCCTGCCCGGCTCCCTCACGAGCGACCTGGTGGCTCGCCTCACCGCAGCGGTCAGTCCGGCCAGCGGCGATCCCGTCACCACCCTGGCCCCGTTCAACGGTGCGCCCGTGGCGGAGTTGCCGCAGTGCACCGAGGACGACGTGCAGGCAGCGGCCCGGCGTGCCCGCAGCGCCCAGGCCAAGTGGGCACGCCGCCCCTTGCGCGAGCGCGCTGCTGTGTTCCTCGCGCTGCACGACCTCGTGCTCGACAACCAGGACACCCTCATGGACCTGGTGCAGGCCGAGAACGGCAAGGCCCGTCGCGACGCCTTCCTGGAGGTAGCCGACATCGCGGTCACCTGTCGCTACTACGCACGCACCGCTCCGAGCGCGCTGGCACCCAAGACCCGTACCGGCCTGATCCCCGGGGTCACCTCGGTGCGCGAACTACGCCACCCGAAGGGGCTCGTGACGGTCGTGTCGCCTTGGAACTACCCGCTCAGCCTCGCCGCGGGCGACTCGATTCCGGCCCTGCTCGCCGGCAACGCGGTGATCCAGAAGCCCGACAACCAGACGGCGCTGACCGCCCTGTACGCCCGCGAGTTGGCCGTGCGGGCGGGACTTCCCGAGGACCTGTGGCAGATCGTGCTCGGCCGGGGGAGCCGCATCGGTACCCCGATGCTGGACGTGGCCGACTACGTGATGTTCACCGGCTCCACGGCGTCGGGCCGACGCATCGCCGCACAGTGCGGAGAGCGACTCGTGGACTGCTCGATGGAACTCGGCGGCAAGAACGCCATGATCGTGATGGACGATGCCGACCTCGACCGCACCGTCGAAGGAGCGGTTCGGGCGTGCTTCTCCTCCAGTGGCCAGCTGTGCATCTCGATCGAGCGGATGTACGTCGCCGATGCGATATGGGACCGCTTCGTGCCGCGTTTCGTGCAGGCGGTGGAGGCGATGGTCATGGCCCCGGCGTACGACTTCGGTGCGCAGATGGGCACGCTCACCTCGACGGAGCAGCTCGAGGTCGTGACGTCACACGTCGAGGACGCGGTCGAGCGCGGTGCAACCGTGCTCACCGGGGGCAGGCCCCGACCCGACCTGGGCCCCTACTTCTTCGAACCGACCGTGCTCACCGACGTCTCCGATGCGATGACCTGCTTCGCGGAGGAGACCTTCGGACCGGTCGTCTCGCTCTACCGCTACAACGACCTCGAGGAGGCCATCGGGTGGGCCAACGACACCGAGTACGGCCTCAACGCGAGCGTCTGGTCCGGTGACCCCGCGAGGGGTCGCGAGGTGGCAGCACGGCTCAAGGCGGGCACCGTGAACCTGAACGAGGCGTACGCGGCGGCATGGGGGAGCATCGACGCCCCGATGGGCGGGATGGGCTCATCGGGCATCGGTCGTCGCCACGGAGTGGGTGGCATCACCAAGTACACCGAGGTCCAGACCGTCGCCCACCAGCGCTTCATGAACCTCGCACCGTTGCCCGGAGTACTCGATGACGAGGGCCTCGCACGATTGCTCACCACGTCACTACGGCTGCTCAAGCGCATCGGCTGGCGCTAGCGTGCCTGGTGCCCGCCCGTGACCATCAGGTCGTGAGCGCAGTCAGGGGGCGACCATGGGCACCACGCAGCGTAGCCACGGGATCCTGAGACGCTTCGCGATCGTGGGAGCCCCGATGGTGCTCCTCGCGGCGATGGTGGTCGCGACCCCGGCCTCCGCCGGCGGGTGTGGCGGCACCGGCGGGGACTCCGCACCGGAGGGACGACCCTTCCGCGAGGGAGCGGAGGAGCATCCACCCGAGGTGCGCAAGTACCTGACCATGACCACCGCCAACGCGGATGGCGTCTGGGAGCCCTGCGAGTGCACTGCCTCGCGGGACTGGGACTGGGGCCTGGATCCCGCAGCCATCGACTCGATCATGGCCGCGATGGACGCCAAGGAGTTGATCGCCATCCGCAACTACGGAGCGTTCGGGGTGCCCGCCGAGGAGGTCCCGGTGGCCGCACGCACGATCTGGTTCCGTACCACCTGGCGATCCAACGCCGAACAGGCCTGCCTGCGCCGGCTGCTGGGGTCGGGTGCGGCTCCGCCGGGACGCTCGCGCCACGAATGGGGTATGGCGGTGGACATCGAGGACTGGGGCCCCGCATCCGGCGGGCTCGATGCCAAGTTGCTCGAGGCCGCCGGGTGGTGCCGCACGGTCCGCTCCGAGCCCTGGCACTACGAGTACCGGCCGGTGCTCGAGCGTTTCGGTCTCGGCTACCGCTGCATCAAGTAGTGGGTCGCGGTGGACCCTGCAGTCGGCAGGCTTCGGGGGCCGCCACCGGCTGGAACGCCATGGGGCATGGGACACCGAGGCCGCTCGTCCCTAACCTCTCCGGAATGGACGCACCGGAGATGCACCCTCCCTCTGGGCGGTGCCGCGCGCGGAGCGGTGTGGGGGAGTCGTTCCGGTCGTCGCGTGACGGGTACGGACGCAACCCATGACGGACCCACGGGTACCGCCGGAGGCTGACGCCGTCGCCGAGCCCACACCGGATTCGGGAGCCGGTGCACCCGGTCGTCCCACGGTGTCGCTCGTGCTCGGGAGCGGGGGAGCACGCGGCTATGCCCACATCGGCGTGGTCCAGGTCCTCCAGGAGATGGGTTTCGAGATCGTGGCCGTGTCCGGGTCGTCAATGGGAGCGGTCGTGGGAGGGATGCTGGCTGCTGGCAAACTGGAGGAGTTCACCGACTGGGCGGTCGGCCTGGGCCAGTTCGAGGTGCTCCGCCTCATGGACGTCTCGCTGTCGGCCCGCGGGGCGATCCGAGGCGAGAAGATCTTCAAGGTCGTCGGTGACATGGTCGGGGACGTCCGCATCGAGGACCTGCCACTCGAGTACACCGCGGTCGCCGTGGACCTGCTGACCCACCGCGAGGTCTGGTTCCAGCGCGGTGCCCTGGAGGTGGCGATCCGGGCCTCGACCGCGATCCCGAGCTTCGTGCAACCGGTCGTGCACAACGGGCGTGTACTCGTCGACGGGGGACTCCTCGACCCGGTACCGGTGGCCCCGGTCACCGCTGCAAGGGCGGATCGTGTGGTGGCGGTCAACCTGAACGGCCGCGAACCAACGTCGGACCGGCCCCTCCCGGCGGGTGAAGGCAGCCCGTCCCCGAAGTCGGTGGAGGGGGCCGACGAGCTCTCCGAGCGGCTCCGGGGCACCGCTGCACGATGGTTCGACAGCGACCTGCTGGCCTCGGTGCGCAGGCGCATACCTGATCCCCTCGAGAGCTCGGTGCGTTCCCGCCTGGAGCCCGGGCGCGGTGACGCCGTTCGCAACGGGGTCACCGCCGCGGAGCTCGACGACGACACGAGGCTCGCCGCTCTGAGCACCGTCGAGGTCATGCAGATGTCGCTCGAGGCGATGCAGGGAGCGCTGACCCGGCACCGCCTGGCCACCTATCCGCCGGACGTACTCATCTCGGTGCCAAAGGCGGCGGCACGCACCCTCGACATGCACCGGGCCTCGGAGATGATCGAGCTGGGTCGCCAACTGGCCACCGAGGCCCTCTCCTGAGCAACCCCCGGCGAACTGATCGTCGTGGTGCTGACCTGCCGGGCACCACGACGATCAGTTCCGTGGTGGGGGGGTGGTGGGGGGCGTAG
>JAMLGJ010000041.1 GCA_023958095.1 Microthrixaceae bacterium
CCGCCGCAACGAAGTGAGGACCGGGCTCGACGGAACCAGGAATCGTCCGCCGAAGGCGGCCCATGAGAACCGGACCGCGTGTGGCTCAGGTGACTCCGAACCCCGGAATAGGTTGCCGGAACGGCATCAACGGTGGCGGACCGCAGGATGGGGAAGGTGGACCTCGGTCCCTTGGCGACGGATGCGGTCCCGCAGATGGTGAACGAGCATCTCGTGAACCACATCGCCAACCAGTTGGCGTAGCTCGTCGGTCAGCTCCTCGAAGACTGGCCTTGTGCCAACGAAGGCGTCGGGCCCTTCGGTACACCACCAGTGGAAGTCCGCTCCGCCTTCGCCCCAGTCCCGTCGCTTCCACTCCCGTACCGTCGAGGTGACGTGGCCCAGTTCGTCGGTCTCGTCGACCTGCCGTAGTGGGAGTTGCCAGCAGACCTCAGGCATCCAGTCCAAGTGACGCTGCCCAGAGGCGATCGCCGCGTGGTGAAAGGCGCAGCCCAGCCCGTCGCCCTCGAAACCCGGCCGGTTCAAGAAGATGCAGGCGTCATCCACGAGTCGAGTGGTGGTGTCGCCGTGCTCGTTGACCTCGATGACACCCTCCGCGGTGCCCAGGTCGTGGTGCTGCCACTGGTCGGATGTCAGCCGCTCGGCCATGGCCCGGGTGTGGGCGATGTCGTCGGGCCCGGTGAAGTGCGCCCCGTAGGAGCAACACCCCTGCATGGCTTCGGTGTTGTCCTCGCTCACAACACCCTTGCACCCTCCAGCGAAGATGCAGGACCAGTTGCTGGTCAGGAAGGTCACGTCGAACAGCCACGTTCGCTGCTCGTCGGGATCCTCGAATGAGATCCATTCGTGGAGGTCCTCGGGAGCGTGGGGAGTCACGGCCGGACACTACCGGCGGGCAAAGCCGCCTCCACCGCCCGGGTCATCGTCCGGTTCGCTGAGGAGGCCGATCGCCTTCTCCACCGCCCGTCGGGCCCGGGTCAGGCGGCGCTCGTCCACCGGTAGCTCGGCGCCGCCGGCGTCGATCGATTCCCGGAGGCGCACGATGGCTAGGTCGGCCAGCTCCTCGGCGATCGCCTCGAGGCGGGAGCGGATCTCATCGAACTCACCCGCCACCGACACCACCCCCGGGGGCCGCCGATGGGAACTCGTTGACGGCCCTGATGATCTTGTGGATGGACCCGACGTTGTGCAGATCGAAGTCCATGACCAGACGGGGACGGTCCAGCTCGTCACCGGTTGCGAGCTCGGGGGTGAGCGGATCGCTCCGGCGAATGGAGCCCTCACGCAACATGTGGCCGAACCGGTCATTCAACTCGGCGATCTCATCGTCGGAGGGCGGTGCGTTCAACCGCAGGACCAGCAGGTTCCCCACCCAGCGAAGCGAGTGGTAGTTGCGCCAGAACCGCAGGATCTCATCGCGTGCCTCCTCCACCGAGTCGGTGATCAGAACCCGGTCCATGTCGTCGGGATTAACCATCGAACGGCTGACGAGCTCGTCGCGGATGAAACGGGCGAAGCCGTTCCAGTAGTTCCCTGACGGCACGTCGAGGAGCACGATCGGTGTCGGTTCGGACTTACCGGTCTGCTGGAGGGTCAGCAGTTCGATGGTCTCGTCGAGGGTGCCGAACCCTCCCGGCATGGCCACGAAAGCGGCGGACTCCTTGACCAGCATCAGCTTTCGGGTGAAGAAGTAGTTCATCGAGACGAGCTTGGGATCCCGGGCGATGATCCCGTTCGCCTCGATCTCGAACGGCAGTCGGATGCGGACGCCGATCGAGCGCTCGGCACCGGCTCCCTCCATGCCCGCCTCCATGATCCCGGGGCCGGCGCCGGTCACCACCATCCACCCGTGGTTGGCCAACGCGGCCGCGATGTCACGGGTCAGATTCCAGAGCGGATCGGCAGCGGTGACTCGGGCGGAGCCGAAGATGGTCACCTTCGGTGTGTCCAGATAGGGGGCGAAGACCGAGTAGGCGGCCCTCATCTCCCGGAGTGCGGCTCGGGCGATCTTCAGGTCGAGTCGTTCCACCCCGTCGACTCCCAGTCCCAGGGTGGAACGCATCATGTCGGCCAGGAGGTCGCGGTTGTCCACCACCCGGGCGCGGTCGAGGATCATGTCGATGTCGTCGTCGAACCGGGCCAGCAGCTCACGGTCCTCGGCCGAGTCGGGTATGGCCCGCAAACCCTCGGTCATGGGACCTGCTCTACTACCCGCCCATAGAGCGTCGTCCGCTGGGCGAGCGATCGGCCCAGCGGCGCAACGAGATCGGCGAACGCGGCCTCGTCCATCGTCTGTCCGTGGCTCGCACCCGCCGCTCGGGAGATGTTCTCATCGATCAACGTTCCTCCAAGGTCGTTCACCCCGGCCTGGAGAAGCTGTCGTACCCCAGCAACGCCGAGCTTCACCCATGATGCCTGGACGTTGTCGATGAGGCCCCGGTAGGCGATTCTGCCGACGGCGTGCATCAGCACGACCTCCCGCCACGTCGGTCCCCGGCGGGCACGGTGCTGCAGGTACAGCGGCGATGCCATGTGGACGAAGGGGAGCGGTACGAACTCGGTGAACCCGCCGGTCTCACGTTGGAGGTCCCGGGTCCGGATCAGATGGCGGGCCCACGAACGCGGGGTTTCGACGGAGCCGAACATGATGGTCACGTTGGAGCGCAGGCCCACCGAGTGTGCGGTGCGGTGGGCCTCGAGCCACTCCTCGGTGTCGACCTTGTCGGGGCAGAGCACCGCTCGCACCTCGTCGTCGAGGATCTCCGCCGCGGTTCCCGGCAGCGTTTTCAGTCCCGCGTCCCTGAGGCGGCCGAGGTACTCCACCAGCGGCTCCCCGAGGCGACGCGAACCCTCGGTCACCTCGAGCGCGGTGAACCCGTGGATGTGGATGCCCGGAGCGGCCTCGGCCACCGCACGAGTCACCTCGAGGTAGTAGTCGCCGTCGAAGTCCGGATGGATCCCGCCCTGCAGGCACACCTCGGTCGCACCGGCCTCCTGGGCCTCACGCGCACGCTCGGCGATGTCGTCGAGGGTGAGCAGGTAGGGGTTGCCCCTGAGGTTGAGGCTGAGCGGCCCCTTCGAGAAGCCGCAGAAGCGGCACTTGAAGGTGCAGACGTTCGTGTAGTTGATGTTGCGGTTCACCACATAGGTGACGTCGTCGCCGACGATGCTCGAGCGCATCCGGTCGGCCAGACCCGCCACGGCAGCAACCTCGGGGCCGCGGGCGCCGAAGAGTGCTGTGACCTCCGCCTCGCCGGGCACCTGACCCATCCGGACCCCCTCGATGACCTCGGCCACCGGTCCCGGTGGGGCCTCGGGGGTCTCCGGGTCGCCACCGATGAGCAGCGGTGGGGCCGTGGATGCCCCCGAGTACCACTGCGTGGAACGAGCACCGATCTGCACCACCTCGGCACCGTCGCCGACATCGCCCGTGGCCGCCGTGGTGCGCTCCGGGAAGACCGCCCCGGGGTCGTCACGGGCGAGTCCCTCGGCATCGCTGCGGTCGAGCACCGCGAAGTGCAGGTCACCATCGATCCAGCGCTGCGGATCCAGAGCGAACTCCGGGTAGACCGTGAGCCGCGGAGCCAGGGTGAAACCTGCGGCCTCGGTGACCTCACGGAGACGCTCCAGGGCGGGCCAGGGCCGCTCCGGGTTCACGTGGTCGGCGGTCACCGGCGAAACGCCACCCCAGTCGTCGATGCCCGCCTCGAGCAGGCTACGGAAGTCCTCGCTCAGGTTCGGTGGCGCCTGCAGGTGCACCTCGGGCGGCAACAACAGCCGCGCCATGGCGATCGCATCGGCGAACTCCGCCGGGTCGCAACCCGGCACCTCTGCCATGGCGGTGGCCGGTTTCGGGAGGAAGTTCTGCACGATCACCTCCTGGACATGCCCGTGGCGGGCATGCGACTCGGCGATCGCCGACAGCGCCTCGGCGCGGTCGCGACGGGTCTCGCCGATGCCGACCAGGATCCCGGTGGTGAAGGGTATGCCGAGGCGCCCCGCCGCCTCGAGGGTGTCGAGCCTCCTCTCGGGGGCCTTGTCGGGCGCGCCGCGGTGGCACGGCAGGTCGGAGCGCAGCGTCTCGAGCATCATGCCCTGCGAGGGTGCGACCCCACGAAGCGACGCCAGGTCAGTTGCGCCGAGCGCCCCGGCATTCGCGTGGGGCAGCAGTCCGGTCTCCTCGAGCACCGCGCGTGCAGCATCCACCAGGTACTCCACGGTGGATCCGTACCCGTTGGCCTCGAGCCAACGGCGGGCCACCTCGTAGCGCTCCTCGGGCGCCTCACCCAGGGTGAACAGCGCTTCGTGGCAACCGACCCTCGCTCCGGCCCGGGCGACGGCCAGCACCTCATCGATGGACATGAAGGGGGCATCGAGACGGGCGGGTGGCTGCGCGAAGGTGCAGTATCCGCAGCGATCCCGGCACAGCTTCGTCAGCGGGATGAAGACCTTGGGGGAGTAGGTGACGCGGTTGGCGAAGCCCTCGTCCCTGCGGCGGCGGGCGGCGGCACCCAACTCGCGGGGATCCAGTTCCAGCACCTCATCCAGCAGGGGGGCGTCGCGGGGGTCGGACGCCCGATCGCTGCCGGGCCCGCGGTCGGTGGTCATGACTCGGTTCAAACCGTGCTCCTCAGTGGTGTCCGCCTGCCGGGCACTCCGCCGGTTCCCGGCCTCGCACCGGGACCCGGCATGCCCACGATCTCGGTGGGCCCGAAGTCCTGCCCGCAGCACCGACAGTGGAAACCGAGTTCCACCTCGGTGCCACACGGTTCGTGCACGAGCACCGTTGGTGGCCCGTGCTCGGCGAGCCAGCGATCGCCCCAGCGCATCAGACCCACGAGCACCGGGGAGAGCTCGCGGCCCATGTCGGTCAGCCGGTACTCGTCGCGGGGTGGGCGGTCCTGGTAGCGACGACGCTCGAGGACCCCCGTTTCCACCAGTCGCCCGAGGCGTTCGGTGAGCACCGCCTTGGGGATCCCGAGGTCGCGGTGGATCTCGCTGAAGCGCCGGATCCCACGGAAGGTGTCACGGAGGATGAGGATCGTCCAACGATCGCCGATCACGTCCAGCGCACGCGCGATCGAGCAGCTGGGGGACCCGTCATCGGGAGCATCCCCCGACCCTGCGGCCTCCGCGGCGCCGAGCGACTGTGCTTCGGTGTCCATGAGCGCCGAACCCTAACAGGGTTCGGATTCCGAACCGTGCAGCCCGGTGGGCTCAGCTCATGACCTCTCGGGCCGCCGCCGCCACCGCCTCGGGAGTGATTCCAAGCTCTGCCATGACCGTGGCTCCCGGCGCGGACGCACCGAAACGGTCGATGCCCACGCTCGCATCCGCCCAGCGCTGCCAGCCCGTGGTCACGCCGGCTTCCACCGAGACCACCGGGACGCCCTCGGGGAGCACGGAGCTGCGGTGGGCCGCACCGGCGCCCTCGAAGAGCTCCCAGGATGGCATCGACACCACCCGGACCCGCGTACCGCCGTCGCGAAGGATGCCGGCCGCAGCGACCGCCACTGCCACCTCGGTTCCGGTGCCCACGAGGACCACCTCCGGGTCGTCGTCGGAGTCCAACACGTATGCGCCCCTGGCGACCCCCTCCAGGGCGAGGTCGGCCGTGCCATCCAGGGTTGGTGTGCCCTGGCGACTGGTGATGATCGCGACCGGCCCATCGCCCTCGATCGCGACCTTCCACGCACCGGCGACCTCGTTGCCGTCGGCCGGGCGCACCACGGTGAGGTCCGGGATGAGCCGCAGTGACATCACCTGCTCCACCGGCTGGTGGGTCGGACCGTCCTCACCGACACCGACCGAGTCGTGACTCCAGACGAACACGCACTTCGCACCCGAGAGCGCGGCGAGGCGCACCGCCGGGCGCATGTAGTCGGAGAACACCAGGAAGGTCCCCGAGATGGGCAGCACCCCTCCGTGAAGTGCTGCCCCGACGAGTGCAGAACCCATCGCATGTTCACGGATTCCGTAGTGGACCTGACGGCCGCCGGGAGTGGCCTTCTGCAGTGCCTCGGTGGAGTCCAGGCGGGTGCCGGTGTTGCCGGTCAGGTCCGCCGAGCCCCCCAGCACACCGGGGACCACGGGGTCGAGAGCGTTGAGCACCTTCTGGTTGGCCGCCCGCGTGGCCGGGGATTCCTCCGGACCGAACCTCGGCAGCACATCGGCCCAGTCGCTGCCCAGCGGGCGCGCGGCGAGGGTCGCCTCCCACTCCGCAGAGCGTCCGGACAGTGCAGCGGCGCTCGTGTGCTCCCATTCGACACGGGCCACCGACCCCCGGCTGCCCGCTTCTCGGTAGTAGGAGAGAACCTCCTCGGGAACCCAGAACGGCTCGTCGGGAAGGCCCATGACCGCCTTGGCCTCGGAGATGTCCTCCGCCCCGAATGCCAGGCCGTGGGCGGCCGGGTCGTCGGTGTGCGCAGGTGAGGGAAAGCCGATGTGGCTCCGCAGCACGATCAGGCTCGGGCGCTGTTCCTCCGAGCGGGCCTCGAGCAGCGCCGCCTCCATGGTGTCGAGGTCCTCGGAGGCCTCACCGATGTCCTGGACGTGCCAGCCGTAGGCCTCGAACCTCTTCACCACGTCGTCGTCGAGCGCCAGTTCGGTGGGACCGTCGATGGAGATGTGGTTGTCGTCGTAGACGTACACGAGGCGGCCGAGTCCCAGATGGCCCGCGAGCGACGCAGCCTCGTGTGACACACCCTCGGAGAGGTCACCGTCGGACACGATGGCGTGGATGTGGTGGTCGCAGACCTCGGCACCGAAGCGCTGCCGCAGGGAGTTCTCCGCCATCGCCATGCCGACGCCGTTGGCGAACCCCTGGCCCAGCGGACCGGTGGTGACCTCCACACCGGCGGTGTGGCCGGCCTCGGGGTGCCCGGGGGTTGCCGACCCCCACTGGCGGAAGTCCCGCAGGTCATCCAGGGTGAGCCCGAACCCCGTGAGGTGGAGCATCGCGTACTGCAGGATCGAGGCATGGCCGCAGCTCAGTATGAAGCGGTCGCGATCGGCCCAGTGCGGGGCGCCGGAGTCGTACCGCAGGATCCGGGTGAACAGCACGTGGGCGAGCGGAGCGAGCGCCATCGCGGTGCCCTGGTGCCCGGACTTCGCGGCTGCGGGTGCGTCCATGGCCAGCCCCCTGACCACGTTGATCGCAAGTGACTCCAGGTCGGCGGACCCGGAGCCGGCCGTACCAATTCCAGTTGTGCTCTGGGCCATCACGCCTCGTTCCTCGTTGCGGCGTCCCGTCAGGGTGCGCCTCGGTCTCGTCGCGCCATCTCTTCGCGCCATCTCTTCGCGCCAAGGCATGCTAGTGACGCCCGGCCCGCCCGCCCGATCCGAGTTGCAGCACGACCGCCGAAGCCCGCGCCCTCTCGAGGCCACGGGCACCTCCCAGCCAGAGTGACCGCACGATCACACCCACCGGTGCGGTGCCGGGTGCCTGCAGGGGTGCCGTCCCATCCGGGTCCGCCCCGATGGGCGCCGAGCCGATGGGCAGTTGCGAGTCGAGCACGCAGAGCGACGTCGTGTCCCCAGCCCCGAGGAGGCCGGCCGCGAGCTGCCTTCGTGCTGCGGTGCGGGACAGAACGGCGGGCACCAACCGCTGTCCGGGCTCGACGGGATCCCGGGTCAGCAGGCCCCGCCCCGTGGGACGCGCCGCGATCAGCTCCCCCGTGCCCGTCCCGGTGAAGCCGATCGCCGTGCAGTCCTCGAGGAGCACGGGATCCACGTCGGCGAGCGCGGACTCCAGGAAGTGGGCCGCAGGGATCCCGTCCAGTGCGACGATCTCGGCACCCGCCATCCGGGTCACGGTTGCCGCCGGTGCGACCTCGATGGTGCCGTGGACCGGCAGCACGCGCACCGACGAGCCCGCCAGACCCAGGGCGATCCCGCCGAGCGGCTCGCCGTCGCGCAGAACCGGGGAGCCCAGCGCCGACGGCAACGGGTCCAGCCCTCCCCACGCGGCCGGCACTCCGGTGCTGCGATGCGCCGTGTTGCCCCGCGGCTCGGAACCGAACCCGACCCAGAGCCGGCCCGCTCCCGACGTCGGCGGGCCGGGGTCGGTGACAGGAGCCTCTCCGGCATCCGGCTCACGGTCGTAGCCGACCTCGTGCAGGGCCACCCCAGCGTGGAATGCCAGCACCGCCAGCGCCGGCGAGTCGCGTGCGATGCGCGAACCCATCAACGCACCACTCCCGACGATCCCCACGGAGTGCTGCGCCCCGAGGAGTCGCCCCACGGCGTCGGAGATGTCGCCCAACGCTCCGGCGAAGGAGGTTCCCACGATGCTCAGAGTGAGCTCGGCCCCCGTGGCAGCGGTCTCCAGGAGTGAGCCCGCACATTCGGCCACGGCCTGCGCCGGAACGGGGTGTTCGGAGGTGGCTGAGCAGGCCACGGCACCGCCGCCCGGTTTCGCTGGTAGCGCCATCCCGTCTTTGTAGCGCAGCCCGACACGGCGCCGGGGGAGGTGTGCGGGTGATCGCGCCGCTGCAGCCGTACGATGTCTGCCCATGTCACGAACGCTCTCCGAGGCGGAGTCAAAGAAGCTGCTCGAGTCCCACGGTGTGCAGTTCCTCCCGGAGGAACTCGTGTCGGGGCCCGACGAGGCCGCCGCCGCCGCGCAGCGCCTCGGCTTCCCCGTCGTGGCCAAGCTCTGCGGTGACAACATCGCCCACAAGACAGAACGCGGCCTGGTCCGCCTCGGGCTCAACAGCGCCGAAGCGGTGTCCGCGGCCACCCGGGAGCTGCTCGATGCCGCAGTTCCGGGTGACTCGGCGCTCGGCGTGCTCGTGGCGCCCATGGTGGATGGCGACCGTGAGCTCATCGCGGGAGCGAACCGCGACGCACAGTTCGGTCCAACGGTGCTGGTCGGGGTCGGAGGGGTGCTCGCCGAGGCGATCGAGGACGTGGCGGTCCGGCTCGCCCCGATCACCCCGCTGGACGCTCGCGAGATGGTCGAACAGCTCGGGGCGCAGCGACTCCTCGGGGAGTTCCGGGGAGAACCGCCGGTCGACGTCGACGTCCTCGTCGGGATCCTCATGGCGTTGTCAGCCGCGGTCACCGAACCCCTGCCCGACGGGTCCCTGATCGCCTCTGTCGACCTGAACCCACTCATCGTGCACCGCGGCCGTCCCGTGCCGGTGGACGCCCTCGTCGAACTCGCGGATCCCGGACCGGGGACCGCCGCCGGTGCCTCCGGTGCAGCGACATCCGGAGGTGGCCGCCGATGAGGCCCGCTCTCGATCCCCGCAGCTACCGGTCGTTGTTCGAACCGGAGGGAGTCGTCGTCGCCGGCGCCTCGACACATCCCGGCAAGTTCGGCTTCGTGAGCCTGCACAACATCCTCGCGAACGGCTACCGGGGTCGCGTGTACGCGACGAACCGCGACGGGGCGACGGTGCTCGGAGTGGAGTGCCTCCGCTCCCTCGAGGAGCTGCCCGAGGGTGCGGCGGACCTGTTGTTCGTGTGCACACCGAAGGCGGCCAACGAGGAACTGCTCCGGGTCGCTGCCTCGAAGGGGATCGGCGCCGCGTTCCTCACGACCGCCGGTTACGGCGAGTCGGGTGAGCAGGGACGCCTCGACGAAACGGCGCTCGTCGACCTCGCGGAGGACCTCGGCATCCTGCTCGTGGGACCCAACGGCCAGGGCGTCGTTTCCACACCGGCATCCCTGTGCGCCCAGATCGTCGCCCCCTACCCACCCGCGGGAGGGATCTCGGTCGCCAGCCAGTCGGGGAACTTCGTGTCGAGTTTCCTCAACTGGTCCTGTGCCACCGGTGTGGGCATTTCGCGGGCGGTCTCGGCCGGCAACGCCGCGGCCACCGGCGTACCGGACCTGCTGCGCTTCTACGCGCGGGACCCGGCGAGCTCGGTGGCGCTCGCCTACATCGAGGGCATCGAGGACGGCCGGGCGGTGGCCGAGGCCTTCGGGGAAGTCGCATCGGAGATGCCACTCGTCGTCCTCAAGGGGGGAGCAACACCCGGCGGGGCACGGGCCGCGGCGAGCCACACCGGCTCGCTCGCCAGCGACGACCGCACCTTCGACGGCATGTGCGCACAGACGGGTGCCACGCGTGCGGCATCGGTGGAGGAGGCCTTCGAGGCAGCAGCCACGTTCGCGACCCAACCGCTTCCCACGGGCAACCGTGTCGTCGTGATGACCACCGCGGGCGGCTGGGGGGTGGTGACCGCGGATGCCCTGACGCGACACCGTGACCTGGAACTGGTGCCACTGCCCGAGGACCTCCGGGCAGGCATCGACGAACTGCTCCCGCCGCGCTGGAGCCGCAACAACCCGGTGGACCTGGCGGGCGGCGAGACGCGCGACACGATCCCGCAGGTCCTCGAGTTGATCGCCTCGCATCCCGAGGTGGACGCGGTGATCCACCTGGGTCTGGGGATCCAGTCCAACCAGGCACGCATGATGCGCGAAGGTGGGTTCTTCGGCAGCGAGGGCGATGACCCACACGGGATCCAGCGCATCGTCGCCTACCACGAACGCCAGGACGAGCGCTTCGCAGCGGCCGCGGCAGAGGTGTCGGAGCGAACGGGCAAGCCGGTGCTGAGCGCGACCGAGCTCGCAGTGGCGTTCCCCGACAACGCCGGACCTGCAGCGGTGCGTCGCGCAGGGAGGTTGTGCTATCCGTCGGCCGACCGGGCCGTCACCGCCCTGGGGCACCTGGTCCGCCGTGCGGAACACCTCCGGCGCCGGGCAGGCTGAATGGGCTCCGACGCACCGTCGCGGCCCGGACCCACGCACGGACCCGGTGGGGAACCGGAGCGGAGCGCGGACCCTTCCGCGGCACGAGTGGTGCGAAACCGCCACGGCCGGCGACGCAGCCGGACCCTGCGGGTGTTCGCGGTGGTGTGCCTGGGCGCCGCAGCGGTGCTCGGGGCCATCGGCTGGGCGATCGGCTCGGCCGACGCGTCCGACCCGGGGGATGGCGACGCGCCCTCACCCTCGACGCCGGCGACGCCGCTGCTGTCGGCCCGACGCGTACCGGGGTTCACCACGGCCCGTGTCCCGGTACGGGCCATGGAACAGGCGGTTGCGCCCGTGGCCTCCGCCGCCCCCGCGCAGAGCTGCATCGTGGTGGGGGACGGTTCAGCTGCGCTGTACGCACACCAGGGTGACACGCCCGTCGTTCCGGCATCGAACCAGAAGCTGCTCACCGCGGCAGCGGCGCTGGAGCTCCTCGGGAGCGACACGAGGTTGGCCACGCGCTTCCTCGCCGGTGGACCGCTACGGGACGGAGTCCTGCAGGGCGACCTCTACATGGTCGGTGGGGGAGACCCGCTGCTGACCACCGAGGCGTACCAGGAGCGCCAGCGCAACGGGCGTTTCCCCGCAACCGATCTCGAGGCCGTGGCGGACCAACTGGTGGCCGACGGACTGCGTGGGGTGACCGGGTCCGTCGTGGGTGACGGCACCCGCTACGACGGGCAGCGTTCACTGCCGGAGTGGCCCCGGCGTTGGTTGACCGGCGGAACCGTTGCCCCGCTGTCGGGCCTGCTGGTCAACGACGCCTGGCTCATCGACCCGGTCACCGGCGAAGGCGATGGTGGGGCGGCGGCGGACCCCGACCTCCACGCTGCGACGGTGATGCAGCGATTGCTCTCGGACAGGGGCGTCACCATCGGTGGTCCGCCGCGCTCGGGTGGCGCCCCGGACGGGGCCGAGGAGCTGCTCGTGGTGGACTCGTTGCCGGTGTCCGAGCTGGTGGGGGAGCTGCTGGCCTTCTCCGACAACACCACCGGTGAACTCCTGCTCAAGGAGATCGGCCTCGAGGCATCGGGTGAGGGCTCCACCACCGCCGGGGTGGCAGCGGTGCAGGGCTGGGCGAAGCGGTCTGGGCTCGACTCCGAGGGTTGGGTCATGGTGGACGGGAGTGGCCTCTCCTCGGCCAACCGGGTGAGCTGTTCGATGCTCGCCGAGCTGTTGCGCCGCGACGGCCCCGACGGGGTGCTGGCCTCGAGCCTGGCGGTACCCGGCCAGCCCGGCACACTCGAGGAGCGGCTTGACCGCGGCGACATGTCGAGCCGCCTGCGCGCCAAGACCGGCACCCTCAACGACGTGGCTGCGCTCTCGGGGTGGTTCCGCACCGTCGAGGATGCACAGCTCGACTTCGAGTTCATCATGAACACAGGGTCGCGGAGCGTGAGCAGCGAGGACCTGGAGCTCCAGACGGAGCTCCTCGCCGCCCTGCTGACCCAGCCGGTCGAGGTGCCCCTGGAGCAGGCAGGACCACTCGGAGGCGGCAGGGACGACGACGGTGGCTGAGGAACGCGTCGCCGCCTTCCCGCTCGGGACCGTCCTGCTGCCGGGGCAGTTCCTCGAGGTCCAGGTGTTCGAACCGCGCTACCGGGTGATGCTGTTCGACCTGCGCGACAGCGACCCCCAGGAGTTCCTGGTCACGCTCATCGAGCGCGGCAGCGAAGTGGGCGGGGGCGACGTGCGCACCGAGGTCGGCTGCATGGCCGAGGTGGTCCGCACGCGGGAGCTCGGCGATGGCCGGGTCCTCCTCGGCGCCGTCGGCACGGTTGCGGCACGGGTCCTCGAGTGGCTCCCGGAGGACCCCTACCCGCTGGCGGTCGTGTCGCGCCGCGAACCCGCTGACCCCCGAGTGCTTCCAGCGGCGGCACATGACCTGCGCGACACCGCTGTCGAGAGGGCCGGCGCAGTGATCTCCCTGGCGGTTCGCATGGGCCAGCAGCCGCCGGACCGGCACCCCGCGTGGGATCCCGACCCGGAGACGGCTACCTGGCAGGCGGCGCTCGCCACACCGCTGGGAACGCTGGACCGCCACCGGCTCCTCGCCGAGGGGGAACCCGTGGCCCGCCTGCGGCTGCTCAACGAACTGCTCGCCGAAACGCACTCCATGCTCGAGGCACTGGCGGGTCGCGACGGCGCCGGCGAGTAGTGTCTTCGACGCGTCCGCGACCCAGGAGAGCAAGTGCCAGGAGACGACTCGAGCAACGACGGAGCACCCCGGGCGTCCGTACGGCGGCCCTGGGAGCGCCCACCCGAACCGAAGACGCCGATCGACCACCTGCGGGAGCTCAAGGACCTGGTCATCGCCTATGCGCGCCAGGAGACCGTCGACCCCCTCAAGACACTCGGACGGCACATGGGCTTCGGGATCGCGGGAGCGATCCTCATCGGCGCGGGCTGGGTCTTCGCACTGCTCGCACTGCTGCGGGGCCTGCAACAGATCGACTTCTTCAGCAGCGCGGAACCGGATGGGGGCACCTGGAGCTGGCTTCCCTACATGATCGTGACGATCGTGGGCGCGGTGGTCGCAGCGCTCTACGGCAGGATGCTGGCAAAGCGCCTCGAGGAGAACGGAGAACCGAAGTGAGCACACCCGACGGACCGGTCACCCCGGAGGACATCCGCTCCAAACTCACCGAGATCCAGGGTGACGCGACCGAGCAGGTGGAGAGCGCGAAGAACCAGCTCATCGCCGTGGGCGCGCTCGTGGCGCTGTTCCTGCTCATCGTCGCGTTCCTCCTCGGCCGCCGAGCGGGGAAGCGCTCATCGGCCATCATCGAGGTGCGCCGCAGCTGATGATCGAAGCCATCCGCGACATCGCGGTCCGCCGTGTGTTCGGCAGTGGAGTGCAGGGAGCCCTGGCGGAGAAGGGCATCGACTGGCTCACCGAGCAGACCGGCGAGGCACTCCACGGCGAACCCGAGCGCCTTACCGAGGCCCGGCTGCGGCCGGGCGACACCTACACGGTGATAGCTCGGCCACCCGCGACCCGCCGCGAACACAAGCTGGCGTCGAGAGTCGAGTCGCTCAGCGAGACCGAGGCCCGCCTGGCGCGTACCACGCGAAGCCAGCGCAGGGCTGCAAGGGCCCTCGCCAGGGCCCAACGTCGCCTCGACCGGCGCCGGCCCGGCACCCGCCGCCACCGGAGGGCCGCAGCCGACGAGGAGCGTGCCGGACGCCGCTTCGACAAGGTCATGGCCCCGTCGCGCAAGCTCGTCGCGGTGCGCAAGGAGTTGGCGGCCGCCGAGCGGGAGCTGAAGCGTTCCCGCGCGGCGAGCCTGCGCGCCGCACGACGTTCGCGCCCGGATGCGACGACCAGGGTGGTGTACCGCTGAGCCGCCCGCCCACCGGGTCGTGCGCAACCAACCCCGACCGCCGGGATGCGCCACCGTGGATCGGTGGGGCTGCGTGGCCGAGGCCGGCCCGACCGGCCAAGATGGACGCGTGCTGGTCAAGCTGAGGAATCCCACCAGGGAGCTGGTCGTGGAGGGGCCGCTGCAGGTCTCGGTGCTGTTGCGGCGCCTCGAGCTCAACCGGGAGGCGGTTCTGGTCATCCGCAACGACGAGCTGGTGGCCGGCGACACCCGGCTGGATGACGGCGACACGGTGGAGATCCGGCCCGTCATCTCCGGTGGTGCGTGATGAAGTGCCGGAGCTGTCGCGGACCCGCCGTGATCGACCTGCCGCGCCACAACGCGAACTTCTGCGGCGAGCACCTGGTGGCCTTCTGCCGTGAACAGGTGCGCCGGGCGATCGCGGAGTTCGAGATGCTCGAGGAGGGGGACCGGGTCCTGGTGGCGGTCTCGGGTGGCAAGGACTCCCTCGCCCTGTGGGACATCCTGGACCACCTCGGCTACGAGACCACGGGTCTCTACATCGGCCTGGGCATCGGCGACTACAGCGAGGACTCCGCGGAATTCGTGCGGCACTTCGCCCGAGAACGCGGAGCCGAGCTGCTGGAGGTGGACCTGGCCTCCCGCCATGGCTACGACATCCCGGGAGCCGCGCAGCGAACCAAGCGCACACCCTGTTCAGCCTGTGGCCTGTCGAAGCGCCACATCTTCGACCGCGAAGCGCTGGCGGGGGGCCATGCAGCGGTGGCCACCGGGCACAACCTCGACGACGAGGCAGCCGTGCTGTTCGGCAACGTGCTGCGCTGGCAGCTCGACTACCTGGCCCGCCAACGACCCGTGTTGCCCGCTCGCGACGGCCTTCCCCGGAAGGTCAAGCCGCTGGTTCGCCTCACCGAGCGGGAGACCGCCGCGTACTGCATCGTGTCGGGCATCGACTACCAGGTCGAGGAATGCCCGATGTCGGCCGGAAACAAGCACATCGGATACAAGGAGGCCCTCAACGACATCGAGGCCACCTCCCCGGGCTCCAAGGCCGACTTCTACCTCTCGTTCCAGCGGCGCGCGGTGCAGCACTTCGAGCAACTCGGCGCAACCGCGCGCGAGGCGCTCCGGACCTGCACCAGCTGTGGGGCCCCCAGCCCCTCAGACACATGCGCCTTCTGCCGACTGGAGTCGATGGCCGGCCAACCCGTGGAGCTGCGCTCCGAACGGACCGCCATCGGCGACCACGCAACCACCACCACCGGGACCATGGATGAAACCTGAACTCGTCGAGGGCGACCTCGTCCAACTGATCGACAACAAGGGCCGCCGCTACCAGGGCGTGCTGGAAGCAGGCAAGGAGTTCCACTTCCATTCCGGGATCATCGCCCACGAGGACCTCATCGGGATTCCCGAGGGTTCGACGATCCGCTCCTCACGGCGCCAGAACTACCTGGTGGTGCGCCCGACCCTCGGTGAGTTCGTGCTCAAGATGCCCCGCGGCGCGCAGGTCATCTACCCCAAGGACCTGGGGCCCATACTCATGCTCGCCGACATCGGCGAGGGGATGCGGGTCCTCGAGAGCGGGGTCGGTTCGGGTGCGCTGTCGATGGCGATGCTGCGCTGTGGAGCGGAGATCACCGGCTATGAGCTGCGCGAGGACTTCGCGAACCGCGCCCGGGCGAACGTGGAACGCTTCCTGGGAGAAGAGGCACTTCAGCGCTACCGGGTGGAGCTGCGTGACTGCTACGAGGGTGTGGACGAGGTGGACCTGGACCGCGTGGTGCTTGACCTGCCCGAACCCTGGCGCGTCGTGCCACACGCCGTGGGTGCCCTGCGGCCGGGCGGGATCCTCCTCGCCTACACGCCGAGCATCATGCAGGTCACCCAGCTCCACGACGCCCTGGATGAACACGGTTTCTTCGCCACGGGCACGCTGGAGGTGATGAACCGCACCTGGCACGTGGAGGGCCAGGCAGTTCGACCGGACCACAGGATGGTGGCCCACACGGGCTTCCTCACCCACGCACGCCTGGGGACATGACCCCTGCAGCAGTCCTCGGCGCCGTGGAGGCGATGGCATGAACGGCCTCGATGCCGTGCTCATCGTCGTGGCGGGGGCCGCCGTGGTCGGCGGCTGGCGCCTCGGACTCGTCACCAGGGGGCTGGGTTGGGTCGGCGCACTGATCGGGGGAGCGATCGGCGTGTTCGCGGTGCCCGCGCTCAACCGTTGGATCGAACCGAGCTCGGACGGGGGTGTGCTCCTGCTCACCGCGGGCTCGTTCATCCTGCTGATCTCGTTCGGCCAGGCCATCGGGGTGGCGGTCGGGTCGCGCATGCGACCGCGTCCGGAAGCGGGTGGTGTGCACCGGGTCGACGCAGTCGGGGGCTCCCTGCTGGGAGTCATCGGCGTCGTGGCGCTCATCTGGCTGTTGGCCCCGCTGGCCGCGTCGACGACCGGGTGGGTCGCCTCCGCCACCCGCAGCTCCGCGGTGGCGCGCGCGGTCACCGACCACCTCCCGGAGCCACCGGCATCCCTGCAGAACCTGGAACGCAGCCTCATCGACGGCAACTTCCCGCAGTTGTTCGCGGACCTCGTTCCCTCACCCGAGGTGCCGGATCCACCCGAGGGTTCCCCCATCGGGGCGGAGGCCCTCGCCCGCCTGGCGGCCAGTTCGGTCAAGATCCAGGGTGAGGCCTGCTCGGTGGTCCAGTCAGGAAGCGGGTTCTCGGTCGCCGAGGGCCTGTGGGTGACCAACGCCCACGTGGTCGCGGGCACCTCGACGCTCGCCCTGACCACCGCACGCGGCGACACGGGCACGGGGCAGGTGGTGGCCTTCGACCCGGAATGGGATGTCGCGGTGGTGCGCAGCAACGACCTGTCGGCCCCGCCGCTGGCGTTCGGGGATGCGAACGACCAGAGCGCAGGTCTCGTTCTGGGGTTCCCCGGTGGCGGGCAGTTCGATCCGTCACCGTTCGTGCTCGGCGACGAGCTCGCCGCGACCGGCTACGACATCTACGACCGCGCACTCGTGCGAAGGGACCTGCTGGTGTTGGCGAGCGAACTCGAACCCGGTGATTCGGGCAGCGCCGTGGTGGACGCGAACGGCACGGTCATCGGACTCGCCGTGGCAGTCGCGCCCGACCGCTCCGGCGTCGCCTACGCGCTCGATGGTTCCGGGGTGCGACAGCGCGTCGAAACGGCGGTCTCAGCAGGTGGATCCGACGCGGTTTCCACCGGCCCGTGCCTCGAGTGAACCGTACCCGGCCCGGTTGGTCCCGCGTCCGGCAGGAACCGTGCAGACCGGAGCCCGCGCAGCACTTCAGGCGTGCGGCGCCATCCCGGGGATGCGGCGCCACCCGGTGGGCGCGTCAATTGGAGGGCGGCTCGGTCGCCATCCGGTGGCCGGGGCGCGAGGCACCCGGCCGGGGCCGAATGCTCAGTCGGCCTCGATGAAGATGCACTCCCCGGGGCACTCCTCGGCTGATTCGATCACGCCCTCGAGCTCCGCGTCGGGGATCACCGCGAGGCCCTCGGGGCCACCGGGATCACTGAAGACCTTGTCGCCTTCCTTGACATATGCGAGGCCGTCATCGAGCAGGGTGAACACCGCAGGCGAGATCTCCTCGCACAGCCCATCACCAGTGCACAGGTCCTGGTCGATCCACACCTTCATCGCCATGTCCTTCGGCCTTTCGGTCGGGCCCGGCAGTGCCGGGACTAGCTCTACCGCGGGCGCAGGTGCCTCGCGGGTCGGAACCCGACCGTAGCTGTCCGGTCGGCCACCGACACAAGCGAGCATAGCGCCCGCGAGAGTTTCCACGGTGTCGCCCAAGTAAAATATCCGGCACGACCCACCACGGCCCGCTTCCCGCCCGCCGGTGTGGGCACCCCTCCGCCACATCCCGGCGGCAAACCACTAGAACGGGTGGTGCTGAACGAATGCGCCGAACCCGGAAGCCCCCGAGGCACGACACGCGGAGAGCCCCATGACCAGCGCTGAGGACGAAACCGGCGGAACGCCCGAGACCGACCACGAATCTCGGATCGAGCAGCTCGAGGAGGAGGTCGCCGTACTGCTCCGGCGGCTCCAGGACGCACCCAAGCGCGTGCGCACCCTCGAGGAACGGCTCCTCGAGACCAAGGGACAACTCGCCCAGGCGGTCAGCCAGAACGAGAAGCTCTCCTACACCCTGCGAGAGGCCAGGGACCACATCGCGGCCCTCCGCGAAGAGGTGGAGAAGCTGACCCAGCCGCCCTCGGCCTACGCGACCCTGCTCGGGACGAACCCCGATGGAACCGTCGACGTGCAGGCCGCCGGCCGCAAGATGCGGGTGGAGGTGTCACCCTCGATCGACCCCGCCGAGCTCCTCAAGGGCTCCGAGGTCGTCCTCAACGAGGCCTACAACGTCGTCATGGTCAGGGACCCGGACCTGGGTGGGGAAGTCGTCACCTTCAAGGAGATGCTTCCCGGTGCGGATCGTGCCCTGGTGGTCGGGCGCGCGGATGAGGAACTGGCCGCACCCCTCTCGGAGGCCCTGGCCGGCGAGACGCTCAAGGCGGGTGACAGCGTCCTCATGGACCAGCGTTCGGGCCTGCTGCTCGAGCGCCTCCCCAGCGCGGAGGTCGAGGAACTGGTGCTCGAGGAGGTGCCCGACATCTCCTACTCGGACATCGGGGGACTCGACGACCAGATCGAACTGATCACCGACGCGGTGGAGCTGCCCTTCGTGCACCAGGACCTGTTCGCCCGCTACGAGCTGCCGGCTCCCAAGGGCATCCTGCTCTACGGACCCCCCGGGTGCGGAAAGACCCTCATCGCCAAGGCGGTGGCCAACAGCCTCGCACGCCAGGTCTCCGAGGCCACCGGCGAGGAGGCCCGCAGCTACTTCCTCAACATCAAGGGTCCGGAGCTGCTCAACAAGTACGTCGGTGAGACCGAGCGGCACATCAGGCTGGTGTTCCAGCGGGCGAGGGAGAAGGCGGCCAACGGCACCCCGGTCATCGTGTTCTTCGACGAGATGGAGTCCCTTTTCCGCACCCGAGGCACCGGGATCTCCTCGGACATGGAGGCCACGATCGTCCCGCAGCTGCTCGCCGAGATCGACGGTGTGGAGGCGCTGCGCAACGTCATCGTCATCGGGGCATCCAACCGCGAGGACCTGATCGACCCGGCGATCCTGCGGCCCGGGCGCCTCGACGTGAAGATCAAGATCAACAGGCCCGACGAGGAGGCCGCCGAGCAGATCTTCGGCCGCTACCTGGAGCCCTCGCTGCCCCTCGACACCGACGAGGTCGAACGCCTCGGGGGAGGGGATCCCGCCAAGGCCGTCGCCGCCATGATCGAGGCGACCGTGTCGGAGATGTACCGCACGGACGAGGCCAACCAGTTCCTCGAGGTGACCTACGCCAACGGCGACAAGGAGGTCATGTACTTCAAGGACTTCGCCTCGGGAGCCATGATCGAGAACGTCGTGAGCCGGGCCAAGAAGCTCGCCATCAAGCGCGAACTGGCGGGCGGGCACAGCGGCATCCGGGTCGAGGACCTGGTGGCGTCGATACACCAGGAGTACAAGGAGCACGAGGACCTCCCCAACACCACCAATCCGGACGACTGGGCGAAGATCTCCGGCAAGAAGGGCGAGAGGATCACCTACGTGCGCACGCTCGTGCACGACCGTGACGAGGACCCCGTGGGTGGCCGCTCGATCGAGCGCGTCGCGACCGGCCAGTACCTCTAGGCCTCCCAACACCTAGGTTTGCCCCATGGCCGTGGCGAAGATCCTGGGTATCGAGACCGAGTACGGCATCGTCGTCCGCAACGCGCCCGACGCGAACCCGATCTCGGCCTCCTCGATGCTCATCAATGCGTACCTCGGCTCGCTCGGAGCCGCGGGGGGACCGCCCGTGGCGAGGATCGACTGGGACTTCGAGGACGAGACGCCGGCCAAGGACGCACGGGCGGAGGCGGTGCGTCTCTCGGTGGCCCCGGAGGTCGAGACGCACCTCGTCAACGCGGTGCTCACCAACGGGGCGCGCTACTACGTCGACCACGCACACCCGGAGTACTCCGCACCGGAATGCGCGAGTGCCCTCGAGGCCCTGCGCTACGACCTGGCAGGGGAGGAGATCCTGCGGCGTTCCATGGCGGCGGCACACCGGCTCCTGCCCGAGGGCCAGGAACTCGTGGTCTACAAGAACAACTCCGACGGAAAGGGCAACAGCTACGGGTGCCACGAGAACTACCTGCTGGCGAGGTCGCTGCCCTTCGGGGACGTGGTGGCCCATGCCACCGCACACATCGTCACCCGCCAGCTGTTCACCGGTTCGGGCAAGGTGGGCTCGGAGGCTCCGGGCGAGCGGACCGGCGAGGTCCCCTTCCAGTTGACCCAGCGGGCCGACTTCTTCGAGGAGGAGGTGGGACTCGAGACCACCCTCAAGCGCCCGATCATCAACACACGCGACGAGCCCCACGCGGACTCCTCGAAGTACCGCCGCCTGCACGTCATAGCCGGCGACGCGAACCTCTCTCAGGTGGCGACCCTGCTCAAGCTGGGGTCGACGGCGATGTTCCTCGCGATGCTCGAGGACGGCGCAGCCGGAGACCCGGTGCTGTTGTCCGCCCCGGTACCGGCCATGCACGAGGTCTCCCGCGACCTCTCCCTCGCCTCGCCGCTGAAGTTGCGCGACGGCTCCTCGGCCACGGCCCTGGAGATCCAGTGGGACCTCTTCGCCAGGGTGTCGCGCTGGGCCGAGTCGGCCGACCTGGAGGCGGTCGGCGGCGAGGAGGTCTCCGAACTCGTGCTGGGACACTGGGAGGGGGTCCTGGAAGGTCTCGAACGCGACCCGACCGAGCTGGCCGACCGCCTCGACTGGGTTGCCAAGTACCGGCTGTTCCGCGCCTACCGGGAGCGCCACGGCCTCGAGTGGAACGACCCACGCCTGGCGGCGATGGACCTGCAGTACCACGACCTGCGCCACGGGCCCGGCCTCTCGCACCGCGTCGGACTCCTGGGCCTCGTCGGACCGGACGAGGTGGAGAGCGCCGTGGGTGACCCGCCGGAGGACACCCGTGCCTACTTCAGGGGCCGGTGCCTCGCACGCTTCCCCGAGGAGGTCGTGGCCGCCAACTGGGACTCGGTCGTGTTCGACGTCGGCGGTCCGTCCCTGCAGCGGGTACCGATGATGGAACCGGGCCGCGGTACCCGGGCACACGTGGGCGAGCTCGTGGATGAAGCCCCGAACGCAGCCGAACTGCTGGCTCGCCTCAGGTCGTGAGGCTGCGGGTGCAGCCCGCGGCGGCCGCGGCGGGTGCATGCTGGATCCTGACGCGAGAAGGCGCACCGGCCGGGCTACGGTGAATGTCCACAGCCCTCGAGGGCACTGGCCGGAAGACGAACTGGCGAACGACTGGTTGGGAGGAATCCGTGGCCGAACGTGAACAGAAGCGAAAGGTCGCCCCCCAGCGCGAGGGCGGCGAGTCGGTCGAGGAGGAGCCCGCCGTCACCGAGACGGGGGACAAGCTCAAGGCCGAGATGGACGATCTCCTCGATGAGATCGACGACGTCCTGGAGACCAATGCCGAGGACTTCGTGAAGTCCTACATCCAGAAGGGTGGCGAGTAGCCTCCACGCGGTGAACCTCCCTCTGTTCGACCCGCACGAGGACCCGGGCCCCGACTTCGCGGCGTTGGTGCGCCTGAGCGGGGCACGTCCCGAGCCGCCTCCGGGCACCTTTGACGATGCCGCCGTGGTGCCGCACGGCACGACCTGTGTGGCCATCAGGTACGCCGACGGTGTCGTCATGGCCGGCGACCGTCGAGCCACCGCGGGCAACTTCATCTCCCACCGGACCATCGAGAAGGTCTTCCCGGCCGACCGCCACTCCGGGGTCGCGATCGCCGGTGCCGCGGGACCGGCGATGGAGATGGTCCACCTCTTCCAGCTGCAGCTCGAGCACTACGAGAAGGTCGAGGGCGCCCCAGTGAGCCTCGAGGGCAAGGCCAACCAGCTCTCGCAGATGGTCCGCAACCACCTCCCGGCCGCGATGACCGGCCTCGGAGTGGTGCCCATCTTCGCGGGCTACGACCACGCCCGAGGGGCGGGGCGCCTCTTCCAGTACGACGTGACCGGGGGACGCTACGAGGAGCACGACCACGCCAGCACCGGCTCGGGCAGCATGCACGCCACCACCGTCATCAAGCTCGGCTGGCGCCAGTCCATGTCCGAGGACGATGCCCTGGAGCTCTCGCTGCGCGCCCTCCTGGAGGCCGCGGACGAGGACTCTGCCACCGGTGGGCCCGACCTGTTGCGCGGCATCTACCCGGTCGTCGCACGAATCGATGCCCGGGGATTCACACGGGTGGCCGACGACGACCTGGCGCAACGCTACGAGCAGATCCTCGAACAGCTGAGGGAGGTCCGGTCATGACCATGCCCTTCTATGTGGCCCCGGAGCAGATGATGAAGGACCGGGCGGACTACGCCCGGAAGGGGATCGCCCGGGGGCGTGCCCTGGTGGCCGCGATCTGCTCGGAGGGAATCGTGCTGTGTGCCGAGAACCCTTCGCGCATGCTCCGCAAGGTCTCGGAGATCTACGACCGGATCGGATTCGCCGGGGTCGGCAAGTACAACGAGTTCGACCAGCTCCGCATCGCCGGAATCCGCCACGCCGACCTCAAGGGGTTCTCCTTCTCCAGGGAGGACGTCGACGCCCGCAGCCTCGCCAACCAGTACGCCCAGATCCTCGGCAACGTGTTCACCCACGAGATGAAGCCGATGGAGGTCGAGATCCTGGTCACGGAGGTCGGTGCGGCACCCGACGAGGACCAGCTGTTCCACATCCTCTACGACGGCACCCTCGTCGACGAGGAGAGCTTCTGCGTGCTGGGGGGCGAAGCGGATGCCGTCACCGAGCGCATGGCCGAGCGCTGGAGCGCCGAGGCCGGCCGTGACGAGGCCGTTGCAGCCTGTGTGTCCGCACTTGCCGGACCGGACCGCACGCTCGGCCCCGAGGAACTCGAGGTGGCCCTGCTCGACCGCAGCGCCGAACGCCGCACCTTCGTACGTCTCGAGGACGCCGAGGTCGCCTCGGCCATCGCCACCTGAGCACCTGCCGCGACCGCGGCAGCCGGTCCCGGTAGCTTGAGGACCGTGCAGCGCAGGATCATGGGCCTCGAGAACGAGTACGGCGTCACCTGCACCCTGCGCGGCCA
>JAMLGJ010000042.1 GCA_023958095.1 Microthrixaceae bacterium
TACCTCGCCAGTCGTATACCTGCGGGTGACTTCCGGGTGCCTAGTTCTGACGCCGTCGGAACGGCTCTGGGTACCGCAACCGATGTCATCGCACAGGCCCGACCCGATGGTTCTGGGACCGACCAGGTCGTCGAAGAGGCCGGGAGTGCCGACGAGGCGGTGGCGGACGTCATCGAGTTCCCCACTCCTGACAAGTAGTCCTTCGACTGGTCAGTCCTTCGACCCCTCCTCTGTTGGACCAGCGGGACAGCTGTCGCTGAATTCAAATCTGCGTCCTGCGGCGGTTGCCCGAGAGGCAACCGCCCGGGGCAGCGGACACGATCGTCCCAGCACCGGACACGGCATCGCCGTGTCGTCCGGCGGTTACCCCGTCACCCGGTACAACTCAACCCCTGCATCGCTGCCCTCGAGGTCGAGTTCGAAGCGTTCACGCAGTTCGTCGAGGTCGAGCAGGTAGCCATAGGGCTCGTTCACGGTGGTCCAGACAATCCACAGTTCTGCCCCGGCGTCGAGCGCGTCGTCGACCCGGGCGAGGTCCTCGACCTCGCGGGCGCCGTGGCGGGGGGTGATCAGCGGCCGGATATCGGATCGGTACCAGAGCCATGGTTCGTTCGCCAGGACGCCGCAGCTGTCGGCACCGAGGTCACCGGCGAGATCCCTCACCGAGAGAACCTGGCATTCCGGGGGGATCTCAGCGAGTTCGGGCAACGCCCGGGCGCGTACGAACGCATCTGAGGTGTAGCCGACACCCTCGAGCGCAGTGGCGCTGGACCTGCCGAGGGCGAGCACCCCGATGACGCACCAGAGCACGCCTGCACCCAACGCGGCACGTCGCATCCATGGGGTTTCCGAGGCTCTGAGGTCACCCAGCAGTGATCCCGCGAGCATCAGCACCAGCACCGCCGTCGGAGCGAGTAGCCGTCCGTCCAGGTCGTTGATCTCGGCACGGGCTCTGGCGGCAACGGCGACCGCCAACTGGGTCGCTGCGACGATGCCAAGGAGGAGTCGGGCCTGACGTCCACCCCTTGGCTCGGACCGTCCGGGTCGCAGCGAGATCCAGGTGGTCATGCAGATCAACCCCACCCCCAGCACCAGACCTATCGCGCCCGGAGTGCTGTCGAGGGTCCACAGCACCGTGCGGCCGAGGGCGGTGGTGCCCTGCTGGAGGGTCTGGACAGGATCGAGCGACGAGGGAAGGCGTTCGCCGAATGCGGCATTGGAGCCCACGATGTTGATCACCATCTGGATCGCGAACGGGATGAATCCGGCGATGAGGGCGATGGTTCCGAGGCGCAGCCGCGCCGAGCGACGTCGGTCGAACAGGATCCAGACCGAAAGGGCGAACGGCACGGCGATTCCTGCGTACCGGATCAACGGAGCGGTCGAACCCAGTGCCACTGCGGCCCACAACCAGCGGTTGGTGCTCCTCGTGGGTTCCGGTCGGCCCTGCGCATCGAGTGGAACCGGGCCGAGAGCTGTTGAACCGTTTGCGATGTCCCCGCGAAGAGCCAGGGCGATCGCCCCGAGGGTCACTGCTGTGAACGGGATCTCACTCAAGGCCTGGTAGGCCCAGGGTACGAGGACCGGGGTCAACCCCACGGCCACTACCGAGATCATCCGCGCCGGTGTATCGGTTGTTGTCCTGCGCAACACCGCCAGGGTGAGGCGTGGAACAGCGACGGTCGCCGCCGTCATGAGCAGCAGGGCCGCGGTTTCCACTCCGACGCCGGCCAACCCGACAGAGGCCATGGCCAGACTCCACAGCGGCGGGAAGGTGGCGAGTGGGTCCTCGAGCCAGGTTGCGAAACCCGCACCGTTGAGAAGCGACTCGGCGGCGCTCACATATGTGACGGAGTCGGGCGAAGCCGCCATCCGACCGCGACTGACGAGGACCACCAGCAGGGCGCCCAATGCGCCGACCGTCCACGCAACCGCGGTCTCGATCGATCGCGAGCTCGTGCTGGGTAGCGCTGTTGTCAGCTCCAACCGTGGCGCAGTTGGGTCCTGGCCCGAGGCTTCTCGAACCTCGCCGGCCGGTGAGGCGACCACACCGCCGTTGGCCGCGGGTTGAGCGCGATCGTCCTCCAGGGTCGACCTTGATCCCGTCTCCACTCCTCCGAAGCTGCTCATGCGCCATCCCCCTCGCGTGTCCCGGCGGGTCGCTCCCCCGAGAATCCGGCAAGGGCAGTCTAAGAGAAAGAATATAAATAGGCCACTCTTGATCTAATAATCAGTAGGTCATATGATCTACTCATGATTGTTCCGCGTAGTGGTGCGTCCTCTGGTCGTTGGGTGGTCGTCGTTGCAGCCTTGGTGCTGCTCGGGGCTTCCTGTAGCAATCCACCTCCGAGCGTCGTGCCGAGTGCTGTTGCGGTGGCGGATGCGGCTGTTGTCGGGGTGTCTGGTGTGGTGGTGTTCGATGGTGGCGGGTCTGATCTCGGTAATGGGACCGGGGTGGAGTACTTGTGGGACTTCGGTGATGGCACGTCGGGTAGTGGTCGTGTGGTGACCCATCAGTACGACGAGGCGGGGGTGTACGCCGTGACGTTGACGATCACGACTTCGGAGGGTTCGTCCACCTCTGATGCCTTGACGGTCACCGTGACCGAGTCCGATCCGGAGTTCGGGACCTTCTATGTTCGTGAGGGTGGTGTGGACAGTGCTTCGTGCGGTCCGATCGACTCTCCGTGTGCGACGATCCAGCGTGCGTTGTACAACGCGCCGGTGCACGATCCGCTCGAAGATGGTGATGTGGACACGATCGCCGTTGCCGCCGGTGACTATCTCGGTCCGGTGCGGCTTCGTTCGAATCTGACGGTGTCGGGATCCTGGACCCAGGACTTCGGTCAACAGGGCGATTCGAGTTCGTCGCCGTCCACGGTGATCGAGTCGACCGGTGCTGGCGATGTTCCGGTTGTGAGCATCGAGGGTGCCCATGACGTGGCACTCGAAGCTGTCGAGGTCAGCAGTCGGGGTCCTGCGGCAGTGGTCGAGGGTGTCGGTGTGTTGATCCGTGATTCGACGGGGGTTGTCGTGGGTCGCGAGGGTGCACCTCGCACTGTGATCAATGGTCCGAACGGAGCGAACGCGACGGGTGTGCTGATCGATGATCCTGCTGGTGTGGGCGCCTCGGGTAGTGAGGTGTCGATCGTGCACACCACGGTTGCGGGTGGTGATTCATATGGGCCTGGTCAGAGCAGTTATGGCGTGCGGGTGTTGCACGGCTCGACCCTGGACTCGCTGAGGAGCTCGTTCTCTGGTGGCAAGGGCTACGCGGGAGCCGATGCTGATGCTGCGGTGCCCGCTCAACCCGCCGACGCCTGCCACGGACACAACGGCTGGGATGCTGTCGGGCTCCAGCCAGCAGGCGGTGGCCCGGGCGGTGTGTGCGGCTCCTACGCCGGCGGTGACGGCGGTGACGGGACATCGATATTCCCCGGAATCGCTGGCCAGTCCGGCCATGGACCCTCCGGCGGAGCAGGTGGTGCCGGAGAACTCGAGAGCGCCGACGATCTCGAGAGCCATGCTGGTGGGGGCGAGGCCGGCTCTGGTGGTGAGGCCACGTCGCCCGGTTCCCCCGGTGGTCTGCCGGTCGGGGACCTCGGAGGTTCCGCGGGTGATCTGTTCCTGCTCCCGACCGGAGGCCCCGGCCTCGACGGCCAACACGGCGGCACCGGAGGGGGCGGTGGTGGTGGCGGACCCTACGGCTTCGTGATCCCTGCCGGCGGCGGTGGTGGTGGCGCCGGTGGCCTGGGTGGCACGGGTGCCCTCCAGGGCGGCCAGTCCGGTGGCGGGTCCTTCGCGATCTACGCAGTGGATTCCGACGTGATCCTCGATGAGGTCCAACTCGTCACAGCCGGCGGCGGTGCCGGTGGAGCCGGATCCGCCGGAGGCAACGGCGGCAACGGCGGCAACGGTGGAAACGGAGGCAACGAAACGGGTGCAGTTCCTTCTGACTACGGCGGTGGTGGCGGCGGTGCCGGTGGTTCCGGCGGCGCTGGTGGTTCCGGTGCCGGTGGTGGCGGTGGCGGCCCCTCGATCGGCCTCTTCGTGCACCGGGGCTACCAGGACGTGAACGCCCTGACCGTGCAGACCGGCGACGCCGGTGCGCCAGGGGCCGGTGGCCCCGGCGGTGCTGCCGGCACCGGCGGCGCCAGAGGAACGGGTGCACACCATGCACTCGACGGCATGCCTGGTGAGGGCGGTGCACGCGGGATCGACGGCACCACCGGATTGTCAGGCATCGAAGCCAACATCTGGGATGACGGAGTGGCCACAGCGTGATCTTCTCCGGTCGCCGGAACTGTTGATCCCCCGTTCCGGCTGATGCCAGCCATCGCTCCCTGAATGCAGGTTCCCGACAGGGGTGAGTCGGGAACCTGCATTCGCGTGCCGGGACCCGTCTACGAACGACCACCTGCTCAGATTGCCTAAATGCCCGAGCTCCACATCCGCTCAACCGGTCAGGCTCGAAGCAGGATCCCTCCGGCCCGTGTCCAGCACCTGGGCGGTGCAGCGCTCTTGCCCGAGTACTTCGCACTCCCGGCGATCTGGGGCACTGCGACTCGACGAATTCCATGGTTTCTGCGCGATGCTGCGCCTCGCACTCGACTCGGGAGATCCAGCATGACGATTCAACGAATGGACAACGTCCTCATCGTCGTGGAGGACCTGGACGCGGTCATCGCGTTCTTCGTCGAACTCGGGATGGAACTGGAGGGCACAGGACCCGTCGAGGGACCTTGGGTGGATGCCGTGATCGGGATCGAAGGGGCCCGACAGAGCATTGCCATGCTGCGTATCCCCGGTGCTGACGGCCGAATCGAGCTGGCGATGTTCCACTCTCCCGATGCGATCAGCGTGGGGCCGAGGGACGCACCGGCCAACACGCTGGGCATCCGCCGCATCATGTTCGCCGTCGATGACATCGACGACGTGGTGGAACGTCTACGCCTCCGAGGAGCTGAACTCATGGGCGAGCTGGCGCAGTACGAGGACGCGTACCGGCTGTGCTACGTCCGTGGCCCCGAGGGCATCGTTGTGGGACTCGCTCAACAGCTGAGCTGAGATCACTCGGTCTCGCTCCGGGCGTATACGGCACGCAGCCCCGGTCCGCAGACAGGGGGCGTTCGCGATGAGAGTGGCGCTGTGGCGTTCCCCGGTGGTCGCCCATGAGTTCGTGGTCATCGTCGACCCAGGCGGCTCGGGTCAACTCCCGAACACATCGCTCCAGTCGTCTCGCATGTTGGCGACGGTCCATCCGAGCTCGGCTGCTTTGGCAAGGGATGCCTCGGCGCCGTCGGTGTACGCGAACTCCCGGGTGTCGTCGTCGTGGTTGACCAGAAGTCCGAACTCGGCGGCTGAGAGCATCTCGATGTCGACGTCGCCGTTGCCCGCAGCGAAGAGAGGGAACCGACCGGTCTGAGCGAAGATGTGCTCGGGTTTTCCGGGGCCGAGGTCGAGTCCGCCCAGCATGTGCTTGCCCCTCACGATGCGGCCGTCGCTGTAGGTGTATTCGGCCGCGGTGCCGATGACGTTCTCCTTGTAGATGCCCCAGGTCTCCTCGGCGAAGACCCGCATGAAGTCGCGGCCGCCTCCGGAGCACACGAACACTCGGAACCCGTTGGCTCTCAGGTAGGCGAGGAGCTCGCGCATCGGTTGGTAGATGAGCTCGAGGTAGGGGCGGCCGAGGGTGGGTTGCGTAGCGGTGGCGAGCCACTTGCGCACCTCGGCATCGAACTCGTCGGGTGTCGTGCCGAGCCAGGTGCGCCCGAACGCTGAGAGCAACGCTCCGACGACCTCCGGGTCCTGGGTGGCGAGGCCAGCGAAGAACTGGTGGTCATCGGCTGCGAGCGCCTTGTAGGGCTGCTGGTCTGCCAGCGACGGATCCTTTGCAACATCGGCGGCCCAGCGGCGGAACACGAAATCGAACTGCGGTGGCAGGGGCCGCTCGACCCACAACGTGCCGTCATTGTCGAACGTGGCGATCCGGTCGGCCACGTCGACGAAGTCCGGCCCTGGAGTGACCGTGGCGGTCACGAAGTCGACGATCGATTGTTTGGCGGGTCCATCGTTCCAGCTCGCCAGGTCGTCGGTCATGGGTGGCCTTTCGCAGCGGGTAGGTGGCGGAGGTGGATCGTGCCCCATTCGGCCCACGCCGCACAATGCGACTCCCTCCAGCTTCGTTCGACTACGTCGATGTCGACTTCCCAGGAGACCTCGGCCGCGTCGGCACTCATGAGCTGCGCAGGATCACGTCGCAGTTGGATTCCGACGAGCACGTTGGTGACAGGTGAACCGTCGGGACCGCAGGACGTCCGACCCGGCAGGTTGAAGCCGACGATCGAGACTCACACGGCGCCTTGCTCTCGCTCCTCCCTGATGACCAAAATCCGGCTTGGTCTCAGTCGGGCAGGTCACAGGCCATGTTGCGCAGGATTGCTCAGGCGATGTTGCCCATGCCTCGCTCCCGTTCTTCGTTCTCAGCCGGGTACACGACTCAGTCGGGCAATACGACTTTGTGGAGGACGCTCCCGTCAGCTCCCGGGGTTCCTCCGGCGAACACCAGCGAACCTGCGGGGCCTCCTTCACCGCCGATCCCTCCGGTGAACTCGATGAAGCCGTAGGTTTCGGAAGCGCCGATGAGTCCGACGCCGATAGCAG
Source organism: Microthrixaceae bacterium (assembly GCA_023958095.1). Taxonomy (GTDB): domain Bacteria; phylum Actinomycetota; class Acidimicrobiia; order Acidimicrobiales; family Microtrichaceae; genus JAMLGJ01. The sequence goes on from JAMLGJ010000042.1 coordinate 6,664, forward strand.
CGCCACCGGCACCGCCACCCCCGTTTCCGGAGCTGCCGCCGCTACCACCCTGGCCGCCCTTGCCTCCGCGGGGAGCTTCGTTGCCGGGGGTGCAGGGGTCAGGCGTACTGCAGTCGGCGAGTCCACCGGCACCGCCGAGGCCGCCGATCTGACCGAATCCGCCGGTGCCCCCTGCGCCTCCGTCCCCACCGCGACCGAGTTGCACCTCCACGTCCACCACCGTTGGCGTGGAGTTGATCAGCAGCAGTGCCACCGACCGGCCGCCGCCGGCGCCGCCGGAACCACCGACCGTTGAGGGCAGGCCACCCTGGCCTCCGCCTCCGCCGCCGCCGCCGATGGAGTCAGGTGCCGTGTTGCAGCCGGATCCACCGCCACCGCCGCCGCCGCCGGAGGCTGGTTTGCCGGGGCCCCCGTCGCCTCCGGGTTCCGCGGTCGCGGCGAGGTTGGTTGCTCCTCCGATTCCGCCCTCACCGCGGGCTCCGTTCACTCCGTTGGTGCCGGGTTCGCCATCGCCACAGAGGAACGTGGTGCTCTGGCCACCCGATCCACCCGGTCCACCCGCCGGCGGAGAGAGGAACTCGGCGGGTGATCCTGCGATGCCGTTCCGTCCCGCAGTGGAGGCGTACTCGTAGTCACTGCAGCTGGTGTCGGCGGTCCCGGAATCTCCGCCGCTGCCACCTGCTCTCTCGACGACGCCTCCGGAACCATCGGTACCCCCGCCGGCACCACCGCTCTGTCGGGTGCTGTCATCGCAGTCGAGTCCGAGGGTGCGGGAGTTCTGCCCGTCTCCGCCAGCGATAGCTCGGGTCGGCTGGACATCGACACCCGGTGACCCGGGCTCGCCGGCCCCTCCGGTCCCTCCGATGATCCGAAGGTTCACCAGTTCGAGGTCATCGTCCGAATCGGCCACGGCCATCGTCACCGACTCGGTGTTGGTCGCCGCTGTGGCGCCCTGGAGTGTGAGATCGCGCAACGTGGTGGGTTGGGTGATACCCGATGCCGCAACGGCAATGGGAGTGTCGAATCCGGGTAACGGCGAGACACCGACCACCACGTCGGAGCGACCTTCGATGGGCACCGTGTGGCGCCAGTTCTGTCCGAATCCGCCGATCAGGGTGAGCCCTTCCTGCAGTTCGAAGCCCGCGTAGTCGCCGCCCGCGATCAGAAGCATGCTGCGCATTTCGTCGACCGCTCGGTCCTGGGCGTGTCCTATCGATGCACAGGGCTGGGTCGGCGTGCCACACGATTCGCTGTCCTGTCCGTCGGCAGAGCGGACGAAGACCGAGTCCTCGACCACGCCGTCGTACCCGTCGCAGTTCTGGTCGATGTCGTCACCAACCGCATCGTCGGCACCCGGGTGGATGGCGGGGTTGCCGTCATCGCAGTCCACATCGGCGAACGCGCCGTCGTTGTCGTCGTCGCCGTTCACCTCGATGGTCTGCCGTGGGGCGGTCGTAACGGCGCCGCGGTTGTCGACCACGTTCAGCGAGACCGTGTAGGTGCCGGTCTTCAGGTAGGTGTGGCTGGTGATTCGCCCGGTGCCCGATGCGTAGCCATCGGTTCCGTTGAGGTCGAACTGCCAGTAGTAGTCGGTGATCGCACCGTCGGGGTCGCTGGACGCAGAGGCGTCGAACACCACCGGCAGGGGGGCGTTTCCGGAGGCGGGTTCGACCGTGAACGCGGCGATGGGCTCGGTGTTGGGCGTACCGGGCCCTGATGCTGGTGGGGTACATGCGGCCACGAGCACCCCGGTTGCCAGAAGTGTTACGCAGAGGGCCATTCGGCGCCCGCGGAACGATGGGTCGGACATGGTTCGCATTGGTTCCCCCGGATCTTTCAACGATTGATCGCCAAATAGACCATAACAGGAGGATTAGATCATGTATCGATGAACCAAATATCATCTGGGCCGCGCGGGGGAGCCGCCGTCGGCACTCCTGGGTGGGTCCGACGGCCATCGAACGGCGCTCACCCGAGGTCGACTCTCGCCAGCAGCTTCGTGGATTTCGAAGGATCTGGAGCGATCGCGAACGTGCCCCCGGCAGTGTGTGAGTTCAGGACATGTGCAAGGGGTGTGTCGAGACATGTGCAAGGTGGTCTGGGCTGATGTGGGGCGATGTCGAAGCGTCGCTCGATCATCTTGTCGGTCACGGTCCAGGGCATCTCTCAAGCAGAAGCTGCCCGGCTCTATGAGGTTTCAGAGGCCACGGTGTCGCGTCTCATGGCGCGTTGGCGAACCCACGGCGACGAAGCGTTCGAGCCGCGGTCTCGGCGTCCGCGCCGGTCACCGTCGAGGGTTACCGATGTCCTGAACGAAACGATCGTGAACCTGCGCGTGGAACTGCTCGAAGCAGGTCTTGATGCCGGGGCTGAGACGATCCGCTGGCACCTTCAACAACACCACAACGCGAATGTGTCGACCTCGACGATCCGGCGTCGCCTGATCGCTGCGGGGTTGATCGAACCCGCACCGCGCAAACGACCGAAGTCGTCCTATGTGCGTTTCCAAGCGGATCTGCCGAATGAGTGTTGGCAGTCAGATTTCACGCACTGCCGGCTCGCGGATGGCACCGACTGTGAAGTGATCGTGTGGATCGATGACCACTCCCGCTACGCCCTCTCGGTCACCGCGCACCGCCGGATCACCGGCGACCTCGTCGTTGACACATTCACCCAGATCGCTGAAACGAACGGGTTCCCGGCGTCGGTGCTCACAGACAACGGCCTGGTCTACACAACCCGGCTCGCAGGTGGCCGAGGAGGCCGCAACCGTCTCGAAACCCTGCTCGAGTCACTCGGGATCGAACAGAAACACTCCCGGCCGAACCACCCCACCACCTGCGGCAAGGTCGAGCGTTTCCACCAGACCATGAAGAAATGGCTCGACGCCCACCCCAGACCAGGAACCATCGCCACACTCCAGGAACTCATCGACGACTTCGTCGACGAATACAACCACCGGCGGCCTCACCGATCCCTTGATCGGCGAACCCCGACAGTGGTCTACGCGCTGTTGCCCAAATCCACACCAGCGGGATCCGACGCGGGAACCCATCACCGGATCCGCCGCGACACCATCGACAAACGCGGCGCGGTCTCACTACGACGAGCAGGCCGAATGCACCACATCGGAATCGGTCGAGCCCACACCGGAACCGCTGTCGTGCTGCTCATCGATGACCTCAACATCCGCGTCATCAACACCACCACCGGCGAACTGCTCCGCCAGCTCACCCTCGACCCAACCCGCGGCTACCAACCCCAAAAAATGACCAAGGACCGAACCCGCACCGCAGGTTCGGCCCTTGCAGATGTCTTGACACATCACAACGTGCCCACGGCAGGATTCGAACCTGCGACGCACGGTTTAGGAAACCGACGCTCTATCCCCTGAGCTACGCGGGCGGGGCGGCCCCGAACTCGGCTGGAGACCCGCCGAATCGGTGTGCCGGATTGTGGATCGATGGTACTCGTTGCTCCGATGACTACGCGAGGGCTGGTTGAGCCCTGTCCGAAGCGAGGCTGGGCAGGACCGGCCGGGGTTCGGTCGGGTGAATCGAGGTCGCCCGCCGGAGTTCACTCGCCTCTTGTCAACCCTCGTTGTCGCGCAATTCCAGTTGTACGGGTTGGTGGACCTCCAGGCGGAAGCGGCCGCGGCCGGTCTTGACGACACGCAGCGGTGCTTCTCGGTCCTCGAGGCGTCGCTTGAGCAGGATCAGGCGGCGCTCGAAGTTGTCTCGGAAGTCCGGCAGGTCGAGGGTCGGCTCCAGCCGCAACTCGCGATTGGTGAACTCGGTGCGCCCCTCGGCGTCGTACTGGCGCAGAAGACTCCAGAGCAGCCGGCCGACCACTCCCTTGATCAGGTACTCGCCGTCGAGGAACGTGCTCCCGTCCACCGTGAAGTGCCGCACTCGTAGGGCGGGCGCGCCGACCGGAGAGGCCGCATCGTTCACACCTGTCGACGAGACGGCACCCGCGGTTCGGACCCCGTTGCGGGCTGTCTGGACCGAACTGGCCAGCAGCGATGCGAGGGTGCCCAGCAGCGCTGCGTCCTGTTGGCTGAACCGTCCGCCGCGTTCGTCCTCCACGAACAAACTGCGTCCCTAGTCCCAGGCACACAACGTGCGGGTGGGCCGGTCGATCCGGTCCACCCGCATCACCGCAAGCACGACTCGAGGAACCTGCGCACCGGTGGGGTGACCACGTCTTCGCCGCCGTCACCCACCGCCGTGTTGACCTCCTCGTGGGAGTAGCCACCCGCATGGATCAGCTCGGCTGAGGACCCCGCGGCCTCCAGCGCTTCGGCGAAAGCTTCCGCCTCGGCGGTCCTCGTCTCCGTGCCTCGGGTGACGATGATGAACTCGGGCATGTCCCCTGCGTGCTCGACGGCCTGGACGGTCGGCGAGGCATCCGCGAGCACTACCGGGTCGGTGCCGAACGCGGACTCGAACAGGCCCTTGGAGCGGACGTCGTCCTCGCTCACCTCGTATGCGGCGCTGTCGAGGGAGACCACGCAGCGCAGGTCGTCCCTCGACATCGCGAACTCGTCGAGCAGATCCGGGTTGGTGCCGAGGCTCGCGACGAGGTGGGCGCCGGCGGAGTGGCCCATCAGCGCGATCCGCTCGGGGTCGACGCCCAACTCGTCGGCATTGTCGGCCACCCAGGCGACTGCTGCGGCGGCGTCCTGACCCATCGTCGGCCAACGGATCTGCGAGCCGGGCGTGACCAGCCGGTGGTTCACCGACACGAGGACGGCTCCGAGCTCCCCTGCGAAGTCGACCTTGGTGTCGATCGCCTTGCCGGGCTTGTCGCCGACGGTCCAACCACCACCGTGGATCCAGATGAGCACCGGGCAGTCGGTTGCTGGCGGCCGCCGGAACACATCGAGGCTGACCAGGTCAGCGTCGACGCCGGGGGTGTCACCCGGGGCGCGGTAGCGGTGGGGTTTCGGGACCTTCGAGGGTCCCGGTGCAGTCGCGGGGTTGGGTGACCACGGTGGCTGGCCCGGTCGATGACGCCACGGTCGGTGTGCTGGGATCGCCAGCAAATCGGGCATCTGCACCGTTGCAGGCGGCCGAGGCCGCGACGGTTGCGAGTGCCAGGACAACCAGTGTCCGGCGCCCCGCGCGGTGCTGGTTGGGACTCGACCGGCCGATGAGGCGCACCCTACCCAGCGGCACTCCGGGAGGGGTGGTGGCCGGAGGGGCCGGTGGCTTCAGCGGTGCGACCAGCGCGCGACGTTGTCGAGGGTCGGCCCCGGATCCGCGAGGGAGCCGACGAGGATCTCGTGGTAGCGGCACTCCTCACTCGAACGGAAGTGAGTCTCGGGGTGGCGCTCGCTGTACTCGACGACGTCGATGTGGCTCGCCGCCTCGGTCGCCATCTCCTCGAGCAGATCGGCCGTGCCGGTGCCCTGGTCGAACTGGGACTTGTCACGCCACACCACCTCCTGGGGCAACAGGTCCTCCACCGCTGCACGCAACAGGCCCTTCTCGGGAGCGAGGACACCGGGGCGTCGGAGGCCGACTGGGATCGCCAACGCGGCTTCGATCAGGTCCACGTCGAGGAACGGCACCCGCGCCTCGAGTGAGTGGGCCATCGTGAGTCGGTCGACCCGTTGGAGGTTGATGTGGTGCAGCTCCGCGATCGAACGCCGCAGGTCCGAGTCGAGCGCACGGTCGTCGGTCAGGTGCTTGTGGTACGTGTAGCCGGCGAAGAGCTCGTCCGCGCCCTCACCGGTCAGCACCACCGTGACGTGCTCGGCCGCGAGGCTGGCGGTGAAGTACGTGGGAACGGCGCTGCGGACCAGGTCGAGGTCGAACGACTCGAGCGAGTGCACGATCTCCGGGAGGTGTTCGAGGATCTCGACCGGGTCGAGCACGTACTCGTGGTGCACGGTGCCGAGGTGCTCCGCCACGAGCCGGGCCGCCAGCAGGTCGGGGCTTCCCGGCAGGCCGACCGAGAACGTGTGAAGCACGTCCACCTGCTCGCGCATGAGCGCCGCGATGGCGCTGCTGTCGAGGCCGCCGGACAGGAAGGCCCCCACGGGAACGTCCGCGATGAGGCGGCGCCTCACAGCGAGGTCGAGCGTTTCACGCACGGTGGCCACGTGGTGTGAGATCGGGCGGTCGCACTCCGGGTGGTCGACCTGCTCGGGCACCGACCAAAACCGATGCGTCCCCGAACGCGACGACCACACGGTGCCCGGCGCCAGCGGTTCGGTCTTCTCCACACCCGGTGGCAGTGCCTTCAACTCGCTCGAGATCACCAGCGAATCTCCCAGGTGGCCGACGTAGAGGGGCTTGATGCCGACCGGGTCCCGACCGAGCAGCAGCTCGTCGTCATCGGTGAGTGCGAAAGCGAACATGCCGCGCAGTTCCGACGCCGCTTCCGGGCCGCCGTCGGAGAGGAGGTGCAGGATCGCCTCGTTGTCGCTGTAGGTCGTGAACCGCTCCTCGCCGAGCTCACCCCGCAGTGCGTGTGCGTTGTAGATCTCGCCGTTGGCGACGAGAGTCGAGCCCCCGGCGCCGTGGAGCGGCTGGTCACCCCCCTCGAGGTCGATGATGCTGAGGCGCGTGTGGCCCAGGGTGGCCCCGGGGTGGGTCTCGTTGCCGATTCCCCGTGCGTCGGGGCCCCGATGATGCAACGCGTCAAGCATCGAGGACACGAGCATCGGCTCGACACTGCCCCAGACCCCGGCGACCCCGCACATCAGGCTGGTTGGGGGTGTCGCTCGAGACTGGCGACGCCCGGGTCCAGCCGGGCTGCGACGAGACGTTCGAACGACGCAGGATGCCACTTCGAGCGGTTCCGGCGGATCGTGCCCAACGCCGCACGCGGACACGACCCCGCGGAGCGGATCACCTTCTTGTTTGACCTGACCGTCGAGGTGGTGCGCCACGGGTCGAGCTCGGGATGGAACTGGTAGCCGTGCAGGTTTCCGAGGGAGAAGCCCTGGACCTCGGTGTGGTCGTTCTCGTAGGTCACCTCCGCGCCGATGCTACGCATCGAGTCGGGATGGATCTCGTGGTAGTGGAATTCCGAGACCACGTGGTCCTCGCGCGCTGTGGTGCTGCGGACCCGGTGCAGGCCCACCTCCATGCCGCGCGGTGTGGTGCGCACCGCCTGGGCTCCGGCCAGGGAGACCGCCAGCAGCTGCGCTCCGAAGCAGATGCCGACCACCGATGCGGCGCCATCGTGTGCACGATGGGTCACCTCCGCGAGTGCGTCGCGGGCGGCGGCGACCCAACCGGTCGCAGTGGTGGCCGACGTGTTGCCGCCGCTGATCACGTGCATCGGCGCGTCGAGCTCGTTGTCGGTCGGTCGACGTTCCTGCAAGGGCACCGTGCGCACCGAGAAGCCGCTCCCCCTGAGCCGTCTCGCCAGTTCCGAGCCGTACCCGGCACCGCGCCAAGGGCAGCCGTCGGCCTCCCAGAGCGTGACGGGACCTCGGTCACCCGAATACCTGCAAGCGGCTGCGTTCACCCATCACCTCGCTCGGTCGGTCGACACCGGCTTCCGGCACCGTTCGGCCAAGAGTGCCGGGGGCGTGTTTCGCTCGGTCGCCGCTTGTGTGAACACCGCGTGTCGCATCGACGCAGGTCGTGGGTCGCCTCCGGTCGCTTGTGCATCTCGGGTTGTCGCTCCAGCATTGGGGTGGTGCCGAGCGACTCGAGCAGACCGCAGGACAATGGACGGGTTCGCTGGCTGGGTGCCGGGCAGGAGCTCCTGCGTCGCGGTGGCTTCCGGGAGGTCAAGATCGGCGCCCTCTGTGAGGTGAGCGGCCCAACGACAGGCAGCTTCTACCACCACTTCTCCGGGATGTCGGAGTTCCTCGACGAGCTCGCCCGCTACTACTGAACCGAACGGGTCGACGAGTATCTGCGGGGCCTCAGCGCCAAGGCGCCGCGTGAACGGCTCGAGGGCCCGGCCGGCTGTTGTTCTGCACGCCGGGTACTCGTGACCGCACGTCGGACCTGAAGAACGGTTTCGGGCCGCCGATAGGTTCTCAGGCCGACGAGGAGCGATAGGTGCACAAACTTCTGCAGGACACCGATGTGGCGCTCCACGTGCGGGCCGAACACTCCGAAGGTCCGCGCTGGGACGCGCTCACGCGCCGGCTCTGGTGGGTCGACATCACGGGTCGGCGGTTGCACTGCTTCGACCCCGAATCGAACTGTGACCGCTCTTGGGCGACCGCAGGCCAGCCCGGCGGTGTCCTGCTGGATGTCCATGGAGAACCTGTCATAGCCACACCGCAGGGTCTGGCGACGCTGGACACCCGAACCGGCACCACCGAGCTCCTGGTCCCGATCGAGTCCGACCGTCCGGGGAACCGGTCCAACGATGTCGCTGTCGACAGTCGGGGCCGGGCCTGGGTCGGCACGATGCCCTTCGACAAGCAGCCGGGAGCAGGATCGTTGTACCGCGTGGATGGCGATCGGGTCGACCGCGTGGTCGAGGGCCTGACGATCTCCAACGGCCCGGCGTTGGACGAGGCTGGGGGCCGCATGTATCTGGCCGACACGTTGTCGGGGATCGTCGATGTGTTCGACCTCGACCCGATCACCGGTGAGATAGGAGGGAGGCGACGCTTCCTCGACCTCTCGGCCGAGGGTCTGTGGCCCGATGGCATGACCATCGATGACGAGGGGATGTTCTGGGTAGCACTGGGACGGTCCGGGGCGGTGCATCGATATGACCCGTCGGCCCGGCTGCTCGCCGTGATCGAGGTCCCCACATCGAATCCGACCTCGCTGACCTTCGGTGGCGAGGACCGCGGTGACCTCTACATCACCACCTCCTGGTACGACCTGGACCCCGCGGATCGACTCAGCCAGGAGATGGCGGGAGCGATATACCGGTGTCGCCCGGGGGTCACCGGCCCTCCATCGCCACGGTGGCGGCCCCCTGTCGACAACCGATGACCGACGTAGCGAAAGTGCCCGGCCGCCCCTTCGAGTTCGAGAGCCACTACCGGCAACCCGATGGTCCGTTGGGTGAGCTGGTCGAGACGATCTGGTTCGCCAGGGGCACGATTCCCTATGCCCGCGAGAAGATCGCACCGACGGGATCGTCGGTTGCCGTGGTGGTCCTGGGGGACCCGATCTTGGAAACCCCCGACAACGGAGCGGGCACACCGATCGTGGCCGAACGCGGATTCATCATCGGCCCGCACGTCCGCCCGGTGGTGAACGAACCGACCGGGGAGACCTTCGCCGTGGGGATCGTCGCCAGACCCATCGGGTGTGCAGCCGTGTTCGGTGCGGCGCCGTCGACACTTCGAGGTCGCGTGCTGGACCTCGACACGGTGTGGCCCACTGCAGGTGGGCTGCGGGCACGGCTGCTGGAGCTGGCCGCCGCCGGCGCAGAGTCCGCGGAGTTGGTCTCGGCAACGGAGCAGGTGCTCAACGACGTCAGTGATCTGTCACTCGATGGCCTAGACCTCGTCGCCGAGGCGGTGCGACGTGTCGAGGAGCATCCGACGGTTCCGATCGCGGAACTAGCTGACTCGCTCGGGATCAGCCACGGCCATCTCGACCGTGAGTTCCGTCGCGTGGTGGGTATCACCCCCCGTGCTCTCGCTCGGCTCCTGAGACTGCAGCGGATGCTCGCAGAGCTCGATGTCGGGAGTCCGGTGCGCTGGACCGACGTGGCGGCGGACCTGGGCTGGTTCGACCAGGCGCACTTCGTGCGCGACTTCAAGCGGCACACAGGGGTGACCCCCTCGGAGTACCTCGAGGCCCAGCGCGACAACTACGCGGGTGCCGAGGTGGGTGAAGGCGCCGGCTTCGTCCCCGAGGCGTGAAGATGTTCATTTCTTACAAGCCCGGTTCCCCGGGGGCGTTCACACTCCATGTTCGGAAGGAGAACCGACATGGCAGATCCCAGGGAACAAGCAGCAACACAGCTGCGCAACATCGAGCAGTCGAGCGGCACGACGCTGGCTGAGTTCACAGCCGCCGTCTCGGAGACCGGGCTCGACAAACACGGCCAGATCCTCAAGTACCTCAAGGCGGAACACGGGCTCACCCATGGCAACGCCAACCTCGTCGCCGGGCTCGTTCGCCAGGAACTCGAAGGTGGTCCGCCACCGGAGCAGGACCTGTTGGCGGCGCAGTACAGCGGCAACAAGGCCCACCTGCTGCCGATCCACGACCGTCTCTGTGAGATCGCACGGTCGTGCGGGAACGATGTCGAGGTGGTGGTGCAGAAGACCGGGGTGAGCTTCCGACGCAACAAGCAGTTCGCCCTCGTGCAGGCACCGTCATCGAAACGGGTGCAGCTCGGGTTGAACCTGGCCGACACCCCCGGTGACACGCGCATCTCCGAGGCCAAGGGGATGTGCAGCCACCGGGTCGACCTCACAGCTCTCGACGAGGTCGACGACGCCGTCAGGTCGTGGATCAGCGCGGCCTATGAGGGAGCTGGCTGAACCGACCCGACACCTGAGGTGTGCCCGGCGTGGCAGGCGATCCGAGGCGTACTGTCGAGGCCATGGTCAATCGATTCGATACCCACGAGGTGACCAACCAGGCGGGCGAACTGGGTGATCACGATTCGTTCACCAGCAACCGTGCACTCCACGAGGCACTGCAACGCCACGGCGGGTCCGAAGCCACAGCCGAGTTGGCATCGCTGGGTGAGCGCGCCGGTTCGCTGCAGGCGCGTGAATGGGCCCGTCTGGCCAACGAGAACCGGCCGGAACTGCGCACCCATGACCGGTTCGGTCACCGGCTCGATGTCGTCGAGTACCACCCGGCCTACCACCAGCTCATGGAGCTCTCGATCGGTGCGGGATCCGCGGCATCGGCCTGGTTCGACCGCCGCGACGCAGCGCATGTGATCCGCGCCGCCAAGTTCCTCATCACCTACGGACTCGAGTCGGGTCACAGCTGCCCGGTGTCGATGACCAACGCGGTGGTGCCCGCCCTGCGCCACCAACCCGATGTGGCCGCCGAGCTCGCACCGCTGCTCGCCAGTGGCGCCTATGACCCCTCCAACCGGGTGCTCACCGACAAGGCCGGGATCACTGCCGGCATGGCGATGACCGAGAAGCAGGGCGGCTCCGATGTGCGGGCCAACACGACCGCAGCCACGCCGATCGGCGGAGCGGGTGGACCCGGTGGCGAGTACGAGTTGGTGGGCCACAAGTGGTTCTGCTCCGCGCCGATGTCGGACGGGTTCCTGACGCTCGCACAGGCTCCCGGAGGATTGAGCTGTTTCTGGATGCCGCGCTGGCTGCCCGATGGCACCCGCAACCCGATCCGGATCCAGCGCCTCAAGGACAAGCTCGGAGATCGCTCCAACGCGTCGAGTGAGATCGAGCTCGCGGGCGCGTGGGCCCGGATGGTCGGCGAGGAAGGTCGGGGTGTTCGGACCATCATCGAAATGGTCAACTCGACCCGTCTCGACTGCTCGCTCGGGTCGGCCTCGGTGATGCGCCGTGGTGTGGAGCAGGCCACCTGGCACACCCACAACCGCTCGGCGTTCGGTGCGGTGCTCGACGAGCAACCGTTGATGGCCAACGTGCTCGCCGACCTCTGTGTGGAGTCCGAGGCAGCGACCGCCATAGCCATGCGTCTGGCGGCGACCTTCGATGCAGCAGACACCGATCCGCGCGAGGAGCTGCTCCAGCGCCTGTTGACCCCGGTGGCGAAGTACTGGACCTGCAAGCGCGCCCCGGTGCACGCGGCCGAGTCCCTCGAGTGCCTGGGCGGCATGGGTTATGTGGAGGAGTCCGACATGCCCCGGGTGTTCCGCCAGAGTCCTCTCAACGGTGTGTGGGAGGGATCGGGCAACGTGATCTGCCTCGACGTGCTCCGTGCAATGCAACGCTCGCCCGAGTCGGTCATGGTCTTCCTCGATGAGGTCGAACGTGCGGCCGGCACCGATGCCCGCCTCGACGCCGCGACCGCAAGGCTTCGCAAGGAACTCGATGACGGTGACTCGATCGAATCGCGCGCGAGGGGCGTGGTGGAACAGATGGCGCTGGTCATGCAGGGCACACTGCTGGTGCAGCATGCGCCACACGAGGTGGCCGACGCGTTCTGCGCCACCCGTCTTCGCGAGGGCGGCCCGGGCGTGTTCGGAACGCTGCCTCCCGACCCGTCGGGGTTCAGGGCGATCGTCGACCGCCACCGTCCCGTGCCGTCTGCTTAGCTGGCTGTCTAGCCGGATTGGCTGGCCCTCTACCCGGACCCGGAGCTCTGATGCTGGAACGACCCGAAGACCTCGACGCGCTGCAGCGCACTCTGGATGAGAGCTACCGGAATGCCGGGGAGCATCTGAAGCAGATCCACGAACCGCAGCGGCGGCCCGACGCCGCGGGCCTCGCGCAACTACTGCAGGGCATGTGCCTGCTCACCCTTGCCACGGTCACCCGCGACGGCCGACCCATCACCGGAGCGGTCGACGGGGTGTTCTACCGAGGTGCTTTCCACTTCGGTTCCTCTCCGGAGTCGGTGCGCTTCGGCCACATCCGACAGCGGCCCGAGGTGAGCGCCACCCACCTGCCGGGCGAACACCTTGCAGTCACGGTCCATGGGACCGCACAGCCCCTCGACCTTGCTGCCGAGGAGCACGCTGAGTTCCGCCAGTTGCTGTTGGACATCTACCTCCCTCGCTTCGGCGATGACTGGTTGGAGGTCCTCGACGGTGGTGTGTATGCCCGCATCGATGCCCGACGGGTGTTCGCATTCTGGATGCCCGAGGAATCCGGGTAATCGGATCAAACGTTCTGAGCCGATCCTCCACCCAGAGGCCTGAGGGCGTCTGTCGTCGGTTGGCTGTGTAGGAACCGCTCGGCGGGAGCAATGATGTTCCGATGAGTGCCGTCACCCACCCCACGAAGTTCGACAGCGTGCTCGATCTCGCACGGCTGCCCTGGTTCACCGTCGAGGGCGGGAATCGGGTGGTGCTGGCCGAGGGTGCCACCGAAGAGATCGGCCCGGTCATCGATTCGCACACCCACCTGGCGATGGGGTTCCTGAGACGCTTGAGGATCGACCTGCACAGGGAGACCCCGACCGTTGCGTACTACCTGCCGGTGACCCTGCCGGTGGACCTGGAGCTCTACAGCAACCAGAACCTCGATGCCTCGGCCATGTTCGCCATGAAGGCCGACGTGTCGGTGCTCGGTCTAACGGCGCAGGGCATGCGCACGACACACACCGCCCCGAACCTGGTGCGCGACATGGACTCCCTCGGAATCGTCCGATCGGTGGTGCTGCCCTTCGACCTTCCGGTCGGGGCCCGGAACGCCGACACCCTGTTGGAAGCCACCCGTCGATATCCCGAACTGGTTCCGTTCGGCTCGGTGCATCCACTCGATCGCGACCTCGAGCGGCGCCTGAGCGACCAACGCTCGGCTGGGGCACACGGGATCAAGCTTCACCCGAATGGCCAGTTCATCGCCCCAGACCACCCACGCACGGTGCACCTGTGCGGGCGGTGTGGATCGCACGGCCTGCCGGTGCTGTTCCACTGCGGGCCGGTGGGCATCGAACCGAAGGCGGCCCGTCGCCGCAGCCAGGTCGCACGCTACGAGCAGGCGATCGCCGAGAATCCGGGGACGACCTTCGTGCTCGGGCACTCGGGTGCGCTGCAGCACGAGACCGCGATCAGGTTCGCCGAGCGCTACCCCAACACCTATTTCGAGCTGTCGTGCCTGGGATTGAGTTCCCTGCGGGAGGTTCTCGACTCAGTTCCTGCCGACCGGGTTCTCTACGGGACCGACTGGCCCTTCTACCACCAGGCGCTGACCCTGGCGCGGGTGCTGATCGCCACCGAGGGCGACACGGAACTGCGACGAGCAGTGCTGCACGACAACGCGGTTCGACTCTTCGATCTCGACGTCTGAGCCTGCCGCGGGCGGCAATGCGCCCGTCTGGGTCAGGTGCTGTAGGTGACGCTGACGACGATCACCACGAGCACGCTGATCACGATCGAGATCCAGCCCAGGATGATTCCCCACTTGGCGCGGTTCTCGCCACCCTGGCGGCCTCCGGAGGCAGCGATCTCGTTCTGAGCCTGCTTGCCGACGATGATCGCCGCGATGCCGACGATGAATCCGCACACGGTGAGGCTGAGGATGCCACCGACCAGCGACCACGTCGCCTTGGCGTTGGTCTCCTTGGCCGGAACGGATGCCGGTTGTGCTGCGGGGTTCGGGTTGCTCATCGGTGACTCCTTCGTGGTCAGGCCGGAGGACAGCTCAACGAGACCGTGAGGTTGGTGGTACCGCACGAGGGTACCGACGCCCGGCGCGTCTTCCACCGGGCGGTACCTGGTCCAAGGCACCCCAGGTGTTGGGTGTCTGCACACAGGAATCGTCCCTCGGTTGCGCGACCGGAGCAACCGATCGAACCGAGGACCGGCAGGATCCCGTCGCTGCTCGTGAACTCCCACCCGGCTCTCAGCTGGCTCCCAGACACGGTCTGTACATCTGGAGGTCACCCAAACCTCTAGAGGAGTTACG
>JAMLGJ010000043.1 GCA_023958095.1 Microthrixaceae bacterium
CGGCGTCGAAACGGTCCACACCGCGCATGCCTCCTCGGTGCTGGACGTGGACGGCGACGGCAACCTCGACTGGTTCCTCACCGGGGTGTCCTACCCGACCGCATCCGGTGAGTGCCCGATCGACGATCCGCGACACGACTGTGCGGGCAACCACCTGTTGCTGGGCAACGGTGACGGGACCTTCAGGGACGCAACCGGCGAGTACGGCGTGGCCGAGGGCTACTGGGGCCAGGGTTCGGTGGCAGCGGACCTCAACTCCGACGGTGCAACGGACCTGATGATGACCAGCGGCTACCGGGGCGTCGCAACCGCACGACCCGACACGGGCAACGACCCACAACGGCCGTACTTCGAACACGGGGTGGACGACCCCGACCGGCTCTGGCTCAACACCGGCGCCGTGCGATCCGCGGGGCTCGACCCGACGGATCCCGCGACCGGTTCCACACCGTGGCCGGAGGCCTCGGCGACCGTCGGGCTCTCCTCGCTGGCCGCCGGCAAGGCCGCTGTCCCGCTCGACTACGACGGCGACGGCCGGATCGACCTCCTGGTGGCGAACACGAACGGGCCGCCAACCCTGTGGCGCAACACCGCTGACAACCCGAACCGGTGGCTGGCCGTGCAACTGCACGACCGGGACTCGGCGAACACCTCCGGCGTGGGAGCGGTCGTCTCGGTGAGCACCGCCGACGGCTTCGGCCAGTCCCAGCGGATCGGAACCGACGGCTCGTTCCAGTCGGGAACAACTGCGCGGGCCCACTTCGGACTCGGCCCCGCCCCCGGGGAGGTCGCGGTCGAGATCCGCTGGCCCGACGGCTCGGTCACGTCGTCCCGGGTCACCGAGCTCGACCGGCTGGTCGTGTTCACCAGGGAGTCGTGATCACCGCGGCCGGCACCGGTCGCGGCCTCCGGGACGAAGCTGTCGGGGGTAGGTTGCAGCCCATGCAGCGGGGGATTCGTGTCGTGGGGGTGCTGTTCGGCGCGGCATTGCTGGCCACCGTGTCGTGTTCGGGCAACGACGTTTCCGAAACGGCGGCGAACGGCGACGAGCCCGACCCGAACGAATCGGTTGCCGACACCGACACCCCGCCGGTGGATGGCCTCCCGGTGTTCACCGAGGTGGCGGCGGAGGCGGGGCTCACCGAGACCCAGTCCGACCTCGGCTTCGCAGGTGAGCAGTCCCAGAGCGCCGCGGCGGCGGTGGCCGACGTCAACGGCGATGGCCACCCGGACGTGTTCCTCGCGCGTGTGGGCAAACCCGACGGCCTGTACCTCAACGACGGCGAGGGGAACTTCACCGACGTCGCCGAGGAGGCCGGCGTGGCGGGCCCCACCGAGCGTTTCGGTTCCACCGCGGCCGCGTTCCTGGACATCGACGGCGACGGTGACCTCGACCTGTTCGTCTCCGGCGCCGCTGCGGGCACCGACCACCTCTACGTGAACGACGGCGCCGGCCACTTCACAGACGAGACAGCCACCAGGGGGCTCGACCGCCCGATCCCGGACGGGGTCGACAACACCCAGCAACACGGTGTCTCGGTGGCCGACGTGAACCGCGACGGTGCGATGGACCTGCTGGTGCTGCAGTGGCGGGCCGACATCTACAACGGCGATGCGTTCAATGCCGCCGCCGAGGCACGGGGCTGGGCCGCCGACTACGTGCCCTCGCCGTGTGAGACCGCGGCGGCGCTGCGCGAGCTCGGGTTCCCCGTGCCCGAGGGCACCCCCGCCGGACGCTCTGCGCTGTACCTGAACGACGGCACCGGTCACTTCACCGACGTGACCGCCGACTACGGCCTCGCCCTGGATGAGGTCGTCGCGTTCACCGGCGTGTTCAACGACCTCGACGGCGACGGCTGGGTGGACCTGGCAATCACCGGCGACGGCTGCACGAGCCGGCTCTACCGCAACGTGCAGGGCACCCGCTTCGAGGACATCACCGAGACCGCGGGTGTCGGAACCGACGAGAACGGCATGGGTGCGGTGGTGCGTGACATCGACGGCGACGGCACCGCCGACTGGTTCATCACCTCGATCTTCCTTCCACTCAAGGACGGGCAGCGATGCCCCGGCTCCACCTTCTCGGCCTGCTCGGGCAACCGGCTGTTCCTCAACGACGGAACCGCCTCGTTCACCGACGCCACCGATGCCTGGGGGTTGCGCGACTCGGGCTGGGGCTGGGGCGTCGCGGTCGAGGACCTCGACAACGACGGTTCGCCGGAGGTGGTCACCACCAACGGATTCCGCACCTCCGGGGAGCCCGACCCCTCCGAGCCGATGACCAGTTCGTTCTGGGAGGACCGTACCCGCCTGTTCACCATCGGTGCCGGTGGTGAGTTGCCGTTCGTGGAGGTGGGCGAACGGGCGGGTCTGGACGACACCGGGGTGGGGCACGCGCTGGTCCCCTTCGACATGGACGGTGACGGCGACCTCGACATCCTCATCGCCCAGCAGAACGACGTGCCGCTGCTGTACCGCAACGACACCGACGCGGCGAACTCGTGGCTCACCGTCGCCCTGTTGGATCCGACCCGTCCCGGCAACCCCTGGGGGGACGGGGCACGTGTGGAGATCGTCGCCGACGAGGGTGACGATCCGCTGGTGGCGTGGATCGGGACCACCGGGTCCTACGAGTCGCAGCGACCACCGGTGGTGCACCGGGGCTTCGGGGAGCGCCGCGAACCGCTGCACAGCGTGGCGGTCCACTGGCCAGGGGATGACCGACCGCAGGTCATCGAGGACGTCGAGCTGGACCAGCACCTGGTGGTGGAGCGGACCACCACGGGGTGATCCGCTGCCGCGGCGGATGCAGAGCCGGCCCGGCCTCCCCGGACCGGCTCAGCAGGCGGAGCCGGACCAGCCGGCCCCGAAGCGGTCGGGCGAACTCAGAACCGGTCGAGCAACAGGGACTGGTTGGTGCGGCCGATGCGCCCCGTCGTGTCCCACATCGAGGAGTCGCTCGCGCCGATGCCGGTGGTCGAGACGTGGGTCCTGGAGCGCATGCCCACCCATTCACCAACGGGTTCGCGCCACAGGTGGATCGTCAGGTCAGGGTTGATGAACAGCGTGGACCCGTCGAAGGGAACCAGCGAGCTGATGCCGTTGCCGAAGTCCGCGGCTGCGGCCGCGCGCTGCCAGCCGCTGGGTGGCTCACCGGGCACCACCGGCACGACCAACCGGATCCAGTCGAACGCCCCGCCCACCTCGCCGAACATCCCCTGCGCGAACCGGTGCCGCACCGCTGAGTTGTGGAACGCCACATAGGAACCACCGGAGGGGCTGCGGTCCAACAGGTCGCTGTCGGAATCGGGCAGCGCGGGCACCTCATCCTCGGTGGGAGGAGCGAAGTCCACCTCCGCGGTGCGGATCCGCAGCGCCCGCGCCCGGGCGAGCACGACACCGTCACTGGCGCGTGTGAGCGAAGCCTCCAGCAGGCCGACCTTGGCCCCGTCGCGCAACACCTCGGACCGGGGCACCAGCGGTTCGACCGTGACCGGGCGCAGCAGCTCCACGGTCACCCGCGCGAGGCGCATCGGCACCGGCGCCGGGAGGGCTTCCAGCTCCCTGACCAGCAGGGGCGCGACCGCTCCGCCGTGGAGTGCGTTGGGGTCCCACGGACCTCGGCCGAGGTCGGTCGGCACCCAGTTGGGGCCTTCGGCGACGTACAGCGAACCAGCGTTGGCATCGACCACGTTGCTCACCTCGACAGTCTGTGGCTCACCCCGACAGTCTGTGCCATGCCGTCGGGGGGCGACGAACCCGCGGCCGGCTCACACTGCTGCACGGCCCCGTCGGCGCGGCGCGAGAACCACGGTTGCCCGCCCACCCGGTTCCGGGCCGCTTGGAGGGTTCCCATCCGGGTGTGGGAATCTCTGGTCATGCCCGTCGAGCAGCGTTCGCGGATATCCCAACTCACAGGCATCGGGATCGCGCTCGGCGCGGTGCTGCTCGCCGTGGGCGCATCGTGGCTGCTGCTCAGACTCGCCAGCGGGGGCGATGGTCCGGTGCGCATCCAACTCGGCGACGAGGACTTCGACGCCGGGCAGGTGGAACGCATCGCCACCCAGATCGCCGAGGAGGGCCCGGTCCTCTACAGCGACGTCTCGGGCCGGGGCCAGCGCCAGCCGATCTGGGTCAACCACTTCGGCGACGACGCGAAGACCCAGTGGTACGTGTTCTCCGCGGTCGCCCCGGGTGCGGAGGAGGGCTGCTTCCTGGCCTGGAACGAGGAACGCAACCTCTTCGAGGAACGCCGCCCGGACCCCGAAGACCCCCGCGCCGAGGGCGAGCTCTGCCGTGACGTCGTCTTCAGCGCAACGGGCGAACCCGAATCCGGCAGCACCGACGCACCCGAGACGTTCACCTGGTCCGTCGACGACGAGGACAACCTGATCATCGAGGTCGTGCAGCGCGACGAGGCCGACAACGACGAATCCGAGGACTAGGAGCAGGCCCGGGCCTTCGGACCGGTTGGTGGGTCAGATCGTCTCCCCGCAATGCTCGAGCGCGAACGAGTCGAGCACCGAGAAGGGCGCGATCGCTCCCATCCCACCCACCACCGCGGCCCCGGGCAGATCCGGCATCTCCTGGGCTTGTGCGAACAACTCGTCGAGTTCCTCCACCAGCACCTGGGATGCAGCTGCAACATCCTTCGGAGCGTCCGCACCCAGGCCGGCGGCGTAGTCACGCAGGTCCGAGATCGCAGCAGCTGATCCGTCGAGGGAGATCAGCGCCGAGCTCGGCGCGGCGACCCCGTCAGGGGCGGTTCCGAACGCCTCTGAGTACTTCTGGCGCAGAGCGGCCTTCGACTCGCTCATGGAGGCACACCACTGCTGCACCGTTGCCTGGTCGGGTGTCGCTTCAGTGGCCGCTCCGGCCCCATCCTCACCGGGGTCGGACCCAGTGGTGTCCTCCGATCCGCCGCACGCCGCCAGCACGACGCCAGCCGCCATGACCGCCACTACAGCCGCTCTGCAGGATCTCGTTCTCATCCCGAGATCACCTCAGGCAGTGGTGAACAACGCCGCCAGCTTGTCGCGCTGGACCTTGCGGGTACCGGTGACGGGCATCTCGTCGACGAACACGATCCGCCTGGGCGCCTTGTAGCGGGCCATGCGCTGGGATGCCCAGCGCATGAGCGCCTCCTCGGTGAGCTCCGCCCCGGGGCGCAGGCGCACCGCCGCGACGACCGACTCGCCGAAGCGGGCGTCGGGAACACCCAGCACGACCGCCTCGGCGACGTCACGGTGCTCCTCGAGGTCGGTCTCCACCTCGGTGGGATACACGGTGTAGCCCCCGGAGAGCACCACGTTCTTGACCCGCCCGCAGAACACCACCGTGCCGAGGGGACCCGGGCGCACCAGGTCACCGGTACGCAGCCACCCGTCCTCGGTCAGCACCGCCGCGGTGTTGGCCTCGTCGCCCCAGTAGCCCTCGAGCACTCCGGGGCCGCGGAGTTGGAGCTCACCGGATGCACCGCCGCGCACCGGCTCGCCCTCGTCGTCCACGACGCGGAACTCCCAGCCGGGGAGGCGGATGCCGAGGCTGTCACCGAGGCCGATCGGCAGCATCGGGGGAGACACCTTCGCGGCCACGCCGCCGGCCACCTCGACCATGCCGTAGCCCTCCACGAAGGCGGCCTCCCCGAAGGAACCCAGCAGGGGAACCGAGACCGTGGCCCCGAACGACTTGAACTGCCGCGCCAGGTCGGCGGGCATCACATCGGCGCCCGACAGCCAGAACCGCACCGAGGTGAGGTCGCGGTCCGCCGCACCCGCCTCGAGCATCATCCGGTACATGGCGGGCACACCCATGAAGCCGGAGACCCGTCGGTCCTCGATCACCTCGAGTGCCCGTTCGGCGTCGAAGCGGTCGAGGAAGTACACCGGCACCCCGGAGACCATCGGTGCCAGCACCGCGATGAAGCCCATGATGTGGGCCACCGGCAGTCCCATGAGGATCTCCTGGCCGCGCAACAACGGCGGCGTCAACGCGGCAGCAGACATCTGCCCGACGAGCCCACGGTGGGTGAGTTCCGCGCCCTTGGGCTTGCCGGTGGTGCCCGAGGTGTAGAACAACGCCGCCACATCCCCCGGGTCGGGATCCGCCGGCGAGGGAGCGGCACTGGATGACCCCTTGCCGCGTTCGAGCTCCGAGGCGCTGCGCACCACCAGCGAGGCGCCGCAGTCCGAGACCACGTGGCGCACCTCGGCGGTGGACATCTGCGGGTTCACCGGCGCCGGGAGTCGGCCCACTCGTGCCACCGCCAGGCACACCATCAGCTGGTCCATGCCGTTGGGTGTTGCGACCACCACTGGTTCACCGGGTGCCGAACGAGCTGCCACCGCAGCCGAGTAGCGCCCCACCAGACGGGCCATGGCAGCTGCGGTGAGCTTGCGGGTACGTCCGTCGGGGAGCTCCTCGGTCACCGCGGTCGAACCGCCGTGTATGACCGCCAGGTCGTCGGCCAGCGAAGCGAGGGTGAGACCCGCTCCGAGTCCGACGCCCAGACGCCTCAGGATGCTGCGCGAACCCGGAATCACTGCTGACCCTCCTGCACCTTCTCGAGGGGTGCCCACGCGAGCAGCAGGCGCTTCTCGCCCCGATCGGGGAATCGTACGAGGACCTCGGTCTTGTCCCCCGATCCCTCCATGCCGATGACCACGCCCTCCCCCCACTTGGCGTGCTTGACGTCGTCGCCCACGGTGATGCCCAGCAGGTGTGCTCCCGAACTGCTCGGAGGGGTCGGCTTGTGCACCCCTTCGCCCGAAGCGCCGCGACCAGCGGTGCCGGTGCCTCCGCTGCCACGGGAACCGCTTCCGAAGCTGCGGCCCGAAGCGCTGCTCCACGCGGTGGATTCCCAGCCACCGGAGCGCATCGAGGCCCTGCCGGAGCTCTTGCGGGTCGAGGGGTCATCCACCATCAGCGACTCGGGCACCTCCCCCAGGAAACGACTGGGCGGGTTGAAGTTGGTGGCTCCCCACAGCGTGCGACACCAGGCGTGGGACACGAACAGCTGGCGTTCCGCACGGGTGATGCCCACGTAGCAGAGGCGTCGTTCCTCCTCGAGTTCCGCCGGTTCGGTGAGTGCACGCTGGTGGGGGAACACCCCTTCCTCCATGCCCACGAGGAACACCACCGGGAACTCCAGACCCTTGGCCGCGTGCAAGGTCATGAGCACGACTCCGGTGTCGGAGGGGTCGTCGCTGTCGGGCAGCTGGTCGGTGTCCGCGACCAGCGAGACCGATTCGAGGAACTCCGCCACGGTCTCGAACTCGCCCGCCACCCCGACCAGTTCGGCCAGGTTCTCGAGGCGGCCCTCGGCCTCGAGCCGCTTGTCCCCCGAGTCGATCTGGCTCTCGAGCTCGGCCCGGTAGCCACTTCGGTCCAGGATCTCCTCGAGCACCACCGCGGGACCGTCGTCGAGACGTGCGCGCAGGTCGGCCAGGATCGACAGGAAGTCGTCGATTCCCCTGGCCGAGCGCGGCGAGGCACCTGCTTCATCCCAACGCTCGAGGGCATCGGTGAAGGTGATCCCGTTGCTGCGGGCGAACAGCTCGATGCGGCCCACGGTCTGGTCACCGACCCCGCGCTTGGGGACGTTCACCACACGCTTGGCACTCACCTCGTCACTCGGGTTGACCACCGCCTTGAGGTAGGCCAGCGCGTCCTTGACCTCCTTGCGGTCATAGAACCGCTGCCCGCCCACCACGCGGTAGGGGATGCCCGAACGCATGAGTGCCTCTTCGACCACCCGGCTCTGGGCGTTGGTGCGGTAGAACACCGCCATGTCGCTCCAGCGCAGGTCACCCTGCTGGTGCAACGAGGCGACCTTGTGGGCGACCCACTGCGCCTCGTCGGTCTCGTCCTCGCCCTGGAAGCGCACGATCGGGTCGCCCCGTCCCGAATCGGACCACAGCTCCTTGGGCTTGCGGTGCAGGTTGTGGGAGATCACCGCGTTTGCCGCGTCCAGCACGGTCTGGGTGGAGCGGTAGTTCTGCTCCAGCACCACCACGGTCGCATCCGGGAAGGTCGTCTCGAACTCGAGGATGTTGCGGATGTCCGCAGCGCGGAACGCATAGATCGACTGGTCGGTGTCGCCCACGATGCAGACGTTGCGGTGGTCCTCGCCCAGGAGCATCACGAGGTCGTTCTGCACCGGGTTGGTGTCCTGGTACTCGTCCACCAGCACGTGGCGGAAGCGGTTGCGGTAGTGCTCGAGCACCTCGGGGTGGCTGCGCAGCAACTCCACGGTGACCGACAGCAGGTCGTCGAAGTCCATCGCCCCGGCGGCCCGCAACCGTGCCTGGTACTCCCGGTAGACCTCGGCCACCTTGCGTTCGGTGATCACCGACGCGGCATCCGCGAAGTCGTCCACGGAGATGCCTTCGTTCTTGGCGGCCGAGATGCGGGCGTGCACCGAGCGGGGCTGGAACTGCTTCGGGTTGAGCTCCAGGTCGCGGATGACGTAGCTCGTGAGGCGCACCGCGTCGGCCTGGTCGTAGATGCTGAACTGGCTCGGGTACCCGAGCAGCTGCGCGTCGCGGCGCAGGATCCGCACGCACGCCGAGTGGAACGTGGAGATCCACATCTTCTCGGCGACCGGGCCGACGAGCCTCGCCACCCGCTCGCGCATCTCACCGGCCGCCTTGTTGGTGAAGGTGATGGCGAGGATCTCGAACGGCGAGACACCCTCGTCGCGGATCAGGTGCGCGATCCGGTGCGTGAGCACCCGGGTCTTGCCGGAACCGGCCCCGGCGACCACGAGCAGGGGCCCCTCGGGGTGGGTCACGGCCTCGAGTTGCGCCTCGTTGAGGCCGTGCAGGAGCGGATCGACCGCAGCGACCGCAGCGTCCGCCGATTCCCCCGTCTCGCCCCTCTGCGCCGTCTCCGCGGTGTGCGCCGTCTCGCCCGTCTGCGCCGTCTCAGCGGCCCCACCGGGAGCATCCGGTGCGTCGGTCGGGTCCGCAGGACTGTCGGGGCCGGCGCTCACGCCGCCAAGACTATCGGGCGCCCCGGACACGCCTTTCCGACGGATCGCCCGGGGGCAAGCAGTTCCGGTTCACCGAGCGTGCAGGTTCACTGACCGGTCGGTGCGACTCGACCGACCGCTGCACACCACGCAGTGCTCATATGACACCTGGCGACTCACGAACACCGGTTGAGTCGCCAGGAACACTCAGCGCACGAACACCGGTTGAGTCGCCGGGAGGACTCAGCGCACGCGGCCGACGCCGCTCACGCTTCCCACCGAGCCGATGCTGCGGATGCTCACCGGCTTGCCGGTGCGGGGCGAGTCGATCATCATGCCGCCGCCGACGTACATGCCGACGTGGTACACCGGCGAGCCGTAGAACACGAGGTCACCCGGCTGGATCTGCGACATGGAGATCCGCTGCGTGGCTGCGTACTGGCCACGCGACGTGCGGGGCAGGCCGACACCGACCTGGGCCCAGGACCACATCATCAGTCCGGAGCAGTCGAAACCGGTCGAGGGAGAGGACCCGCCGTAGCGGTACATCTTTCCGAGCTGGGTCTTCGCAGCGGCGATCGCTCCGGCGGCACCCCCACTGGTCGGTGGCGGCGGTGCAGGAGACGGAGCAGGAGCCGGTGCCGGGGTCGACGGCGCAGAGGTGTTGGGGGACGACGAGGAAGGGGCTGCGGGAGCGCTGCTCGTCGTGTCGTTGCCCGGAGCGCTGGTCGTGCTCGACGAGCCGGCCGCTGCCGCCTGCTGCTGTGCGGCGGCAGCCTGCGCGGCTTCGCGTTCGGCCGCCTCGGCCGCGGCACGCCGTGCGGCCTCGGCCTCACGACGCTGACGCTCGGCCTCCACGGCTGCCTGCAGTTCGCTGTTCGCGTCGTCGTACAACGAACGTGAACGCTCCACGGAGGCCTCGAGGCGCTCCTTGGCGGCCTGCTGGTCCACCTTGACCGACTCGACCTCGGCCTGCTTGTCGGCGAGCTCCGACTTGCGGTCGTCGAGGTCCGACCGGCTCGCCGCCAGCTCCTCGGCCAACTGCTCGCGACTGCCACGCAGGGAGCCCAACAGGACCTGCTGGTTCACCGACTCGTTCATGTCGTCCGAGGAGATCGCCACGAGGTCCGCGGCGCTGCCGGCGTCCATGTACTTGGCGACGAGGAACTCGCTGGCCTCCGCCTCGGCGGCATCCACACGCTGCTGGGCCTCGGAGATCGCCTCCTCGGTGGTGTTGATCTCGGTGTAGAGCTGCTCGAGGGCCTCGACGGTCTGCAGGTACTCCTCGTCGGCCATGGCGGCCTCGCGCTCCAGGTCCTCGAGCTCATCGGCTAGCGAGGCTGCACGGGCCCGGAGCGACTCGATGTCGTCCTGGGCCGACGCGGGCGATGGCATGGCGAACGCGACGAGCAGCGCGACGGCCAGCACGGCCATCAGTGCACGAAGTGAGCGGCGGGAGGTGTTCACCTGGAGCATTTCGCCAGAGAGTCTCACACATGTGTCGCTCTGTTACAAGAACGTTGCGATCAGGATCCTTCCTGCAACACAGGAGTTCCCGCCGCCCACCCCGGTGCCACTTCCCCGGACCCGCCGGCACAACCCAGCAGCCAGTGCCCCCCACCGGCGCCGCGCGACGCCCCGGGGGCCTACTCCCACTCGATGGTGCCGGGCGGTTTCGAGGTGATGTCGTAGGCCACGCGGTTGACCCCCGGCACCTCGTTGATGATGCGCGAGGAGATCGTCTCGAGCACCTCGTAGGGGATCCTCGCCCAGTCCGCGGTCATCGCGTCCTCGCTGGTGACCGCACGCACGATGATCGGATAGCCGTAGGTGCGCTCGTCGCCCTGGACCCCCACGGTGCGTATGTCGGCCAGAACCGCGAAGGCCTGCCAGATCTCGCGGTCCATGCCGGCGATGTGCAGCTCCTCGCGCACCACGGCGTCGGCCTCCTGGAGGAGGGCGACCTTGTCGGGGGTCACCTCGCCGATTATCCGCACCCCCAGTCCCGGGCCGGGGAAGGGCTGGCGCCACACGATCTCCTCGGGAAGGCCCAGTTCCAGGCCCACCGCCCGCACCTCGTCCTTGAACAGGGTCCGCAGCGGCTCGACCAGCTCGAAGTCGAGGTCGTCGGGCAGGCCACCGACGTTGTGGTGGCTCTTGATGGTCGAGGCATGCGCGGTGCCGGACTCGATCACATCGGGATACAGGGTCCCCTGCACCAGGTAGGCGGCATCGGCGACCCCACCCTTGGCGTCCTCGAAGACCCGGATGAACAGCTCCCCGATCGCCTTGCGCTTCTCCTCGGGGTCGGTGATGCCCGCGAGTCGCTCGAAGAACCGGTCCGCCGCGCGCTCGTGGATCAACTCGATGCCCTGGTGGCGCCTGAAGGTCTCCACCACCTGTTCGCCCTCGTCCTTGCGCATCAGCCCCGTGTCCACGAACACACAGGTCAGCTGGGCACCGATCGCCCGGTGGACGAGCGCCGCGGCCACCGCCGAGTCGACACCACCGGACAGACCACAGATCGCGCGACCGGCGCCGACCTGTGCACGGATGTCGGCGACCGCGTCGTCGACGAAGTTGGCCATGGTCCATTCGGCCGAACAACCGGCGAGGTCGTGCAGGAAGCGTTCGATCACGTCCTGGCCATGGGGGGTGTGGTGCACCTCGGGGTGGAACTGGACACCCCAGATGCGTCGTTGCGGATCCTCGAGCACCGCTACCGGTGCTCCGTCGGAGGAAGCCGTGGCCCTGAAGCCCTCGGGTGCCTCGGTGATCGCATCGAAGTGGCTCATCCACACCGTCTGGTTGGACGGCAGGCCGTCCAGGAGTCCACCGGCCGTGGCCGGAGCTGCGGAGCTGTCCGGGCTCGCGGAGCCACCCGCCGCCTCCTGAGTGATGTGCATGACGGTGCGCCCGTACTCCCCGGACCCACCCCGTGCGACGGTGCCACCGAGTTGCTGCGCTATCAGCTGGGAGCCGTAGCAGATGCCGAGGATCGGGATCCCGAGGTCGTAGATGCCCGGATCGAGGTCGGGGGCGCCCTCCACGTGGACCGACTTGGGACCACCGGAGAGGATGATGGCGGCCGGGGCGCGCCCGGCGATCTCCTCGGCGGTGATGGTGTGGGGCACGATCTCGGAGTACACCCGTGCCTCGCGCACCCGCCGGGCGATGAGCTGTGCGTACTGGGCGCCGAAGTCCACCACGAGCACGACCTCGTCGGGGGTGTGGACCGAGACCACGTGGGCGTCGGCGGGCTCCGCGTCGACTGCCGAGCCGACCGGGTCGCGTTCGGTGCCGCTCACCGGATCTCCCGTGGTGCGGTCGCCACCAACTCGGCCTTCTGCAGGTCCTTGAGGTTCTCGTACCCACAGACCGCCATTGCCTTGCGCAGCGCCCCGAGCAGGTTGCAGCGACCGTCCACGGAGTCCGCAGGCCCTTCCAGGATCGCCTCGAGGCGACCCGCCGTGGCGTAGCGGGCCAGCACCCCGCGGGGCAGCTCCGGGTGGAACGCCGAGTTGGACCACAGAGCCCCGTGCGCCGGGGCCTCCTCGGCCGCCGCCAGCGGCGCTGCGAGCATCACCGCATCCGCGCCGCACACGATCGCCTTGGCGATGTCTCCCCCGGTGCGCATGCCTCCGTCGGCGATCACGTGGCAGTGGATGCCGGTCTCGTCCAGGTGGCGCATCCGGGCCGCACGGGCATCGGCTATTGCGGTGGCCTGGGGGTTGTGGATCCCGAGCACGTCGGCGGTTCGTGAGGTGACCCCCTGGCCCACACCCACGAGCACCCCGGCGGCCCCGGTGCGCATCAGGTGCAGCGCGGCCTGGTAGGAGGCACATCCCCCGACGATCACCGGGACGTCGAGACGCCGGACGAGGTACTTGAGGTCGAGTGGGCTCTCCTCGGTGGTGCTCACGTGCTCGGCGGAGGTGACCGTGCCCTTGATCACCAGCATGTGGGGTTCTGCTGCGGTGATGTGGGGCAACAGGGCCTCGGTGCGGGCCGGGCTGACCGCCACCGCCGCCACGGCACCGCCGTCACGGATCTGGCGCACCCTGACACCGATGAGGTCGGGGTCGACCGGTGTGGAGTAGGCCTCCCGGAGCTCAGCCGTCCGGTCGCCCGGCTCCAGGGCCGAGATCCGTTCGAGCACCGGCAACGGGTCCTCGTAGCGGGTCCAGAGACCTTCGGCGTGAAGCACGCCGAGCCCGCCGAGGCGGTCCATCGCGATGGCCACCTCGGGAGAGGTGACCCCGTCGGTGGGCGATGAGATCACCGGCGTGTCGAACTGGTAGGCGTCTATCTGCCAGGACAGGTCGACCTCATGTGCCGCGCGGGTACGCCGCGACGGCACGATCGCCACCTCGTCGAGCGAGTATCCACGACGGGCCGACTTGCCCAGACCGATGTCCACTGATGTCACCGAGTCACTCCCGGGTTGTGTTCTCGAGGACACAACTGCCGCTGCGACCTCCGGTTCGGTGTCCCAACGGTGGGCACTGGAGGGCTTGCGCCAGCCAGCCACCGGGGCACCGGTGCCCTAGGGGAAGACGAGAGTCTAGCGGCCCCCCTGTGGCGACCGGGTACTCCGGGCTCCGTGGCCACGGACACGGCGCTACCCTCGCGGACATCGGCCGATCCGGCGCGGGAGGTGGCCCGACTTGTCGCCGAGAGGAAGACCCGGAGCACGAACCCCGCCGAGGGCACTGCGGCCGGACGGCGCAGCAATGACACTGCGCCCGGACAACGCAGCGGGGGAACTGCGGCCGGACGGCGCAGCAAGGAGCCTGCGGCCGGACGACGCAGCGGGGGAACTGCGGCCGGACGGCGCAGCAAGGACACTGCGGCCGGACGGCGCAGAAGGGGAACTGCGGTGAGTGCCCGCATATGGCTGCGCCGTGCCTACGAGGCGCCCGGCCGCTCCGACGGCACCCGCGTGCTGGTCGACCGGATCTGGCCACGCGGGGTGTCCCGCGACGACGCACACATCGACCACTGGTACCGCGAGCTTGCTCCGAGCGACGAGCTGCGGAAGTGGTTCGGCCACGAAACCGACCGCTGGGAGCAGTTCCGGCGGCGCTACCGCGAGGAGCTCCGTTGCGCCGGGGAGCAACTCGCGGAGCTCGTGGAACTGGCCCGGGCGGGCCGGGTCACGCTCGTGTTCGGGGCGAGGGACACCGAGCACAACAACGCGGTGGTGCTGCGCGAGTTGCTCGAGGAACGCCTCGGGGCGTGACCCCGGGCGCCACCGCCGCGCCGACCGCGGCCCGCGATCAGCCCATCAGGTTCTTGAGCAGCTGCTTGGCGATCTGGGAGTTCATCTCGTAGACCGCCTTGCGACCCGCCGATGACACCTGGCGCACCACGCCACCGCCCGTGGCCTCCTCGATCGAGTCGAGCCCGGCGCTCACCGCATCCCTGGTCGCATCGGTGGCCTTGTAGCCCATCCCGGTGAGCCCCTTGACCAGTTCCGACTGGGCAACCGGTTCGGGGGCCGCCGAGGCGATGATCCGCAGCGCGTCCTTGGTGACCTCGGCGCTCCGGTTCAGCGTCTCGTGTATGTCGGGGGCGGCGTCCTCCCCGCCGTCCTGGGACGCGAGCCACCGGCGCACCTTCTGGACGATCTCGCCGTGGGTCTCGCCCTCGAAGCTCAACGATGCCATGGCCACAAGGATAGGTGCGGGCGGCCGCGGCGGAACTTCAAACCGCAACACGGCGCGATTAGCATCGGGTGATGGCGCCCCTCCCCGATGACCTCGAACAGGCCTTCGATCCGCCGGGGGTGGCCGGCAGCCCTCCCGTGGAACGCCGGCCGGACAGCGAGGACCCCAACTCGCGTTTCGGGGAGATGGGACTGACCTTCGACGACGTGTGCCTCATGCCGAGCGCGTCCGACGTGGTGCCCGCCGAGGTGGACATCTCGACCACGCTCGCCGGCGACGTGCGCCTCGAGCTGCCGCTCATGTCGGCCGCCATGGACACCGTCACCGAGGCCCGCCTGGCGATCGCCCTCGCCAGGGAGGGTGGCATCGGCGTGATCCACCGCAACCTCTCGATCGACGCCCAGCGTGACGAGGTCGACAAGGTGAAGCGCTCCGAGGCCGGCATGATCGTGGACCCGGTCACCCTCGGCCCCGACGAGCTGGTCCAGTCCGCCGAGGACCTGATGGCACGGTTCCGGATCTCGGGTGTTCCGATCGTCGACGACACCGACCGCCTCGTCGGGATCCTCACCAACCGGGACCTGCGCTTCGAGACGGACCCGACGCGCCCCATCCGGGAGGTCATGACCTCGGAGAACCTCGTGACCACCCATGAGGGCACCACCCTGGAGGAGGCCCAGGAGATCCTCGGACGGCACCGCATCGAGAAGCTCCCGGTCGTCGACGCCGAGGGGCGCATCAAGGGACTCATCACGGTCAAGGACATCAACAAGAAGATCCAGTACCCCAACGCCACCAAGGACTCGAAGGGCCGCCTGCGATGCGCGGCCGCGGTCGGGGTCGGCGACGACGCCTTCGCCCGTGCCGAGGCGCTCGTGGACGCGGGGGTCGACCTGCTGGTGGTCGACACCGCCCACGGCCACTCCGCAGGGGTCATCGAGGTGGTGCGCAAGGTCAAGGGCGCACTCGACGTGCTCGTTGTGGCGGGCAACATCGCCACCGCCGAGGCAGCCCTCGCACTGGCCGAGGCCGGCGCCGACGCGGTCAAGGTCGGCGTCGGGCCGGG
This sequence comes from Microthrixaceae bacterium, assembly GCA_023958095.1. GTDB lineage: Bacteria > Actinomycetota > Acidimicrobiia > Acidimicrobiales > Microtrichaceae > JAMLGJ01. The sequence goes on from JAMLGJ010000043.1 coordinate 15,707, forward strand.
TTCGATCTGCACCACCCGCATCGTCGCGGGGGTCGGGGTGCCACAGCTCACAGCGGTGTCGCAGTGCGCCAAGGCACTGGCGGGTCGCCCCACGAAGGTGATCGCGGACGGTGGAGTGCGGTTCTCCGGCGACATCGCCAAGGCGATCGGAGCCGGGGCCGACGTGGTGATGCTCGGCTCCCTGCTCGCCGGGGTGGACGAGACCCCCGGCGAGGTCGTGCTCAGCCAGGGCGAGCGCTACAAGGCATACCGGGGCATGGGCTCCCTCGGCGCGATGAGCGACCGCTCCTTCTCCAAGGACCGCTACTTCCAGGACGACGTGGACAACTCCGACAAGGTGGTGCCCGAGGGAATCGAGGGTCGGGTCCCCTACAAGGGGAAGGCCTCGAAAATCCTCTACCAGCTGGCCGGCGGGCTCCGCTCCGCCATGGGCTACTGCGGTGCCCACACGATCGAGGAGCTGCAGACCGGGGCGTCCTTCGTGCGCATGTCCCCCGCGGGCCTGCGCGAGGCCCATCCCCACGACATCCAGATCACCAAGGAAGCCCCCAACTACTGGATGTAGGCCCCGGCGCCCGCCTCCTGCACGAGTGACCAGAGCCGGACGACGTCGTCGTGCGCGACCGACGGACTGCCCACCGACAGGCGCAGCACGGCCTCACCGGCCACCTCGGTCACGGTGAGCAGGACCTTGCCGGAGGCGTTCAGCTCCGCGGCGGCCGCCCTGGTGGTGTCGCTGCCCGCGCGGTGCCGTATGCAAACGAGGTTGAGCCGGTGCGGAACCGCGAGGTCCCAGTGCTCGGATGACTCGACGCGGGCGGCGAGCCAGTCGGCCTCGGCACAGTGGTGGCGCACCATGTCGGCGATCGCCCCGGGACCGATTGCACGCAGCACGAACCACACCTTCAGTGCCCTGAAGCGTCGTCCCAACGGCACCTGCCAGTCCCTGAAGTCCACCACCGCTCCGCTCTCGGTGGCCTCGTTGCGCAGGTACGGCGGCGTGATCGAGAGCGCGTCGATCACCGGTGCCCGGTCGGCGACCCACATGGTGGTGCAGTCGAAGGTGATGCCCCACCACTTGTGGGGATTGAACAGGTAGGAGTCGACCCGCTCCACACCCTCGAGCAGGTGTCGGTGCTCCGGGCAGATGGTCGCCGCGCCCGCCATCGCCGCGTCGACGTGCAGCCACGGCCTCGTGGGTCCGCCGGGGTCGAAGCGTCCATCCAGCACGTCCACGATCCCGGGGACCGGGTCCACCGCCATGGTGGAGGTGGTTCCGATGGTGGCCACCACCGCGGCGGGCACGAGGCCCGATGCCAGGTCCGCATCCAGCATCCGTGCCAGCTCATCGGGCCGCATCGCGAGGTCCTCGTCGGTGGGCACGGCACGGATGTGTTCCTCGGCGAAGCCCGCTACCCGGGCGCCCTTGATCACCGAGCTGTGGGCCTCCACCGAGTGGTAGACGACCTGGTCGGCCAGGGCCGGACGACCCCCACAGCGTTCCCTGCCGGCCAGCAGGGCCACGAGGGTGCCCGAGGACGCCGAGTCCTGGATCACACCGCCACCGGGACCCGAGTGGTCATGGCGGAAGTGCTCGGGCAGCCCGCACAGCCGCGCCACCCAGTCGAGCATCCGCATCTCGAGCTCGGTGGCGGCCGGAGAGGTGGCCCACACCATGCCCTGCTGGCCGAGGCCGGCGGCCATGAAATCCGCGAGGGCGGCGGGCCACGAGGTGTTGGCCGGGAAGTAGCCGTGGAACCCCGGTGCCTGCCAGTTCACCAGCGCCGGACGGATCAATTCGCGCAGGTCCTCGAGCACCCCGGCGAAGTCCTCCGGTGCACCGGGAGGGTCCGACGGGAGCCTCTCGAGCAGCCAACCCGGTTCCACCGATGGGCCCACAGGCAACTCGGGGATCGCGTCCAGGTACTCGAGCAGTGCTCCGAGCACCTCGGGGGTCCAACGGCGGTACTCCTCGGCGGCATCCGCCAGCGTGAGCCTGTCACGGTCCATTGGTGCACTCTCCCACAGCACCACCGACCCCAGCGCCCCTGCCGAGGTCGGGCGGTCCGGGGATGAAGACCCTCCCGACGCAACGCGTGCGCTGTCTGGAAGCATGGGCCCATGGGGAGCAGCCCGGACGCACACATCTCGACGAGCTCCGGGCCGGCAGCCCTGCGGGCATCGGCCAAGCAGCTCTCGGCACGCCTGCGGGAGGACCATGTCGTACTCGCCTCCGCGGGTGTGGCGTTCTTCGGATTCCTCGCGCTGATACCAGCCATGGCAGCGGTGATCTCCGTGTACGGACTCGTCGCCGACCCCGAGGAGGCCGCCGAGCAGATACAGGAACTCTTCTCGAGCCTCCCGAGCGAGGCGAGTGACCTGCTCAGCACACAGATCGACTCGCTCGTGGACAGCTCCTCGGGTTCGCTGTCGGTGACACTGGTGGTGTCGATCCTCGCCTCGTTGTGGGCCGCATCGGCAGGCATGTCGCACCTCGTGGATGCGACCAACCTCGTCTACCGGGTGACCGACCAGCGGGGCTTCGTGGCACGGCGGGGCACCGCACTCGGGCTCACCCTCGGCGCGGCGGTACTGGGGACACTCGCACTGTTGATGCTCACCGTGGTCCTGCCGGCGCTCGCCGACCCGCTCCCGGGCTCGCTGCGATGGTTGGTGACCCTCGCCGGGTGGCTGGTGCTCGCCGCCGTGTTCGTGGTCGCGGTCGCCGTGCTGTACCGGGTCGGCCCCCAACGCGAGGATCCCGCCTTCGCCTGGGTCACAAGAGGTGGACTCTTCGCGGTGGTGCTCTTCGCGGTTGCAACGGCAGCCTTCCAGTTCTACGTGTCGAACTTCGGTTCCTACAACGAGACCTACGGCTCCCTGGCAGCGGTCGCGGTGCTGTTGCTGTGGCTGTTCATCGCGGCCTTCGTGGTGTTGCTGGCGGGAGAGGTGAACGTCGTGTTGGAGAAGCGGTTCTCCGAGGCGGGAGGGGATCCCGACTGAAGGGCGCCCCGGAGCCTTAGGCTGGGGACATGAGCGACCAGCCGCCCCAGGACCCCACCCAACAGATGCCGGGCGGAGCCCAACCGACCGGATCCGAGCCCACCCAGGCGTACCCGCAGCAGCCGGGCAACCCGCCCCAGCAGGGATATCCGCCCCAGCAGGGCTACCCGCCCCAGGGTCCCCCCGGCGGCTACCCACCCCAGGGAGGCGGGAACGCAGGCGGTGGCGGGGGCAGCTCCCCACTGCCATGGGTGCTCGGAACGCTGCTGATCGTCGCGGCCGGGATCATCATCTTCCTCATCGTCAACAACAACAGCGACGACACCGAGGACACGACCACGACCACCGAGTCGACGACCACCGTGTCCCCGAACCAGCCCACGCTCGCCCCGACCACGGAGGCACCGCCGACCCAGCCGCCCTCCACGACGACCACGACCGAGGCGACGACCACGACCACGACCGAGGCGACGACCACGACCGAGTCGGGCTGAACCCCGCCTGGCCCTCGCCCGCTCGGCCTGACCCCGCGGACGGCTCGACGGCCGGGTGGCCACGAGGGGCCGGCGCCGCAGCGGGTCACACGACGTTGTTGCGGTACCGCGGGTCGATTCGGTAGCCCTTCGGCTCCAGCCGTGCGGGGTCGAGATCGGCAAGAGTGCCGGGGTCGGCACCCACGAGCAGGGACAGCGCCTGGCGCAACAGCGCAGCGGTGGCACCCCAGACCGTGTTGTCCTCGAGTTCGAAGAAGTAGATCGGCCTTGGTTGTGCCCGATTTCCCCACTGCTCCTCCCGGAACACCCCGGGGCTGAGCAGTTCCGCCACCGGCACGTCCAGCAGTTGGTCGACCTCCACCGGGTTGGCCCGCAGTTCGGGGAGCCGCTCCACGATCCCCACCTGGGGCACGATGTAGGCGCGTCGCGTGACGGTGGTCAGGTGGTCCAGCTCACCGAGGGTCTCCACGAGGCCCGGCTCGAGCCCGGTCTCCTCCCAGGCTTCGCGTACCGCTGCGTTGCGGGGGGACTCCCCGAGGTCACAACGTCCGCCGGGGAACGAGACCTCACCCGAATGGGTGCGCAGCCCCCACGAACGCCTCGTCAACAGTACGTGCAGGCAATCCCGGCCATCGGAGCCCGGAGCCATGGAGAACAGGACCAGGACCGCCGAGGGTGCGGCCCCGTCCGCCGCCACGGGTGAGGTGCGACCCCGCCGTTCGGGTGGAAACACCTCCCGGACGCGGGCGAGGTCGAGTTCCGGTGCCGCTCCCGGATCGAACCCCTCCTCCTGCCATGGGGCAGGACGGCCGGGCTCCCAGATGTCGGGACGTGGGATGAACTGCGGTCCGCCCCTGCTCATCGGCCGATGATACCCACCACTGCGTCCCCTCCGGTCGGCGCCACCGCTCCCCGCCCCTCACCCGCCTGTTCTGTCACCCGCCCCGTTCTGCCACCCGCCCGCCCCTCACCC
>JAMLGJ010000044.1 GCA_023958095.1 Microthrixaceae bacterium
CCCGCCCCCCCCCCCCCCCCCCCCCCCCCCCCCCCCCCCCCTCCCCCGCCGCCCCCCCCCGCGCCCCCCCGGGCGCGCCCCCCGGCGCGGCCCCCCCCCGCCCCCCCCCACGACGATCAGTTCGAGGGGTCATCGCGAGGGGTCAACGCTCCGAAGGGGTGGACCGGGCGCGGGGTGGGCGGTCACGGCGCCCGGATACTGTGGGGCGATGAACGAGGCGACCGGTCCGGGCGGCCCGAGCGGTGAGGCCACGGCGACATTCACCGATCCCGTCGGGGTGCCGGCCCAGCCGCGGATGGTGCGTCCCTTCGAGGTCGTCTCGCCCTTCGAGCCGGCAGGTGACCAACCCGGGGCGATCGCCTCGCTGGCCGAGGGAATCGAGGGCGGCGAGCGCTTCCAGACACTCCTGGGCATCACCGGGTCCGGCAAGTCGGCGACGATCGCCTGGACCATCGAGGCGGTCCAGCGTCCGACCCTGATCCTTGCGCCCAACAAGAGCCTCGCGGCCCAGCTGGCCAACGAGTTCCGGGAGTTCTTCCCGCACAACCGGGTCGAGTACTTCGTGTCCTACTACGACTACTACCAACCCGAGGCCTACATCGCCTCGAGTGACACCTACATAGAGAAGGACTCCTCGGTCAACGACGAGATCGACCGCCTGCGGCACTCGGCGACCGCAGCGTTGCTCACGCGTCGTGACGTGATCGTCGTCGCATCGGTGAGTTGCATCTACGGGCTCGGGTCGCCCGAGGAGTACGCCTCGAGGCTGCTGGCGGTGCGTGTGGGCGACACCGTCGACCAGCGGGCGGTGCTCAAGCGCCTCGTCGACCTGCAGTACGACCGCAACGACATGAACCTCGTCCGGGGCAAGTTCCGGGTGCGCGGCGACGTGGTGGAGATCCACCCCGCATACGACGAGACCGCGGTGCGCATCGAGTTCTTCGGCGACGAGATCGAGGCCATCAACGTGGTGGATCCCCTCACCGGGGAGCGTGTCGGGCAACTCGAGGAGCTGGCGGTGTTCCCCAACACCCACTACGCGACCTCCGACGAACGCCTCCACGCAGCGATCCAGCGGATCGAGTCCGAACTCCAGCAACGCCTGGAGGTCTTCGAGTCGCAGGGCAAGCTGTTGGAGGCACAGCGCCTGCGGATGCGCACCGAGTACGACCTCGAGATGCTCTCCGAGATGGGCTTCTGCAACGGCATCGAGAACTACTCCGCGCCGCTGGACGGAAGGGGGCCCGGTGAGGCACCCCACACGCTTCTCGACTTCTTCCCGGCCGACTACCTCACGATCATCGACGAGTCCCACGTGGCAATCCCGCAGCTGCACGGCCAGTACGAGGGCGACCGGTCGCGCAAGGAGAACCTCGTCGAGCACGGTTTCAGGCTTCCCTCGGCGGCGGACAACCGTCCCCTGCGCTTCGAGGAATGGCTCGAGCGTGCCGGCCAGACGGTTTTCCTGTCGGCCACGCCGGGGGACTGGGAGCTCGAGCAGTCCACCAACGTCGTGGAGCAGATCGTGCGCCCGACCGGGCTGGTCGATCCCGAGGTGGTGATCAAGCCGACCAAGGGCCAGATCGATGACCTGCTCGCCCTCGTGAAGGACCGCGTGGAGGCCTCCGAAAGGGTGCTGGTGACCACGCTCACCAAGAAGATGGCCGAGGACCTGACCGACTACCTGCTCGAGATGGGTGTCAGGGTCCGCTACCTGCACTCCGAGGTCGACACGCTCGAGCGGATCGAACTCGTGAGGGACCTCCGGCTGGGGGAGTACGACGTGCTGGTCGGGATCAACCTCCTGCGCGAGGGGCTCGACATCCCCGAGGTGTCACTGGTCGCGATCCTGGATGCCGACAAGGAGGGGTTCCTGCGCTCGGAACGCTCGCTGATCCAGATGATCGGACGTGCCGCGAGGAACGTCAACGGCGAGGTCGTGATGTACGCCGACACGGTCACCGACTCGATGACCAGCGCCATCTCCGAGACGAACAGGCGTCGCGCCCTGCAACAGGCCTACAACGCGGAGCACGGAATCCATCCCAGGACGATCACCAAGGCGGTGACCGACATCCTCGCCGAACTGAGGGGGGAGGACGGCTCCGCACCGCTGCCCGACGGCGGTCGGCGCAAGCGGCGACCGGGAGAGAAGGCACGCGCCGAGCAGTACGGCGACCTGCCACCCCAGGACCTCGGAGCCCTGATCAAGATCCTCGAACAGGAGATGCACGAGGCCTCGGCGAACCTCCGCTTCGAGGAGGCCGCCCGTCTGCGGGACGAGATCAAGGACCTGGAACGCGAGATGCGCTCGGCGGGCGCCTGAGGCTCATTCAGCGGCGATGGCGCGCTGGCGCAGCCAGTGGTCGGCCAGCACCAGGAGCACCGCCGCCTCCACCATCGGTACCGCACGGGGCAACACGCAGGGGTCGTGGCGGCCCTTGGCCTCCAGCGTGGTGGCCCTGCCGTCCCGGGTGACGGTGTCCTGTGGCGAGGCGATGGTGGCGGTCGGCTTGAACGCGGTGCGCAACAGCACCGGTTCGCCGTTGGTGATGCCGCCCTGGATGCCGCCGGAGTTGTTGGTCGTCGTGTGCGGCTGGCCGTCGGGACCCGGTTCGAAGGGGTCGTTGTGCTCCCGGCCCGTCATGGCCGCCGCGGCGAAACCGGAACCGACCTCGAAGCCCTTGGTGGCGGGCAGGGACATGACCGCTGCTGCGAGGTCAGCTTCGAGCTTGTCGAACACCGGCTCTCCGAGCCCCGCCGGAACCCCCCGTGCGACACAGGCCACGATGCCCCCCAGTGAATCACCGTCGCGGCGGGCCTGTTCGATCGCAGCGGTGATCCGTTGCGCCGCTGCGGGGTCGGGGCAACGGGTGGGGTCGGCCTCCACCTCCTCGAGGCTCACGGTGTCGGGATCCACCGAGGCGTCGATGCCGTGCACGCTCTGCACCCATGCCAGCACCTGGATGCCTGCCCGCTCGGCGAGCAGCTTGCGGGCGACGGCAGCCGCGGCGACCCGGCCGATCGTCTCGCGGGCCGAGGCACGCCCACCGCCGGCCACCGCCCGGGTGCCGTACTTGGCCTCGGTGCTCCAGTCGGCGTGGGAGGGCCGGTAGAGCTCGGACATGTGGTCGTATGCCCCGGATCGGTGGTCCTTGTTGCGCACGATCATCGCGATCGGGGATCCGATCGTGTGACCGCCGTCGACCCCCGAGAGGATCTCGACGGTGTCGGACTCGTCCCGTTGGGTCACGAGCCTGCTCTGCCCGGGTCGGCGGCGGTCGAGGTCGGGTTGGATGTCCTTCTCGGAGAGCTCCAGCAGCGGGGGACAGCCGTCGAGCACGCAGCCCACTGCACCGCCGTGGGACTCGCCGAAGGTGGTGACGCGGAAGAGGGCGCCCGTGCTCGATGCCATCGACTCAGTATGGCGTGCGGTTGGGCCGCGCCGGCGTCTCGGGGTCGGAGCGATCAGCTCAGGACACGCTCGCGGCGCCCATCATCCCGAATGCGAGCAGCAGCCAGAGAACCACGAATCCGATCTGCAGGATGCCGATCACGGTGCCCACGATGCCGAGGATGCGTCCCACCTTGGCGGTGGAGGGTTCGGGCCATCCTGCACGCTCGGCCCGTCCCTTGAGGTCGTTGCCCTTGATCCAGGCGTAGATGCCGATCGGGCCGCAGACAACCAGTGAGAGGATCCCGGTGACCAGGATCGGGGTGCTCTCGGAGTCGTACGGATTGATGGCGCCCATGCCGCCCTGGTAGGGAGCGGCGGGAGGCTGGCCCCAGCCCGCCTGCTGTGCCTGCTGGCCCCAGCCCGCCTGCTGTGCCTGCTGGCCCCAGCCCGCCTGCTGTGGCGGCTGGCCCCAGCCGGGCTGCTGCGGAGGTGCCTGGCCCCAGCCGGGCTGCTGGGGAGGTTGACCCCAACCCTCGGACCGGTCGGGTTCGGGCTGGTTGTCGTTCACCGGGCAAGTATGGCCGGTGGCTGCGTGCTGCGCGGCGGAACCGCATCCGGGAGCCCATGGGGTGGCAGTGGGAGCCCGCACCGAACACCTGTTCGGTGCGACTTGGCGGGTCGACTATCGTTGGACGGATGGCAGCGGCTCGCTCGGGTACCTCTCGCGACGACCGGATCGTGATACGTGGAGCCCGCGAACACAATCTCCACGACGTCGACCTGGACCTGCCTCGTGACCGGTTGATCGTCTTCACCGGTTTGTCGGGGTCCGGCAAGTCGTCGCTCGCGTTCGACACCATCTACGCAGAAGGACAACGACGCTACGTCGAGTCGCTGTCGGCCTATGCGCGCCAGTTCCTGGGCCAGATGGACAAACCCGATGTGGATGTCATCGAAGGCCTGTCCCCGGCGATCTCGATCGACCAGAAGTCCGCCTCGCGCAATCCGCGTTCGACCGTCGGTACCGTCACCGAGGTCTACGACTACCTGCGACTGCTGTTCGCGAGGGTCGGGATCCCCCATGACCCCGAGACCGGGGAGCGGCTGGTGCGCCAGACCCCCCAGCAGATCGTGGACCGGATCATGCGGATGCCCGAGGGCACCCGCTTCCAGGTGCTCGCCCCGGTGGTGAGGGGCCGCAAGGGCACCTACGAACAGCTGTTGGCCGACCTCGCATCGAGTGGCTACCCGAGGGTGCGCATCGACGGAGAGCTGCACGACCTCCCCGCGGAGATCGACCTCGCCCGCTACGAGGTGCACCACATCGAGGCCGTGATAGATCGGCTGGTGCTGCGCGAGGGCATCGAACGCCGGCTCACCGACTCGATGGAGACGGCGCTCAACCTCGCGGAAGGCGTCGCCCAGGTGGAGATCGTGCCTAGGGCCGACGAGGGCGGCGAGGCGGAGCTGCTCACCTTCTCCGAGAGCCTCTCCAGGCCGTCCGACGGCAAGAGCTTCGAGGAGCTGGCGCCGCGGAACTTCTCGTTCAACTCGCCCTACGGGGCCTGCAGCGTCTGTGACGGCCTCGGCACGAACTTCGAGGTGGACCCGGAGCTGGTGGTGCCGGATCCCGGGCTGTCGGTGGCTGAAGGGGCGCTCGCTCCGTGGGCCTCGGGTCACGCCAAGTACTTCCACAAGCTGCTCGAGTCGCTCTGCAAGGAAGAGGGAATCGACCACGACAAGCCCTTCTCGAAGCTTCCCAAGAAGCACCAACGCATCCTGTTGCACGGCCTGCCGGGAGCCGAGAAGGTCCAGGTCCGCTTCAAGAACCGATACGGCCGCACCCGCACGTACTCCGCGAAGTACGAAGGGGTGATCCCCTACCTGAAGCGTCGGCACGCGGAGTCCGAGAGCGATTCCGCCCGTGAGGCGATCGAGGGCTACATGCGCCAGGTCGCCTGTGAGACCTGCGGGGGCGCCCGTCTCAATCCGCTGGCCCTGGCGGTCACCGTGGGTGGGCTCAACATGCACGAGCTGTGCTCGTTGCCGATAGCGGAGACCACCAAGCGGCTCCTCGAGCTCGAACTGGACGACCGCCAGGCGTTGATCGCCGAGCGGATCCTCAAGGAGATCAACTCCCGGCTGCAGTTCCTCTGTGACGTCGGCCTCGACTACCTGGACCTGGAGCGCTCCGCTGCGACGCTCTCCGGCGGTGAGGCCCAGCGGATCCGCCTCGCCTCGCAGATCGGTTCGGGCCTCGTCGGGGTGCTCTACGTGCTCGACGAGCCCTCCATCGGGCTGCACCAGCGCGACAACCACCGCCTCATCGAGACCCTCGAACGCCTCAGGGACCTGGGCAACACCGTGTTGGTGGTCGAACACGACGAGGACACGATCCGGGTCGCGGATCACGTGGTCGACATCGGCCCCGGCGCCGGCGAGCACGGCGGCGAGGTCGTGCACTCGGGCAGTGTCAAGCAGCTCGAGCGCGCGAAGCGATCCATGACCGGCCAGTACCTCTCGGGCAAGCGGTCGATCCCGGTGCCGCAGAAGCGTCGCAGCCGCGGCGAGGAACGACTCAAGGTGATAGGGGCCCGCGAACACAACCTCGCGGACATCGACGTGGAGTTCCCCCTCGGGTGCTTCGTGGCGGTCACCGGGGTGTCCGGCTCGGGCAAGTCGACGTTGGTCAACGACATCCTGTTGCGATCCCTGATGCAGCACGTCTACGGCTCGAAGGTGCCCCCCGGACTCCACCGACGCGTCGAGGGCCTGGAGCACCTCGACAAGGTCATCAACATCGACCAGTCACCGATCGGGCGCACTCCGCGCTCCAACCCGGCCACCTACACCGGGGTGTTCGACCACGTGCGCAAGCTGTTCGCCCGCACCAACGAGGCCAAGGTGCGTGGCTACCTTCCCGGGCGTTTCAGCTTCAACGTCAAGGGAGGCCGCTGCGAGGCGTGCTCGGGCGACGGCACCATCAAGATCGAGATGCACTTCCTGCCCGATGTGTACGTGCCGTGCGAGGTCTGCAAGGGCGCCCGCTACAACCGCGACACCCTCGACATCACCTTCAAGGGCCTCAACATCTCCGAGGTGCTCGACCTGCCCTGCGAGGAGGCCCTGGAGTTCTTCGCCAACCAGCCCGCCATCGCACGGCACATGCAGACGCTGGTGGACGTGGGTCTTGGATATGTCCGTCTGGGCCAGCCCGCCACGACCCTCTCCGGTGGGGAGGCCCAGCGGGTCAAGCTCGCCTCCGAGCTGGCGAAACGCTCCACCGGGCACACCATCTACCTGCTCGACGAGCCGACCACGGGGCTGCACTTCGAGGACATACGCAAGCTGCTCACCGTGCTGAGCCGTCTCGTGGATGCCGGAAACACGGTCCTGGTGATCGAGCACAACCTGGACGTGATCAAGACCGCCGACTGGATCATCGACCTGGGCCCCGAGGGGGGAGTGGGCGGTGGCACCGTGGTGGCCGAGGGTTCCCCCGAGGAGGTGGCAGCGGTGCCCCACAGCTACACCGGGCAGTTCCTCGCGCCGCTGCTGTCGTAGCGGGGCCCGACCCATGGGGACGGTGCCGGTGTGGTGAGGCCCGCCAAGGCCCCCCGGGAGCCCGGCGCAGCGGAATTCTTCAGTGAGCGTGCACGGGTGCCGATCCATGCTCCATGGCCCCAACTCCAGTGCCGGCAGTCCCGAGCAGAGCCTCGGTGTTCGCTCCCGAGCGCGACACGCAGGCGGTGAGGGACTCCGCAGCGCTGCAGCGAATCGGTTCTGTCGACGAGGAGTTCGTGTGGGTGGGCGAGGGGGTGCGGCCCAACGCCACCGAGGTGGAACGGGCACTGGATGTGCTGGCCGCGGTGCCGCGTGCTGGTGCAGTGGGCTGGTCGGTGCGTGGGCAACCGTGGTGCACCCATCCGAGGCGGCTGCGCACCGCGGTGGTGCCGCCCGGTGAGGACTGGGACATCCGCTGCATGCGAGGCGTGCGCGAGGTCGACAGCCTCAGCGGCGTTGTGCTCGCCAGGCGTTCGATGCTTGGGGCGGTCAAGGCCCCTCCGAACGTGGTGGGCAGTGCCCCGAACTCGGTCGCGGCCTCGCTGCGCTCAGCCGGGTTCCAACTGTTGTTGATGGGGGCACCCGAGCCGCCGCGCCGGGGAGCCTGAGCACACCCGGGCGACCGGGGATCAGGTGATCGCCAGCATTCGGTCGAGCGCCTTGCGGGCATCGGCCGCGATCTCCGGTGGCACCGTGATCTGGTTGACGACGCGACCATCCACCAGGGCCTCGAGGGTCCAGGCCAGATGGGCGGCGTCGATGCGGAACATCGTCGAACACGGGCAAACCAGGGGATCGAGGGAGACCACGGTCTTGTCGGGTGACTCCTCGTCGAGACGGTTCACGAGGTGGATCTCGGTACCGACACCGATGACCGAACCGGGTTCCGCCGCGTCGACCGCGGCGATGATGCGTTCGGTGGAGCCGACCGTGTCGGCCATCGAGCACACCTCGTGGCTGCACTCGGGGTGGGCGACCACGATCCCACCGGGATGTTCGGCCCTGAAGGCCTCCACGTGTTCGGGACGGAAACGCTGGTGCACCGAGCAGTGGCCCTTCCACAGCAGGAAGCGGGCGGACTTGACCGCTGCCTCGTCCAACCCGCCGAGGTCGCGGCGGGGATCCCACACCGCCATGTCGGCCTCGCTGTAGCCCATGTCGTAGCCGGTGTTGCGCCCCAGGTGCTGGTCGGGGAAGAACAGCACCTGCTGGGCCCGGGGTCCCTCGGGGTCCTCGAAGGCCCATTCCAGGATCGCCCGCGCGTTGCTGGAGGTGCACACGGCTCCGCCGTGGGCGCCCACGAAGGCCTTCAGGTCTGCCGAGGAGTTCATGTAGGTGATCGGCAGCACCGAGTCGATGTCGCTGACCTCCGCGATGGACTCCCAGGCCTCCTCGACCGCGTCGATGTCCGCCATGTCGGCCATCGAACAACCTGCGTTGAGGTCCGGCAGCACCACGCTCTGGTGGTCACCGGTGAGTATGTCGGCCGACTCGGCCATGAAGTGCACGCCGCAGAACACGATGTGCTCCGCTTCGGGTCGCTGCTGTGCGAGCACCGACAACCCGAAGCTGTCGCCGCGTGCATCGGCCCAGCGCATCACCTCGTCGCGCTGGTAGTGGTGGCCGAGTATGAACAGGCGTTCCCCGAGGGTCTCCTTGGCCGCGGCGATGCGCCTGGCCAGTTCGTCGGGGGACGCGTCGGTGTACTCCGCCGGGAGTCCGGCCTGTAGACGCAACATCTCAGATGACCTCCTGATCGCCGCGCCGCTGCGCGGACTCGAGGACCTCCGATTGTCGGCCGGTGGGGGCAGCCTGGTCGCCTCGCCACGGGGTTGTCGGCCTCGGAAGCATATGGTGCCGGGTGCCAGGCCGGCTCTTGGAAGGCTAGACCTTCTGCAGCCCTACAACACCACATTTCGCCCGCGGATTCCCGCGGCCCTGGTTAGAGGGCCATCCCGGCCGTGGGCACCGTTGCGTTTCGGGGGCCCGTTCCGTCTGCAGGGGTGATTCCGTTCGGGGGCCCACGGCGGGTCACCGGGGGCTCGGCGCAGCGGTACCGTCGTGGCGATGCTCGAGCGACCACCTGCGGGCACGATCCCCGACACACCCGGCAGCTACCAGTTCAAGGACGCGCACGGACGGGTGATCTACGTCGGCAAGGCGAAGTCGTTGCGTCAACGAATCTCCAACTACTTCGCCGATCCTCGCACCCTTCCGGTGCGAACCGCTCAGATGGTCTCCTCGGCGGAGTCCCTCGAGTGGATCCAGGTGCGCAACGAGGTCGAGGCGCTGATGCTCGAGTACTCGCTCATCAAGACGCACCGACCCCGCTTCAACGTGCGCCTCGTGGACGACAAGTCCTATCCGTACCTGGCGGTGACGCTGTCCGACGAGTGGCCCCGGGCGATGGTCATGAGGGGGCGCAAGCGCAAGGGCACCCGCTACTTCGGGCCCTACGCGCACGCGTATGCGATCCGCGACACACTCGACGAGCTGCTCCGCACGTTCCCGGTTCGCACCTGTTCTGACGCGAAGCTGAGGCGCCACCAGCGTCTCGGCAAGCCGTGTCTGTTGTTCCACATCGAGAAGTGCTCCGGGCCGTGCGTGGGCGAGATCTCACCGGAGGACTACGCGGCACTCGTCGGCGAGCTGATGGGATTCCTCGACGGTGACACCCAACCCGTGCTGGACCGCCTGGAAGCCGACATGGCAGCTGCCGCCCAGCGCATGGAGTTCGAACAGGCCGCACGGCTGCGCGACCGCATCGCGACGGTCAGGCGGGCGATCGAACGACAGCAGATGGTCGCGGACCGCAACGAGGACTTCGACGTCGTCGGCATCGCCGAGGACGACCTGGAGGCATCGGTGCAGGTGTTCCTGGTGCGGCGCGGTCGGGTGGTGGGCCGGAGCGGATTCATCATGGACAAGGTGCTCGACCTGTCACCCGCTGAGACCGTGAGCGCCGCGATGGAGCAGCTCTACGGCGACGAACCGGCGATGGGGTGGCCCAGGCTCGTGCTGGTGCCCGAGATGCCCGATGACCCGGAGCTCTACACGGCCTGGCTCACCGAGATGCGCGGCACCCGGGTGGAGCTGCGGGTGCCGAGGCGCGGCGCCAAGCGGGAACTCGCATCCACCGTGCACGACAACGCCACCGAGACCCTCACCAGGCACCGCCTGCGGCGCGCCAGTGACCACAACACCCGCGCACGGGCACTCAACGAGCTGCAGGAGGCACTGGGGCTGCCCGAGGCCCCGTTGCGCATCGAGTGCTACGACATGAGCCACCTGCAGGGCACCGACTACGTGGGTTCGATGGTCGTGCTCGAGGACGGCCTGCCGCGCAAGTCCGAGTACCGGCGCTTCCGCATCAAGGGCGTGGAGGGCAACGACGACTTCGCGGCCATGCGCGAAGTGCTGCACCGCCGCCTGAGCGCCTACCTGGCCGACCGGGACCTCCCACCGGCCGAACGAGGCAGGTTCTCCTATCCACCGCAGCTGTTGCTGGTCGACGGTGGCAAGGGCCAGCTGTCGGTGGCAGTGGAGGTGCTCGAGGAGCTCGGTCTCGACGAGGAGATCCCTGCGGCGTCACTCGCGAAGCGCTTCGAGGAGGTCTTCGTTCCCGGTGAGTCCGAACCGCGCGAGGTTCCACGGGGTTCCGAGGCGTTGTTCATGCTGCAGCGCATCCGCGACGAGTCGCACCGTTTCGCGATCACCTACCACCGCCAGCTGCGCAACAAACGCATGACCCTGTCCGAACTGGATGGCATCACCGGGCTGGGTCCCCGTCGCCGTGAACGCCTCCTCGAGCACTTCGAGACCGTGCCGAAGCTCCGCGAGGCGTCCGTGGAGGACCTGCGGGCACTCAGCTGGTTGCCCGACACCGTGGCCGAAGCGGTGCACGAACGCCTCCACGGGCCGGCCGCCTGAGCGGCCGCGAACGGCTGGCGGGTCAGGCAATACGCTTCGAGTGTGGCCCTGTTGCGCTTCTTCCACGGCACCATGGGATCGGGCAAGTCGACCCTGGCGCTGCAGATTCACCACAACCTGACCCGTCGCGGCCTGCACGGCCTTCTCGTGTCGCGTCTGGACCGTGAGGGCTCGGTGGTGTCGTCGCGCCTGGGTGTGTCGGCCGAGGCGATAGAGGCGGGTCCGGAGGTGGACCTCGAGGACCTCGTGGACGCCCGTGGTGGAGTGGAGTACCTCGTGGTCGACGAGGCGCAGTTCCTCGAACCGGTGCAGGTCGAACAGCTGGCGCGGTTGGTCGACGGGAGGAACATCGACGTGTGGGCCTTCGGGCTGCTCACGAGCTTCCAGGGCCGGCTCTTCCCCGGCACCGCCCGCCTGTTGGAGCTCGCGGACGAGCGACAGGACCTGCAGGTGGAGGCCCGTTGCTGGTGCGGCGAGCGTGCCACCCACAACGCCCGGTTGGTGGATGGGGAGTTCACCCTCGAGGGCGAGCTGAAGGTGGTGGGGGACACAGCTGATGCGCTCGACCAGCAGGGCCGCCTCGAACTCGCTGCCCCGGAGGTGACCTACGAGCTGTTGTGCCGGCGCCACTGGATGGCGGGCGAGGCAACCGCGCCGGAACAGCACGGGTCGGTGGCCGCCGGCCCCGACGACGGTGCGCGGCGTGGCTGAAGCACGCCCACCGCTCACCGCGGGTGGTGAAGCCGAGCAGTGGGAGCGTCATGCCCGCTGGTGGCAGGAGCACTTCACGAACGGGGCCGACCCGGAGTACGAGGAGCAGATCGTGCCTCTCGTGGTCGACCGCATGGGTGTGCTGGGCGGCTCACCGCGCCCCTCGAGGGTGCTGGACCTGGGCAGCGGTGAGGGGCAGCTGGCCCGGGCGCTGTCGAGGCTGGCGGGCATCGAGGTGACTGCGATGGACCGATCCCGGACCCAGCTGGGCGCTGCAGCGGCACGGGGTGAGGAGCCGCGGCTGCTCGTGGGCGATGCGGTCGCGATCCCCGCCGCGTCCGGTGCCTTCGGGGGAGTGCTCGCCTGTCTGGTGCTGGAACACGTGGCCGACCTGGGGGGCTGCCTCGGCGAGGTCGCCCGGGTGCTCCGCCCCGGCGGGGTGTTCGTGGCGGTGTTGAACCACCCGTTGGTGGTCACTCCCGGCAGCGGGTGGGTGGACGACCACATGGTGGACCCACCCGAGCAGTACTGGCAGCTCGGGCCGTACCTGAACGAGACCAGCACCCTGGAGACGGTCTCGGAGGGTGTGCGGATCACCTTCCACCACCGTCCTCTGTCGCGCTATGTCAACGCCGCGGCGTCGTTGGGGTTGCTGGTCGACCACATCGACGAGCCGGCCCCGCCGCCGGGCTTCGTGGCGCAGTCACCCGGGTTCTCGGCACTCGAGACGCTTCCGAGGATGATGATCCTGCGTTTCCGTCGCAGCTGAACGGGTCCGGGCGCCCGTCGGGTGTTCGCGGGTCCGCTTCGTGTGAGGCACCGCTAGCGTTGTCCCGTGGTCGAGGTACTGCTCATAACCGGAATGTCCGGCGCCGGACGCACCCAGGCGGGAAACACCCTGGAGGACCTGGGTTGGTTCGTGATCGACAACATGCCGGTGGAGCTGATCCCGAAGGTGGCCGAACTGGGCCGCTTCAGCGAGGGTTCCTCCGGCTTGGCGCTGGTCGCTGGCACGGGTGACGACATGGGGGCCGTCGCACCCGCGGTGGAGGAGCTGAGGGCCTCGGGCGCCGAGGTGCGAACGGTGTTCCTGGAAGCCTCCACCCCGGTGCTGGTGCGCCGCTACCGCGACACCCGCAGGCGTCATCCGCTGCTCGACCTGACCGCCTCGACCGAAGCGGCGATAGAGGAGGAGCGGCGCCTCCTGGCCGGTGTGCGTGACCGTTCCGACGTGGTGATCGACACGAGCGAGTTGAACATCCACGAGCTGCGCCACCGGGTGACCGAGCTGTTCGCCGGTGCCGGGGACAACACCGCGGTGACAGTTGTGTCCTTCGGGTTCAAACACGGTGTGCCGGCGGACGCGGACCTCGTGTTCGACTGCCGTTTCCTGCCGAACCCGCACTGGGACGAGGAGCTGCGCGAGCTGACCGGGCTGGACGCCGAGGTGCAGCGATACGTGACCGACAGCGAGCTGGCCAGGGAGTTCGTGGACCGCACCACGTCGCTGCTGGACCTGCTGATCCCCGCCTACCAGGCCGAGAACCGCTCGGTGCTGACGATCGCGTTCGGCTGCACCGGTGGGCACCACCGTTCGGTGACCCTCGCTGAGCGCTTCGGGGAGATCCTCGCCGAACGCGGCATCAAACCCCGGGTGCGACACAGGGACATCGAACGGTGATGCCGGCGGTGGGCGACGACCCCGCGACGAAGCCGTCGGTGGTGGCGATCGGTGGTGGCCACGGACTGTCGGTGACCCTCGCGGCGCTGCGACGCCTGCCGGTGCACCCGGTGGCGGTGGTCGCGGTGGCAGACGACGGGGGCTCCACCGGCCGGCTCCGCAGCGACTCCGAACGGGTGGCCCCCGGTGACCTGCGAAAGTGCCTGGTGGCACTCGCGGGTCGCCAGGATGCCCTCACACAGGTGATGGAGCACCGATTCGCGAGTGGTGAGCTGCAGGGCCATGCCTTCGGCAACCTGCTGCTGGCCGCCCTCGAGGAGTCCGAGGGTGACCTGATGGCTGCGCTGGGGGTGGTGTCCGACCTGCTCGAGGTGCGGGGCACGGTGTTGCCCGCCACCGTCGAGGTCGTCGACCTGGTGGCGGAGCTGAGCGATGGGGAGACCGTGGTCGGCCAGGTCGCGATCTCCGCTAGCGAGGCGATCGAACGGGTGCACCTGGATCCCGAACCGCGGGCCCCCGATGCGGTGGTGGAAGCGATACGCGGCGCCGATGCGGTGGTGCTGGGTCCTGGTTCGCTGTACACGTCGGTGCTCGCAGCCGCGTCGGTGCCGGGGATCTCGGAGGCGCTCGGCGAGCTGGATGCACCGCTGGTCTATGTCTGCAACCTGCGTCCCCAGCGGAGCGAGACCGCCGGCTACGACGTGGCCGCGCACGTGGAGGCGTTGGCCCGCCACGGGATCCACCCCGACGTGGTGCTGCACGACCCCGCCGAGATCGGTGGTGCCGACCAGGTGGCGAACGCGACCCCGGCACCGCTGGCCCGCCCGGACCGCCTGGCGCACGACCCGGCGCTGCTCGCGGAGGCATTCGGCGAGCTGGTCCGTCGCGGCTGCTAGGTGTGACAAGCGGGGACGTTGTCCCTGCCGGGTTGGGTTGGGGTGATGCCCCGGTGGGGTGAGCCCTCCGAGTGAGGCTGTGGGTCTTCGACAACTCACTCCTCAGCCCGGAGGGCTCATGTCTCACGCTAGAAGTCAGCACCCGAACGCGCCGTTGACCCCGGCGGGTCGGGCCCGGATGGTCGCCTGTGTTCTCGATCGTGGTTGGACGATCGAGGCCACCGCGGACCGGTTCCAGGTCGACGCTAAGACGGTGCGCAAGTGGCGCGACCGCTACCTCGCCGAAGGACCCGATGGTCTCAAGGACCGGTCGTCGCGGCCGCATCGCTCACCGAATGCCACCTCCAAGCGCAAGGTGCGTCGGGTGTTGCACCTGCGACGCCGCAACCGTTGGGGCGCGAGCCACATCGGCCACGAGGTCGGCCTGGCCACCTCGACGGTGCAACGGATCCTGCGTGCGAACGACCTGGGTCGCCTCGACTGTGGTGACCGCGCCACCGCCGAGCCGGTCCGCCGCTACCAGCGCGAACGGCCCGGCGAGCTGATCCACGTCGACGTGAAGAAGCTTGCCGCGATCCCCGACGGGGGCGGCTGGCGAACACGCGGCCGCGGCTACACCGGCGAAAGCTCGATCACCCGCAAGGTCGGCTACCGCTACCTCCACACCGCCATCGATGACCGCACCCGCATCGTGTACTCGGAGATCCTCGATGACGAACAAGCCGCCACCGCAGCCAGCTTCTGGGGCCGAGCAGCCGCCTGGTTCGCCACGCTGGGCATCACCTGTGAACGAGTCATCACCGACAACGGCTCCTGCTACCGCTCCGGGCTATGGCACCGCGCGTGTGCCGCCACCGACACGACCGTGAAGAAGACCCGACCCCGCCGGCCCCAGACCAACGGCAAGGTCGAGCGCTACCACCGCATCCTTCTCGAGGAATGGGCCTACATCCGCCCCTGGACCTCAGAAGCCCGCCGACACGCCGGCTACGCCAAGTTCATCCACTTCTACAATCACCACCGATCCCACGGCGCACTCGCCTGGAACACCCCGATGGCAACACTCCGCCAACTCACCGGGGACAACCTCCCCGCTCAGCACAGCTAGGGGTGCCGATTGGCACACGCACCACCCGATCTGGTCGGATAGTCGGCGTGCCTTGTGAATCAGGGCACGAGGAGCAACCAAACCTTGACGAGGGGTGCTGAAATGACAGTTCGCGTTGGAATCAACGGATTCGGACGGATCGGCCGGAACTTCTTCCGGGCCGCCAAGGCGCGTGGCGCGGACATCGACTTCGTCGCTGTCAACGACCTCGGCTCCCTCGACACCATGGCCCTGCTGCTCAAGCGGGACTCGGTGGCCGGTACCTATCCCGGCGAGGTGAAGGTCGTCGACGGCGGTATCGACGTGGACGGTGACGTGCTGAAGGTCACCTCCGAGCGCGACCCCAAGGCGATCGGCTGGGGCGACCTCGGTGTCGACGTGGTCATCGAGTCCACCGGCATCTTCGCCGACCGTGACAAGGCCGCAGCGCACGTCGAGGGCGGCGCCCCGCGGGTGATCGTCTCCGCCCCGGCGACCGGAGCTGACGCCACCTTCGTGGTGGGCGTGAACGACGACACCTTCGACCCCGAGAAGCACATCGTGGTCTCCAACGCCTCGTGCACCACGAACTGCTTCGTGCCGCTGATCAAGGTCCTCGACGACGCCTTCGGTGTGGAGAAGGGCCTGATGAACACGATCCACGCCTACACCGGTGACCAGAGCCTGGTGGACGGGCCCCACAAGGACCCCCGCCGGGCCCGCGCCGCGGCGATCAACATCGTTCCCACCTCCACCGGCGCCGCCCGTGCAACCGGGCTGGTGCTGCAGTCGATGCAGGGCAAGCTGGACGGCACCTCGCTGCGGGTGCCGGTGCCGACCGGTTCGATCACCGACTTCGTGGGCACCCTCAACACCGAGGTGACCGTCGAAGAGGTCAACGAGGCGTTCAAGGCCGCTGCTGCGGACGGTCCGCTCAAGGGTGTGCTGCAGTACACCGAGGAGCCACTGGTCAGCTCCGACATCGTCGGCTCGCCCTACAGCTCGATCTTCGACTCGGGCCTGACCATGGCCATGGGCAACCTGGTCAAGGTCCTGTCCTGGTACGACAACGAGGCCGGTTACTCGAACCGCCTGGTCGACCTGGCGCTCAAGGTCGGCGCAGCCAACGCCTGAGCCGGGAAACCCTGACCCCCGGTTCGGTGCCCGTGCCTGCAACCAGGCCCGGGTGGGACCGGATCGGGGGTCATGAGACCACGCCAGCGCCGCGACCGCTCGGGGAACCAGACATCCATGAGCACTAGGAGTGACCGTCGATGAAGTTCGGAGTACCGGAACTCGAGGACCTCGGGGACGTCCAGGGCAAATCGGTGCTGGTGCGCACCGATTTCAACGTGCCGATCCGTGACGGTGAGATCACCGACGACCTGCGGATCCGTGCCGCCCTGCCGACGCTCAACTGGCTCACCGAACGTGGTGCCGAGGTGACCGCCTGCACCCACCTCGGACGTCCCAAGGGCAAGCCCGACCCGCAGTTCTCCGTGCAACCGGTCGTCGAACGCCTCGCCGAGCTGGCCCCCGGGGTGAACCTGCTCGACAACCTGCGCTTCGACCCCGGTGAGACCTCGGACGACCCGGCGTTCGTGGAACGTCTCGTGGCCGGTCACGACCTGTACGTGAACGACGCCTTCGGGGCCTCGCACCGGGCACACGCCTCGATCGTGGGCCCGCCCCGCACGTTGCCCTCGGCCGCGGGGCGTCTGCTCGCCAAGGAGGTGGAGGTGCTCCTGGGTGTGCGCGAACACCCCAGGCGCCCGTTCGTCGCGATCACCGGTGGAGCGAAGGTCTCCGACAAGCTCGGTGTGATCAGGGCGCTGCTGTCGGTCGCCGACACGGTGCTCATCGGTGGGGGAATGTGCTTCACGTTCTTCAAGGCGATGGGCAACCCGATCGGTGACTCGTTGTGTGAGGACGACCAGGTCGACACCTGCGCCGCGCTGCTCGAGGAGTTCGGTGAGCGCCTCGTGCTGCCCGAGGACGTCGTCGGGCTCGGCCCGGGCGGCAGCATCGGTGACCCGGAGGCCGGGGGAGAGGTGCGCAACTTCGGGCGTTCCCTGCCCGATGGCTGGATGGGACTCGACGTGGGGCCCGGCACGGCGGCGGCCTTCGGCGAGGCAATCCTCGAGGCCCGCACGATCCTGTGGAACGGTCCGATGGGCGTGTTCGAGGATCCCCGTTTCGAAGCCGGCACCCGGGCGGTTGCCATGTCGGTGGCCGAGTCCCGCGGATTCTCGGTCATCGGTGGCGGCGACTCCGCGGCGGCGATCGCCCAGTTCGGGCTCGCCGCCGAGGTGGACCACATCTCGACCGGTGGTGGCGCCTCGTTGGAACTCATCGAACAGGGCGACCTGCCCGGTCTCGCAGCGTTGCGTTCCGCCCCGAACGCGTAAGGTCAGCCGTCCCCGGTCCCAAGGAGCCGACATGTCACGCAAGCCGATCATCAGTGGCAACTGGAAGATGCACCACAACCACTTCGAGGCGATCCAGACGGTGCAGAAGCTGCACTACCGCCTCGAATCGGACGACTACGAGGCGGTGGACGTGACGGTGCACCCTCCCTTCACCGACATCCGTTCGATCCAGACCCTCATCGAGGCCGACAAGATGAAGATCGGCCTCGGTGCCCAGAACTGCCACTGGGAGGAAAAGGGCGCGTTCACCGGTGAGGTGGCGCCCGGGATGCTCGCCAAGTTGGACGTGCAGTACGTCATCGTGGGCCACTCGGAGCGCCGGGAGCTCTTCGGGGAGACCGACGAGGTGGTCAACAAGAAGGTCAAGGCGGTCATCGCCAACAAGATGACTCCCATCATGTGCTGCGGGGAGACCCTCGAGGAACGCGAACAGGGCGAGGCGGAGGCCAAGGTGGAACGCCAGGTGCGCGAGGGACTCGCCGGGCTCTCCAAGCAGATGGTCGCCAACCTGGTGGTCGCCTACGAACCGATCTGGGCCATCGGCACGGGCAAGACAGCCACCGCCGAGGACGCCGAGGCGATGTGTGCCAAGGTGCGCGCGGTCGTCGCCGATGCCCACGGAGCCGACGCAGCGGCCGGCGTGCGGATCCAGTACGGCGGTTCGGTCAAGCCGGGCAACATCGTGGAGCTGATGTCCCAGACCGACATCGACGGTGCACTGGTGGGTGGTGCCTCACTGGATGCCGACCAGTTCGCGGCGATCGTGCAGTACCGCAACCACTGAGCGCCCGAGTAGTATCGCCCCCGTGGGAATCATCACGCTCATTCTCTGGATCCTGCAGTTCGGCCTCGGCATCGGGCTGATCTTCCTGGTGTTGATCCACTCCGGCAAGGGCGGCGGCCTCTCCGACATGTTCGGTGGTGGCCTCGGCGCCTCGGCGGCTGGGTCCACGGTGATGGAGAAGAACCTCGACCGGGTGACCGTGGTGATAGCGCTGCTGTTCGCGTTCAACACCCTGATCATGGCGCTGGTGCTCGACACCTGATTCCCACCCGTGAGCCGTATCTGAAGATTCGGCATACGCTGGTCCTCCGAACGGAGGAACCGCTGTGACCAAGGACGAGGAGCGCCCGAGCTTCGAAGGCGTCGACACCCTCGCGGTGCCGGTGGTGCGCCGCCACAACGAGGACATCGATCCGGATGACCTCACGATCACCCACATGGAGGACGCGCACCCCCATGCGGAGAAGATCAAGAAGAAGGAGTACCTCTCAGAGCTGCGGCTGCTGCAGATCGAGCTGCTCAAGTTGCAGACCTGGGTGAAGGCCAACGGGGAGCGCCTGGTGGTGCTCTTCGAGGGTCGTGACGCGGCCGGCAAGGGCGGTTCCATCCGGCGCTTCACCGAGAACATCAACCCCCGTGGTGCCCGCACGGTCGCACTGCCCAAACCGAACGACACCGAGCTCGGCCAGTGGTACTTCCAGCGCTACGTGGCGCACCTGCCGACTGCCGGGGAGATGGTCTTCTTCGACCGGTCCTGGTACAACCGCGCCGGTGTGGAGATCGTGATGGGCTTCTGCACCCCCCAGCAGTACGGCGAGTTCTTCCGCCAGGCCCCCGGTTTCGAACGCAGCATCGTGGAGTCCGGCACGCACCTGTTCAAGCTCTGGTTCACCGTGTCGCACTCCAACCAGCTGGCCCGTTTCGAGGCCCGCAAGGACGACCCGCTGCGCCAGTGGAAGTACTCACCGGTCGATGAGGCATCGCTGGGCAAGTGGGACGAGTACACCCGGGCCCGTGACGCGATGCTGATCCACACCGACAGCCCCGTCGCCCCCTGGACGGTTGTGAACTCGAACGAGAAGAAGCGTGCCCGCCTCGAGGCGATTCGCCACGTGGTGCACACACTGGACTACGACCACAAGGACCCCGAGGTGGCCCGTGCACCGGATCCGAGGGTGGTGCAGCCCGCCTCGAAGGTGATGACGGTGACCGACATCCCGCCGGTGAACCCTGTGTGAGCCCACGTTTCTACGGCGTCGCCCGACGCGCTACGATCCGATGTCCCGCCTCGGCGGGGAAT
>JAMLGJ010000045.1 GCA_023958095.1 Microthrixaceae bacterium
GAGCAGTCGCACGGTCGTGCGCTTGCCGTCGAGGCGAACCGTGATGACACAGGTGCCCGTCGCGCCGAGCATGCGGGCGTTGTACGTGCTGCCCTGGTCGGTCTGCGGCGCGGTTGCGGGCGCCTGTGCGGCCGCAGTGCCGGCCATCGCCACGGTGGATATGGCACCAAGGAGGGAGATCATCCGCGACCGGCTCCGCATGGACGGCAACGATACCTGCCCGAAGACGCGAAGTGCCCGTCGGATCACCCCCCCGAAGGTGCAGTCCTGCGGGTGCTTCTGAGTCGTTCCGGCGCGCATGTCCCCTCCAGGTCGTTGCGCGCCGTATCGGCAGCGGGTCTCGGTGGTTGAGCCTCGGTCGCGGGAGCCTCGAACCTTGACACTCCGGTGATAACCTTGCCGACCGTCGTGACCGACTCCTCGACACTCACCATCAACGAGGCCGCCGAGACGACCGGCTGGTCGCCCCGGATGCTTCGATACATCGAAGAAATGGGGCTCGTGGTGCCGTCGCGTTCCGGTGCCGGCTACCGCCTCTACGGAGCCGGAGACCTCCAGCGGTTGCGCACGCTGCGCGACCTCCTGGACGGGCACGGGGTCGGCCTGGCCGAGATCGGCTTTGCCCGGCGGCTCGTGAACGACACCAACCTTGCCACGGCTGTGCACGGGTGGCTCGAGTCCACCCCGATCCGTCCCGAAGAGATCGCGGCGGATGATTGGCTGGCCTGGGAACAGCAGAAACACATGGCGCTGCTCGACCGCGCCGAGACCTCATCGACCTGAGACGGAGACGAACTTGACCACCGCACCGCTCGCCGCAGCCGACTTCAAGGTTGCCGACCTCTCGCTCGCCGACTTCGGTCGCAAGGAGATCCGCCTGGCCGAACACGAGATGCCCGGCCTGATGGCCATCCGCGAGGAGTACGCCGACAGCCAGCCCCTGAAGGGTGCACGCATCACGGGTTCGCTGCACATGACGGTGCAGACGGCCGTGCTGATCGAGACGCTCGTCGCGCTCGGCGCCGAGGTGCGCTGGGCGTCCTGCAACATCTTCTCCACCCAGGACGAGGCCGCGGCGGCGGTCGCCGTGGGGCCCAACGGCACCCCGGCGGACCCCCAGGGGGTTCCGGTGTTCGCCTGGAAGGGCGAGACCCTCGAGGAGTACTGGTGGTGCACCGAACAGGCACTGCGCTGGGACGGGGGCACCTCGGGGCCCAACATGATCCTCGACGACGGTGGCGACGCCACGATGCTCGTGCACAAGGGCGCCGAGTACGAAGCTGCCGGAGCCGTGCCCGACGCCACCGAGGACGACCCCGAGGAGTGGCACGTGTTCCTCGACGTTCTGCGCCGCTCCCTCTCGGAGGACCCCGCGCGCTGGGGCTCGATCGGGGCGGGAATCAAGGGCGTCACCGAGGAGACCACCACGGGTGTGCACCGGCTCTACCAGATGCACGCCGCGGGCAGCCTGCTGTTCCCCGCGATCAACGTCAACGACGCCACCACCAAGTCGAAGTTCGACAACCTCTACGGCTGCCGGCACAGCCTCGTCGACGGCATCAACCGTGCGACCGACACGATGCTGGGTGGCAAGACGGCCGTCGTGGCCGGCTACGGAGACGTGGGCAAGGGCTGCGCCCAGTCCCTGAGGGGCCAGGGTGCGCGCGTGATCGTGACCGAGATCGACCCGATCTGCGCGCTGCAGGCCGCCATGGAGGGCTACCAGGTGGCCCGCCTGGAGGATGTCATCGAGACCGCGGACGTGTTCGTCACCGCGACCGGCAACAAGGACATCATCACCGCGGAGCACATGTCGCGGATGAAGCACCAGGCCATCGTCGGCAACATCGGCCACTTCGACAACGAGATCGACATGGCGGGGCTCCAGCGGATGAGCGACGTGACCAAGGTCGGCATCAAGCCGCAGGTGGACGAGTTCGTGTTCCCCGACGGCCACAGCGTGATCGTGCTCGCCGAGGGGCGGCTGTTGAACCTGGGCTGTGCGACGGGCCACCCGAGTTTCGTGATGAGCTGCTCGTTCTCCAACCAGGTGCTGGCCCAGGTCGAGTTGTTCAACAAGACCGACGACTACCCGACCGGCGTGCACGTGCTGCCCAAGCAGCTCGACGAGCGCGTCGCGAGCTTCCACCTCGACGCCCTCGGCGTGAGGCTGACGAAGCTCACCCAGGAGCAGGCGGACTACCTGGGGATCCCGGTCGAGGGTCCCTACAAGCCGGACCACTACCGCTACTGAGCCTCGGGTCGGGTCCACGACCGGCCCCGGTATCGAGAGCGTCTATCGGCCCGATAGGGCAAAACGATCGACACTGGCTATCGAAAGCCCCACTGTGGGGCTACAGTGCCTATTACTGCGTATTTCCCACAGTGAAAGGACTGCCCCGATGGCTCTCATCAACACGAAGATCAAGCCGTTCAGCGCCACTGCGTTCAAGGACGGTGAGTTCGTGGACGTCTCCGACGCCGACCTGGCCGGCCAATGGTCGGTGGTGTTCTTCTACCCCGCTGACTTCACCTTCGTCTGCCCGACCGAGCTCGGAGACCTCGCCGACCACTACGAGGAGTTGAAGTCCCTCGGAGTCGAGGTCTACTCGGTCTCCACCGACACCCACTTCACCCACAAGGCATGGCACGGTTCCTCCGACACGATCGGAAAGATCCGCTACGCCATGATCGGGGACCCGACCACCGAGATCTCCCAGAACTTCGAGGTGCTGCGCGAGGGCGAGGGACTGGCCGACCGCGGCACCTTCGTCATCGACCCCGACGGCGTCATCCAGGTCATGGAGATCACCGCCGAGGGCGTTGGCCGCAACGCAGCGGAGCTGGTGCGCAAGGTCAAGGCCGCGATCTACGTGCGTGAGCATCCCGGCGAGGTCTGCCCCGCCAAGTGGGAAGAGGGCGAGGAGACCCTCGCTCCGTCACTCGACCTCGTGGGCAAGATCTGACCCGCAGCTGATCCCCGGGTGGGTGGCGGCGCCGCGCCGGCCCCGCCACCCACCCATGGAATTCCCCCATCGAAAGCAAGGACCGACCCGTCAGGAGCCGACATGCTTGATGCAGCGCTCACAGACCAGCTCGAGGGCCATCTGAAGAAGGTGACCCGGCCGATCCAGCTGGTCGCGAACCTCGATGACAGCGCCAAGTCCCGGGAGCTCTGGAGTCTCCTGGAGGAGATCGCAGCGCTGTCCGACAACGTCACCGCGGTACGAAGCGACAGCGACGGTGCGGACAGCGGTGACCCCCACGACGACGGGCGCCGACCGGCGTTCTCCATCGTGCGCGTCGGCAGCGACGTCTCGGTGCGCTTCGCCGGCATCCCGATGGGACACGAGTTCACCTCGCTGGTGCTGGCGCTGCTCCAGGTCGGCGGCCATCCGCCCTCGGTGGGCGATGACACGGCCCGTGCGGTGGAGGAACTCGAGGGTGAGTTCGCTTTCACGACCTACATGTCGCTGTCGTGTCAGAACTGCCCCGACGTGGTGCAGGCCCTCAACGCCATGAGCGTGCTCAACCCCCGGATCTCCCATGTGGCGATCGACGGTTCGCTGTTCCCCGAGGAGGTGGAGGCTCACAACGTGCTCGCCGTGCCCACCGTGTTGTTGAACGGGGAGCTCTTCGACCAGGGTCGCATGAGCCTCGAGCAGATCCTCGCCCGGCTCGACACCGGCGCGGCGGAACGCGAGGCCCAACGCATCGAGGAACTCGATCCGTTCGACGTGCTGGTGGTCGGCGGTGGTCCCGCCGGGGCCTCGGCCGCCATCTACTCGGCACGCAAGGGGATCGCCACGGGCATCGTGACCGACCGTTTCGGGGGTCAGGTTCTCGACACGATGGGCATCGAGAACCTCATCTCGGTTCCCTACACCGAGGGTCCGAAGCTCGCCTCGGCACTCGAGGCCCATGTCGCGGAGTACGACGTCGACGTGATGCACAACCAGCACGTCGAGAAGCTGGTGCCGGCAGCTGCCGATGGAGGCCTCGCCAAGGTCGAGCTGGCCAGTGGTGCGAGCCTCGAGGCCCGCACCGTGGTGGTGGCAACCGGAGCACGCTGGCGTGCACTCGGGGTGCCCGGCGAGGCCGAGTACCGCAACCGTGGGGTCACGAACTGCCCGCACTGCGACGGTCCGTTGTTCAAGGGCAAGCCGGTCGCGGTCATCGGAGGAGGCAACTCCGGGGTGGAGGCCGCGATCGACCTGGCCGGGATCGTCGGACACGTCACGCTCGTGGAGTTCACCGACGCACTGCTGGCCGACGACGTGCTGCAGGCGAAGCTGCGCAGCCTGCCCAACGTGGAGATCATCACCGGAGCTGCCACGACCGAGATCCTGGGTGACGGCGAGAGGGTCGTCGGGCTTCGCTACGAGGACCGTGCCACCGGGGAGTCCCACGACGTGGAGCTGGCCGGCGTGTTCATCCAGATCGGCCTGTTGCCCAACACCGAATGGCTCAGTGGTGCACTGGAGCTGACCGACCGAGGAGAGGTGGTGATCGACTCACGAGGTGCCACCTCGGCACCCGGCGTGTTCGCTGCCGGCGACTGCACCACCGCCCCCTACAAGCAGATCGTGGTCGCGCTCGGGGCGGGTGCCACCGCAGCGCTGTCGGCATTCGACCACCTCATCCGCACCTCGGTCCCCCGGGGCGAGGAGTCCTCGGCCCGGGTGCCCGCCTGAGCGATGAACCTGCAGGACCTGCGCTACCTGGTCGCGGTCGATGACCACCGTCACTTCGGGCGGGCAGCGCAGGCCTGCTTCGTGAGCCAACCGACGTTGTCCACGCAGCTGCGCAAGCTGGAGGACGAACTCGGGGTCACGGTGTTCGAGCGGGCCCCCCGGCAGGTGATTCCAACCGATGTCGGAGCGAGGATCATCGAGCACGCGCGTGCCGTGCTGGACGGTGTGAGCCGCATGGAGGCCGTGGCGGCCAATGCGCGCGAACCCGGTGCTGCGACGCTGCGCATCGGGGTGTTCCCGACCCTCGCCCCGTACCTGTTGCCCCATGTGGTCCCGGTGCTGCACGAACGCTTCCCGCGCACCGAGTTGTTGTGGGTCGAGGACAAGACCGAGGACGTCGTGGAGGGGATCCTCTCCGGTTCGCTGGATGCAGGCCTGCTGGCACAGCCGATCGAGGCCCAACAGCTGCACTGCCACCCGCTGTTCACCGAGGAGTTCGTCCTGGCCGTACCCGAGGGCCACGAGCTGGACGCCGGAGCCGCGGTGGATCCCTCGGTCCTCACCGGAGCGGACGTGTTGTTGTTGACCGAGGGCCACTGCCTGCGCGACCAGGCACTCGAGGTCTGTTCAACCGCAGGAGCGCAGGAACGCCGGGGCTTTCGTGCCACGAGCCTCGAGACGCTGAGGCAGATGGTCGCAGCCGGTGTCGGGGTGACCCTCATGCCCCGGCTCTCGGTGAGCCCACCGGTCCCTGAGAACGCGTCGATCCGCACGTTGTCCTTCGTCGATCCGGCACCCCACCGGGTCATCGCCATGTTCTGGCGTCGCACGAGCGTGCACGGGGAGCTGCTCGGACAACTGGCCGAGGTGCTCGCCGAGCTGCCCGAGCAGCTGCCGGAGGTCACCGCTCCGCAGTAACGTCCTGCCATGGAGAACCTCGAGGGCAGAGTCGGCGTCATAACAGGGGCGGCGTCCGGAATCGGGCGGGCGATGGCGGTGGCGTTCGCTGCTGAGGGAATGCACCTGGCCCTCGCCGATGTCGAGGAGGGGCCACTCGGTGACACCGCCGAGCTGGTCCGGGCAGAAGGCGTCAACGCCCTGGCCGTACCCACCGACGTGAGTGACCCGGAGGCAGTGGAACACCTGGCCGAGCGCACCGTGTCGGAACTGGGTGGGCTCCACCTGGCCTGCAACAACGCGGGGGTGTCCGCAGGTGGGCTCTCATGGGAGGTCGACCTCGACACGTG
Source organism: Microthrixaceae bacterium (assembly GCA_023958095.1). Lineage (GTDB taxonomy): Bacteria > Actinomycetota > Acidimicrobiia > Acidimicrobiales > Microtrichaceae > JAMLGJ01. The sequence continues at coordinate 5,942 of JAMLGJ010000045.1, forward strand.
GAACTGGGTGCTCGGCGTCAACCTGTTCGGGGTGATCCACGGGCTGCGCAGCTTCACGCCTCGGATAGTGGCCTCCGGTGGCGGCCACATCGTGAACACCGCGTCCATGGCGGGCCTCACCTCGCCGCCGGGGATGTCGCCCTACAACGTGTCCAAGCACGCAGTGGTCACGTTGTCCGAGGCGATGGCGGTCGAGTTGTCCATGACACATCCCGAGGTCGGAATCTCGGTGCTGTGTCCGGGCTGGGTCCGCACCCGGATCCACGAGGCGGACCGCAACAGGCCCTCTGATCCCGGTGCCCCGATCGACACCGCGGTGGCCGATGAGGAGGGGGAACAGGCAGCCATGGAGGGGATGCGCGACATCGTCGAGGCCCTGATCGAAGGCGGCCTCGCACCCGAGGCGGTGGCCCACCAGGTCGTGGACGCGGTGCGCGAGCAGCGCCCCTGGGTGCTGACCCATCCGGAGTGGATGGAGATGGTGCGGAACCGCACCGAGCGGATCATCGCCGAGGAACCGCCATCGGTCGGGTTCCTTCCCGGACTCAGCGACGGCGCCGGGTGACGGCCACCGCGGCGCCCAGGACCCAGTCGGCCCCGGCACGGCGGAGCGCCCGGGCGGCGCACGACATGGTCGCACCCGAGGTGACCACGTCATCGACGACCAGCCATGTGTCGCTCCGCTGGACCGCAGGCGCCAGGGGAGCGAAATCGACCCCGGCGAGGCGCTGAGGGGCAGCGAGCCCGCTCTGGGCCGGGCCGAGCCGGCGAAGGGTCCTGAACGCCCTGGTGCCCAGGGCCCCGGCGACGCCATGTGCGAGCAGTTCCGCCTGGTCGAATCCGCGGCGCCTGCGGCGCGGCGGTGTGGTCGGGGCCCAGGTGACCAGCGGTGGGACCCCGCCCGGAGCACCGTGGTCGTCGTGCAGGGCACGCAGGGACTCCGCGAGGGCGCATCCCAGCAACGGCACCGCAGCCCGGCGGTTGCCTCGCTTGAGCGCCAGCACGAGGTCCTTCCCGGTCGACTCGTAGGAACACAGGGCCACCAGCGCATCCAGGCCGTCGGGCACCTCGTGGGCCCCGGGAGGCCGCAGCTGCTGCACGCAGCAGGAGCAGAGCCCCTGACGGGGACTTCCGCAGAGCACACAGCGAGTCGGAAACAGCAGCTCCAGCACGCCGTGACGCTACGACCCGGGGGTGACAGCGGGGCCGGTGGGTGGTGATGCCGCCAGGGTGAGCCTCGGTAGAGTGTTCCCCCTATGGGACTCATGGATCGACTTCTGCGCGCCGGCGAGGGGAAGAAGGTCCGCGCCATCAAGGATCTCTGTCCTGACATCGGGGCCCTCGAGCCCGAGATGCAGGCCCTCTCCGACGAGGACCTGGCACGCAAGACCATCGAGTTCCGCGAGCGACTCGACAACGGCGAACCGCTGGACGACCTGCTCATCGAGGCCTTCGCAGTGGTCCGCGAAGCGGCGGTGCGCGAGATCGGTCAGCGTCACTACGACGTGCAGTTGATGGGTGGAGCCGCACTGCACTTCGGCTGGGTCGCGGAGATGAAGACCGGCGAGGGCAAGACGCTGGTCTCCACGCTGCCCTGCTACCTCAACGGACTCACCGGTGAAGGTGTGCACGTCGTCACCGTCAACGACTACCTGGCCACCCGGGATGCCGAGTGGATGGGCCAGATACACCGCCGCCTCGGACTGAGCGTCGGGCTCGTGCTGCCTCGCAACGACCCGCCCTCGTACAAGCGCGAGCAGTACGCCTGTGACATCACATACGGCACCAACAACGAGTTCGGCTTCGACTACCTGCGCGACAACATGGCGATGAGCGCCGCGGAGAAGGTCCAGCGGGGCCATCGCTACGCCATCGTGGACGAGGTCGACTCGATCCTCATCGACGAGGCCCGTACGCCGCTCATCATCTCGGGCAAGGTGGGCGACGCCGCCAAGCTGTACGTCAAGTTCGCGCAGGTCGCCCGCAAGCTGCAGCGCGACGTCGACTACGAGGTCGACGAGGAGAAGAAGATCGTCTTCCCCCTGCCCCCCGGCATCGAGAAGGTCGAGCAGGAACTGGGTGTGGAGAACCTCTACGACGATGTCGCCACCAGCCTCGTGCACCAGCTGAACGTGGCCATCAAGGCCAAGGAGCTGTACCGGCGCGACACCGAGTACCTCGTCACCGACGGGGAGGTGAAGATCGTCGACGAGTTCACCGGCCGGGTGCTCGACGGTCGGCGCTGGTCCGAGGGACTCCACCAGGCCGTCGAGGCCAAGGAAGGGGTGAGGATCAAGGAGGAGAACCAGACCCTGGCCACCGTCACGCTGCAGAACTACTTCCGCATGTACGACAAGTTGGGGGGCATGACCGGCACCGCCCTCACCGAAGCCGCCGAGCTCATGAGCACATATGGCCTGCAGGTCGTGCCGATCCCGACCCACCGGCCGCTGGCACGCCAGGACCAGGGCGACCTGATCTTCCGCACCGAGGAGGCCAAGTTCAACGCGGTGGCCGATGACATCGAGGAACGCAACGCCACGGGACAGCCGATCCTCGTGGGCACCACCTCGGTGGAGAAGTCCGAGCGCCTCGCCCGCATCCTCGAGAAGCGGGGAGTTCCCCACAAGGTGTTGAACGCGAAACAGCACACGCGGGAGGCCGAGGTCGTGACCCAGGCGGGTCGGGTCGGTGCGGTGACCGTCGCCACCAACATGGCGGGCCGCGGAGTCGACATCCTGCTCGGGGGCAACCCCGACGGTCTCGCCGAGCGGGAGCTGCGTGCCGCGGTGGCGGCCGGGGAGTTCGGTGACGACGTCGTGCTGGGTGATGGTGCCGACGACGGGGTGCTGGATGTCGAGGCGCTGGGGAACCCTGAGATCGAGAAGCGCTTCGCCGAGTTGACCGAGACCTTCGCCGAGCGGTGCAGGGCCGAGGGTGACAAGGTGCGCGAGCTGGGCGGGCTGTACGTGCTCGGTACCGAACGACACGAGTCCCGCCGGATCGACAACCAGCTGCGTGGCCGGTCGGGCCGTCAGGGCGATCCGGGCGAGAGCCGGTTCTACCTGAGCCTCGAGGACGACCTGATGCGGTGGTTCGCCACCGGTGCCATCGAGTGGGTGATGGGCAAGGGTTGGGACGACGACGTGCCGATCCAGGCCAGGATGGTCACCCGCGCCATCGAGAAGGCCCAGAACACCGTCGAGGCACGCAACGCCGAGATCCGCAAGAACGTCCTCGAGTACGACGAGGTGCCCAACGAGCAGCGCAAGGTCATCTACGCGCGCCGTGACCAGGTCCTCGACGGCGACGACCTGCGCGAAGAGACGTTGAACGCCCTGGCCTCGGTGGTGGACGACCTGCTCGGCACCCACTGTGGATCCGACTACAGCGAGGACTGGGACACCGAGGCGCTGCTGGCCGACGCGGCCACCTACTGGCCCTCGAACCTGGCACCCGACGACCTCGGCGGAGCCAGCACCTCCGATGAGGTCTACGACCTCCTGATGGCCGACGCGGTCGCCCACTACGAGGGACGGGAGGAGGAGTTCGGCAACGATGCGATGCGCCAGATCGAGCGCCAGGTGATGCTGCGGGTGATCGACGCCCGCTGGCGCGAACACCTCAAGGAGCTCGACCACCTGCGTGACGGGATCAACCTGCGTGCCCTCGGCCAGAAGGACCCCAAGTCGGAGTGGCAGCGTGAGGCCTACGACATGTTCGGACGCCTCATGGACACCATCAATCGCGAGTACGTGCAGTACGTGATGCACGTGCAGGTGACCGAGCAGCCCGAGCGGCCGGTGCTGCGGCCGCAGAGACTCGACTACACCGCACCCGAGGGTCCGGTGGGGGGCAGCCAGCCTGCGCCCGCCAAGGCCCCGGCTGACGGTGGGGCGGGCCCGGAGCCCTCTGCGGGACCTGCGGCCGCCCAGGCCGATGAGCCTGCTGCACCGCAGGCTCCGGTGGTGCGCAGCGAGTGGGAGAAGACGCCGCGCAACGCGCCCTGTCCGTGTGGCAGCGGCAAGAAGTACAAGCAGTGCCACGGCGCGAGCTGAGCAGCCGTGCAGGACTTCTCTCCCCGGATCAACTCACTGACCGAACGCCTCGGTGAGGCACACGGCTACCTGCGGGTGGACCAGCTCGAGGCGCGCCGGCCGCAGTTGGAGACCGAACTCGCGCGCCCCGACCTCTGGGACGACGCGGATGTCGCACAGGCGTTGCAGCGGGAGTTCGCAGAACTCGGCGACGACCTGGACCTCTACGGTTCGATCCGTTCGCGGGTGGAGGACGTCTCCACGCTCGCCGAGCTCGCACGGGAGGAGGGCGACGAGTCCCTCGAAGCGGAGATCGGCTCCGAGCTCGACGCCCTGGAGTCGGAGTTCGACGGCCTGGAGCTGCGTGCCCTGTTCACCGGGGAGTACGACGACCTGGACGCCATCGTGGAGATCAACTCGGGCGCCGGCGGCGTGGATGCCCAGGACTTCGCGGAGATGCTGCTGCGCATGTACCTGCGCTGGGCCGAGCGCAGGGGTTTCGAGGTCGAACTGGACAGCGTGAACGAGGGCACCGAGGCGGGGATCTCCTCTGCGGAATTCATCATGAAGGGCCGCAACGTCTACGGCTGGATGCGCAGTGAACACGGCGTCCACCGCCTCGTGCGCATCTCGCCGTTCGACAACAATGCACGGCGTCAGACGAGTTTCGCCTCGGTACGGGTCACGCCCCTGTTCGACGACGTCGACGAGGTCGACATCGACGACAAGGACCTCCGCATCGACGTGTACCGCTCCTCGGGAGCCGGTGGCCAGCACGTCAACGTCACCGACTCAGCGGTGCGGATCACGCACCTGCCCACCGGTATCGTCACGAGCTGCCAGAACGAGCGGTCCCAGCACCAGAACAAGGACCGGGCGATGACGATGCTCAAGGCGAAGCTGCTCGAGTTGGAGCGCCAGCGCCAGAAGGAGAAGGTCGATTCGATCACCGGGGAGGACTCGGCGGTCGACTTCGGGAGCCAGGACCGCAACTACGTCCTGCAGCCCTACCAGCAGGTGAAGGACCTGCGTTCCGGTCTGGAGCTGTCGAACCCCGAGGAGGTTCTCGACGGTGCGCTGGACCCGCTGATGGAGTCCTACCTGCGGTGGCGTCGAGCGGAGTCCGATCAGGGTTGACCGTTCACGGAGCGCCCCGGCAGCATCACCCAACGGCGCCTCCGCAACTGGGAGACTGAGAGGCGGGACCGGGCCCACGCGGGGTGCGGCCCCACAGCCAGCCGTGCCATGTAACTTGGGAGTCGGCTGTCATCATTTCGTAACATCGCTGTCCACCGCGGCCGAGGTCCGGGCGGAAGAACTGGGAAGTTGAGTTGATCAAGCTCGAGAACGTCACCAAGGTCTACAAGGGCGAACACGTCGCCCTGAGGGATGCCTCGGTGGACATACAGAAGGGGGAGTTCGTCTTCCTGGTGGGTCCCTCCGGGTCCGGGAAGTCGACCTTCCTGCGGCTGTTGAACCGCGAGGAACGACCGGAGAAGGGCACGATCCACGTGGCGGGCAAGAACATCGGCGAGCTGCCCGGCCACAAGGTGCCCGACCTGCGGCGCAACGTGGGTGCGGTGTTCCAGGACTTCAAGCTGCTTCCCACCAAGAACGTCGCCGAGAACGTGGCCTTCGCCCTCGAGGCGATCGGCCGTCCGAAGACGGCGATCAAGGAGGCGGTGCCGCAGATCCTCGATCTCGTGGGTCTCGGTTCGAAGTCGAAGAACATGCCCGACGAGCTCTCCGGAGGCGAGCAACAGCGGGTCTCCATCGCCCGGGCATTCGTGAACCGACCCCTGATCCTCCTTGCGGACGAGCCCACCGGCAACCTCGATCCGGCCACCTCGGTGGGGATCATGAAGCTGCTGGACCGCATCAACCGCACCGGCACCACGGTGGTCATGGCAACCCACGATCGCGGCATCGTCGACACGATGCGGCGACGGGTCATCGAACTGGACAACGGTCGCATAGTGCGCGACCAGGTCCGCGGCGTCTACGAGTGAGACTGGGGCTGAGGTGGCAATAAGGCTCGACTATGTGATGCGTGAGACCGGGTCCAACCTGGCGCGCAACTTCACACTCACCTTCGCAGCGATCATCACGGTCGCGGTGTCCCTCACGATGGTCGCCGCGAGCTTCCTGATCGGCCAGGGCATCAACAACAGCTTCCTCGGTCTGCGCTCCGAGCAGCGATTGTTCGTCTACATGAACCCGACCGCGAGCGAGGAGCAGACCGAAGCGGTCTCGAAGGCCATAGACGACTCGGGTCAGGTCGACACGGTGGAGTTCTACGACCGGGACCGGACCTACGAGGAGTTCCAGACCCTGTTCCGGGACCAGCCCGACCTCGTCAACTCGGTCAACCCCGAGGACCTGCCGACCAGCTTTCGGGTCAAACCCGAGTCCACCGATGCCGAGATCGTGTCCTCCCTCGGAGAGTCACTGGAGTCCCTCGAAGGGGTGAAGCAGGTCGCCTATGCCGCGGAGTACGCACGCAACGTGCAGCGGTCGGTCACAACGCTCAACCGTTGGGTGCAGTTCACCGGCCTCATCCTCATCGCTGCCTCGGTGCTGTTGATCTTCAACACCATCCGCACCGCCGTGTTCGCACGGCGCCGCGAGATCGAGGTGCAACGCCTCGTCGGTGCCCGCAACTGGTTCATCCGCATGCCCTTCATCGCGGAAGGACTGGTCCATGGACTGCTCGGTGCGGTCCTGGCCGCGGGCGGAGCGTTCGCGTTCAACACGCTGTGGAAGCGGAACTTCGTGGAGCAGGTCTCCTTCGAGTTGCTCAACGAGATCCGTTGGGACACCGGCGACGTGGTGATGTCGGTGGTGATCGTGTTCATCATCGGGGCGATCACGGGCGCGGTCGGCTCCGGCATCGCGGTCAGCAGGTTCCTGCGGGTCTGAACCGGGAGGTAGCCAACCCGAACCACATGGTGGGCTGGTGCGCCCCGGGGGCAGAAGTGCGACAATCGAACCATGGTCGCTGTCAACTCGACGATGCTCCCCCTCGGCACCCTGGCGCCGGATTTCGACCTGGCCGATGGCGAGGGCAGGAGCTTCTCGCTCGAACAGGTCGCGTCGGGTCGCCCGGTGCTCGTGGCATTCGTGTGCAACCACTGTCCGTACGTGCGACACATCGGACCTGCGTTCGGGCGGGTTGCCGACGAGCTGTCACGGATCGGCGTGGCGGTCGTGGCGATCAACAGCAACGACGTGGAGCACTATCCCGAGGATGCACCGGAGCTGATGCCTCCCACCGCGAGGGAGTGGGGTTGGTCCTTTCCGTACCTGTTCGACGCCGACCAGTCCGTAGCGAAGGCCTACCGGGCTGCGTGCACCCCGGACCTGTTCCTCTTCGACGCCGAACACCGGCTCGCCTACCGGGGCCAGTTCGATTCCTCACGGCCGCGCAACGACATCCCGATCGACGGGTCCGACCTGCTGGCCGCGGCTTCCGCTGTGGCGGCCGGCGAGCCGGTACCGGAGCCCCAGGTGCCCTCGATCGGCTGCAACATCAAGTGGCGCGAGGGCAACGAACCCGAGTGGTTCTCCTGATGGCGGAGGCAGCTCCCCGGTAGTGTCCGTCGATGGCGTCGAGCACTGGCCCCGCAGCAACGATCCTGACCGGTGGCCCCATCGAGACGATCGAAGGAGGCGCAGCCGAAGCCGTTGCGGTCGCCGGGGGACGAATCACCGCGGTGGGTGACCTGGACGAGGTGATGGACCATCGCGGCTCCAGAACCGAGGTGGTGGACCTCGCCGGACACACCCTCGTACCGGGACTCATCGAACCACACACCCACCCGGACCTCTCGGCGCAGCTCTACTCGTGGGTGGACGTCTCAGGGTTCACACACCGGGACGCGACCGGAGTGTTCGATGCGCTCTCGAGCGCTGTGAGGGAGGCGGAGCCGGGGGAGTGGATCTACGCGTTCGGGCTCGACTTCATGCTCACCGACGGCTTGGGCGTGTGGAACCGCGAGCGGTTGGACGCCATCGCTCCTGACAATCCCCTGGTGGTGCTGATCCAGTCGATGCACACCGCGTTCGCCAACTCGGCTGCGCTCGGGGGATCGGGTGTGGAGGAGTCCACCCCCGACCCCGGAGGTGGCGGGGTCTACGTACGCGACGCCCGGGGACGGCTCACCGGTCGCGTGGAGGAGATGCCGGCCATCGTCACGTTGATGGCCCGGGCACTGCCGGACGAGGCCGAGTTCGGCCTGCTTCTCGCGGAGCAGTACCGCCGCTATGGGGAGGTGGGCATCACCACGGTGGGCATGGCCGGCACCTTCCTGGGTGGCGGCGACTTCGTCCAGTACCGGGACATGGCCGCCAGCGGATCGGTCCCCCTGCGGATGGTCGCCTACATGCGCCACGAGGAGGCGCTGCGCAGCGGCTGGCGTCCCGACCAGCCGGAGTCTGACCTCTTCGGGGTGGCAGGGGTGAAGCTCTGGTACGACGGATCCCCCTACACGGGCACCATGCTGCTCGACGAGCCGTACCTGGATTCGGAGCTCTGCTGTTGCACGCTCGGGATCGAGACGGGTTCATCCGGCCGGGCGAACTACGACCCCTCGGACTTGGAGGAACTGCTGGGCGAGCTCGATCTCGCAGGATGGCAGGTGCTCACCCACGCGCAGGGGGACAGGGCGTGCCGCGAGACGATCGACCTGTACGAAAGGGTCCTCGGGCGCAGGGCGGGAGGTGAGCGGCACCGCTGGCGCGTCGAGCACTGCGCGCTCATCACCGATGACGACCTGCGGCGGGCAGCGAAGCTCGGTGTGTCACCGAGCTTCCACGTCGACCACGTGCGCTGGTACGGACCCGAGTTGCGCGAGTCGATCCTCGGCCCGGACCGTGCCGGGAGGCTGATGCCGCTGCGCTCTGCGCTCGACCACGGCCACCGTGTGAGCCTGCACGCCGATTCGCCCATGTACCCACCGGGTCCATTGCGTCTCGCCGGAACCGCGGCGTCGCGTCGCACCCGTCACGGTGACCAACTCGGTGCAACCCAGGCGATCTCGGTGCGCGATGCGATGCGTGCGGTCACCATCGACGCCGCCTGGCAACTGGGGATGGATGACCAGTTGGGCTCGATCCGGGTCGGCAAGCTGGCCGACTTCACGGTGCTGGAACGCAATCCCCTCGAGGTCGGCCCGACCGAGCTCGAGTCGATCGAGGTCGTGGGAACCTGGCTGAATGGTGCGCCGGTCGTTTGAGCCCGCAGGACGCCGCTGCCGGCTGTCGTGCGAAGCCGCTCGCGCAGCGCTGCCGTGGCGCGGTACGATGGGGACACAACACATGGTGACGGGGCTGACTGGTTTCGACGTCGGGACAAGGAAGCCACGCTTGCGACCCGAGTTGTCTCAGACTCGAAAAACGGGGACACCAAATGAACCGCCGATGAGCAGTTCGCTCTCGCAGCCTGACCTGATCTCCTGATCGGATAGGGCTGTAGCAGAGTCATCGTGACCGGAAACGGCGCACGGGGCCGGACCCCCACAGCCCGGCAACAGAAGTGGGGGTGGACCGCAGGGAGAGACCGCTGACAGCCGGCAAAGACCGCTGACGTCGGGGAAAGACCCGGCAGCTGGGCAACCAGCCGACCCGCCGGTGCTGCGGCTGTGAGCAGCAGAGTCGGGAATGGTCGTATCAGGTTTGGTGACCGCCTGGCGGACGGGGGTTCGATTCCCCCCAGCTCCACCAAGGGTGGTTCACGAAAGTGGGCCAGCAGTGTTCACGAAACCCCGCGTTTGAGTCATCGAGGGCGGGGTTTCGTGACACCCGGGCCCGGAGCGCGCTTGTTGGGAGTCGCGGATGCGACCGGTTGCGCCGGATGAGCCGCCGCGTTGGCCCGGCGGCGCCCCTTTCGCCGACAGAGGGTGTTGTGGGGTGCGGGTCGGGCTCAGACGTGTTCGATTCTGATCACGTTCATGCATGGCGGGTCTGCGGAAACTGTCCACACGAGAACGAGGTCTCTCGCCGCGACCGGGTCGTAGTAGGTCGCAAGTCGCGCCGAGGTGCCGTCATCCAGCAAGAAGGCCCGTCCGGCCGCTGCCCCTCCGGGATCTTCACGAACGTCGCCGATGCGAGCCCTGACCTGCTCGAACAGAGAGGGGTTCGACTGCTTCAGGGCGGCCAGTTGCTCGCGGGCGGTTTCGGTTGCCGCGACTTCGAGCACTGCTCAGAGCGCCTCGAGGTCAAGGGGATCAACCGGTTCAGATGCTGCCGAGGCCATTCGTGCGCGGAAATCAGGATCTGAGAGGAGTCGTTCTTCGGTGGCTGTGAGTACAACTGCGGGTTCGAGCACGACTCTGCCTTCACCATCGACGGAGGCGAGGTACCGGCCTGGCGCCAACAGCGCCCCGAGGGATACGCGGCCACGACTGTCTGGTTCAACGAGAAGCTGTTCGCGCATGACAACCACGGTACCCTACTACCCCGTGCAGGGCAAGTGGGTACTGCCCCGCACGGGGTAGGTCTTGATTTCGGCCACCGGATGGCTACCCGCTCGGCGACCTGACGACGTACTCGGCGCTGTCCGCGAGGCGGCGGCCCAGGCTCAGCGGGGCCTCTTCGACGAGCCGATCGACCGGAGCTGGGTCGCGCCGGGCGCCTTCAGCGACCTGAGCGGTGAGGGCAGCCTGGTGAGCCAACATGCTCACAGTGCCGGGCCATGTTTGGGCGGCCTCGGACGGAGCACCGGGGCAACAGCCCGCCGATCCTCGACTGCAACCGGTGCGCTGCCGACTACTGCTGAACGAGGTGGCGAGCGAGGTTGCGGCGTCCAATCATGCGGGACGAAACCGTGTGCAAGATTTCGCCGAATCGTGTGCAAGACCCGGAGGGGTGCTCCGGCGATCGGTGCCCCAGCGCCCCGTGGAGGGTGTCGTGAATCCCCCACCAAGAGGTGTTCACGAAACACCCCACGACATGTTCATGAAACCCCGGTTACACAGAGGTGCGCCGGGGTTTCGGGCTGCCGGCGGGGGCTTGCGGTGGTGTTGTGCCATTTGGCGATGAGGTGCAGGTTCACGATCACGGCGATGGCGGGACTCAATCCGGCTGGTGTCACCACTACAACTGCAGGGGGCGCCCTATGTCATGTCGGTTGAGCGAAGGTCGGTGTAGCTGCGCTGAGAGGCGGCCGGGCAGCCCGGCGTCACGGGCCCTCGTTGCAGATCGCGCGCTGGCTTGCGGGTACCACGCAGGCCAGACGGGGGCTCTCGGGGTCGACGGCTCGCCCGTCGTTGCCCAACGCCGGCAGGTCGTCCAGTGGGGTGTCCTTCCAGTCGACGAACACTCCGTCGCGCACCACTACGGCGGACTGCTCGTCGAAGACGATCTGGTAGTCCCGTGGCTCCGGATTCTCGGATGGGACCGCCCCACGCGACCGTGCTGTGTGCAGTGTCACCCGGTCACCGAGCTCGTACCTCGCGAGGGGGCGTCCCCAACACTTGAACTGCCCGCAGTGCACGCCTGCGTGTACCCAATCGAACATTCCCATGCCCCACAGGGTGCCCGTGTATCCATCGAGAGCAACCGGCGCGGCTTGGTACGCAGTCGCACGACCTTCAAATCAGTCGAGTGGTCGAATCGCGACGCCGTCGCGGAACAGCGACCCAGAGGTGTGTTCGGAACCCGGATCGACCGACGGACTCAGCCGGCCTCTACGACGCGTTGTGTGACATTGGGTGCAATGTGGCTCAAGGCCGGGGAAATGACGAGGCAGCGGCAATGGGTCGTCACGTCGGGACCCCAGCGAGCGTGAGACCGGCCGACGTCGACGAAACGATCGGGTCATCGTCATGTGCCGGGCCGTCGGCGCTGTGCAGCTCGTAGTCGCTCAGTTCACTCGTCGCCCCGTCTGGGTTTCGCGGCGATATCCAGTTCTTCAGGATCACGAACCCGTTGTGGGTGCCGGAATCGCCGGGGTCGTTCGACCAGTGCGGGCTGATCGTCTCTCCCGGGCTCAGACAGCGCGGGTCGTTGGTGAACAACGCCTCCACCTGCGCGGAGGTAGTGGTGCTGGCGCCCGCGCTTGCGACGAGTTCGTAGGAGCCGTATAGGTCCGAGGCCGCAGTCGAGCCGGTCTGGTCGTTCGTATTCAACTGGAACGGGACCGCTGCGTCAGTGTCAGGGTCATATGAACACGCGCTGCCCGGCTGGATCTCATCGTCGCGAGGGTGGGTGATATCGCTTCCGGTCTGCACCGGGAAGACCACGAGGCCCAGCCCGGTCTTGTAGCCAAGCCGCGATTCCGTGGTCCACGTCGCGAAGCCGGCAGAGCCGTCTACCCGGTTCGCGACCCGGATCAACAGGTCGTCGGCACCGCCGAGGCCGAAACAGGCTCGGTCGAAGTCGTCGACTGCCATGCTCTGTTGTGACTCGGGGTAGTTCTCGTCCTTCCTCACTTCCGTGACCCACGATTGCTTCGCGGTCGGGTC
>JAMLGJ010000046.1 GCA_023958095.1 Microthrixaceae bacterium
TGGTGGGCGTCGCGCCGCGCGCACCCCCCACAACACAGAACGGGAGTGGGAGGGGGGATCGGCCGAGGGAGGGGTCAGGCGGGGGGCGGGTGCTCCACGACGGTGGTGATCCCGCCGCGGGCGTTCTGGGTGAGGCGCACCCGCACGTCCTCGAGCGCCGGGGCGTACCCGGCGAGCACGTCGTGGATCTCCACAACCAGGTGCTCCGCGAAGATTCGCCGGTCACGGAACGACACGAGCCACAGCTTGAGCGACTTGGACTCGAGCGCGTGGGTCCGTGCCGTGTAGGCGATCTCAGCGTCGTAGATGTCGGGCTGCAGCCCCTCGACGGCCGGGCACAGGGCCTGCAGCTCCTCGGTGTGGAAGGTGACCCTGACCGGGCGGTCCACCTCGAAGAACTCGAGTCGACCGTATTCGCCGGCCTCGACCGGGCGCCCGAGCATGGACACCTCGGCGGGGTCGTGCCCCATGGGGTCCTCCCCGGAGCGGCTCAACTCACCCGAGAGCGCCGCACTCGTCCTCGAAGTAGGCGTTGATGTTGTCGGTGGCGGTGTTGAACTCGTCGGTCTCCATCGCGTCGGTGCCCGACAGCAGCCCTTCCTCGGCGACCTGGCCGATCGCGTTCGAGATCACGTCGATGTCGTCATGGAGGTCATCGGGGAGCAGGTCCTTGAGCTCCTCGGCCTTGCGCTGGGCCTCCTTGGCCCCGTCCTCACCGCCGAGTGCCTCGAAGTACAGCGAGCTGAACGCTGCGGCCTGGCTCAGGCAGTCCCCGAGCTCGTCATCGAGGCCGGGGATCTCGTCAACCAGGTCATCGAGCTCACTGGGATCAGGGATGTCGTCCGTCGAGTCCGAGTCGGAGCTGTCGGAGGAATCCGAACCGCTGTCGGTCGACTCGGTGTCATCGGAGGTTGCCGACGCGGTCTCACCGTCGTCGCCGCCGCACGCGGGCACCAGAAGGGCTCCGAATGCAAGCAACAGAACGGGAATCAGGTGACGCAGGCGCATTGGGTCCTCCATTGACGACTCGTGACGCGGCGCGGACGCTCCGCGTGTCCCTCCGAGGCTAGCGGGCGTGCCGGCGGTTGCGTCGCGAAGGGGTCAACCGACCTTGCGCTCACCCAGGCGGCGTCGGTTGACGAGCTTCGCCTTGGCGTAGTCGCGGTTCATCATCGCGATGAAGTCGATCGAGATCTCCTTGGGGCATGCCTCCTGGCATTCACCGTGGTTGGTGCAGGAGCCGAAGAACTCCTCCATCTTCTCGACCATCGCCTCGGAGCGTGACCAGCGTTCCGCCTGACCCTGGGGAAGCAGGTTGAGGTGCTGCATCTTGGCGGCGGTGAACAGGTTCGCAGCCGAGTTCGGACACGCCGCGACGCAGGCGCCGCAGCCGATGCACGCAGCGGCGTCCATGGCGGAGTCAGATGCGTCCTTGGGCACCGGGATCTCGTTGGCATCCGGTGCCGCACCGGTGGTGACGGTGATGTAGCCGCCCGACTCCACGATCCGGTCGAACGCGGCCCGGTTGACCATCAGGTCCTTGACCACGGGGAACCCCGCGGCCCGCCACGGCTCGATCTTGATCGTCTGGCCGCTGCGGAACTGCCGCATGTGCAGCTGGCAGGTGGCGGTGCCCTTCTGGGGCCCGTGGGCCTGTCCGTCGATCATCACGCCGCAGGTGCCGCAGATGCCTTCCCGGCAGTCGTGGTCGAAGGTGATGGGCTCCTTGCCGGCCCTGAACAGCTCCTCGTTGACCTTGTCGAGCATCTCCAGGAAGGAGGCGTCGTCGGGTATCTCGACGGCGTAGGTCTCGAAACCGCCGGCCGCGTCGGGTCCGTCCTGACGCCACACCTCGAGGGTCAGCTTGAGCACGTTCATGTCGTCTCCGGTTGTTCTTCCCGCCGGTGGCCGACCGGGGCCGGTCGCCGGCTTTCCTGTTCGTGGCTGCGCCGGCCTACTTGTAGCTGCGCTGTGTGAGCTCGACCCGTTCGAAGGAGAGCGGTTCCTTGTTGAGCACGGCGTCGTTCTGGATGTCCTCGCCGCCCCACTCCCACGCGGCTACGTAGGAGAAGTTCTCGTCGTCACGCTTGGCCTCGCCCTCCTCGGTCTGGCTCTCCTCGCGGAAGTGCCCGCCGCAGGACTCCTCGCGGTGGAGGGCGTCGCGCACCTTCAGCTCGGCGAGTTCCATGAAGTCAGCGACACGCAGGGCGTTCTCGAGCGACTGGTTCACGCCGTCGGCCCGGCCGGGCACCCGAACGTCGGACCAGAACTGCTCGCGCAGCGCCGGGATCTCCGAGAGGGCCTTCTTGAGGCCCGCCTCGTTGCGGCTCATCCCGCAGTAGTCCCAGACGATCTTGCCGAGCTCGCGGTGGTAGTGGTCAACCGACGAGGTGCCGTTGACGTTCATGAGCGAATCGATGCGGCCGCGGGTCTCGTCGAGGGACTCGCTGAACGCAGGGTCGTCGGTTGGAACGGCTTCGGTGCCGAGCCAGCCGGCCAGGTAGCCGGCGACGGTCGATGGGCCCACGAAGTAACCGTCGGAGAGGCCCTGCATGAGAGCGGAGGCGCCGAGGCGGTTGGCTCCGTGGTCCGAGAAATTCGCCTCACCGAGTGCGAACAGCCCCGGGATCGTGGTCTGCAGGTTGTAGTCCACCCACAGGCCACCCATCGTGTAGTGGGTGGCGGGGTAGATGCGCATCGGGGTCTCGTAGGGGTTCTCCCCGGTGATGCGCTCGTACATGTCGAAGAGGTTGCCGTAGCGCTCCTCGATGGTGCTGCGGCCGTGGCGTTCGATCGCGTGCGCGAAGTCGAGGTACACGCCGTTGTGCAGCGGCCCCACGCCGCGGCCCTCATCGACGACGGTCTTGGCGTTGCGCGAGGCGACATCTCGGGGCACCAGGTTGCCGAAGCTCGGGTACTTGCGCTCCAGGTAGTAGTCGCGCTCACCCTCGGGAATCTCCGAGGCCGCACGGTTGTCCTCGTAGCCCTTCGGAACCCAGATGCGGCCGTCGTTGCGCAACGACTCGCTCATCAGGGTGAGCTTCGACTGGGTCTCGTCCGAGGGTGGGATGCAGGTCGGGTGGATCTGGGTGTAGCAGGGGTTGGCGAACCCCGCGCCCTTTCGGTGAGCCCGCCAGGTGGCGGTCACGTTGCAGGCCATGGCGTTGGTCGACAGGTAGTAGACGTTGCCGTAGCCACCCGTGCACAACAGCACGGCGTGGCCCGAGTGCGACTCGAGCTCACCGGTGAGCAGGTCGCGGGTGGTGATGCCGACCGCCCGTCCGTCCTTGACCACCACGTCGAGCATCTCGGTGCGGTTGTGCAGCTCCACGGTGCCGAGGTGGATCTGGCGTGCGAGTGCCTGGTAGGCCCCGAGCAGCAGCTGCTGGCCGGTCTGGCCCCTGGCGTAGAAGGTCCTTGCCACCTGGGCGCCGCCGAAGGAACGGTTGTCGAGCAGTCCCCCGTACTCCCGTGCGAAGGGAACACCCTGGGCGGCGCACTGGTCGATGATGTTCAACGACACCTGGGCGAGGCGGTAGACGTTGGCCTCGCGGCTGCGGTAGTCGCCGCCCTTGATGGTGTCGTAGAAGAGACGGAAGACGCTGTCGCCGTCGTTGCGGTAGTTCTTCGCCGAGTTGATCCCGCCCTGGGCGGCGATCGAGTGCGCCCGCCGGGGTGAGTCGTGGTAGGTGAAGACCTTCACGTTGTAGCCGAGCTCGCCCAGGGTGGCCGCTGCGGCGGCGCCGGCGAGGCCGGTGCCCACGACGATCACCTCGAAGCGGCGCCGGTTGTTCGGTGCGACCAACTTGAGGTCGAACTTGTGGTTGTCCCACTTGTCCTCGAGTGGGCCTTCGGGGATCTGCGGGTCGAGGGTGAGGGTCACTGATGCCTCCTGGCTGGCTCTCGTGGGCCGGCTGGCTCAGCCGACGATGCCGAAGAGCACCGCGAGCGGGAACGAGACGTTGACGATTGTGATCGCACCGGCAACACCCGCTGCGATGGCCCTGCGGGCACCGTTGTAGCGGGGGCTGTTGATGCCCATGGACTGGAACATCGACCAGGCACCGTGGAACAGGTGGATGCCAAGGGCGATGTTGGACACGATGTAGATGATCGCGACCGGCACCCGTTCGAAGCTGGCCACGAGGTTGTCGTAGGCGTCGCCACGCACGAAGTCGGGGTTGGCGAACCCCCAGGTGAGATCCGCGAGGTGGAACACCAGGTACAGCGCAACGATGATGCCGGTCCAGCGCATGGTGCGGCTGGCGAAGTTCGCTGCGATGTAGCTGCGCGGGGATGCGTACTTGGTGGGACGGGCGTGTTGGTTCATCCGGGTCAGCGAGATCGCCGATCCGATGTGCGCCACGAACAGGACGACCAGGCCGATTCGCATGCCCCACAGCGTCCAGGTGCGCGGGATGATCGGGTAGAACAGCGTGCGCAGCGACTCCGCGTAGTGGTCGAAGTCCTCGGGCCCGAAGTACATCTTCAGGTTGCCGAACGCGTGGGCGATCACGAAGCCGATCAGGCCCAGGCCGCTGAGGGCCATGATCCACTTCTTGCCCACGGCACTCGAGGCGAACTCGACTATCCAGGGCCTGTTGGCCTTCTGCGGCCGGTTCACGACCGGGGCGTCGGCCCCGGGGCGCTCAATGGCTTGGGTCATGCCCGGTGCCTCCGAGTCGTAATCGGTGAATGTGCAGCCTCGAACCTACTGTCCTCCGCGCAACGACCCAAAGCTTCTCGACCACTTCACCTCCGTCACGAAGTGATCGTCCACCACGAACCGATCGTCGTGGTGCCCGGCAGGTCAGCACCACGACGATCAGTTCGGTCGGGGCAGTTCGGTTGGGTCAGTTCGGTTGGGTCAGTTCGGTCGTGGGGGTGAGCGGGTAGCGCCGGGCGGGTAGCAATGGGTCATGGAACCGACCAGCGGGGAACCGGATGTGGTGTTGCGTGTCACCTGTGCCGCCGGAGTCGCGGAACTCGTGGCGGACCGGATGCTGCAGTCCGGTGCCTCGGCGGTTGCCGAGGAGGACGTCGCCGGAGCCGACCGGGACGGCCGGAGTGACCGCCATGGCGGTGATCGACCGGTGTCACTCGTGGGTGATGTTGCCGCGGGCGCGGTGGTGTCGCTGAGGGAGTTCGTCGATTCGCTCGACCCTGATGCCGGAATCGAGGTGCTGCGACCGGGAGGGGACCACCTCGACGCCTGGCGGCCCTTCGCCACCGCGGTGGATGCCGGGCCCTTCCTGGTGCGTCCACCGTGGATCGAGGTGGAACCGGACACGGCACGCATCGAGGTGGTGGTCGACCCGGGGCACACCTTCGGTTCGGGGAGCCACCCCACCACGCGCAGCTGCCTCGAGGCGATCGGCGACATCGCCCGGTGGATGAACCCGACCGGTGAGACGGGCCCAGCCCGTGATGTGCACCCGACCGAACGGGAGGATGCGGTCGCGCGGAGCGCCGAGCGGCGCGGTCACTCCGGGTGGTCCGTGCTCGACGTGGGCTGCGGCAGCGGCGTGCTGGCGGTCGCGGCGCTGCTCGCCGGTGCCGACCGTGCGGTCGGTGTCGACATCGACGATGCGGCCGGGGTCACCAGCGAAGAGGTGGCGCGACGCAACGGCGTGGCGGACCGCTACCGCTTCGAGGCCGGGGGCCTGCCCGCGCTGCTGGAACGCGGCGAGACCTTCGACCTGGTGGTGGCCAACCTGCTGGTGCCGGTGATCGAGGACCTGGGCGCCGACCTGGTGTCGTTGTGCGCACCCGGAGCGACACTCGTGCTCTCGGGTCTGCTTGGCGACCAGTGCGACCGCGCCCTGCACGCGGTGGGGATGCCAGCTTGCGCCGGGGTGAGCGGCACGACTCCGGTCGACCGGTACGTGCGAGATGGCTGGCACACCCTGTCGACACGCCCGGTGCAGGCCTGACGCACCGCCTCGGCCCACCGGGGTGCGGCCGCGGGTACGCGGCAGCGGTGCCTTCGGTAGGGTCCGGTCCATGTCGAAACCAGCGACCCTCGGAGAGCTTCGATCCTCGGGTTGGGAGTCGGTGCCGGTCAAGACCGAGGTGCGCCGCAACGCGGCTGCGCGGATCGCGGCGGGGGAGCGCCTGTTCCCCGAGGTGCTCGGCTACGAGGACACGGTGTTCCCGCAGCTCGAGAACGCACTGCTGGCCGGCCACGACATCATCTTCCTGGGCGAACGCGGCCAGGCGAAGACCCGGATGATCCGCTCGTTGGTGGACCTGCTCGACGAGTGGATGCCGATCGTGCAGGGCTCCGAGATCAACGACGACCCCTACAACCCGGTCTCGGCGCACGCCCGTTCACTGGTGGAGGAGATGGGTGCCGACACCCCGATCGACTGGGTGCACCGCTCGGCGCGCTTCGGGGAGAAGCTCGCCACCCCGGACACCTCGATCGCGGACCTGATCGGCGAGGTGGACCCGATCAAGGTGGCCGAGGGGCGGTACCTGTCCGACGAGTTCACCCTCCACTACGGACTCGTGCCCCGGACGAACCGCGGCGTGTTCGCGATCAACGAGTTGCCGGACCTGGCGGAGAGGATCCAGGTGGGGCTGCTGAACGTGCTCGAGGAACGCGACGTGCAGATCCGGGGCTACAAGGTCAACCTCCCCCTCGACCTGCTGCTGGTGGCCTCGGCCAACCCGGAGGACTACACGAACCGCGGCCGGCTCATCACGCCGCTGAAGGACCGCTTCGGTTCGCAGGTGCGGACCCACTACCCACTGGACGTGGAGACCGAGGTGGCGATCGTGGCCCAGGAGGCCCAGCCCTTCGAGGCCGACGGGATCACCGTGCGCGTGCCGCCGCACATGGCCGAGATCATCGCCACGTTGTCGCAGCTGGCGCGCAACAGCGCCCACATCTCGCAGCGTTCCGGTGTGTCGGTGCGCCTGTCGGTGAGCAACCACGAGGTGATGGTCGCCAACGCGGCCCGGCGGGCTCTCGCGACGGGGGACGACGAGGTGGTGCCGCGGATCTGTGACCTGGAGGCACTTCCGGCCTCGACGGCCGGCAAGGTGGAGATCGAGACCCTCGAGGACGGACGCGAGGGGCAGATCCTCGACCACCTGGTGCGGGCCGCGATCCTCGAGACGTTCCGGGAGTGCGTCACCCCCCAGCAGCTCACCGCGGTCGTGGAGGCCCTCGCAGAGTCGGACCCGGTGGAGACCGGCGAGGACATCGCGTCGGGCGACTACACGGACCTGCTCGAGGCGACCCCCGCACTCAGGGCTCCGGTGGCCGAGCTGGTCGGGGCCGAGCCGACCCCCGGGGAGGTCGCTTCGGCGATCGAGTTGGTGCTCGAGGGGCTGCACCTCTCCAAGCGCCTGAACAAGGACGCGGTGGGCGGTCGCGCCCAGTACCGGTCGCGCTGAGCGCGCACGGCCTCGCGGGCCGGTCGGATCGTGGGTCACCCGGGCGACCGGCGTGGGGCCGGGTGCACCGTTAGCCTTCGCCCATGGCACGTCCGCGGTTCCGCTACTCGCCCTGGGACGGCACCCAGAGGGGTTTCGAGCTGGACGCACTCGACGTGCTCTCCGAGCTCACCGACGACCTGCTGTACCACGGCGATGTGAACGCGGCCCTGAGGCGGATGCTGCAACAGGGATTCGAGGACCGAAACGGTGAGCGGATCCAGGGACTGCGCGAGATCCTCGAGCAGATCCGTGAGCGCCGCCAGGACACCCTCGAACGCTTCGACCTCGGCGGTGTCTACGACGAGGTCTCCCGCGGGCTCGACGACGTGGTGGAGGTCGAGCGCGACGCCATCGACTCCCAGCGCAGCCGCGACCTGAACTCGGGTGATGAACGCCGCGCCGAGCTGGCCTCGGCCGCTGCCCGGGAACGCCACCTGGAGCTCGACATGCTGCCCGATGACCTCGCGGGAAAGGTGCGCGGCCTCGAGTCGCACGAGTTCCTCTCCGCCGAGGCACAGCGGCGTTTCGAGGAGCTCACCGAGCGCCTGCGCGAGCAGCTGATGCAGCAGTACGTGGACCAGGTGTCCGGGGCAGTGCAGGGAATGGGCCCCGAGGACCTGGCCCGCATGAAGGACATGATGGCGGCGCTGAACGAGATGCTCGAACAGCGCAGCCGTGGCGAGGAGCCCGACTTCGAGGGCTTCATGGAGGAGTACGGGGACTTCTTCCCGGAGAACCCCCGGACCCTCGACGAGCTGCTCGAGGCAATGGCCCGGCGCATGGCCGCGGCCCAGGCGATGCTGAACTCGATGACCCCCGAGCAGCGTGCGCAGATGCAGCAGCTCTCCGAGGCCCTTCTCGAGGACATGGACCTGCAGTGGCAGGCCGACCGCCTGGGGCACAACCTGCGCGACGCGTTCCCCGATGCCGGCTGGGAGGACGCCTACAGCTTCGAGGGGGCGGATCCCCTCGACATGGCCGCCGCAATGCAGGCGATGTCGGAGCTGGGTGACCTCGACCAGATGGAACAGATGCTGCGTGGTTCGGTGCAACCAGGTGCGCTCGGGGAGGTGGACCTCGACCGGGTGCGTCAGCTCGTCGGCGAGGATGCGGCGAACAGCCTCGAACGCATGTCGGAGATCACCCGGATGCTCACCGAGGCGGGCCTCGTGGAGCAGAAGGAGGGTCGCCTGGAGCTCACCCCGGCGGGCATGAACCGCCTGGGCCGCAACGCCCTGGCCGAGCTCTTCGGCTCCATCGACGCGGACCGTCTCGGCGGGCACCGGCGCGACGACCGCGGCATCGGTCACGAACGGGCGTACTCCACCAAGCCCTACGAGTTCGGTGACCCGTTCAACCTCGACATCCACCGCACGATCCGCAACGCGGTGATGCGTGGCGAGGGGTCACCGGTGCGGCTCACACCCGGGGACTTCGAGATCGAACAGACCGAGCAGACCGTCAGGGTGTCGACGGTGCTCATGTTGGACCTGTCGTTGTCGATGCCGATGCGCGACAACTTCCTTCCCGCCAAGAAGGTGGCGATGGCGCTGCACAGCCTGATCTCGATGCAGTACCCCCGCGACTTCCTGGGTCTGGTCGGGTTCTCCGAGGTGGGGCGCGTGTTCACCGCACAGCAACTGCCCGAGGTGAGCTGGGACTTCGTCTACGGCACCAACATGCAGCACGGGTTCTCCCTGGCCCGCGAGATGCTCGCCCGGGAGTCGGGCACCAAGCAGATAATCATGATCACCGATGGTGAACCGACCGCGCACATAAACCAGCTGGGCGAGCCCGAGTTCCACTATCCACCGGTGCGCGAGACCGTCGACGCCACGCTGCTGGAGGTGACGCGCTGCACCCGGGACGGGATCCGGATCAACACCTTCATGTTGGATCCGGACCCGGGCCTCCAGCGCTTCGTGGAACGGCTGACACAGCTGAACCGGGGCAGGGCCTTCTTCACGAGCCCCGACACCCTCGGTGACTACGTGCTCGTCGACTTCATCGACGAGAGGCGGAAGCTGCTCGAGGGGCGTCGCTGATCCCGTACGCGGCGGGCGTCGCCGGGAGCGCGATTGCCCGCGATGCCTGATTTTTCTTGACGCGACGGCCCTGAGGCACAAGGATGTCGAATCACACCGTTGTAACTACATCGGTGGGACAACACAACGGCGGCTACCGCAGGGCGGAACTGCACCGGGACCATCCCGACGCAGTGTCCGCAGGGAGCCGGCACCACCGCACGCACTCGTCCGAGGGGTGGGGGTGTACCCCATGGACCAGAGCGGGGGAGGACCAGAAGTGAGCCACGACACACGCACAACAGAACACCGGGCACCGGCCGTGGGCAATGCCACGGCCACGGTCGAGCCACCTGCGGGCACGGCCGAGACGCCGGTGGACTTCCAGGGGGACGAACCCGCCGAGGACTGGCAGAACATGGCCAACTGCCTCGGGGTCGACCCCGATCTCTTCTTCCCCGAACGCGGCGCCTCCACCAAGGAGGCCAAGGCCGTGTGCCGGGCGTGCGTGGTACGTGAGGACTGCCTCGAGTACGCGTTGGAGAACAGCGAGAAGTTCGGCATCTGGGGTGGCCTGAGCGAGCGCGAACGCCGCCGTCTCCGCCGGGCCAGGGCACTGGCACGAGCCGCTGCCGCCGAGACCCGCACGGCCTGAACCAGCTCCGGTTCGATTGCTCAGGCGCCGGGGCGCAGCACCGCCGACTCGGTGACGACCACGTCCAGGGGCACGTCCCAGTCCTCGCGCACGATCACATCGGGCGCGCGCAGGCGTTGGACCTCGAATGCCACCCCGATGAGGGTCGTGGGTCGATGGCCCGGCCCACGACCGGGGGCGAGCCCGGCCAGGCCCGCCAGGGTCCGGTCGTAGAAGCCCTGTCCCATCCCCACCCTGGATCCCAGGTCGTCCAGCGCGACGCAGGGGAGCACGACGACGTCCAGGCATTCGAGCGAGACGGGCTCACCGTCGGGTTCGGGGATGCCGTAGCGGTTGTCGGTCATCGTGCAGTCCGGGTGCCAGCGACGGAACTCCATGCTCCGCGACCCGGTCGGGTCGATCCTGGGAAGGCACACCGTGACCCCTGCGTCGTGCAGTTGGTGCCAGAACCCCCGCAGGTCGACCTCGCCGGGAACCGGCCAGTACCCGGCGACGTGCCGCGGTCCGTCGAACTCGGTCAGCCCGGAGAGCCGGCGGGCGATGAGCTCGCTCGCCCCGGCGCGGTCCTGCCGATGCAACTGGGAGCGGGCACCGAGGCCGATCGAACGCGCCTGCGCGCCGTGCACCGGGTTGCCGGAAGCCATCTGCGGGAAGCTACCCGAGGATCGCCGCGCACATGTTCGGTGCGGCTCTCCGGTACGCTGCGGGGATGATCAGAGGCAACGAATGGATCATCGTGGTCATCGTGGCCCTCGTCCTGTTCGGCGGTTCGCAGATACCGAAGCTCGCCAAGAGCCTCGGGCAGGCCCAGACCGAGTTCAAGCGCGGGCTCGCCGAGGGCAAACAGGACGACGAGGTCGCGGAGATCGAATCCGACGAAGCCAAGAAGTAGGCCCGCCGAGCCGTACCTTCGATCGGTCGGGCCATGGCGTCGATCGGTCGCGGCCGGTGCGTCGCCCCGCGGGCCGCGCGCCGGGCTGCTGCACCACAGTGGGCCGGTGCACCCCGGTGTGTCACGAGAATCGCCCGCACGTCACGGGAACTGTTCGGGCGCCGGTGACCGCGAGGTCTCGGCGACCAGAAGTGGCCGGTGGCGGCTACGAGCTCGCCAGGGCTTCCGGCCTGGAGGCAGCTTCCCTCGCGGCCTTGGTCCTCGCCCTGATGATGCGCCGGCGCTGCCGCTCGGAGGTGCCACCCCAGACGCCGTGGTCGATTCGGTTGGCAATCGCGTACTCGAGGCACTGGGTCGCCACGGGACACCCCTCGCACACCTTCTTGGCCCGCTCCACACCAACGCCGTCGGAAGGGAAGAACAACGACGGTGCCTTGTGGGCACAGTTGCCCTCGGCCATCCACTTGGTCTCTGCGGAAGTATCCATACGGTGACTATTACGCTTCGGAGCCCCGATTTGTTCCCCGATTTCCGGGTTGTTCCACAGCAACTGAGATGTGCTTCAGCGGGAACACGCCGCTGGGGCGGGACGTTGGGAACATCTACCCGGTCCGTAGCGCCCGGACGGGGTCGAACTGAGATTCCTGTGAGGGACCGGTCGGGCGCGACCCGATCCCCGCGGCGTCGACACACATACTCGGACCATGCACGGAGACCCATCGATGCCTGACACGAACCGGCCCGCCGGCGGCCCCGGCCAGCCCGCCCCTCAACCGCACGCCGGCGATCCCAACACGGCGAACCCGGTCAACGGTGCAACCGGCGAACTGCCCGCGACACCTCCGACGGGGATCCCCCAGCGGCCTCCGACCGCGCCCGGGGCGCAGGTCCCCGGCTCGGAGACCCCCACAGCTGCCCAGCAGGCCCCCTGGGTGCCGCCGGCTCCGCAGGCGCCGGCCGCGCCATCGCAGCGTCCGCCCCAGGAGTGGGCGGCTTGGCAGGCGCCCGGCTCCACCGGAGGTCTGCCACCCTCGCCTCCCGGCCCGCCCTCGCACCCGGGCTCTTCCGGACCCTCCTCACCCGATTCCGGTGGCTCCCGGCGGGGCGGATCGGTACGTGCCGCCCTCGTCGGCGGGCTGGTCGGGGCGATCGTGGCTGCCGGCGTTACCGCTGCGGCGATGACGATCCGTGACGAACCCTCCGCTCCGCTGGCGGCCCAGAACGTCGTGGAAGCCCCGAGGGAGTCCAACACTGTCACCGGTGAGGCACTCGACATCCGCGCACTGCTCGACAAGGTGCAGCCCTCGGTGGTGTCGATCCACACCGGCACCCGCGATGGAGACGCCGCCGGATCGGGCATCGTGTTGAACGAGGAAGGTTTGGTGCTCACCAACGCACACGTCGTGGAGGGGGCCCAGCGCATCGAGGTCGACTTCGCGGACGGCCGCACCGCCGAGGCCCGGCTCATCGGCTCCGCTCCGGAGTCCGACGTGGCCCTGGTGAAGGCGGAGGGCCTGGATGACCCGACGGTGCCCGCCGAGCTCGGATCCTCCGATGCCCTGCTCGTCGGCGACGACGTGGTCGCGATCGGCAACGCCCTCAACCTCGGCGCCGAACCGAGTGTCACCACGGGCATCGTCTCGCAGACCGGGCGTTCCATCACAGCCCCCGACGGGAGCGTGCTCGACGAACTGATCCAGACCGACGCCGCGATCAACCCGGGCAACTCCGGTGGTCCGCTCGTCAACGCGCAGGGCCAGGTGGTCGGTGTCAACACAGCGATCCTCGCTGATGCCCAGAACATCGGCTTCGCACTCGAGATCGACTCGATCAAGGACCTCATCGCGGACCTCGAAGCAGGTCGCGACGCCGAGAAGGAACGGGCGGTGCTGGGTGTGGCGACCCTGGACGTGTCGCGGATCGACACCGACGTGGCGCAGCGCTTCGGTGTGACCGCCACCTCGGGGGCGTTCGTGCAGGACGTGACCGACGGCTCGGGGGCCGAGGTGGCGGGCATGCTGCCCGGCGACGTGATAATCGAGGTCGACGGTCGCACGATCCGCAACTCCACCGACGTGGGCCAGGCCGTGCGCGCCAAGGAACCGGGTGAGACCGTGACGATCGTGATCGAGCGCGAGGGTGAGGCCCGCAGCGTGTCGGCCACGCTGGGGAGCAGCTAGCAGCGGTGGTCTATCCTTCGGCCATGTCCTCCGACGCGATCGAGATCGAGGGCGAGGAAGAACTCCCGCCCGTGGCAACCGTCCGGATCACCTACACCGGCCCCACGGCGCCGCACTGGGAGATCACCTCCGATGACGGCGACCCCGAGCTCGTGGATGCGTTCCGCACCCGTGTGATGGCCCGGCTGATGCTCCTGCCCCCGCACGACCCGCAGTTCCGGCGCAACCGCGACCGCGTGAACCGCGACGCCGAGGGCGAACGCATCATCGTGGTCTGGGAAACCGGCATGGAGGAGCAGTTCAGGCCCGCGGAGACCGCGGGCTGAGAGCTTCCTGCGGGTCCGCCACCCGCCACCGCCCTCGGCTGCTGACCGCGCATACTGCGCAGCGCAAGGGCCTCTAGGATGGCCGTCGTGACCACGGGGGCCAGCCACGACACAGTCCACGACAAGGATGGCGCGCGCCCGGCCGGTGCCGGGGAGGCCCCTGCGTACCTGAACCGGGAGCTGTCCTGGCTCGAGTTCAACGCCCGCGTGCTGGCACTGGCCGAATCACCCGACACGCCGTTGCTCGAGCGGGTGAAGTTCCTCGCGATCTTCAGCCAGAACCTGGATGAGTTCTTCCAGGTGCGAGTGGCGGGCCTCAAGGAGCAGGTCGCGGCCGGGATCACCCGGCGCACCCCGGACGGAGCCACCCCCGAGGAGCAGCTCGACGTCATAAAGGCACGCGCGGCTGAGTTGATGGAACGAGCCGATCGGGTGTTCCTCGGTCCCGTGGTGTCCGACCTGGCCGACGCAGGGATCCGCTTCTCGACCTGGAGCCAGCTCGACGACGACGACCGCGAGTGGCTCGCCGGGGAGTTCCAGCAGCGGATCTTCCCGGTGCTCACACCCCTGGCGGTGGACCCGGGACATCCGTTTCCGTACATCTCGAGCCTGTCGCTGAACCTCGGTGTGCTCGTGCGCGACCCCGTGGCGGGAGAGCGCCGCTTCGCCCGGGTGAAGGTCCCCTCCCTGCTGCCCCGGTTCGTGGTGATGCCCGACGGGGAGCGGTTCGTGCCGGTCGAACAGGTGATAGCGGAGCACCTCGACGAGCTCTTCCCGGGCATGGAGATCACCGACAGCGTGGCGTTCCGGGTGACCCGCAACGCCGACCTGACCGTCGAGGAGGAAGAAGCCGAGGACCTGCTCGAGGCGATCGAACTCGAGCTGCGCAGGCGTCGCTTCGGGCGGGCGGTGCGTCTCGAGGTGGAGGACGACATCTCCACCGACTCCCTCGAGCTCATACGCGAGGAACTCGACCTGCGCGCCGACGACGTGTATGCCCACGCGGCGCCGATCTCGCTCGACGGGCTGTGGTCCGTCTACGCGATGAACCGCGACGAACTGAAGTACGAGTCGTTCCAGCCCACCACCCAGCGCCGCCTCCAACCCGACGAGGAGGACGTGCACCGCAGCCTGTTCAGCGTGATCTCCGAGGGGGACGTGCTGGTGCAGCACCCCTATGACAGCTTCGCCTCGTCGGTCGAGGAGTTCATCCGCCAGGCCGCAACGGACACGCGGGTGCTCACCATCAAGCTCACCCTGTACCGCACCTCGGGCGACAGCCCCATCGTCGACTCGCTCATCAAGGCCGCCGAGAGCGGGAAGCAGGTCGTGGCACTGGTGGAGCTCAAGGCTCGCTTCGACGAGGAGAACAACATCGAGTGGGCCCGCCGCCTGGAGCGCGCCGGCGTGCACGTCGTCTACGGACTGGTCGGGCTCAAGACCCACACCAAGACCTGCCTGGTGGTGCGCGAGGAGGGCTCGGGTGTCACCCGCTACTGCCACGTGGGAACCGGCAACTACAACTCCAAGACCGCACGGCTCTACGAGGACTTCGGGCTGCTCACCCGCGACCCGGACCTCGGCTCGGACCTCACCCAGTTGTTCAACTACCTGACCGGCTATGCCCGCGACGTCGAGTACCGAAAGCTGCTGGTCGCCCCCCACACGCTGCGGCCCAGGCTGACGGAGCTGATCCGCAACGAGGCGAGCCACGGCGAACACGGCCACGTGGTGATGAAGATGAACAGCCTGGTGGACGCCGACATGATCGACGAGCTCTACGCGGCGTCGGCGAAGGGGGTGCAGGTCGACATGGTGATCCGGGGCATCTCGTGCATCCGGCCGCAGGTGCCCGGACTCTCCGAGAGGATCCGTGTGCGCAGCATCGTGGGGCGCTACCTGGAGCACTCCCGCGTGTACCGCTTCGCCAACGGCGGCGGCGAGGGCGTGCCGCTCCACTTCATCGGATCGGCCGACCTGATGCCCCGCAACCTGGACCGCCGGGTGGAGGCGGTGGTGCCGATCACCACGCCCGCGTTGCAGGACAGGATCGACGACGTGCTCGACGTGTTGTTCACCGACGACCGCCTCGCCTGGGAGCAACGGGACGACACCTGGACCAAGCTCGAGGCCACCGACGGTTCCCCGGATGCACACCTGCAACTCGAGGAGCAGGCGGCCAAGCGCGCCGAAGTGGAGATGCGTTGAGTCGAGTCGGCGCGGTCGGCCGCGATGCCGAACGGGGCGTGCCCCGGGCCGAGCGGCCACTCATCAGGGCGGCCGGTGGCGTGGTGTGGCGACAGGGCGCGGGCGGGGGGCCCGACGCAGAGGTGGAGGTGCTGTTGGTGCACCGGCCCCGTTATGACGACTGGAGCCTGCCCAAGGGCAAGCTCGAATCGGGTGAGAAGCACAAGGCCGCGGCGCTGCGCGAGGTGCTCGAGGAGACGGGCCTGCGTTGCGAGCTCGGCCCGAAGCTCGCGCAGGTCGGCTATGACACCGCACTGGGTCCCAAGCGCGTGAAGTGGTGGGCCATGACCCCGCTCGATCCGGACGCGACTCCCGAGGCGGACGACCCCGACGAGGTCTCCGAGGTCCGCTGGGTGCGGTTCGCAGAGGCATGGACCATGCTCAGCTACGGCACGGAACGCGAGGTGCTGGCTGCTTTCGCTGACCGGGTGCTCGACATCGCCGACTGAGCGCCGTTGGGCCCGGTCTCAGCATTTCAGGACCTGTTCATCCGCGATTCACCTTCGGGCCAAGGGGATGACACCCCGACTCCCTAGGTTGCGCGCTTGTGCGGCGACCCCCCGTTGCACTCAGGGAAGTGGACCAAGGAGGGTTCAGTTGAATCTCACCAGGACTGGTCGTGTGGCCAGACTCATGGCAGTACCGATGGCGGGTGCGCTGCTCCTCGGAGCGTGCGGCTCCGATGACGATGGCGACGACACCGGCAGCGGTGACGAATCCAGCAGCGACGGCGGCAGCGTCGTGGTGTCCGGCTCGTCCACTGTCG
Organism: Microthrixaceae bacterium; assembly: GCA_023958095.1. Lineage (GTDB taxonomy): Bacteria > Actinomycetota > Acidimicrobiia > Acidimicrobiales > Microtrichaceae > JAMLGJ01. The sequence goes on from JAMLGJ010000046.1 coordinate 16,537, forward strand.
AGCCGATCACCATAGCGGTGGCGGAGAAGTACAACGCCGAGTACCCCGACGTCGAGGTGTCCGTGGACGGTCCCGGCACCGGTGACGGATTCGAGCTGTTCTGCAACGGCGAGACCGACATCAACGATGCAAGCTCCAAGGTCAAGGACGAACAGATCGAGGCCTGTGAGTCCAACGGCATCGAGTTCATCGAGCTGCGGATCGGCAACGACGGAATCGCGGTGATGACCAACGAGGCCAACGGCGACGTGGAGTGCCTGCACGGCGGAGACATCTACGGCCTGGTCGGTCCCGAGTCCCAGGGCTTCGGCACCTGGGCTGACGCCAACGAGATCGCGAGCGAGCTCGGTTCTCCCGGGGACCTGCCGGACGAGCCATTGGAGATCACCGGCCCCGGTGAGGAATCGGGCACCTACGCCAGCTTCGTGGAACTGGCCATCGAGGACTTCGCCGAGGAGCGCGACGAGCCGGCCGAGACCCGTCCCGACTACCAGGCGTCGGCTGATGACAACGTGATCATCCAGGGCATCCAGGGTTCCGACACGAGCTTCGGCTGGGTCGGGTTCGCGTTCGCCCGCGACGCCGAGGGTGTGAAGGTCCTCGAGGTCGACGAGGGCGATGGCTGCATCGCCCCGACCGACGAGACCATCGCCGACAACACCTACCCGCTCAGCCGCCCGCTGTTCATCTACGTGAACAAGGCCAAGGCCGAGGAGAACCAGGCGCTGGCCGACTTCGTGGACCTCTACCTGAACGACGCCATCGGCTCGGTGTCCGAGGTCGGCTACGTGGACCTCTCCGACGACTCGCTCCAGGAGACCCGTG
>JAMLGJ010000047.1 GCA_023958095.1 Microthrixaceae bacterium
ATCCGCGGCCGCCTCGAGGCCGGTCAGCAGTGTGGCGACCAGCGCCATGGAGGCGAACAGCGACAGTGCGCGCCAGCGTCCGCGCGCCCTCGGTGGCGGCGTCACCTCCCGTGGTGTCTCCCCAGCTCGCTTCGTCATCTCTTCACTCCTCGTGGTGGTTCGTTGGTGTCGGGTGCGGATCAGGTTGCGGGTCCTCATGCAACAGCTGTGCCGGTGGCGGGTTCCGGCGCGGCCGAAGGTCCCGGTTGCGTGACGCTCCGGTCGGGCACGAGGCGCCACAGCGCCCCGACCCCACCGATCGCCACGAAGAGCATGATCCTGACGCTCGGAAAGCTCAGGTAGTCGAACGCGATCGCGGTGCTCAGCGCAACTGCGAGCATCGCCATGAACGTTGCCGCCAGGTCCCTGTCGACGGGATCGTCGGTGCGGGCCCGGACCTTGTGGGCCACGACCATGCTGCCCACGATCATCGTCAGCAGCGCGAGCAGCCCGATCACGCCCGTCTCCACCAGGGTCATCATGTACTGGTTGTCGAGGTAGTCGTAGCGCTCCGGGATGAACGTGAAGAAGCCGCGGCCGAACAACGGGTTCTCGGTGATGAAGCGTCCGACGAACTCGTAGTCCTGTTCCCTCGAGGTGATGCTCGGGTCCTTGGTCGCGTTGGTGAACAGTGACCTGATCGTCCCGAGCAACCCGGGCACGAGCAGCCGCACCGCCACCAGGTAGCCGAAGCCCACCGCCAGCGCCCGCCGGCGCGTCTGGCGGGGCCACAGCGAGAGCAGCACGAGCCCTGCGGCGGCCGCCCCGACGAAGCTCGTGCGCGACACCGACATCGGCAGGGCGAGACCCATGACCGCGACCGGCGCGAACCAGCGCCGGGAGTGGTGCATCGCGAGGTGGAGCCCGAGGGGGATGATCAGGCAGAGCACCACACCGAACTCGATCGGGTGGAGCGTCGTTCCCGCGACACGGCGGAAGATGGAACGCTCGGTGATCGACAGCCCGGAACCGGTCGGCTTCAGGCCGGGGATGCTCACGTGGGCGGCGTAGTCCCATCCGATGAAGAACTGGATGATGCCGATAGCGGCGATGAAGGTTCCCGCCAGGACCGCGACCCTGATGATCGAGTCCAGCCTCTCACGGGTCGGAACCGTCTCGGCGATGAGCAGTGCGATCCCGAGCGAGGCCAGCATCACGACCATTCCCCGGTCCGCGGCGGAGGCCTCCAGGCCGTCCTTGGCCCGCAGGGCGGCGACCGCATAGCTGGCGGTGGTGGACGCTGCCCACACGGCCAGGAGTATCGGGATGGGGCGGTATCCCTCCACCTCGGTGACCACGTTGCTGCGTGGCGATACCCACGTGACGAGCCACAACCCGCCGGCGGCCAGGGCCACGAGCGTCGTGGGAGCGCCCATGCTGCCCAGTTCGGGAAGTGCCAGAGAGGCGGGTATGAGCGCCATCAGGGCGAGCAGCACCACGATCGTCAGCGCCGTGTCGCGGTGCGCCTGGACCAGCATCGCCCCGAGGATCAGGGCGGCGAACACCGCCATGACCGCCTCGGGAGGCATGACCACCGCGGCCACGGTCGCGCCCAGCACGACCACGGTCATCGCAATGGCGACTCCGCGCTGGTGCGGCGTGCGGTGCGCGACCGCCCCGGGGGAGGTCGTCATCCGCCCCGGCCACCACTCCGCGGGCTCGAGCCCGTTGCGGGAGCGAGCTCGTCGCGGTCCGGCCCCGGCTCGCCGGTGGACTCGTCGCCTGCGGACTCCTCACCGGTGGAGTCGTCACCGTTGGACTCGTCGACTGCGGCGCAGCCGTGGGCGGTCCCGTTGGCGGTGCCCTCGGTAACGGCACTGCCCTCGGTAGCGGCACTGCCCTCGGCAACGGCAGTGCCCTCGGCGACCTCGCCGCCGGCGACAGCCTCATCGCCGGAACCCGCGTCCCGCTTCGCTGCCCGGTCGGATCCACCCCGGAGGGCGTCGAGACCGACGGCCACTGCTACCGACGCGAGCAGGCCGAGCACGCCGAGTGCCAGCATCGCCCTGGAGCGACTGCCCAGCAGCTCGGTCGGCTCCTCGGGGCGCGTGAGCACCTCTGCGCTGAGTCGCGTCGCCTCCGGCGCACCCGCGGCCTCCTGGCGGGCCCCCAGTTCGAAGATGATCCGCTCCACGATCTGGTCGAATGCCTCCAGCGCGGCATCCGGGTCGGTGGCTCGCACGGTGATGTCGATGATGGCGCCGTTGCTTCCCGGGTTGATCTCCACGATGTACTCGTCGATCGCCGGGTCGTCCATGATCTGGGCCTCGAAGGGCCCGCTCTGGAGCACCTCGATGACCGCCGTGGCCGCAACGCCCTCACCGCTGGAGCCGAAGCGCGACCACGGGTTGACCCCGACCACCTCCCCGGTGCTGGAGTCCTCCACCGTGCTGGGTGAGAGGATGATCACGCTGCCCTGGGCCTCGTAGTCGGCGGCGATGTTGCGCGGTACGAGAGCCACCGCCACCGCGGTGAGGATGAGGACGCCCACGACCGCGAACCAGTACCGCCGCATGGCGTTGAGAACCCGCTTCAGGTCCATCAGACGGCCACCACTTGTGCATCCAGGCCCATCCCGCGGACGTCGCTGCCGATCTCGTCCAGGTAGACCGGGTTCATCACCACGACCAGGTCGGGTGGGTCGGTGCGCAGATGCTCGGGAGCCACGATCCGCTGCCCGGTGCCCGCCATGTACATGCCGTGCTTGTGGGGGTTGATGTCGACCGCGAACGGCACCTCGTCGCCCAGGCCGAGGGCTGTGAGGTAGGCCACCCCCTTGGAGCCCGCACCCCATATGACCGCCCGTTCACCCGCGGAGGCCCTGCGCGTCATCTCCGAACGCCACTTGTCGACCATCGCGGTGTACGACTCTCCGAAGTGCGACACCGCCGCTGCGAGGTCCTCCATGTCGTCCTCGATCCCGAAGGGCTCCCCCGGTGCCGGGGTGACCGCGGAGGGTCGTGCCTCGATGATCAGGTACTGGTCGTCGTACTCGAGTCCGACCTCCAGCACCTCGAAACCGGTCGCCCGGAAGAGCCGGGCGAGCGAGCCCGCACTGAAGTATGAGCAGTGCTCGTAGTAGACGTCCCAGAACGCGACCTCCTCGAGCACGCGCTTGACGTCGGGGAGTTCGAACAGCACCACGGTGTCGAGACGGTCGCCGATGCTCGCACGCACCATGCGCATGAAGTCGCCCACGTCACTTATGTGCTCCAGGGTGTGGCGGCACACCACCGCATCCGCGCTCAGGTCGGAGTACTTCTCGGAGTAGCGGTCGGTGATCCACTCGATCCGCGAAGCCGCCTCGCTGGTGAGCCGGTCGGGATGGGCGCTCGGGTCGATGCCGATCCCGTGGCCCACACCCGCCTCGCACATCATCTCGAGGAACTCACCCTTTCCGCACCCGATCTCGAGCACCGTCCTGCCCGCCAGGGAGTACTTGTCCACCCACCGCTTCGCCAGGTCCCTGGCGAAGTCGTTGAACCGCTCCGAGAAGCCCTGCGTCTCCTCGTAGCGGGACGAGTACTCGGACAGGGCCGGGTCGAACAGGGCGTTGCCTATGAACCCGCAGTTCCGGCAGAACCGGAGTTCCATGTCCCCGGTCGGGTAGGACTCGGCCTCCTCGCGGTCCGCCAGCAGCAGGCAGCTGTTGGTGGGGATCGAGTGCTGGGAGTGGAAGGCCTCGGTGTCGGTGCTGCCACATGCAGCACAGGGGTGCGAAGAGGGGCTCACAGGATCTCCGGTCGTGGAATCGGGGTGATGAACCGGCCGCCCCGGTCCAGGTACTCGGACTGCTGGGAGATGATCTCCTCGGTGAAGTTCCAGGCCAGCAACAGCACGTAGTCGGGCTGCTCCTCGAGCAGCGCGGACGGGTCCTTGATGGGCACGTGGACACCCGGCATCAGCAGACCCTGCTTGTGCACGTTGCGGTCGACCACGTAGTCGAGCAGGTCGGTTCCGATGCCCATGTAGTTGAGCAGGGTGCTCCCCTTGGCCGCGGCGCCGTATGCGGCGATGGAGGCACCGGAGTCTCGCAGTTCCCCGAGCAGCTTGAGCAGCTCGCGCCGGATCTCCTCGACCCGTTCCCCGAAGGACGCGTAGTACCCGAAGGTGTCGAGGCCGTCGCGGCGTTCGGCCTCGAGCATCGACGCGGCTCGCTCCGAGACGTTCTCGAAGGGCTGGATGTGCCAGCGCAGCGTTCCTCCGTGGAGGTTCGGGAAGTACTCGACGTCGTTGAGGAACATCCCGTGGCGGCGCACCAGCGCATCGACCGCGGTGCAGGAGTAGTAGCAGAAGTGCTCGTGGTAGATCGTGTCGAACTCGCAGTGCGTTATCAGGTCCCGCACATAGGGGTTCTCCACGGTGATCAGGCCGTCCTCGGCGACCAGTTCGGCCATCCCTGCGACGAATCCGTTCAGGTCGGGCACGTGCGCCATCACGTTGTTGGCGATGATCACGTCCGCGGGACCGTGCTCGTCGAGGATCCGCTCCGCGAGCTCCGGGCCGAAGAACTCCGCAAGTGTCGGGATCCCGGCCGCGTTGGCCGCCTCGGCCTGGTCGGGTGCAGGGTCGACCCCCAGGACGGGGATGCCCTGCTCCGCGAAGTTCTTGAGCAGGTAGCCATCGTTGCTCGCGAGTTCGACCACGAGGCTCCCCGAGTCCAGGCCGCGGCCTTCCACGAGACCGAGGGCATGCTCACGGGAGTGTCGCAGCAACTCGTCGGAGAACGACGAGAAGTAGAGGTAGTTGTCGACGAACAGCTGCTCGGCGGGAACCTCCTCGAGTATCTGCACCAGGGCGCAGTTCGGGCAGAACGCGACGTCCAGCGGGAAGTGGGCCTCCGGTGCGTCGGCATCCTCGGGTCGCACCAGAGCGTCGGCAAGTGGCGTGGATCCGAGCGAGAGGAAGGTCTGCAGCCCCGGTTCACCACATGACCTGCAGTGACCCTCGGTGGGCAACGGCTTTTCAGCTGGCATCGAGCACCGCCTCGTGGTGTGCGGGTAGCCACCTCAGGTCGGCACCCAGTTCCTCGCCGCCGATCAGGCTCTGGACCCGTTTGATCCGCTGGTAGCGCTCCCCGGTGAGCGATTCCAGGTCGAGTCCGTTCGCCAGGTAGGCGGCATGGAGCTCCTCGACGCCCTTGCGCACCGTCCAGGTCGGCTCGTAGCCGGGGAGGTTCTGTTCCGCCTTGGTGCAGTCCACCCTGTAGTTGCGCTTGTCGGGTCCGGCTCCCTCCGCGAAGGCGAGCTCGGTGCCGGGCACGACGTCCGCGACGATCTCCGCGACCTCCCGCACCCGGTAGTTCTCGGTGGTCCGTCCGATGTTGAACGCTTCGAGGTGGACCGCGTCCCTCGGCGCCTCGATCGTCGCGAGGAACGCCCTCGAGATGTCCTCGATGTGCACCAGCGGGCGCCACGGCGAACCGTCGCTCTTCATGAGCACCTCACCGAGGGTGAGCGCGTATCCGACCAGGTTGTTCACGACCAGGTCACCTCGGAGCCTGGCCGACACGCCGTAGGCGGTGGCGTTGCGCAGGAACGTGGGACTGAAGTCGTCGTCGGCGAGGGCCGCTATGTCGCGTTCCGCCATGACCTTCGACTCTCCGTAGGGAGTGACCGGGAGGAACTCGGCCGATTCGTCGATCGGGGCGTCCCCGTGGGCTCCGTAGAGACTGCACGAGGACGAGAACACGAACCGCGACACACCGGCATCCTTGGCGGCCCGTGCGACGCGGACCGCCCCCTGGTGGTTGATCTCGTAGGTCGTCTCGGGGCGGAGGTCGCCCAGCGGGTCGTTGGATATCCCCGCGAGGTGGACCACCGCGTCGAGACCCTCGAGATGCTCGGGACGCACATCGCGGATGTCCATCCTCAACGCTTCGACCTCGGGGAGTTCGTCACCGAGGGTGCATCCCTCGAACAGGTAGCTGTCCAGCCCGAGCACCTCATGGCCCGCAGCGCTGAACATGGGGGTGAGTACGCACCCGATGTAGCCGTTGTGGCCCGTGACCAGAACCCTCATCAGTCAGCTCCACGTCTTCCATGCGGGGCTGCCGGAGTCCCAGAGGCCCTCGAGCAGCTTCTTGTCCCTGATCGTATCCATGCACTGCCAGAATCCATAGTGCCGGTAGGCCATCAGCTCTCCGTCCTTGGCGAGGTGCTCGAGGGGCTCCTTCTCCCACTGGGTGTCGTCGCCATCGATGTAGTCGAACACCCCGGGCTCGAGAACGAAGAAGGCCCCGTTGATCCATCCCTCCCCGACCTGGGGCTTCTCGGAGAACTCGGTGATCCGGTCCCCCTCCAGCTCCAGGTGACCGAAACGGGCCGGTGGCCGGACCGCTGTCATCGTGGCGAGCTTCCCGTGGGAGCGGTGGAACTCGAGCAGCGCGTGCAGGTCCACGTCCGAGACGCCGTCACCCCAGGTGAGCATGAACGTCTCCTCCCCGAGGTGGGGCCGCAGCCGCTTGATCCTGCCACCCGTCGCCGTCGGCTGCCCCGTGTCGACCAGGGAGACCGTCCAGTCCTCGCACGTCTGGTCGTGGGCCTCGACCGAACCGTCCCGGCCGTGGACGGTCAGGTCCGAGGTGAGTGACACGTAGTCGACCATCCAGCGCTTTATGTACTCGCCCATGTAGCCGAGGGCGATCACGAACTCGTCGAACCCGTGGTGCTCGTAGTGCTTCATGATGTGCCAGAGGATCGGCTTGTTGCCCACCTCCACCATCGGTTTCGGCTTGGTCACCGTCTCCTCGGACAGCCTCGTGCCCAGGCCACCGGCGAGAATCGCCACCTTCATCCTGCTGTCCTTCCGTGGGTCGCTTCGGTCGGTGCGTGCAGCATCCATGGTGTCCCTGTCGTCAATGCCCGGCCGTTCATGAGCCGGCGGGGTGGAATTCGACCCCAACGGGTGAACCGGCCGGCCCCGGAGCCGCGGCCGCGGGGTGCTCGGCCCGACGTCGGGAGTGACCAGTTCGGCTCCGCCTCGGAGGTGTGCTCGCGGGATGTGGAATTCTCGGGTGTGCTCTCGCTTGCGGTGATGTGCCAATTGCGCTGATGTGCCACGTCGTGGCCCGAACGTGGGTGGACGCGCGTACAGGATGCCCGAGCGCGGCCCGGATTCCAATGGGTGATTCGACAGTGGGTCGATCGGCCCATGTCGGCATCGGCCCCTCGAGCACGCTGCTCCTGCAGCGTGCTGCCAGCTGGACGTCATTGCGATCCCATTACGACACGCTCCCGGAACGGCCGTGACCCGTCATCGACCGGCCGACCCTTGTGCAACCAGATGACCTGGAATACTGTGATCTGAGGCCACGAAGCGGTTGTCGGCAAGCCCCAGGCGCAGGGTCGGCGGCCCAGTTCGCAACCTGATCGCAATGTTGGGTTCAGCAACGCAGCGACCGGGCCCGAGAACTTGGAGGACAGCCAGCCATGTTTGCACCTCGTGCCCGGAACCCCGTTCCACCCCGTTGCCGCCGATCCGACCGGCCTCGGGCATCCCGGCGGCCGCTGCGGTTGGCCGCTCTGGCCTCGCTCGCCACCGTGGGGTTTGTGGCCACCGCATGCGGGGCGTACCCCAACGGGCCGGATTCCGATTTCGTGGTGGCCAACCTGCTCGATGACCAGCAGAACTCGCTGGAGGAACCGGCCGCGGCCCCCGACCAGCTCGGCTGGGAAACCCAGGGCAACGCAGCGATAGACCGTACTGATGGCACCGCCAGCACCGGCGACGCGTCCCTCCGGGTGCTCGCATCCAGCAGCGATCCGATCCACGTGGACGACTCGGGCGACGTTCGGGTGGCAACCTCGACCTCCACCCGCGGCGTACGCGTCTCCGCGGGCGAGGTGTACGCGGGCTGGCTGGACGTCACCTCTTCGTCCACGAGGACACGTGTCCGCTGCGAACTGCGCTGGTACGACGACACAGGGGCGATCATCGACACCGACGAGGGTCCCCAGCTCGTCGAGATGCCCTCGATGTGGACCACACCCTTCTGTTTCGGGCGTGCACCCGAGGATGCCCTCTTCGGCGCCCTGCGCCTGCACATCACCGACGCCAGCAGGGACGACGCCTACTACCTCGACAATGCATGGATGATCCAGGTCACGGGCGTCCCCAGCGGAGGAGACCTCCCGGTTCCCGATCCTGCCGCGCCGACGGCCGAGGCACCGGCGCCCACCAGCACCTCCACGACCGCTGCACCCACAACCACCGTTGCTCCGACCACGGCGGCTCCGACCACGGCGGCTCCGACCACCGCGGCTCCCAGCCCCACCCCGACTCAACCGGTTGCCCCGAGTGGATCCCATCCGGGCGAAGCTGACACCGGGCCGACCGGCGAAGGCACCCGGAACCTGGGAAGTGTGGTGGTGCGCTCCGGTGAGGTGCGCAACATCGACAACGCGGTGGTGGACCGACTCGAGGTCCATCCCGGGGGCACCATCGTGGCCACCAACGTACGCGTCAACGGCGCCGTCGTGGTCGTACCCCGACCCGGCCAGGCGATCACGAAGCTGCACCTCGACAACGTCGCGGTCACCAACGGCATGACCGTGAACGTCACCTCGGGTTCCGGCCTCTACTGGGGTGCGCCGGTACCGGTCGACATCAAGGTGTCCAACTCCTGGATCCGCCACCCCCAGGGCTCCGGCTCGGATCACACACAGGCACTCGCCGGGTTCGGCTACCCGACCGGAGCCACCTTCACCAACACCACCTTCATCCTCGACGGACCCTTCAACGGCACCGGAACCGCACCGGTGTTCTGGCACGGCCAGGACACCACCTTCGACAACTGCTACTTCGGCTTCGACAAGGGCCTCGCCTCCTACTACACCGTCTACGTCCGCGGAGCGAACAACCTGGTCCGCAACTCCACCTTCGAAAAGGGCGTCGCCAACCACATCTACCCGAACTCCGACAAGCCCATGGCCACCTACATCGGAAACGTCGACGCCGACACCGGCGAGCCGGTCACACCCTGACCAACACCGCCGCACCGGATCCGCGAGCCACAATTGGGTGATGTGCCAGGCGACCCCGGCAGAACCCATGGTGCCCAGGATGCGTCGTCTCGCACGTTCCGCCGCCGGGGCCGTCGTGCGATCGACAGTCGGCACACTGCCGTTGTTCGAGTACAAGCTCGAGGTCACCCGCTGGCGCGCCGCCCGTGAGATGCAGCGGCGCGAGGACCGTCTCGTGCAGGAGCACCTCCGGACGAAGGGTGCCACTCCCTCGGCCCGGGTGACCACGGTCGTCGCCACCTACCGCCGACCGGAGATGCTCGCGCTCGCCGTCGCGTCGGCGATCGAACAGACCGTCACGGACCAGCGCATCGTCGTGGTGGACGACGGGGGCGGCGAACTGGGCGACCTTCCCGACGACCCCCGGATCACCGTCGTGGAACTTGCCGAGAACGTCGGCACGGCGGGCGTGGTCCGAAACGTCGGGATCAGGCTGTCGCACTCACCGTTGGTCGCTTTCCTCGATGACGACAACACATGGACCCCGGACCACCTCGAGGTGGCACTGGAAGCACATGCCCGCGGCGCCGGGTTCACCTACTCGTCACTGGAGCGCGTCGATGGATCCGGCGTGCGCCTCGACACCTATGGGGAGCCCTTCGACCGTTCACTCATGAAGGAGCGCTCGCTCGTCGACACCAACGCGATGGTGCTGGAACGGACCCCGCGGGTCCTGTTCAGCCGCGTGCCCCGGGGCCGCGACGACTTCCCGGGCGAGGACTGGGAGCTCACATGGAGGCTCAGCCGCCACATGAAGGTCGTGCACATACCCCGTGCCACCGTTCGCTACGTGGTGCACAGCGGCAGCAACTACAGCCACTGGGGAACCGCCGCGGAGTCGTGACCGCGCGACCGCAACTCCGTCCATCCGGGCCCGGGGCCCGTCTCACATCCAGCCCGGGTTGACCGGCAGGTCGTCGAAGCGCCCGGCGGGACGAATCCCACGGTAGGCCTGCACAACCGGCTCCAGCTCCAGGGGGGTGGCGCCGTGCAGGACCACGGAGTCGACCCCCAGGTCGAACTGGGCGAGGGCGGTTCGCGCACACTGCTGCGCCGTGCCCGTCGCCGCCGCGTCCAGCCACTCCGCGGGGAACAGGGTCGCGATGTGCTCGAGCTGCTCGGTGGTGGCGACCGCGTCGATGGCCCCCGGCACCGAGGACACCACCTCGTCGGACCTGAACGCATCCAGGGGTGCAGGGTCCCAACCGTTGGCCGCGAGCAGCACCTCGCCGTAGCCCTGCAGGTAGGTGGCGAGGCGACCAACGGTCTTCTTCATCACCAGGTCGTGGCCGAGATGGTCGCCGACCGTGGCGAGCACCGACCAGATGCGCACCGACGAGGGATCCCGCCCCGCCTTCTCCGCACCGCGGCGGACGGCCTCGACCGACCTCGCGGTCGCCTCGTCGGAGAAGTACGTGTGCAGGATGACCCCGTCCATCACCCCGCCCGCCCACTCGAGGGTGCGGGGCCCGATCGCGGACATGACCACCGGGATGTCGGCCGGCTCGGCGTTCTGCAGGAACATGAGCGGAGAGCTGCCCATGTGGTGCTCCACGCCGCCGACCATCTCCCCGGCCCAGAGGCGGCGCATGAGCACCGTGAAGGACTCCATCTCGGACATCGAGGACGGCTGTATTCCGTACATGGACCCGAGTACCTCGATACCGCGGCCCAAACCGAACGCGAACCTCCCGCCGGTCAGCTGGTGCATGGTGTTGGCGAAGGCCGCTGTCACCATCGGATGGCGGGTCTGCAGGTTCGTCGCCGAGGTCACGATCCCGAGATCCTCGGAGACCGCTCCAACCGCACCGCACAGGGTGCAGGCCTCCTTGACGTTGAACCGCTCGGAGACCAGCACGGATCCGATGCCGATCCGTTCGGCGTCCTGCGCTTCTGCTGCGCAGTCCCGTGGCGAGGCCGAGTGGCCGGCCAGGGTGTAGAAGCCCAGCTCTGGCATCCGGTCGGGCGACGGCTCGAGGTGCATGTGCTTCGACTCCTGGAATGTTGAGCTGTCGGGACACGGGACCCCGGGCTGGCCGACCCCCGGTGTCCATTGGCGGACACGACCGCCGTGGACGTGCAGCGGTTGCCCTCGCCGATGGTAGGTCCTGACCACGGACCCCGGTCCGAAGATGTGTGCAACGGTGCGCCGACATGCTGTGATTCGCCGAACCCGTCGTTGCGGCACCGATCTCGAGCCGACGCAGGAGGAACAGATGCCTGTGTTCGATGACGCCCCCTACGAGCCCAGCCCTTGGGAACCAGTGGCGGCAGAGGTCGAGCGCTACGAGCGCAGCGACGGCTCCGAGCCGAGCGAGCTCGCCGGCGAGCGGTGGGTGATCCTGTGGACCCTGGCAGCACGCTCGGGGAAGGTCCGCAAGACCCCGCTGGTTCGGGTGGCCGATGACGAGGGCGCCCGCCAGGCCGCTACCGAGCGGACCATTCCGGTCTTCCTGCTCGAGGCCACCGAGGAGCGCCGCGGCTGAGCAGCTCCGATCGCGCGGCGAGACCGGCGGCGGGTATGCTGTACCGAGCGGTGGTGCGACCTCGGTCCACGATCCCCCGGTGGACACGATCCAGCGGTGGGCAGGTGTGGTCCGACTGCCGGGGCGGCGACTGCTGCCACGGGAACGGTCGAATCGGAGAGGCCACCGTGCGAGGCCACGAGTCCCGTGCCCACCGAGGGCCGGGCGGTGACCGATGCCTGTCCGTGCGAGGCGTGGAGCCAGATGCCAGCAGCTGATCAGCGACTTCCAGAGGATGTCTTCGACCGACTCGTCGAGGCGGAGATCGACGGCATGGCCACCGAGGAGGACATCGAGAGGTTGTTCGCCGAGGCTGCCCGTTGGCGCCGTGCGTTGTTCGACCGGCTCCACGAGGCGGAAGCCGGCGTGGAGAGGGCGAAACGGATCGACGGACCCGAACGCGCCCAGGTCGTCATGGACTTCGAGTCCATCGCGGACGAGGTCGATGCCGCGCTGGACCGCCTCGACCTGCGCGAGGGCCGCGAACTGCCCGAGCCCGAGGACCCCGAGCCCGAAACGCCCAGCGGCGAACCCATGCTGCAGGCCTCCTGGTCGCCAAGTCGGGTCGTGTTCTGGGTCGGTGGTCCCGACTCGGTGGTGGGCCGACGCAAGGAGCTCCTCGGGGTGCTCGGTGAGTTCGGTGCCCCGAGCGAGGTCTGGACCGACCACGATCCGGTCGTGATGCCGGACGGTCGAAGGGCCGCCGCCGTCTCGGCCGCCATGGAGGACGTGGTGGGGTGGCTGCTGGGCCATGCCGACGACGAGAAGCTGGGAGCGAGCACCCGCTGGTTGGGGCAGTTGGGACTGTTCGCGGTGAGCCTCGTGGCCAGGGGCTGGATGGTGCCGCTGTTGCGCCACCGCCACCGCACCGAGGGCAACGGCACCTTCGCCGTGCGCTGGCACCCGGTGCTGGTCGAGCATCGGACCCTCAAGACATTCGCACGCGCTGCACCGGCGTCGGTGTTCCTGGCCAACCCGAAGCTCGATGCCGTCTCGGCCACCCATTCCGCCCTCGTCGCCGCGGTCGACGCCGTGTGCGTGCAGGCCGCCCGCCAGATCGAGGCACCGGCACCACCCCCGCGGCTGCGCACTGCGACCGACCTGGCGGAGGCCTACCTGGGCCGGCTCGACGGTTCGTCGTTCCGCGCGCCGGTGGACCTCGGCAAGACGCTGGTCCGCTTCCTCGACGAGTGGGCCGAGCCGGTCGCGGAACCACCACGCAGGCCCCTGGTGGTGCGTCTCGAACCGCCTTCGGGTGACCGCGGCTGGTACCTGCAGGTGCTCGGCCACGACCCCGACGATGCCCTGTTGCCGATCGAAGGGGCGATCGCATCCCACCCGAGCCAGAAGATCCAGGCCGGACTCGTGGACGACCTGATGCGCGCCGAGCGGCTCGTACCCGAGCTCACCCGTTCGGGTGCGTCGAGTCGGGGCGCGGTGGAGCTGACCGAACAGGAGGCCTGGGAGGTCATGTCGGTCAGCAGCGGCGTGCTGACCGATGCCGGCTTCGAACTCGAGGTCCCGCGGGCAGGACGGGCGCCCCGGCCCAGCCTCCAGATCTCCGCGCTCGGCGAGGACCCGACCGTCAGCGCCTCGGAGCTCGCGAACGTGCGCTGGTCCGTGCTCTTCGGCGACGTCGAACTCAGCGCCGCGGAGATCTCGGAGCTCGCCCAGCAGTCGGCCCCGCTGGTGCACAGCAACGGGAGCTGGGTCCGCATCGACGAGGACGACCTGGCAGCGGCCGCCGATGCGCTGAGCGACCGGCCCGAGGAGATGACGGGCGGGGAGATGCTGCGCTGGGCGGTCGGGCTCCACAGCTCACCGCTCGAGGGCGGCGTGTCGATAGCGGAGGGGTGGGCCGCCAACCTCGTGGGCGCGGCACGCGCGGTCTCCGGTGAACCCGTCGACGAGCCCGAGGGTTTCTCCGGCGAGCTCCGCAGCTACCAGCGCGAGGCCCTGTCATGGCTCGGCTTCTGCGATTCAGCGGGCCTCGGGGGCTGCCTCGCCCTTGACATGGGTCTCGGGAAGACCCCGACCGTGCTCGCACACGTTCAGGCGACCTCCGCACTCGGACCCACGCTCGTTGTCGCCCCTCCGGCAGTGGTCGGCAACTGGGCATCCGAGGCGGCACGGTTCACACCCGCACTGCGCGTGACGATCCACCACGGAGCGACCCGCGCCACCGCGGATGAGATCGCGGGCGAGGTGGCGGCATCCGACGTGGTGATCACGACCTACGGCACTGCGCTGCGCGACCTAGAGGAACTCTGCGAGGTCCAGTGGCACAGGGTCGTCCTCGACGAGGCCCAGGCGATCAAGAACCCCACCAGCAACGCTGCGAAGGGCCTGCGCATGTTGCCGTCCAGGTACCGACTCGCCATGACCGGCACCCCGGTGGAGAACAGTCTCGGCGATCTCTGGGCGATCCTCGACTTCGTGAACCCGGAGCTGGTCGGCGACCGGGCGGACTTCGTCTCTGAGCTCTCCCACGCGGGCAGCGGCGAGGCGGCCCTGCGCATGCTGAACGGCATCCTCGTGTTCCGCCGCACGAAGGCCGAGCCCGAGATCGCCGCAGAGTTGCCCGAACGGATCGACGAGACGGACCACTGCACGATGACCGCCGAGCAGATCGGCCTCTACCAGGCCGTGCTCGACGAACTGGTGGTTGGCACCGAAGCGGGAACCACCGGTGAGAAGGGCCGGGTCCTCACCGCCATCACGAAGCTCAAGCAGATCTGCAACCACCCGGCGGCCTTCACCGGCGACGACGAACCCCTGGATGGCCGCTCGGGAAAGCTCGCCCGGCTCGAGGAGATCATCGACACGGTGTTCTCCGCCGGGGAGCGGCTGGTGATCTTCACCCAGTACGCCAGCTGGGCGGTACGACTCGCCGAACACCTGAGCGCGAGGACCGGCACCGAGGTTGCCGCGTACCACGGTGGTCTCGCCCGAACCGCGAGGGACAGGATCCTCGAGGACTTCGCCAACACCGAGGGTGGAGCCGCCCTGGTGCTCTCCCTCAAGGCCGGCGGCGCGGGGCTCAACCTCACCGCCGCAAACCACGTGGTGCTGTTCGACCGGTGGTGGAACCCCGCCGTGGAGGACCAGGCGAGGGACCGCACCTGGCGACTGGGCCAGCAGCGCACGGTCATCTTCCACCGTCTGGAGTGCCCGGGGACGATCGACGAACGGGTGGAGGAGATCGTGGCGGGCAAGCGGCGGGTTGCCGATCTGGTTCTGCCCAAGTCGAGCTCGCTCGATGACCTGGATGCCTCACAGATCCAGAGTGCCCTCGGGTTGCGCGACGACCAGGTGCTCACCGACTACACGCCACTCGACGCCGACGCGAAGCAACCTGCGGAGGTGATGGCATGACCGACCAGCGCACGTCCCGTCCCAAGAAGAACGATGCCCGGGACAACTCGGCCGGGTCCGGCAACCGGGGATCCAAGAAGCGCCGCAAGAAGCGGAAGAAGAAGGGTTCCAAGGAATCGGCCATAGACCGGAAGAGGCCGCTGTGGGAGAACCCCACCGGGGAAGCGGAGCTCCGTTCGATGGTCGGTTCGGTGCGACCCGCGCAGCATCCGAGCGCGGTCGTCCGTTCACTGGGGGACCCTCCGCTCGGGAAGTTCGCGAGCAACGCTCACCACTACTACGACGCGGTCTACGAAAAGGCCCAGCAGTTCGCGGTCGCGATCGCGACTGCGAACGGCCTGCTCATGGTGGATGATGGTGACGACGCCGGCGCCGGTGCGGAAGCTTCCGGGGAGGACACCGGCTCCTGACACGAGCGAGGGGGCGACCGGTCTCATGGCAGCGGGATACTCGGGAACACCCCTTGCGAAGAAGCTCGGCATCAAGTCGGGCCACCGGGTCGCCACGCTCGGCGAGCCACCGGAGTTCGCCTCGCTGCTCGAGCCCCTGCCCGACGGGGTCGACCT
>JAMLGJ010000048.1 GCA_023958095.1 Microthrixaceae bacterium
TCACACAACACAGAACGGACCCTTGGGGCCCTCGAGGGCCCAAGGGTCCAAGGGGACCGGCGGCTCAGGCGTAGATCTCGACCTGGGTGCCGATCGGCAGCTCCGCGTTCAGCTGGCTGATCACCTCGTTGGGCAGGCGTATGCACCCGTTGGACGCCGCCTGGCCGAGCAGGTCGGGCCGGCTGGTGCCATGCATCGCGATCACCGGCACGCCCCCGTCGAAGGTGTCCAGCTGCTCGCTGTAGGCATTGAGGGGCAGCACGTGGGGGCCGTAGAACCCGTTGGGATTCGCCTCGTCGGTCTTGTCGGTCACGTAGAAGCGGCCAGTGGGGGTCCGGGTGGCGTCGCGACCCACCACCACCTGGGTGTCCACGATCTGCTCGGTGCCCCGGTAGGCGACCAGGTGACGATCCGAGATCCTGAGCTCCACGCGGTACTCGTGTTCCGACAGGTCGTACTGCGAGAGGTCGGTGTAGCCCAGCGTGCCGTTGGGGCGCACCGGGACCATCACCTGGGCCCAGTCTCCCCGTTGCTCGGTCACGACCACCGAGAACGGGTCACCGAAGGCGGTGGGGTTGGTGAACGTCCACCCGATCGGGGTGCGGTAGCGGCCCTGGAGTGGGTAGTCCTCGCGGGGGAGGTCGGGTCGGTCTGCGAACTCCGCCTGCGAGAACGGGACCTCCGGCACGTCCCACTTGACGATCTCGGTCGCCGAGTCCCACTGCGGCGGGGGCTCCTCGAGCACGACCACCTCGGTGAGGTCGGGCTTGGCCGTGGCGACCTGCGACACCAGCGCGGGACGGGTCTCGGTCACGACGCTGGTGGTGGTCGCCTCGGTGGTCGTGGTCGTCGAGGTCGTGGTCGGTGTCGGCTCCGGGTCCCCGGAGTTGCCGAACACCAGCCACCCGAGCAGCCCCAGCACCGCGACACCCGCTACCGCGAAGCTCACCCTCTGGCGGGTGAACACCCCTCCCGCTCCGGGCGCCTGCTCGCCGGGGGCATCCGGCCCGACTGCGTCGTTGCCGCTGATCCCGCCGTCGGTGCTGTCGGTCGGGTGTTCGCCCGGCTGTTGGCCTGCGGGTTCGTTGTCGTGGTCGGACATGGGGATCTCGCTCGTGTAGCTCTGCGTGCCGGGACCCGTCGTGGCCCCAACCGGTCCACTGGGCGTCCACAAGCGTACGCGGGCACGATCGCGAGTTCGCATCACCGCTGTGCGGCGGTGTCGGGAACCGCCGATGGTTCTGTAGCCTCTGGCGCGTGGACGCACCGATCAGAGTCCGATTCGCCCCCGCCCCGACCGGCTACCTGCACCTGGGCAGTGCCCGCACGGCGTTGTTCAACTGGATGGCTGCCAAGTCGATGGGCGGTGAGTTCCTGCTGCGCATCGAGGACACCGACACCGAGCGCTCCCGCCAGGAGATGATCGACGTGATCCTCGTGGCCCTGAGCTGGATGGGCCTCGACTGGGACGGCCCGGTCGTGCGGCAGTCGGACTTCGCGGATGCCCACCGCGAGGCGGTCGACAAGCTCCTGGCCTCAGGGCACGCCTACTGGTCGACCCCCGTACCGCCCGAGGAGCGCGACCGCACCGGGGGCCGCGCCTATGACCCGGCCGACCGGGACCGCGACCTCGGACCCGGCGAGGGCCGTGCGGTGCGCTTCAAGGTCCCCGACGAGGGCACCACCTGCTGGCAGGACCTGATCAGGGGTGAGGTGAGCTTCGAGAACGCGAACCTCGAGGACTTCGTGATCGCCAGGGCCGACGGCTCCCCGACGTTCTTCCTCGCCAACTGCATCGACGACCACGAGATGGGTGTCACCCACGTGATCCGCGGTGAGGACCTGCTCAACGTGACCCCCAAGCAGCTGCTGTTGCGTTCGGCGCTCGGATTCCCGGGGCGGCCCACCCAGGCGCACCTTCCCCTGATCGTCAACGAACAGCGAAAGAAGCTCTCCAAGCGCCGCGACGACGTCTCGCTGCTCGACTACCGAGACCGCGGCTACCTGGCCGACGCGATGTTCAACTACCTGGCGCTGCTCGGATGGGGTCCACCGGACGGGGTCGAGGTGCGCACCGACGCCCGTGAGGTGTTCCCCTCGATGTTCGAGGTCTCAGCCATCAACTCCGCCCCGGCGGCGTTCGACCCGAAGAAGCTGCTCCACGTGAACGCCGAGCACCTGCGGGCCCTGTCCGTACCCGAGCTGACCGAGCTGTCCCGGCCCTACATCGCCGAGCAGCCGTGGGCCGACCGTTTCGACGGCAACCGCTTCGCGGAGATCGCCCCCGAGGTGCAGACCCGGGTGGAGACCCTCGCCGAGGTGCCCGGATACGTGGACTTCCTGTTCCTCGAGGAGCCCGAGATCGTGCAGGCTGACTGGGACAAGGCGATGGTCCCCGACGCCCCCGCCTGGCTGGACGCGGTGATCGAGGGACTTGCCGAGTGGCCCTTCGAGGCGGAGGTGTTGCACGAACGCACCTTCGCCCTTGCCGAGGAGCTGGGGGCCAACCGCCGCAAGTTCCAGGCGCCGATCCGGGTGGCCCTGACCGGCAGGCGCGTGGGGCCGCCGTTGTTCGAGTCGATGGCACTTCTCGGGCGGGCCGAGGTGCTGTCACGGCTGCGCTCCGCCCGGCAGCGGCTGGGTGAGACCGACGGCTGACCGCGACGACCCGGGCCGGCGGGACGGGCCTCGCGCACCTCGGCGTTCCCTGGCACTGCGGATCCTGCTCGCAGCGGTGGTTCTCGTTGCGTTGTACGCGGGTTGGGCGCTCACCGAGGTGGTACGCAACGTGGGGGCGGACGACCGCGTGGACACCGACGCGATCGTGGTGCTCGGCGCTGCCCAGTACGACGGGACGCCGTCACCGGTGCTCAAGGCTCGCCTCGACCACGCCCTGGAGTTGTACGAACAGGGCGTCGCCCCCAAGGTCGTGCTCACCGGATCGAAGCAACCAGCCGACCGGTTCACCGAGGCCTACGCGGGCTTCACATACCTGCTCGGGCGAGGCGTGCCCGAGAGCGCCATGGACGTGGTGACCGACGGCATGTCGACCTACGAGTCGCTCGCCGCCACCGCACGTGTCCTGCAGGAACAGGGGGTCGACCGCATCACCCTGGTGTCCGACGGCTACCACAACCGACGCATGCTGGGCATCGCGTCGGAGCTCGGTTTCGATGCAACGGTGTCGCCGAGCAGCTCGGGTGCGAGCCCGGCACGCATCGGGCGCGAGGCGGTGCTCGTGGCAGCAGGGGAGTTGATCGGCTACCGGCGCCTGGACCGGCTCTCCTGAGCACGGTTGTGTCGCTCGAGGGCCACGACCGGCACCCGGCCCCCGGCGCGCGGAGCGCCGTCCCGTCGGACCACACCGCGACGACCTCCGAGTTCGGAGCGCGCCGGGGCATCGGCTATCGTGATCCGGCGCCCTTCGGCGGCATCACCTTTCGGGGGTGGTGTAATTGGCAACACAGCTGGTTCTGGTCCAGTCATTGGGGGTTCGAGTCCTCCCCCCCGAGCGCAAACAAGATCGCCGCCGGCATCGGCGGAGTGACCAAGCCCCCATCGTCTAGCGGCCTAGGACACCACCCTCTCAAGGTGGCGGCACGGGTTCGAATCCCGTTGGGGGTGCTCCAGAGAATCCCCTGCAATCGCAGGGGATTCTTCGGTTCCGGGGCCAGGTTGATGCTGACGTGTCAACCCCGCGCCCCGCGAAAAACCCGCGGCGCCCGCGGGGCGTTCGGCCCGATCGGGCCCGCTGTCGCCGGTGTTCGCCGAGGTCCGCAGCTCGTCGACCAGCCCGTCGAGCCGTTCGGCCAAGCTCGGTCGCGGTCGGTGGCGGCCTTCTGGTAGCGGATCGCAGCCGACGTGGTGGAGTGGCCTAGGCGGGCCATCACCTCACGCATCGTCGCGCCCTGCTGCGTGGCGATGGTGCCGGCGGCGTGGCGCAGATCATGGAAGTGCACCTCGTCCAGGCCGAGCGCCGACCGCGCTGCTCTCCATTCGCGCTGGAACCAGCCGTCGCTGATGATGCCGCCGGCCTCGCCGGGGAACAGCGGATCGTCGGGGTCGCCGCTGACGAACGCCCTCAGGTGGGCGTCGATGGCGTCGAGCACGAAGCGGGGGAGCGTGACCGTGCGCTGGCTCGAATCGGTCTTGGTGGTCTTGCGGCGGGAGCGCTTGTCGATGGACTCCCGCACGGTGAGGGTGCCGTGGAGACGGTCGTAGTTGCGCAGTCCGAGGGCCCGCAGCTCGCCGTAGCGCAGGCCGGCGAATCCGGCGACGAGGATCATCGGGCGGATCCGGGCGTGGGCGATGTCGGCGAGCGCCAGGACGACCTCGGCGGGCACGAACGGGCGCTCGGTGTGTGGGTCGGATCCGGCGCCCCTGATGCGGCACGGGTTGCGGGGGATCAGGTCGTCCTCGACGGCGGTGGCGAGGATGGCGTGCATGATCCGGTAGGCCCGTGAGGCGGTCGAGGGGATGCGCTCACGCAGGGGGCGGTGCCAGCGGCGGATCTCGTCGGGCGTGAGCCGGCCGATCGGGGTGGCACCGGAGGTGGGGTACACGTGGCGATCGAGCGTCTCGGCGTAGTTGTCACGGGTTGTGGCGGCGAGCGACCGGCCCTCGAGCCATTGCTCGGCGTAGCGGCGGAACAGGATGCGCCCACCGGTCGGGTCGTACGAGATGCCACGGCTCTGGGCGGCCTCGGTCTGCGACTTGAACGCCTTGGCCCGCTCCAGCGAGTCGAAGCGGCGGGAGCGTTCGGTCTGGCCCGGTGCGGGTCGCCATCGCACTTCGTAGCGGACACCTCGGTCGGTGTTGAGTCGACGGATCGACGCCATGGCCGGACGCTACCGGCTGACGGCGACACCGTTGCCGGCTCGGCGCCGTTCGACGAACGCGTGCACCGCGTCGAGCGGAACACGAGCGGCACGGTTGATGTGCACGACCTCCAGCTCGCCGGCAGCGATCAGCTCATACGCCAGCGTTCGCCCGATCGCCAACATCCGCGCCGCTTCCGGGATCGTCAGGAGGAGTGGTTCGGTGTCGAAGAGTGACGGCTGCTCCATGTCCTCCCTATGCGCGCGTCGGGCGTGCGGCGAGGCGGAATTCCTTGTGGCGGCCGCTCGTGGTCAGGATGACCAGGTCCCCTCGAGTTGGTGGTCAGGCGGGCGCTCAGAGGATTGTTCAGGGGTGACCATCAGGTGGGGTTCTCGAGGGCCCCGTGATTGCCAGAGACGCGCCCGATCCGCTCCTCGTATGTTCGGGGGATGCCGAGCGAGCAGACCGAGACCGAACACGAGGTACTCACCCGCTACCTGGGTCCGCCGCAGGTGGTCGACCACGGCGGCACGCCGCTGGTTCAGGAGTCGAGCTTGCATGCAGCCCTGAGAGACTGCCGGCCGCTGCAAGGGCGCGACGCGGCGACCGGACTTCTCCCGGCGGGGGAGGGTGCTCCGAGCTGGATCGGCGCAATCGGGTATCTCTGCGTGGTCGATCAGCTGAGCAGCGCCGTGCGGCACGCTGCTGCCGAAGCACGGTCACGAGCGGAGCCCGAAGCCCGGAAGAAGTACCGAGCGCTCTACGACTTCACCGAGCTCGACGACGAGGCGATCGAGGCGCTCTACGGACTCCGCTGCTCGTTGGCCCATGACTACAGCCTTGCCAACCGCAAGCCCGGCCTCCCCGCTCGACAGCACGTGTTCCACCTGACGGGAGATCCCGGCGAGGTCGTCATTCTGCCGAGTGCCGAGCTGCGGTGGACCGGAGAGTGGGCGGACAGTGAGGATTCGTTCGAACCCACGGAGGTGCGCCTGCGCTCGGTCGGTGACCTCGTGGAAGAGGTCGTGAACACCATCCGGGCCGAGCACCGAGCGGGCAACGTCCAGATCGCACTTCCAGGTGGCCGAGCGGAGATGGACCGTCGGTACTTCTTCCTGCACAACGACTTCAGCATTCTCGGGATGAGAGTGTCCGCAGAGTCTCCGCCGGCTAGCGGCAGCCCGATGGTCGGGGTCGCCGACCTTGGTCGCCCCAACCGTGCCTCGCGACGGCACTCGAGATAGGGGCCAGCCGCACGACGTAGCTTGTGCGCTGGACGCGACACGGACGTGAGTGCTGCGTGTCGGTTGGAGGCGTGAGCCTGTCTGCGTCGACGTGGTCAGGGAGTGGCACAGACTGGCTTGTTGCGCAAGCGCAACAAGCGTGGACGTCGGCGGACCTCGACCCTGTTCTGGCGGGCGTCAGAAGCGGATGGAACCGCCCTCTACCCAGCCCAAGGCATCGAGATCGGTGGCCAGCCAACGCAGCGCTTGTTCGGTGGCAGGCCTGTCGGAGCGCAGGAAGTGCTCGATGCCGTCGCTGGCCCAATACGCCCGCGAGAAGGGCGGCGGCACTCGCTCCGTGCCGTGCCAAGGATCCACTTGGTGTGCGCGCACCCGAGCCATACCGTCGAAGTCGGAGCTTACGGCGACTGCGACGCGGGTCTCATCGCCGGGGCGGAGCGGCACCCACTCCTCGAACACGCTTGCGCTGAACCTTCGACCGGCAGAGGGTTCGTACACGAGCCGGATCACAGCCGGCAGTGTGGCTTGGGCGGCGAGGAATGGAGCGGCGGTCGGAAAGTAGGCCGCCACGACCGCCTCGTAGATTCCGACCGCAGCGCTGAACACGCCTCGAAGCAGCTGGCCGGCGAGGAGCCCGCTGTAGAGATGGTCGTAGCGCGGTCCCATCTCGCGATCGGGGGTCGGCCAGGGGCAGGTCAGATCCCGACCGTCGGCCGCCGCTCGTCGTACGAGGTCCATCGAGCGGTTGTAGGCGGCGGGGGTGATGGCGAAGGTTCGGTGGCCCCACCCGAATCGGATCGGAGCATCCGGCTCGGGCAACAGATCCCCGATTACGTCGAGGACCCTTGTTGGGTCCACCGGTCGGTTCGTGACCGACCGGTCGTCCGTCACGAACCGGGCGAGGGCCCATGCGTTCTCGGCATCGGCGACCTCGTGCTCCGGTGCGACGAGCATTTCTTGCAACGCCTTCGCTAGCTGCTCGCGGACCCGCTTCACGGCTTCGGAATACGGCCAAGACGGATCTGTCCCGAGCTGGAACGTCCGAGTCTCAAGTGTCCGTGACCCATCGATGTCGGGGTAACGGACGTGGAGGCTCGTGCTTTCGATCTTCGCTTCGATCGCGGACGTATCGATCAGCTCGATCCCGAGAGTGGCGAGCGCGTCATCGAGGCATGAGTGCACGACTACGGCCGCCTGCTGAATCCGGCTGGCAGCGGCACCGATAGCCGCCCCCGGCGCTGCGGAAGCGCCCATTCCGTGGGCGGGTGTGGTGGCATCGGCGACCATGAGTGCTAGCCCGGCTGGAGCGACCACCGCGACCGCCGCGGCTAGGCGGTCCGCGTCGGCGGTGGAACCCATCGAGAGCGCGAGCGACACCGCGTATCGCCACCGGTCGAACGTGTTGGGATCGAGGGCGCCGGTGCCCATCACATCAGGATCCCGCAGCAGAGCCCTGGCGCCGAACCAGTCGCCGTACAGCGGGACCGCGAATCGGACGAAGCCGTGGTCGCGGATCGCGAGCCGCGAGGCGCACAGCTCGTCCGCAGCGGCCGATCCGACCTCGATCTCTGACACCGCGCCCTGAGCGGCTAGGCGGACCGCCAGGTCCTCGTAGATCAGACGGTCTTCGAGCACCTCGAGGTCGCCGATGCGGTTCTGGACGAGAGACCGGATGATTCCGGCTCGACTGGTGGGGATATCTCCAGAGCGTGCCTGGATCGCGGCGACGCCAATGGCGAACAGCGGCTGCGCCACGGCCTCCCAGACCGATGCCGGGAGGTTGTAGAAGGGCTGACTGCGGCCACTGATGCGCTCGGCGAGGGCTTCGAGCTCGTCCCGCGTGGGAGTCGGAAGGCTCTGGACTTCGGCGCCGCGGTAATCGAGGTCCGGGCGCCCGAAGCATGTCGCGCTCGTCCGTGGCCACGCGCCGACCAGAGCGCGTGCCTCCGCGATGAAGCCTTCGGCCGTGGACCTCTGCACCTCGTCGAGCCCGTCGATGACCAGTTGGGCACCAAGCGCGGTCGGGTCCCCGAGTCCCTGGCAGGCCTCCAGGGCGCTGGCGCGTAGTCCTCGGGGGTGGGCTGCACCGGCGTGCAGCAAGACGGGTATCGGCGCGGCCGGGTCGAGGACGGCATCGACGAGCCCGGCTTCGAAGGTCCGGATGGCACACAGCGACTTGCCGCTGCCAGCTCGAGCGGTGTGGACAACGGCCAGGCCGGGGACCGTCTCCAAATGCGTTCCGACCCCGAGATCCGTGGCCAGCTCTCGTGCGAGAACCGGCTCGACGCCGACCGCTTCGAACAGGTGGACCGCGCGTTCCTCCGCCTCCGCGATGTGAAGCAGGAGGTGCCGGTCGCGCTCCTGCGCGCCCGGCTCCAGTGCGTTCCGGACCTCAAGGATCGGCTCTAGGAGCTCACCGAGCACGTACGACAGGCCGACGGACAGCTCGTCGAGCGCGTGCAGCACAGCACCGCGGCCGGCCTGTTCAGCGAGCTTGAGGTCGCTGAGGCTCAACGCCGAGAGCAGTGCGAGGACCGACGCAGCCGGGTCCGGCACGGTCAGTCCCGCCGCTCTTGCGTCCGCTGACAGTGCCCCGGCCGCTGCATCCGCCCCGGACTTCAGTAGCTCCACGAAGTCGTTCCTGCCCAGGAAGCGATCGACCGTCGGTCCGTCGAGTGTCGAGCCGGTTCGGCGGTTCACCGCATCTGCGGCGCGTTGGAGCTCGCCTGGTCGCCGCCGCCACTCGGCGATCGCCGCAGCGAATCGCGCTCCGCCCTCGAACAGCAGCGCCGCGACGATGCTCTCAACGATCGCGGTCACGCTAGACCCTGTCTTGGGAGCGGGGCCCCTGCGCGAAACCACCGTTCATCGTCGCGGTACCGCGCCATCGCCTGTCCTGGTCCGCATCCGGCGAGGGTACGTCACGGGCCCACATCCACTGCGGACTGATTTCACGACGGACAGCGGATCGCTATCTCGATCCAATGGAGTTGGGACCGACGCGTACGGGAGCTCGCCCCGACCGGTTTGATGCGGACCGCCGTCGAGCACCGGTGAGGCCGCCAGCGCAACGCCCTTTCGGGAGAATCCCGCGACAACCCCGCGGCCGCTGCGATCCGGGGCCGTTCGCTGAAATCCGGTCATCGCGAAACCCGCGGAGCGGCAGTCGTTTGCGTCCGTCACCATCCGTGGAAGTCGGTCCAGGACTCGCTCGCAAGGTGTCGTCAGGAGGTTGGGTCCCGCCGAAGTGCACCAGCCCGGCCTGTCGAGCTGGCCGCGTCAGTCGACTCCGATCGCGCCGGACCGATCGAGACTTTGCGCGGGTTGGGGGCTGTCGAACTGCGCTTGTCGACCGTAGGGGTTGTGTGGGTCAATCGCCGGCTACGACGTCGCAGGTTGTCGGTACCTTGATCCTGGGCGCGATGGAGGGGACGCCGGAGAAGTCTCCGGACCTTCGGTGGAGGTCGCTCGAGATCCACCCCCAGCGAGGCCGGTCCCCCTTGAAGGTGGCCCGGCGATGTGGAGGTCGTCATGCCCGAGCTGCCCAGCTCCGAGTACTGTGACGAACAGTTGTTCGATCCAGTTCAGCTATCACGAGGTCCTTTCGATGCAGAGTTTCAACGATGTAGTTTGGGTGCCATGAGCCCGCCGGACGACTTCTCAGTAGCTGGGCTCTTCGCCGGAATCGGGGGGATCGAGGCAGGCCTTGCGAAGCATGGCGGGTCGGCCGAGCTCCTTTGTGAGTACTGGGAACCAGCGCATCGAGTGCTTGCCACTCAGTTCCCCGAGGTCGTCTTGACCGAAGACGTGCGGGACCTACGCTCTCTGCCGAAGGTCGATCTCGTTTCAGCCGGCTTCCCCTGCACCGACCTGTCGCAGGCCGGGCGCACCGCTGGCATCAACGGCGAGGCCTCAGGACTCGTAGCCGAGGTGTTCAGGCTCCTGCAGCGTCCACGGCCGCCGATGCTGATGCTCGAAAACGTCCGCAACATGCTCGTGCTGGATGGTGGGGAAGCCATGCGGTACCTCACCGGCGAACTCGAAGCGCTCGGTTACAGGTGGGCGTACCGCCTCGTAGATTCTCGATTCACGGGTGTGCCGCAGCGACGTCAACGCGTCATCTTCCTGGCGTCGAGGACGATCGATCCGCGTGCAGTTCTGTTCGCCGACGACGAGGGTGAGCCAGACGAGAGCTTCTTCGCCGACCGGTGCCATGGCTTCTATTGGACCGAAGGGCTGCGCGGCGTCGGCTGGGCGAAGGACGCCGTGCCGACGCTCAAGGGTGGGTCGACGATCGGCATTCCTTCCCAGCCAGCGATCTGGAACCCGTCGGCCGAGATGGGCATGCGCATCATTCTGCCTTCGGTCGAGGAAGCAGAGGTGTTGCAGGGATTCCCTGCTGGGTGGACTGATCCCGCGGACGAGCTTCCCGGTCGGAAGGGCACCCGCTGGAAGCTCGCAGGCAACGCGGTGACGGTTGGGGTCTCGGAATGGGTGGGGAGACGGTTGCGCTCGCCAGGTGAGCCGATTCTCGATGGCGCACCGATGGCGTCGGGTGGCCGTTGGCCGAAGGCCGCATTCGGTGCGAACGGCAAGGTGTGGGGCGTGAACGTGTCGATGTGGCCGACGAGGGAGCCGTACACGCATCTTCACGACGTCGTGGATCTCGCCGCCGGTCAGCCTCTATCCATCCGTGCCGCATCCGGATTCCTTTCACGAGCGAGGCGCGGCAACCTCCGTTTCGCGGACGGGTTCCTCGAAGACATGGCAGAGCACATCGAGTTCATGTCGTCGGAGCTCTCGGTCGCCTGAACGTGACCGGGTCCGAGCGTCCGTCTCCGTCGTCGGAGGACGCCCGTCGGCGGATGCAGTCTCAGGCCCGCCGAGACACGACGCCCGAACTCGCTCTCCGTCGAGCGGTCTGGAGGCGGGGCCTGCGGTATCGGCTGGATGTCGCTCCGCTTCGAGGAACGCGGCGGCGAGCTGACCTGGTATTCCGGTCGGCCCGCGTCGCCGTGTACGTCGACGGCTGTTTCTGGCACCGGTGTCCGCTACACGCGACCTCCCCCAAGGCCAACAGTGATTGGTGGGTCGAGAAGCTCGATGCCAACGTGCGGCGGGACCGGGACACAGACGCTCGCCTCCAAGAAGCGGGATGGCTCGTCATCCGTGTGTGGGAACACGAGGACATGAGCGAGGCGGCCGCTCGGATCGAGCGAGCTGTCCGCTCCAGAAGTGCGTAGCAGTTGAGCCTCGGTCACTGGGCGGACCGTGAGTCGCAGCTAGGTTCACTCCTGTGGAAGGCCCCCAGATCCTGGCTCAAACGCTCAGCGTCCCAGCGGCGACGAGAACCCAGAAGTCATCGATGTGGCAGTACCACTCCCGCGGAGCGCGACACTCAATCACCTCCTGCTGGGGCATCTTGTTGGACCTGCTGGCGAACTCGTCCTTGCTGCGCAAGCACGTGGAGGAGGACACGGTCGTGTTCGGCCTCGACCACGAGATGCAGGACTTCGCCGCGAGCCGATCGAAGAATCTCGACCTGGTGATCGCGAAGCCAGACCATTCCGGCTGGACCAGGCAGCGGGCGCCGCGTCGCTTCTCCGAACTCCCTGACTTGTACGACATGGTTCTGACCGAGGGACAGCGAGCCTTGATGGCCTCCCTGCCGGACCCGGTGGAGGGTGCGGTCGGTGCAGTGCATCTCGCAGTCGAGTCCAAGGCCTGTATGACGGCCTTCACGAAGTCTTACCCTCGGTTCTACGACGAGCTGAACTCGTCGCACGCTGTCATTCACGGTGCGTCGAACCGAGCTCTGGCCGTGGGGCTCGCGATCATCAACACAGCGGACGAGTTCGTCTCGCCAGTGGGGAAGCGGAATCGGCACAATCAACCCCAGGACGCCCGCGGTGCGATCGACAAGGTCGAGCAACTCCCGAGACGATCAGGCGATGAGGGGGTCGGTTACGACGGCTTGGGGATCATCCTTGTCGACCTGGCCAACGACGGCAGTCCGGTTGTCTTGCCCTCGTCACCGAAAGTGCCGGCCAACTACCAATACGACCGGATGATCCTCCGGATCGCCCACGAGTACGACGTTCGATTCAGGGGCGCGTAGATCAGCGATGGTGCAGCGCGTAGACCACGTCCAGCAGGAGTATCTGCACAGCCAGGAATGGGAAGCAGTCCGGCACATCGCCGACGAACTGACGACCCACCTCGAGTCCCCCGACGTGGCCACCCGGCTGGAGGGCGCGAATCAGCCCGGCAAGTCAAGCGCGCTCGTCCAAGCGGTCTTCCTGCAACAAGCATCCGAGCTCGGCTTCCGCGACGAGTCGAAGGGTCTGTTCAAGTCCTACCAGTCCGCACTGCGGCCGGACTACTACCTGTCGATCGCCGAGACCGGGATCATCCTCGAGGTCGAGCGCGGCAAGACGACCATCAACAACATGGACCTGCTGGACTTCTGGAAGTGCCACATCTGTGACCACGCCGACTACCTGTTCCTCATGGTTCCCTCCGAACTACGTCAGAACGACACGATGAGCCCCCGCCGGGAGTACGCGACTGTGGCTCGGCGACTCGAGACCTTCTTCAGACCTGGCAACTACACGAACGTTCGCGGCCTCGTCCTGATCGGATACTGAGCGCAAGTAGTGGGAATGTTCGCGGCCTCCCTGCGTGTCGGTTGAGCGGTCTCGACCGAGAGCGCGACAGAGGCAGGCGGCCTTGGAGACCGGCGGATGGAACCCGAAGTCGAGCTCTCGAGAACCCGCGAAAAACCCGCGGCCGCCCCGATTCGCGGTGGTTCGCCTCGATCCGGCCGATCGTGAGCACCCCCGAATTGCAGTCGTCTGCGTCCGTCACCATCCGTAGAAGTCGACCCAGGGGTCGCTCTCAAGGTGGCGGCACGGGTTCGAATCCCGTTGGGGGTGCTCCAGAGAATCCCCTGCAAAAGCAGGGGATTCTTGGGTTTTGGGCTGCTGTTCGGTCCGGCTGTCGAGCGGGAGAACCCGCGAAGGGCCCGGGCGGCAGGCATGGGCTCGAATCCCGTTGGGGGTGCCAATACCGAATCCGTGGTCTGGGGTCTCGAGCGGTTCTCACCAAGGGATGCGCCGTCGTGGGACCGGCCAGTGTCCTGATCTGTCACGGGGGTGTGGCCCGGTGCAGCACGGCCGCCGGAGTTGTGTGAAACGGCGCACTCGATGGTCAGTTGTCTGCTGCTGATGCCGCTGATCCTCGGGATCCGGCGGCCACCTGCTGCGCGGTTACGACACCCACACCCGCCACCAGGAGTACCAGTCCAAGTGCTGTGATCCACGGGTTGGCGGCGCCGGTGAAGGCGAGCGCAGTGGGCGAGGCAGCCTCGGCAGGCGCGGTTTGAGCGTCCGCTTCCAGGACTACGGCGAGAGAGACCGAGCGTTCGTTGCCATCTGCGGTCGTCCCGTTGGCCTGGAGGGTGTGGCGGCCGAGCTCAACATCGGTTGGTACCGGTACCTGTCCGTCAAAGGCCCCATCGTTCCCAACGGTGATCTGGCCGAGGTATCGGGGATCGGAGAAGAGCCACACATGGACCGGTGTGCCGGGCTCGAATCCGGTGCCCTGGATCCGGGCGAACCGCCCGGCCTCCAGCCTGATGGCGCCGTCGGCGGTCAACGGCAAGGGGTTTCCGTCTGCACCGGTGCCGGCGATCGTCATCGTGAAACCATCGCCGGATACCTCGAGTGCATCTCCGGCCGCGTTGGGGGTGACGGTCACCGCAACGGGTTGTCCGTCGACCATCAGGAGTCCCTGGCCGGCCGCTGGTGCGGGCAGAGCGCCGTCGGGCGTGCGAACCGGTACCGGTGTTGTGCCGGAAGGTGCCGTGGTGGCCGGAGCGGCTGTAGTCGGAGCCGTGGTGGTCGGTGCCGGCTCGGAGGTGGTGGGCGGGGGAACGGTCGAGGTCGTTGTTGTCGTGGTTGTGGTCGTGGTCGTCGTGGTGGTGGTCGGTGGAGCCTCCGAGGACGTCCCGGTGACCTCACCGGAGCCATCGGGGAATCCGGTTCGGGTCGTGGTCACCATCGCCGTCGACGAGACGTTCGATCCAAGACCCGTGACGGTCAGGAGTCCCGAGCCGTCGATGGTCGCGGTCCCACCAGCGCTCGCCGAGGCCGACCACGAGAAAGCGGCGTCGTAGTTGGTGATCTGGACGGTGTATCCATCCGCGGTCGGGCTCGCCGCGGCGAACTCCGGTGCCAGGGCGTTGCCCGGTCCCGGACCGGGGTCAGCCGCAGCGGTGATGAAGAAGTTCCTGTCGTCCCAGTGTCCGACCAGGTAGTAGTTCGCCGCGTGGTTGTGCGACAGGAAGTGCATGTTGCCGAAGGGCATCGTGTAGTTGCCGGCATAGACGGGTTGGCCGACCGCCCCGCTCGCCAGCTGCCACGCCTTGGTGTTGGGGTTGTAGTCCCGCCACTGGATCCGGTACAGGTACGTGCCGTCGGTGGCGATGCCGTGCTCGTCAACCGCGAAGTTGTCCGGATCGGACATCACGTAGTCCTGGGACCAGGCGATCGTGGCACCAGCGCCGGACCCGCTCACCGGGTAGGTGCGAAGCACTGATTCGTACCCGCCGCCGCTTGCAGCCTCGTAGCGCGACACCTTGCCGATGCGCCCGTCGGGGAAGTCGATCAGGCTGCTCTCGACGTAGTAGTTGCCGACCGGAAGTGGCTTGTCACCCGGCACGGCGAGTTCGGTCACCGAGAAGTCGCTGACGTCGATGCAGTAGAGGCGGATCTGCCCAAGTGTGTTCGAGTCGTTGGTGATGAACAGACAGCCGGCGCTGTAGCTGAGGCTCAGCTTGGAGAGGTTCGGCGCTGATGGTGCCCCATCGACTCCCCAACCGACGGTGTGCATCGTGCCCGCCACGGTCACGCTGCCGCCAGGGGTCATGTCCACCGAGGCCAGCGGCACCACCGTGATGTTGCCGCTGGCGTCGAGCGCGTAGACGTTCACCGAGTCGGTTGCGAGGCCACCCATGTTGGCGAATCCCTCGA
>JAMLGJ010000049.1 GCA_023958095.1 Microthrixaceae bacterium
CGTGCGCCCCCCCCCCCCCCCCCCCCCCCCCCCCCCCCCCCCCCGTTGCCTATGTGTGGCTGGGGGGCCCCCACGCCCCCCCCCCACGACGATCAGATCGCAGGTATCGGGGTTGCGGGCATCGGGGTTGCGGGCGGGGCTCAGCGTTCGGTGAGTTCGGTGCGGGCGGGATCCAACGCCGCCCAGTCCTCCGGGTTCTCCTCGCTGAACCACTCGATCACGCTGCCGTTCACGCCGTCGACCAGCACGATGCCCCGCCGACGGGGAGGGTTCTCCGCGGAGTACAGCAGTATCCGCCAGGTCGGCCGCGACATCCACCCGTGCCACACCTGCTGGGCGCTCGCATGGCCGACCGCGAATCCGACCTGGGACGATGCGGTGACGAGGGCGTCGGCCTCGTCCACCACGAGTGTGCGGCCGGCGAACATCCCGTACACACCGAAGAGCACCAGCCCCGTCCCCGCGACGGCCAGGCCGGAGTTCACCAGGGCCGAGGTCTCTCCCGAGAAGGCCCACAGCGCCAACGAGGCGAGCCCGATGAGTATGTACATGGCAGCGGGAATGCGGCGGCGGTTGTTGTTCGGGAAGGTGTAGGGCCCCACGAACTCCGCGAGGTTCAGATCCTCGGGCAGTTCGTCCATGACCTCGTCGTCGGAGCGACCGTCCTCCATGTCACGCGACGCTACAACCGTTGCCGTGCGACGGCGATTCGACGGTCGAGCGCCGAGGCGCCCGGCCGGGTTCCTTTGGCACACCGTTGCCCCTTGTGCTTTCGTGAAGCAGCAGTGTCCGGTCCAGCCACGGACGTACATCAGGGGGACCTGGATGGCCATCGTCAGAGAAGCCGAACCCACCGCCGCGGGACGTCGCCGCTACGAGCTGGCGAATCCGGCCACCCTGGCCGGCATCGGTTCGTTCGAGTGCGCAGGGGTCCAGGATGTGACGGAAATGGTGGAGCGCGCCCGTGAGGCCCAGCCCGGCTGGGCCGCCCTCGGCCCGGCCGGCCGCGCCCGTTACCTGCGCCGTGCCCTCGCCCACCTCGTGTCGCACCAGGACGACCTCGTGGACGTGATCGTTCGGGAGTCGGGCAAGCCGCGCACCGAGGCTCTCATGATCGACGTGTTCGCGGCCGCCGACGCCCTCTCCCACACCGCCCGCAACGCCGAACGCTGGCTCCGACCGGAGAGGGCCCGCCCCCACGGGGTGCTGCGGTTCACCAAGAAGTTGCACCTCCAGTACCAGCCGCTGGGCGTCGTCGGGGTGATCTCACCGTGGAACGGGCCACTCATCCTTTCGTTGAACCCCGCACTGCAGGCTCTCGTGGCCGGCAACACCGTCGTGCTCAAGCCCTCCGAGGTGACCCCGTACTCCGGGAAGCTGGCCGTGGACCTGTTCTCGCGCACCGGACTACCCGAGGGCGTGTTCCAGGTGGCCCTGGGCGACGGCAGCACCGGGGCGGCGCTGGTCGACTCCGACATCGACAAGGTGCACTTCACCGGCAGCGTGGCCACAGGCCGCCGCATCGCCGAGTCGTGTGCGAAGCGCCTGGTGCCCTACACCCTGGAACTCGGCGGCAACGACGCGATGATCGTGTGCGAGGACGCCGACCTGGATGCCGCCGCCGGTGGAGCCGTCACCGGCGCCATGTTCAACACCGGCCAGTACTGCTGCGGCACCGAGCGGGTCTACGTGATGCAGGAGGTGGCGCAGGAGTTCACCGAGAAGGTCGTCGCCCGGGTGGAGGCGCTCCGCCAGGGGGCCTCGGGCAGCTTCGACGTGGGCCCGATGTGCTTCGAACCACAGCTCGACAAGGTGAGCGCCCAGGTGGACCAGGCCGTTGCCTCAGGGGCGACCGTGCTGACCGGCGGCGAACGGAACACCGACCTGGACGGCCTCTTCTACCGGCCCACCGTGCTCGCCGACGTGGACCACTCCATGGCCGTCATGAGCGAGGAGACCTTCGGCCCGGTGCTGCCGATCGTGACCGTGTCGAGCATCGATGAAGCGGTGAAGCTGGCCAACGACACGACCTACGGCCTGGCGGGGTCGGTGTGGACCACGGACGAGCAGCGCGGTGTGCAGATCGCCTCGCGCATGCACACCGGAAGCGTCTCGGTCAATGACATGGCGGTCACCTACGGCATCCCCGAGGCTCCGTTCGGAGGTCGCGGCGACAGCGGGGTCGGCCAGGCCAACGGCAAGCTGGGCGTGCGCGGCTTCACCCACATCCAGCCGATCATCGTCGACCGGTTCGGGGGCAAGCAGACCGCCCAGCAGTATCCCTACAGCCGCCAGGGCGAGCGCACGATCCAGCGCCTGATCAAGGCCATCTGGGGCCGCGGGTTGCGCCGCTTCACCTGAGGTCCTCCGCCGGGGAACTCCGCTGCACCCGCTGGCGCCGCGGGCTCTCAGTGAGTCCAGGCCTGCCGGATCGATTCCCAGGAGTCCTCCAGCGCCACGGGGATCACCCTCGTCTCCGCCGCGACCGACATGAAGTTCGCATCGCCCTCCCAACGCGGAACCGCGTGCACGTGGATGTGGTCGGCCTGGGATCCACCGGCGACCGATCCGAGGTTGAGCCCCACGTTCACGCCATCGCAGCGAAGCCCCGACTTGAGGGCCACCACGGCCTCACGCACCATCGCCCACAGCTCGCGCTCCTCGGCCTCGGTCAGGTCCTCGAGGTTGGCCACCGCCCGGTTGGGAAGCACCATCAGGTGACCCGCCGTGTAGGGGAACCGGTTGAGGATCGCGAAGCAGCACTCGCCCCGGGCGACGATCAGCGTCTCCGAATCCGGAGCGCCCGACTGGAAGATCCGTTCGAACAGGGAACGACCGTCGTCCGGCTCCCCCTCGGGCACCCGGGTGCGGCTGTCGTTGACGCCGCGCACGTAGTTCGAGCGCCATGTCGCCCAGAGCTGTTCGAGTGGCATGAGCCGATCCCGCCGTTCCCGTGCCTCAGTTGCGCCCGGCCACGTCCGCGGCGAGCCGGTCGACGAAGGTACCCAGGGTCACGTCGCGTTCCACCTCCCCGCCACGGGGATTGACCCCTGCGGTGCGGTGCGCCACGTCGTCGTCACCGACCACCAGCACGTAGGGCACCTTCTGTCCCTTGGCCCGGCGGATCCGCTTGCCGAGGGTGTCGTCGGCACCACTCACCTCGACGCGGAAACCGTGGCCGCGCAGCTCCGCTGCCACCTCGTGCGCGTAGTCGTCGTGTGACTGCGCCACCGGCAGGACCTCGACCTGCACCGGAGCGAGCCAGGCCGGGAACGCCCCCGCGTAGTGTTCGACCAGCACACCGAAGAACCGTTCCACCGAACCGAACAACGCTCGGTGGATCATGATCGGACGGTGTCGCTCCCCATCGGATCCGATGTACTCGAGCTCGAATCGCTGGGGCAGCTGGAAGTCGACCTGGATCGTCGACATCTGCCATGTGCGGCCGATCGCATCGCGGGCCTGCACCGAGATCTTCGGGCCGTAGAACGCTCCCCCGCCCTCGTCCATCACGAGTTCCAGGTCCATCGACTCCGCGACGCTGCGCAACGCCTCGGTGGCCTCCTCCCACTCCTGGTCGGTGCCCACGGCCTTGTGCTCGGGTTTCGTGGAGAGCTCGAGGTAGAAGTCGTCCAGGCCGTAGTCGCGCAGCAGGTCGAGGACGAACGCCAGCAACGACGAGAGCTCGTCGGCCATGTTCTCCTTGGTGGTGAAGATGTGCGCGTCGTCCTGGGTCATCCCGCGCACTCGGGTCAGGCCGTGAACCACCCCGGAGCGTTCGTAGCGGTAGACCGAGCCGAACTCGAACATCCGCAGCGGGAGGTCCCGATAGGAACGCTGCTGGCTCCTGTAGATCAGGATGTGGAACGGGCAGTTCATCGGCTTGAGGTAGTACTTCGTGCCCTCGCCGGCCTCCTCGGGGTGCCCGGGGGCGTGGTCGTGGTCGTGCAGCTCCATCGGTGGGAACATGCCGTCCGCGAACCACTCGAGGTGCCCCGAGGTCTCGAAGAGGTTGGCCTTGGTGATGTGCGGGGAGTACACGAACTCGTAGCCGGCCTCCTCGTGGCGCCGCCTCGAGTAGTCCTCCATCAACCTGCGCACGATCCCGCCCTTGGGGTGGAACACAGCGAGTCCGGAACCCACCTCCTCGGGGAAGCTGAACAGGTCCAGTTCCGCACCCAGGCGACGGTGGTCGCGCTTCTCGGCCTCGGCGAGGCGCTCGAGGTGCTCGGCCAGGTCCGCGGCCGACAGCCAGGCGGTCCCGTAGATGCGCTGGAGCATCGGGTTGTCCTCGCTGCCGCGGAAGTACGCACCCGCCACTCGCTGGAGGGCGAAGTGGCCGAGCCTGCCGGTGCTCGGGACGTGCGGACCCCTGCACATGTCCACGAAGGAATCGCTGTTCCGGTAGAAGCTGATCCGGCCGTCCGATGTGTCGGCCTCCGCCTCGGCCTCCGCGTCGTGGTCCGTGGCGAGGTCCATGAAGGCCTGCTTGTAGGGGTGGTCGGACATCAGCTCACGGGCCTCGTCCAGGGGCAACTCGAAGCGCTCGAAGGGCTGGTCGGCCTTGATGATCTCGCGCATGCGCGCCTCTATGCGCTCCAGGTCGTCCTCGGAGAACGACGCACCGCCCGGAAGCTCGAAGTCGTAGTAGAAGCCGTCCTCGATCGGCGGTCCACCGGCGAAGGTGGCCCCGGGCCACAGCTCCAGGACCGCTTGGGCGAGTACGTGCGCGGTGCTGTGGCGGACGTGCTCGAGTGCGTCCTCGTCGGTGCGGGTGATGATGCGCACCTCTGCGCCGTCCGGCAGCTCGGCTGCGAGGTCGCGCGGCTCGCCGTCGACGACGACCAAGAGGGCGTCCTTGGCCAGTCGCTTCCCGATCGCCGATGCGAGGTCGTGGCCCGAGGAGCCGGCCGGGAGCACCTTGGCCGAGCCGTCGGGAAGCTTGATCGTGATCTCAGACATCGACCGCGAGGATAACGGTCGCCCCCTCCGCTCCCGGCACCGGTTCTCCGACCACGCGTGCCGCGGCGCAGCGCCGGCCGGGCAGGTGGG
Organism: Microthrixaceae bacterium; assembly: GCA_023958095.1. Taxonomy (GTDB): domain Bacteria; phylum Actinomycetota; class Acidimicrobiia; order Acidimicrobiales; family Microtrichaceae; genus JAMLGJ01. The sequence continues at coordinate 5,053 of JAMLGJ010000049.1, forward strand.
CCCGTCAGACCCCTACGAGTGGGCGGGGCTTGAGCACGGAGGCGGAGGACCTGCGGGTCACCCCGTCGTCCTCGGGCAGCTCCGGCACCGCAACCAGGGCGGCTGCACGGTCTGCGCTGGGCGTAGCCGCGGATGGGGGAAGCCCTGCCGAGGGGCCACCGGAGACGGCCGGATGGCGTGCATCGCGGTTCCCACTCCGCCGGTCGGGAAACTGGATGACATCCGCCTCGTGCAACGGCTCGGCAGCGCTCTGGTCCGACGCGGCCTCGCGTGGTTCGGCAGCTGGGCCGGCACCGGCTGGCTCCTCGGGCCGCAGGGCACCGGTCTCCTCGGACCGCGGGACCCCGGCACCCGGAACCGCAGCAGGCTCGGGGGCCCGGGCGCCCTTGGTGGCGTAGCTGTCGACGTACTGCTGGCCCGAGAGGTTGCGGATCTCGAACATCACCTCGTCGGTGATCTGTCGCAGCACCATGCGGTCGTCGGCCCTGCCCGAGTAGCGACCCACCTCGATCGGCTTGCCGAAGCGAATGTGAACCCGCTTGAACGGGGTCGGCAGCTTCGCGTCGGGACGCTGGCAGTCGTCGCTCCCGACGATGCCCACCGGGACGATGGGGACGCCGGTGCGCAGGGCCAGTCGGGCGATCCCGGTGTGTCCCTTGTGCAACAGCCCGTCCCTCGAGCGCGTTCCCTCCGGGTAGATGCCGAACAGCTCGCCGGCCTCGAGCACCTGTGCCGCCGCATCCAGGGCGCGCTGTGCACTGTCGCCGCCCGAACGGTCGATCGGGATCATCCCGATGGCGGGGAAGACGTACTTGGTCTTCCAGTCATCCATGTACTCGGCCTTGCCGACGTAGGTGATTCGCCGTGGCAGCACGAGCGGCACGAAGAAGGAGTCGAGCACCGACACGTGGTTGGGCGCGATGATCGCTCCGCCCGTGTCGGGTATCCGGTCGAGCCCTTCGGTGGTCACCTTCCACAGGGCACGGAACACGGGGGTCAACACGAGCCGTGCGACTCCTTGTGCCTTGCCTGCGCTGCGCTCCACGTCGCGGCTCCCCCTGCGGTGTCGTCAACGGGATCCTATCGGCAGAGCGCGCGGCGCGGGCCGCACTTTTTCGACCTTTCCCCTCGCAACTTCTGCCCGGACCCTCCGGCTGCGGCACCGTTTCAGAACCGCTCGTGCCCTCGCGGGTGCTAGTGGCGCAGCACCCGTTGGGCCACCTCGTCGCTCCACCGCGCCTCGGTGTCCCAGTCGGGGCGTGCGGGGAGCACTCCGGTGGAACCGGCCGGGACGCCCAGCACCTGGTTCACCGCGATCCGCCCCTCCTCGAAGCCCAGTGCCGAACCCGACATGTAGAGACGCCAGATGCGCGCCCTGGGTTCGCCGACCAGTTCGACGCAACGCTCCCAGTTCCGCTCGAGGTTCTCCACCCACCTCCGAAGGGTGCGGGCGTAGTGCTCCCGGAGACTCTCCATGTGGACCGCCTCGAGTCCGGCATCCTGCATCGAGGAGATGACGCGGCCCACCTCCACCAGCTCACCGTCGGGGAAAACGTAGCGACCCACGAAGGTCCGCCTGCCGATCGCGGGCCTGCTCCCGGGAGGCCTGCTGATGGCGTGGTTGAGGAACCGCCCGCCCGGGGCCAACAGGGCTGCGAGGGCACCGAAGTAGTCGTCCATCCGGGCCGCGCCGACGTGTTCGGACATGCCGATGGAACTGATCGCGTCGAAACGTTCACCGCCCAGCTCCCGGTAGTCGCAGAGCCGGATCTCCACCTTGTCGGCGAGCCCGGCGCGCTCGACCCGGTCGCGCGCCCAGGCCGCCTGTTCCTCCGAGATGGTCACACCCAGTGCCTCGACGCCGTGGTAGCGGGCGGCGTGCATGACCATGGAACCCCAACCACAGCCGACGTCCAGCAACCTCCTGCCGGGCTGCAGGGCGAGCTTGCCGCAGACGAGTTCCAGCTTCGCGCGTTGGGCGTCCTCCAGGGAGGTGTCCTCGTCGGCGAACACCGCACAGGAGTAGGTCATGGCCGGACCCAGGATCACCTCGTAGAAGTCGTTGGAGACGTCGTAGTGGTGTGAGATCGCGCTGCGGTCCCGCCGGAGGGAGTGCAGGCGACCCGACGGGTGGTGCTCCTCGGCGGGCGCCGGCAGCACCTTCAACCCGGTCGAGCCGAGCAGTCGCACCAACTGCACCCACTCAGAGGGCCCGAGGCGCGGCGAGGGCATCCGGTCCCGCAGCGCGAGCACCGCGTAGATGTCGCCGCTCAGGCGGAGGTCACCCGCCACGTAGGCCCGAGCGAACCCCAGCTCCCCGGGAGCGGTCAGCAGCCTCCGCAGCGCGTCCGGGCCACGGACCTCGACCGTCGCGGGTGGATCGGCGGGGCCCATGTATCCCCCGTCGTAGGTCGTGACCGCCACGGGCAGCCCGTCGCCCAGGAGCGCCCTGACGACCCTGACCAGGGGCGAGTCGATGTAGATCGAGTCCCCATTCGTGGACCTGTTGGAGCGGACCATGCCCACCACCTCCCCGGTGGACCTCCGAACGCAGCGCCACCGCCATGTTCGCGCCGACCGGGGCGCCGGGCAACGACCCGGTCCGCTCAGCGCCCGGTCGTCGCAGGTGGCGGTGAGGGGTCGAGGGGCCTGGAGGTGTCCACCCCCAGCAGGCCGGCCGCGGCCGAGACGCCCAGACCGGCCGCAGCCGCCGCGTCGATCGCCGCGATCGCGCCGGGTGTGTCGAGGTCGTCGTCGAGCGCGGCGCGGACCTCCTCGAGGGCCCCGTCTCCCTCACCGGCGTCGATCCATCGCTGGAGGCGGGAGGAGGCCTCGGGCATCAGGTCGCCGTTCCACTCCCACGGGTCGCGGTAGTGGTGCACGATGCACGCGAGGCGGATCGCCCTGGGGTCCCACAGCATCGCGAGGTCGGACACGAACACGAGGTTGCCCAGGGACTTGGACATCTTCTCGCCGTCCTTGCGGACCATCGCCTGGTGCATCCAGTGGCGCACGAACGGCTCTCCCGTGGCTGCACGCGACTGGGCCGATTCGCACTCGTGGTGCGGAAAGATGAGGTCCGTGCCGCCCCCGTGGAGGTCGATCGTGGTGCCCAGTTCGCGCAGCGCCAGGGCCGAGCACTCGATGTGCCATCCCGGTCGCCCGGGGCCCCACAGCGACTCCCAGGATGGTTCATCGGGCAGGGAGGGCTGCCACAGCACGAAGTCGAGTGGGTCCCGCTTGTTGGGGTCATCCACGTTCCCGCCGCGCTCCGCGGCCAGTTCCAGCATCTCCTCGCGGCTGTATCCGCTCACCTCTCCGAAGTCCTCGAAACGCGAAACCTCGAAGTAGACCGCCCCACCGGCCTCGTAGGCGTACCCGGCGTCGAGGACCATCCCGATGAACCCACGGATGTCGGCTATCGCGGAGGTGGCGCGCGGCTCGGACCACGCAGGGATCATCTCGAGTCGCTCCATGTCGGCATCGAACTTCGCCAGCTCGGCGGCCGCCAGGTCGAGGTAGTGCACCCCCAACTCCCTTGCCTTGGGGAGTATGGAGTCGTCCACGTCGGTGATGTTGCGCACACAGCGCGTCTCGTAGCCGAGGTCGCGCAACCTCCGCTGCAGCACGTCATAGGTCAGGTACGTCGCGGCGTGACCCAGGTGCGTCGAGTCGTACGGCGTGATCCCGCAGGTGTACATGGTCACCACGCGGTCAGCCGGTTCGAAGGCCACCACCTCACCCCGACGGGTGTCGTAGAGACGCATGCCCGAACCGTCGGCCACCGGCGCTCCTGTCGGACCCGCCACCTACTGCGGCAGCCCCGTGAAGCGCACCGCCACCCGCGTGCGGTACTTCACGTTGACCTGGAGCAGCACGGCCGCGAACGCCTCGATGGGAGCGGCGTTGGACAACTCGCCGGCATCGACGCCGCGGAGGTCGGGGACCTTGGCGACGATGTCGAGTGTCGCGCGGGTCGCCTCCGGGTGGTCGGAGCAGACCAGCACGTCGGACTCCACGGGGTGGGCCAGGTCTCCCAGCTCCTTGGCGGGCACGTGGTGGAACGTGGCCGACACCAACGAGCGCGGCACCGCGGCCTGCACCGAGGCCGCCACCGAGCCCCGCGGTGGCACCAGCGGCTGGAACTCGTGACCCACCTTGGCGAGGGCATTGGCCATCGAGATGACGACCTTGCCCTCCATCTCCTCGGCGCAGTCCGCAGCCGTGGAGGCCGCCGCGTCCCACGGGGTGGCGATCACCACGACATCGGCCGCGGCGGATGCCTCGTGGTTGTCACCCGCCCCCAGCGCGAGGTCCTTCTCGGGCCACCGTTCCAGGATGCGGTCCCGCACCTCCATGGCCCGGTACTTCGAACGCGATCCCAGCTCGACCTCGAAACCCACCGACGCGAGCCGTGCGGCGAGTCCGCTTCCTGCAGGGCCAGTTGCACCCAGAACACCGATCTTCATGGCCCACACTGTGGTGTTTGGGAGCGGGTACCGCAACACGCGCCACCACCGACGGCCTCCGCTGGCGCTCCCGCCACGGCCCTCCCAGAGGGAACGCGGTGCACGCCGCCGGTGTGGCGCACCCTCAGGAGGTGACCCCCGGATCCCGACCGGGAGCGAGGGGAACCCAGATCCGCTCGACGGAGGCACCGTCACGATCCCTGCGCTGTGCGTCACGGAAGAACTCGTCCATCTGGGAACGGTAGATGCGTGCCACGCTGCGCTGGGTCGCCGCCGAGATGGGACCCGAGACGTCCTGCGGCTCGAGCCGGACGCCCAGTTCGTCGAGCTGGGACCGCAGCTCGACCTCGTCGAGGTACGCCGTGTAGGGCCTGTCCTCGTAGAAGGCGACCTCCGCCACCCCTGCGCGCAGGCACCGCAGGCCGGCCCGGGCCACGAGTCGGTGGTCCACGTGGGAGCCGAGACCTGCGGGCACCAGCACAACGTCGGCCTCCTCGCTCCAGCGGCGCACCATCGGCGTGATCCGGTCGACCAGGGGGTGCGCCGACAGGTCGGCGGCGTCGCGGTAGGTGTCGGGCTCGAGCGAACCGGTCCGCAGGATCACCTCCTCGAGGTGTGCCGCCCGGAACGAGTACCCGAAGCGCAGGGCTGCGGCCACCTCCTCGGCCCGACGCCAGGCGGACACGATCATGCGTCGCCCACGGGTGGGATGAACCACGGTGGTCCAGTTGGTGGCACCGAACACGACCCGCACCCGCACCGAGGCGGCGCGGGACAGCTCGCCGTGCAGGAGGCTCTCACCGAGCGACAGCGGCACGTCATCGAAGTGCGGGGAGACCACCAGTATCCGACGACCCTCCAGCTGGAGGCTCATCGCGGGCCGTCCCCGTCCCAGTAACCCGGGTTCGACACGGCGAGCTTGTCGCGGACCATGGCGCGCAGTGCACGGCGCACGGCCCGGTCACCCGGGTCCGTGCTCCCCTGCCTGATGCGTGTGGACAGCTCGGCATCGTCGGCGACACCGAGGTCGGACAAGCGCGCGGCATGGCGTCGTTGCAGCAGGTCGCCGAAGGCCAACTCCCGGCGAACCACCTCGAGGGCGTTGACCGCGACCCTCAGTTCGAAGCGCTCCGCCCCGCTCGATCTGGCGCGCATCGCCTCGAGTCCCTCTCGCACCGCGGTGAGCAGCTCCCCGCCCCCGGGAGCATCGTGGGGAGGCAACCGGAGGTCGTCGGGCTCCGGCGGTGGCTGCTGGTCACTGGGACCCCACAGGATCTCGAGCAGGTCCTCCTCGCACTCGGCCGCCCTGCGACCGATCGCCGCCAACTCCGCCGAGCGGTGCAACCCGTTGAGGTGCACCGAGGCCTGCAGCACGCAGATCAGCCCCCAACGCAGGCATGCGTAGGCCTCCCACCAGCGCAACTCGTGGCTGTCGGGAGGTGTGCCACCGCCCGCGGCATAGCCCTCGAGCAGTTCCTCGAGCGTGCCCACGCCCCCGGCGTGCAGAGGTGACCCGAAGCGCCATGCCCGTGCGCAGAACCATCCGAGGTCCTCGACCGGCGAGGACATGTGAGCGAGTTCCCAGTCGAGCACCGCCGTCATGCCTTCGCCCGACACCAACAGGTTGCCCATCCGAAGGTCTCCGTGGACCACCGCGGGTCGCCTCGCAGGGGGCCTGCTGCGCCCGAGCTCCACGATCGCCGCCTCGAACACGGGGTGCGGTTCGCCGAGATGGTCGAGCAGCGTCCGCATGGATTCGATCGGGTCGGGAGCAGCGAGGTGCTCCTCGATCCCCGTCGGGTCCATCGCGTGCACCCTTGCGCACGCCCTGCCCACCTGGAACGCGAGACCCTCGAGGCCGGCGGCCAGCCCGGGCTCCGCACGTATCCGGCTCGGCACGGACTCCCCCTCGACCCTCGTGAGCACCACGAAGGCCTCACCCGGAACACCTCCCTGGGCGATGACCTGCGGCACCGGTACTCCCAGCTCCGCTGCCCTGCGCAGCAGCTCCGCCTGCACACCCATCGGCAGGTTCGCTCCCGCGGAGCCCGCACGTTCCTGCTGGAGGATCACCTCGCCCCCCGGGTCGGCCAGCACCGACCACGTCAACCTGGACGCTCCCCCGGACAGCCGCTCGACCGCGACGATGCGAACCTCCTCGGCACCGGTGTGCCCCGGCCGCAGGGCCTCGGCGACCGCCCCGAGCACCTCGGGCCGCGGTCCCCCGCCCGCCCGGGAAGGCTCCTGGGCCGGGTCCTCGGCGTCCCCGTCGCCGGGCGCCATCAGCGGGTGCTCCGTTGTTGTTGCCGGCCCGCCGGTCCGGTGCGGTCCGACTCGTCGGTGATCTCCCCGACGAGGGCTTCCAGCAGGTCCTCCATGGTGACCAGCCCCTCGACGGGGTCGGAGCTCCGGGCACCCTCGGAGACCACCGCCACGTGGCGACGTGCCCGCCGCATCTTCAACAGCACATCCGGCAGGCTCTCGTCGGCACCGACGCGCAGCGCGACCCTGACGAGACCCGGGGGAAGCAGGTCGCCGGAACCCAGCTCGTCGTGGGCGAGCAGGTCCTTCACGTGCAGGAACCCGACCACCTCGCCACCGGCTGCCACCGAATCGGCCTCGGTGACCAGCACGCGGGAGTGGCCGGAGCGCACCAGGAGCTCCTCCGCCTGTGCGACGGTGGCGGTCGCCGGGATCGTGACCAGGTCGGCCGCCGGCGCCATCACGTCTCGCACCCTCACGGCGAGGAAGCCGAGCGCGCCGCTGAGCAGGTCGGCCTCACCCGCGTCGAGGTTCCCGAGCGCCGCAGCCTCGTCGAGCATCACCGCGAGCTCCTCGGGGGTGTGCGCCTGGGTCAGTTCCTCGGCCGGCTCCACGCGCAACGCCCTTGCACCCAGGGTGCCGAGGTTGTTCAGCAGCCACACCACGGGACGCAGCGCCGTGGTCACGGCGCGGTGCAGCGGTGCCAGCAGCAACAGCGTTGGCTCGGGCTTCGCCAGCGCCACGGACTTCGGCACCATCTCCCCGGCGACCATGTGAACGAAGGACAGCAGCGAGAGCGCTATCACGAGCCCGATGACCGCGGCGGCGCCTTCGGGCAGCGCGGTGCGGTGCAGAACACCCTCGACCGCGCCGCCCAGGACCGGTTCGATGATCCAGCCGAGCATCAGCGACATGGCCGTGATCCCCAGCTGGCAGGCCGCCAGCTGCACGTTCAGGGACCGCATTCCGGCAAGCGCCGAACTCGCCCCGAAACGACCATCTTCGACCGCGTCCTCGATGCGTCCGCGTCGGGCCGCCAGCAGAGCGAACTCCATGGCCACGAAGAACCCGTTGGCCACGACGAGCGCCACACCGGCCAGTACGAGCAGCGCCTGGTTCACTCCGGTGCCTCCAGGTCGGTGAGACCCGGCGCCGGTGAGACCACCCGAACCGTGGCGACGCGTCGGTGGTCCATCTCGGTCACCTCGAAGCTCCAGGAGGCATCGGTGAACCGGTCGCCCACGGCCGGGATGCGTCCCAGCCGATCGAGTACGTAGCCGGCCAGCGTGTCGTAGTCACCCTCCGGCACCTCGAAGCCACAGGCCTCGAGCACCTCGTCGGGATGCAGGCGTCCGGAGAGCAGATGGGCGCCGCGCCACCTGCGCACCCGGGGCCGGCCCCGGTCCAGGTCGTGCTCGTCGGAGATGTCCCCGACTATCTGCTCGATGAGGTCCTCGATCGTGATGATCCCCGCGGTGGCGCCGTACTCGTCGAGCACCACCGCCAGGTGCGCTCCGGTACCGGCGGCGAACTCGTCGAGCATGTCATCCAGGAGCTTCGACTCGGGTACGAGCGGCACGGGCTGCACGATCGCTGCGAGGGGCTGCTCCCTCCGACTCCGGCGCTCGGAACGCAACACGTCCTTGACGTGCACCACCCCGCGGACGTCATCGAGATCACCGTCATGGACCGGGAACCGCGACAGACCGGTCTCGGCGGAACGGTCCAACAGATCACCCAGGGTGTCGCACGACTCGAGGGCCTCCACCTCGGGCCGGGGTGTGAACGCATCGGCAACGGTCTTGTCACCGAAGCGGAAGGTGCGGTCGAGCAGCTCCGCGGTCTGCATCCTCAGGGTGCCCCCGTCCCGGCTGGTGGCCACGAGCCGGCGCAGCTCCTCGCGGCTGCGTACCTTGGAGAGCTCCTCGGTGGGTTCTATCCCCGCCAGGCGCACCAGGGCGTTGGCGGTCGCGTTGCAGACGGCTATCGCCGGACGGAACACCACCGCGTAGGCCCGGAACGCGCCCGCCAGCCTGAGTGTCGACTCGAGTGGTCTGGCAACGGCGATCGACTTCGGCACGAGCTCCCCGATGACCATCTGGACGGTGGTCGTGAGCGCGAGGGCCACCACGATCGACAGCGCGAGTGCGCTCGCCTCCCCGACCACGCCCGCCAGGAGCGGCTCCAGCGCGGCGGCGAAGACGGGCTCGGTGAGCAGACCGAGGGCGAGGCTGGTGATGGTTATGCCGAGTTGGGCCCCCGAGAGGTTGAACGAGAGCTTGCCGAGCAGGGACAACGACACCCGCGCCGGTCTGCTCCCCTTCTCCGCGAGCAGTTCGAGTCGGGTCCGGTCGACGGCCACGAACGCGAACTCGGCCGCGACGAAGAAGGCGTTGGCGAGCACCAGCACCAGTGCTGCCGCGAGGCCTGCGGCGAGGCTCACCTGGTCGGGGCGTGTCGGGGCTCGGGTGACCGCGCCGGTTGCAGCGGCCCCGGGATGTGCTGCTCATCGGGCACCGCCAAACTGTATCCCGCGACGTCGGCGTGCAGGTTCGCCGGGCGCGGGGGTTCCACCGTGATCGGCGGCTGCCGATACTCTCGGGCCATGGGCACCGGACCCGCACGCGAGGCCGCGACGCATGCCGGCCGGCAGCACACCAGGCACGTGGCCGCCGTGCGGGCCGCCGCCCGGCTCGCGAAGGTGAGTGGTTCGGCACTTGCCGAGGTGGACCTGACCCTGGCGCAGTACCGGGTGCTGGTCTTCCTCGACCGGGGCGAGAGGCCGGCGTCCCATGTGGCGACCCTCCTCGATGTTGCTCCCTCCACGGTCACCTCGGTCGTGGACGGCCTCTGCGCACGTGGGCTGGTTGAGCGCGGAGAGGACCTGCGGGACCGCCGGCGGGTCGTGCTGTCGCTCACCGCCCTGGGTGCGACCCAGCTGGACAGGGGCGACCGGGTCGTGGCGGAACGCCTCGGCCGGCTGCTGCAGCGTCTGTCCGACCA